>JAEUGX010000045.1 GCA_016795545.1 Opitutaceae bacterium
AAGATGACCTCCTGCTCCTCGGCCGGCACCCCGGGGCCGCCGTCGGCGACCTCGATGAGGACGTCGACCCGTCCGCCGCCGGCGTCGGAGCACGCAGCCGTGAGCTCCACCGGCGCGCCGGCCGCGTGGCGCTGGGCGTTGGCGACGAAATTGGCGACGATCGTCTTCAGCTTGCCGCGGTCGCCGTGGAATCCGTCGGCCAGGCCCTCCGGCAGCCGCACGGCGGGCCGGGACGTCCCCGGCTCGGCCTCGGCGGCCACTTCCGCCAGCAGCTCCCCGAGCCGGAAAGGCTGCTCCTGCAGCGTGCCGGCGCCGTACTCCAGGGCGGAGTAGTTGAGGACCTCGTCGCACACGCGCGCCAGGCTCTCGCCGCCGCGGCGGAGCAGCGCGGCGTGCTCGCGCTGCCGGGGGTCGAGCTCGCCCGCCTCCAACTGGCGGGTGAGGGAAATGATGCCGTTCAGCGGCCGGCGCAGCTCGTGGCTGAGGCTGTCGAGGAACTCGGCACGCGCCGTGTTCGAGAGCGACAGCTCGCGGGTCCGCTCGTTGACCAGCTGCTCGAGCCGGGCGGCCTGGCGGCGGAGCTGGCGGAGCCGCCACTTGACGGCTCCGCGCACGGCCAGGATCAGGGCCAGTGCCCAGGCCGCCAGCGCCGGCGGGCGGCGGTACCAGGGCGCCTCGAGGAGGAACGCGTAGGTCGTGGCCGGCCCGGTGCGGCCGAAGCGGTCGAGGGCGCGGACCTGCAGGTGGTAGGAACCCGCCGCGAGGCCGGTGAACTCCCGCTGCGGGAGCGCGTGGGGCGCGGACCAGGCTTCCTCGACCTCGCGGAGCCGGGTCTGGAAGAACAGGGTGGGCTCGTCGGCCGTGGCCGCGAACTGAAACTCGAGGCGGACGACCGAGGGCGGAAAGACGGCGGGGCCGCCGCGCACCGGGGGCGCCGGCGCGTCGGAGTCGTGGCGGACGTGGCGCAGGCGCACCGGGGGCACGGGGGCGGCGGCGGCCCGGGCGGGCGCGGCGTAGCGCAGCAGGGCGTTCTCGCCGCCGATCCAGAGCGTGGCCGCGCCCGGCCCGCCGGTGAGGCTCAGGCTGGTGACCTCCGCGATGTGGTCCAGCCCGGGCACGGCGACCGGCTCCCACGCGATCCGGCCCGAGGCGGCGTCGCGCCGCACGCGCACGATCGCGTGCGGCCCGCCCTCGCTCAGCTGCTTGTGCTGCACGCTCCAGAGCGCCGTGCCGTCCGGCTCGAGCACCGCGGCCTCGGCGGTGAAGTCGGCGAGCGCCGGCACCGGCGCGAACCCCTCCCGGGCGTCGGCAGCGAAGAGGATGTCGGCGTCGGTGAACGCGGCCACGCCCGGGTCGAGCCGCGCCAGCACCGGCCGCTGCGTGCCCGGGGGCAGGCCGCCGCGCCCCGGGGCGTGCTCGGCAAGCCTCCGGAGCTGGCGCGCGGCCCGGTCCCAGGCGAAGACGTGCACGTGGCCGCTGCGGGTGGAGACCCAGAGCCGGCCCGCCGCGTCCTCGAGCGCCGACACGGGCAGGCTTTCCACCCGGGCGTCGAGGACCTCGTCGCGCCAGCCGCCGCCGGCGGCGGGTCGCAGGACGTGCGCGGAGGTGCGGTCGAAGTGGAGGAGCCCCTCCGGCAGCCAGCTCGGCGCCAGCAGCAGGAAGGCGTCCTCGCTGCACGCCGGCTCGCGGACCGCCGCGCCCTGCTCGAGCCGCCAGAGGCCGCCGGTGCCCCCGAGCCAGAGCCGGCCGTCGTGCACCACGGCCTCGCGCAGCTGCGGCCAGAGCGTCTCGACCCGGAAGAAGCGCGCGGGCTCGCTCGCGGCGGTCGGGACCAGCTCGTAGGCGCGGCGCGAGGTGATCACGTAGGCGCGCCCGCGGTGCTCGAGGACCCGCCGGATGTAGCCGTTGGCCAGCCGCGCGCGCTGGTCGAAGATCGAGAGCTCGGGGCCGCCGGCCAGCCGGGCCAGGCCGGTTCCGCTGCCGATCCAGAGCCGGCCGGCGCCGTCCTCCAGCAGCGCGTCGGTGTTGTCGTCGCGCAGCCCGCTCTGCGTGTTGACCAGCCGCGCCAGCGTGCCGTCGTTGCGGCAGAGCAGCACCCCGCCGTAGGCCAGGCCGACCGCGACGGTGTCGGCGTCGAGCCGCAGCGCCCGCAGCGGCCGGCGTCCGCGCAGCAGCGGCGCCAGCTCCGCCTGGCGCGTCCAGGCCCCGTCCGCGGCGCGGAGGTAGATCTCGTCGTTGAAGAACGTCGCCAGCACGCCGCCGCCGGGCAGGTCGACGAGGCCGGTGACGGGATGCGGCACCGGCAGCGCGGATTCCGGCAGCCACACTTCCGGGCCGTCCGCGCCGACCCGCAGCAGGCCGATGCCGTCCTGGTAGATTTGCACCTGCCCGCGGTACTCGAACACAAACAGCCGCGGCGGGCGCGGCAGCGGCCACCGCTGGAACCGGCCCTCGGCCCAGCGCAGGACGTGGGCGCGGGTGACGAAGAGTGCGCCGCCGCGGCCGTCCGGCCGCACGTGGCGGATGTCGCTGAGGTCCCCCACGCCCGCGGCCGCCAGCGGCGCGGCGAGGGAGGTGAGGTGCCAGTCCCCGGCCGGATCCTGGTCGGCGTACCCCAGGGCGCCGTCGGCCCCGAACCAGACGCGCAGGCCCGCGCCCGGCCGCGGCTCGGCGGCCAGCGACAGGAACCGCGAGGTTCCGGGCACCTCGATCCGGCGCCAGTTGTGCCCGTCGAAAACCGCCAGCTTGTTCGAGCCGACGAACAGCCGACCGTCGGGCGAGCGGGCGAGCGCGTTGACGGCGCCGCTGACGAAGCTCCGCCGCGGCTCGGGCAGGTCGAGCACCGCGTATCCCGCCTCCGCCAGCGCCGGCTCGGCCGCCGTCCCCGGCGCCCGGAGCAGCACCGCCACGGCCAGCGCGCGCCAGGCGGGACGCGGGAGGCGGAGCAGGGTCATGCCTAGCCCCTACCAAGCCCGCCCCGCCAGCGCCAGCGATTTGCGCCGCGGGAGGCCGGCGCCGGCTAGGTCTATAGGCCTAGCATTGAAGCTTGGCGCCGCCGCGGCCGCCGGCTGGACTCGCGCGCATGTCGCCGCGCCTGCGGCCGGCCTGGCCGGTCTTCCTGTTCGCTGCCGTCCTGCTCCGGGCGGCCGGGCCCGACTTTGCCGCGGCGGAGTCCGAGACGCTCGCGCGCCTGCAGGAGCTCGTCCGGATCGACACCAGCAACCCGCCGGGCAACGAGACGGCCGTGGCCGAGCGGCTCAAGGCGGTGCTGGACCGGGAGGGGATTCCGGCCGAGATCCTGGCGTCCGCCCCGCACCGCGGCAACCTCGTCGCCCGGCTGAAGGGCAGCGGCCGGAAGGCGCCGCTCCTGCTGATGGCGCACACGGACGTGGTCGGCGTGGAGCGCGACCGGTGGACGGTCGACCCCTTCGCCGCCGTCGTCCGCGACGGCTACCTCTACGGCCGCGGCGCGGTGGACGACAAGTCGATGGTCGCCGCCTTCCTGCAGGTTTTGCTGCTCCTGCACCGGGAGCGCGTGGCGCTGGAGCGCGACGTGATCTTCGCCGCCGTGGCCGACGAGGAGATGAACGGCCTGCACGGCATCCGTTTCCTGGTGGAGCGGCATTGGGACAAGATCGCGTGCGAGTTCGCGCTCAACGAGGGCGGCAACACCGTCGAGGAGTCGGGCCGCGTCACGTATGTCGGGGTCGCGACCACGGAAAAGTTCCCGCAGACCTTCTTCCTCGCGGCGCGCGGCGTGAGCACGCACGCGTCGCGTCCGCGGCTAGACAACGCGGTGACGCACCTGGCCGCCGCGGTCGCGCGGGTGGGGGAGTGGCAGCCCCCGATGAAGCTCAACGACACCACGCGCGCGTTCTTCGCGCACCTGGCGCGGATCAGCCCGCCCACCGAGGCGTGGCGGTACGCGCGGCTCGAGGACCCGGCGGTCGGGCCGTCCGCGCAGGAGATCATCCGGCGCACGGATCCGGTGCTCAACGCGATGCTGCGCACGACGATCTCGCCGACGATCATCAAGGGCGGCTTCCGCATGAACGTCGTCCCGGCCGACGCCACCGCGACCCTCGACGTCCGCCTCCTGCCGGGAGAGGACGTGGCGGCCTTCGCCGCGCAGCTCCGCGCGCTCGTCGCCGACCCGGCGGTCGAGGTCATCGCCGCCGAGCACGACGGCCGGCAGCCCGCGCCGCCCTCCTCCCTCACGAGCGAGCTTTACCTCGCCCTCGAGCGGGCCCAGCGGCGGGCTTATCCCGGGAGCGTCACGGTGCCGATCATGTCGACCGGCGCCACCGATTCCGCCTACCTGCGGCCCCGCGGCGTGCAGGTCTACGGCGTGCGCTCCGCCGCCGATCCGGCGGACGGCGGCCCGCGGGCCCACGGCAACGACGAGCGCCTCAAGCTCGACGGCCTGCGCCCCTTCCTCGAGTTCGTCTACCATGCCGTGGCCGACGTCGCGGCGGAGAAATGACGGGGCGCCGCGGCACCGCCCGCTCGCCGGATCGGGGACTTGGCTGCCGCAGGCCGGAGTCGCGGCCGGGGGGGGTAGGCCTATAGGTCTAGTTGCCAAGTTTGCCACCGGTCGCTTGGCTTGGCACCGCTTGGGCACCGGACGCCCCCACGAGTCCGGGGCACCCCGAGCGCCCGCAAACACACCCTGACCCGACCCATGAATCCGATCCCGCCACCCCGTTGGCTTTCATTCGGCGCGTTGTCCGCCTTGGCCTTCACCGCAGGACTTTTATCCGTCGCCCGGGCGCAACCCGCGCCGGCCGCGGCGGAGGAGCTGCCGCCCGTCACGCTCGAAACCTACGTGGTCACGGAAAAGCAGGCCAAGGGCTTCAAGGCCGAGCGGGTGCAGGTCGGCACCTTCCGCGACGTGGATCCCGTCGACGTGCCCGTGTCGGTCAACGTGCTGACGCGCGAGTTGCTCGACGCGCAGGCGGCCCGCGGTCTCTATGACGCGCTGCGCAACACGGCCGGCGTGACCCGCTCCCAGGTCAGCGGCTCGGCCTACGACAACATCTCGGTGCGCGGCATCGTGGTGGAGAACCGCGGCAACTACCGCCTGAACGGCTCGCTGCCGGTCATCAACCTCGTCGACCTGTCGATGGAGAACAAGGAGCGCGTCGAGGTGCTGAAGGGCGCCACGGGCCTCTACTACGGCTTCGTGCCGCCGAGCGGCATCATCAACATGGTGACGAAGCGCGCCGGCCCGAAGCCGGTGACCGCGGTCACCTTCAACGTCAATTCCCATGGGGCCGTGGGCGGGCACGTCGATGTGGGCCGCCGGTTCGGGCCGGAGGGCCGCGGCGGCATCCGCGTCAACCTCGCGGCCAGCAGCGAGGACATCGGCATCGACAATTTCGACGGCGACCGGCAGTTCGGCGCCGTGGCGCTGGACTGGGCGTTCACGGAGAGGTTACTGCTGCGCTTCGACCTCGAGCACATCCGGAAGGACACGCCGGAGCAGGGCGCCATCGGCCTGCCTGCGGCGGTGGCCAACGTGATCACGCTGCCGCCGCTGCCGCCCAACACCCGGAACTACGCGAGCAGCTGGCAGCGCTACGACGCGCAGGCGACCAACGTCCTGCTGCGGGCGGACTTCCTCTTGTCGCGCCAGTGGACGGTGCTGGTCGAGGCGGGCTACGCCAAGACCGAACGCGACCGGCTCCTCGGCCAGATCCTCAACTACAACCTGACCACGGGCGCCGGCACCTTCCGCATCAGCTACGCCCCGAATCTCGAGTACGAGAACAACAACGGGCGGGCGGAGCTCTTCGGCCGCTTCCTGACCGGCGGCGTGCGGCACGACGTCACGTTCGGCGTCACCTCGAACAAACGCTACCAAAACACCCGCAGCGCCGGCCAGCGCAACCTGACCCAGAACTACTTCAACCCGGTGCCGATCCCCGAGCAGGGCCCGCCCTCGGCCGTGACGGACAACATCTCGACGATCTACGACACCGGCATCTACCTGTTCGACCGCCTGTCCGCGTGCCAGGACCGGGTGCAGTTCATCGTCGGCGTGCGCGACACGATCTACGAGAGCGAGACGGCGACCTCGACTTACAAGGAGAGCTCCGACTTCCGCCCGATGGCCTCGGCGGTCTACAAGCCCACGCCGCGCTCGAGCGTGTACGTGAGCTACCTGGAGGGCCCGGAGCAGGGCGGCATCGCCGGCCTGACGCTCGCCAACGCCGGCGAGCTGCTGCCGCCGCTCGTGTCGACCCAGTGGGAGGTCGGGGCCAAGGCGGAGGTGCTCGGCGGCGTCCTGGTGCAGCTCGGGCTCTTCGAGATCGAGCGTCCCAGCACGTTCATCGACGGCTCGAACCGGCTGGTGCCCAACGGCCTCGCCCGTTACCGCGGCGCGGAGATCTTCCTCTCGGGCGAGATCACCCCGCAGGTGTCGGTGGTGGCCTCGGCCCTGCTGCTCGACGCCAAGCAGGTCAACGCCCAGAACGCCACGACGCTGGACCGCACGCCCGAGGGCACGCCGGAGAAGACCGCCTCGCTCTTCCTCGAATGGCGGCCGCCGTTCCAGGCCGGCCTGACGCTGTCCGCCGGCGCCTTCTACACGGGCTACGTGCCGGTGAACAACGCGAACCAGGGTTTCCTGCCCGGTTACACCACCTACTCGGCCGGCGCCAGCTACACCTTCCGGCTCGGGGGCTGCGACTACACGGCGCGGGTGACCGGCGACAACCTCTCCGACAAGAACGCCTGGTCGACCGCCGGCGCCAGCCTGCTTGGCGTCACCTTCCCCCGCACCTACAAGTTCTCGCTCACCGCGCGGTTCTGACCGTCTCCTGCCATGCCCCCCCTGATCCCTTCTCGGCGGCTCAGCCGCCTCCTTCTGTCCCTCGGCGCGGCCCTGTGCCTCGGCGCCTTCGCTGGCGCCGAGGACGCCCCGGCCAAGGAGGGCGCCCTCAACGTCTACCTCGACCGCGAGCCTTCCGACGTCAACGTCCAGCTGGAGCTGATGCAGCACGAGGTCTACGCGCAGCAGGTCGACACGGCCATGCTGCTTTTTATCCTGCAGCACGGCAGCCAGGTGAAGATCGAACGGGTCCTCTACCCGGCGAACACGGCCGACCACGAGATGATCCCGGGCTATGTGTTCACGCCGGCCGCGGGCATCCCCAAGGGCGAGCGGCGCCCGGGCCTGCTCATCGTCCATGGCGGCTTCCACGGGAGCTTCGAGTGGCGCTTTTTCCGGCTGGTGGTCGAGGCGGTGCAGCGGGGCTACGTTGTGATGTTCCCCGAGTACCGGGGCAGTACCGGCTACGGGGAGACGGTCTTCAAGAACGACTACGGCACCACCGACGTGGCCGACGTGCTGGCGGCGGCCGACTACCTGGCCACCAAGGAATACGTCAACCCGGCGCGCCTGGGCGTCCTGGGGCACAGCCGCGGGGGCATGATCGCGGTCCGGCTGCTGCAGAAGCACCCGCAGCGCTTCCAGGCGGGCGTGGAGATCGCCGCGCTGCTGGATTTCGTGGCCTACATGAGCTACAAGCCCGACTCGCGCCGCCGCCAGGTGGCGGCGGAAAAGACCTTCGGCGGCAAGCTGCCGTCGCAGAACCTGCCGGCCTACCTCGAGATCTCGCCGATCAACTACGTGCCCGACATCCGCACGCCGCTGCTCTGCCTCGCGACGACCGGCGACAAGATCGTGCCGGTGTCGATCAACACGCAGCGGCTGGTCGACCTGCTCAAGGCGCACGGCAAGACCCACGACGCCCACATCTACGACAACGCCCCCGGCGGCCACTCGTTCCTCTTCGCCGACAGCGCGGAGGCGCGTGACTGCTTTCGGCGCAGTTTCGAGTGGCTGGACCAATACCTCAAGCCGTAGCCCGCCGCCGCGGGCTCCCGCGTGCGGCCCGGCCGGCGCGCGCGGTCCCGCTTCCGCCACTGCCCCCCGCCATGCCGACCCTGCCCGCCCGCCGCTGCCGGAGCCTCTTCGGCGGCCGCTCCCGCCGCCGCCGCGCCGGAGCTCCCGCGGGCCGGATCGCGGGGAGGCGCCGCCGGTCATGAACGCGGCCCGCCCCTCCCTCCGCCGGTCCGGATGCCGCCGCGTGGCCGCGTGGCTGCTGGTGCTGGCGCTGGCGCGGCCGGGAGCCGGCGCGCCCCCGATGCCCGACGACCTGCCGTCGAGCGAGGCCACGCTGGCCCGGCCGCTGGTCACGGGCCGGCACGGGATGGTCACGGCGCTGCACCCCCTGGCCGCGATGGCCGGGATGCGGATCCTCCTGCAGGGCGGCAACGCCTTCGACGCCGCCGCGGCGACGGCGATGGCGATCGCGGTCGTGGACCCCAAGAACTCCACCATCGGCGGCCAGGGCTTCGCGACCGTCTACGTCGCCCGCGAAAAGCGGGTGCGCGGGCTCAATTTCTTCGGTCCGTCGCCGGGCCTGGCCACGGTCGAGGCCGTCGCGGGACGCGATTACAGCCACGGCTACCTGTCCGCCATCGTGCCGTCTTGCCTGGCCGGCTACGCGGTGCTGCACGAGGCGTACGGCCGGCTGCCCTGGCGCGACGTGGTCCGGCCCGCGCTCGAGCTGGCGGAGGAGGGGTTTGCGGTCACGGAGGATTTCGCCGGCGTGCTTGCGGTCATGCGTCCGGAGATGGATTTTCCCACGACCCAGGCGGTGTTTTTTCCCGGCGGCCGGGTGCCGCGGGTCGGCGAACGGTTCCGGCAGCCGGATCTGGCCCGCACCCTCCGCACGGTGGCGGAGGAGGGTGCCGCGGCCTTCTACCGGGGCGACCTCGCCCGGCGCATCGGCGCGTTCTACGCCGCGCACGGCGGCCTGCTCCGTTACGAGGACCTGGCCGGCTACCGTCCGCAGTGGGTGGAGCCCCTGTCGGTCAACTACCGCGGCTACCAGGTCTACACCACGCCGCCGAACAGCAGCGGCGTGGCCCTGCTCCTGCAGCTCAACGTGCTGCGGGGTTACGACCTGCGGGCGCTGGGGCACAACACGCCCGATTACCTCAACCTGATCGCCGAGGTGCAGCGGCTCGGCATCGCCGACCGCAACCGCTACGTGGCGGACCCCGAGGCCATTGCTGTGCCGGTGGAGCGGCTGCTCAGCGAGGAGCACGCCGCGGCGCACCGCGCCCGCATCGTCCTGGGCCGGGCGTTCGCGTCGGAGTCCGCACCGCCCGCGCCGGCGGAGGACACCCGCAGCAACACCACCCACCTCTGCGTGGCGGACGGGGAGGGAAACCTGGTGTCGCTGACCCAGACGCTCGGCGCGTGGTTCGGCTCCGGCGTGGTGGCCGCGGACACCGGCGTCGTCTTCAGCAACCAGATGCGGCACCTGCACACCGACCCGGCCAGCCCGTCGCGGCTCGGGCCCGGCCGGCGCCCGCGCTCGAACCAGGCGCCCGTCATCGTGCTCAAGGACGGCGAGCCGGTCCTGGCGCTCGGCACGCCGGGCACCGAGGGCATCTGGCAGCGGCTGGTGCAGGTGCTGGTCAACCTCATCGACTTCGACATGGACGTGCAGCGCGCGGTCTCCGCGCCGCGCCTGCTGCACGGCGGACCCACCCGCCTGGCGCTGGATCCGCCGCCGCTAGTCAAGCTGGAGGACCGCATCCCCGCGGCCGTGGCGGACGCGCTGCGGGCCCGCGGCTACGGGGTGAAGCTGATGCCCGACGACGAGGGCAGCGTGAACGGCGTGGCGCGCGACCCGGCCACCGGGCTGCTGTACGGCGGGGCCGACCCGCGGCGGTGGGGCCATGAGGAAGGCTGGTGGGGCGCCGCCAACTCCGTGTACGCGGTCGGCTGGTGAGGGCTTCCATGCGCAACCGATTCCATCTCCTCCTGCTGCTGGCCGGCCTCGGCCTGGGCGCGCCGGCGTTCGCCGGCGCCGACGATCCGGTGAGCCTCGTGCTCACGTACCGGGCGCGGCCCGAACACCGCGCCGATTTCCGAAGCTGGGTCGAGACGGAGGGGGCGGCCCAGTTCGCGCAGTGGCGGCGGGAAGGCGTGTTCCGCGACTGCCTGCTCCTGTTCACGACCTTCGCCACGGCCAACCCCGACCTGGTCGTGGTGCTGGACTTCGCGCGCCTGGCCGACAGCGGCCGCTGGCGGGAGATCGAGCGGCGGCGGCCCGGCGGGCTGACGCCCGAGGCGCTGCGCTACGCGGCGCCCGAGTCCGCCAGCTACGGCGAGGCCATCGCGCACGGGGCCGCGCAGCGGCGCGACCCGGCCCGGGCGGCTTATCTGGTCATCACCTACGCTTACACGGTCGACTCGGCGACTTACCGGAAGTACGTGGCCGGCTACACCGTGCCGCAAATGGAGGACTGGATCGCGTCCGGCGCGTTGACGGCCTACGCCTTGTACCTCAACCACACGCCGTACAACGTGCCGTGGGAGTCGCTGCTGGTCCTCGAGTACGCGGACCTGGCCGGCCTGGCCCGGCGCGACGAGATCAAGGCTGCCGCCCGGGCGCGGCTCAACGCCGCGGACCCCGTCTTCAAATCGTACGCCGACGCCAAGGCCGAGATCCGGCGCGACCTGGCGATGTTCCATGCCGACGCGATCCCGCTGCCCTGAAATCCGCGCCGCCCCCATGACCACCGGATTCCGCCAACGGCTCCTGCAGCTCCACCTGTGCGCCGGCCTCACGGTCGGGCTGGTGCTGCTGGCCATCGCCCTGAGCGGGGCGGCCATGCTCTTCCGTCCGCAGCTCGATCCCGTGGTGAACCGCGAGCTGTTCGCCGTCGCGGGCGGGGCCGAGCGGGCGACGCTCGACGTCGTGGCGGCCCAGGCGCTTGCCGCCCATCCCGGCAGCGCGCCCGTGCGGCTGCGGTACTGGAGCGCGGGCGACCGCCCGTCCGTCCTGCGCTGCGCCAACCACGACCAGATCTACGTCGACCCCGGCACGGGCCGGGTCCTGGGCATGCAGAACCGCTACCGCGGGTTCTTCGGCCGGGCCGAGGACATCCACCGTTTCCTCGGCCTCGGGCCGAGCGTGGGCAAGGCGATCGGCGGCGCGGCGGTGCTGACCTTCGTGTTCGTCATCCTCAGCGGCTTCGTGCTGTGGGTCCCGCCGGCGTGGCGGGCGCTGCGCTCGGCCTTGCTTCCCAACCTGCGGCTCGCCGGCCGCGCGCGCCTGCTGCACGCGCACAAGCTCGTGGGCGGCTACGCCGGCCTGGTGGTGCTGTTCAGCGCCCTGACCGGGCTGCCGCACGCCTACGACTGGTACGAGCACCTCGTGTACCGCGTCGCCGGTTCGCCGCCGCCCGAGGCGCCCCCGGTCGCCGCCGCCCCGGCCGCGGCGGAGCGGCTGCCGATGGCCGAGTGGGCGCGGCGGATCGAGGCCCTGAGCGGCCCCTACCACTCCGCCGAGGTCTTCTTCCCCAAGCCGGGCCAGTCCGTGGTGCAGGCCTGGTACGTCACGGCCGACGCGCCGCACGTGCACGCGCGGAGCTACGTGTACCTCGACGCGGTCACGGGCGAGGTGCTGCGGCACGAGCCGTACGCCACCAGCTCGGCCGGGCACAAGCTCTACTACTGGATGCTGGCGCTGCACCTCGGGCAGGCGGGCGGGCCCGGCTGGCAGCTGGTGCTGCTCGGCGGCTGCCTGAGCGTGCCCGTCCTGGCCGTCACCGGCCTGCTTTCCTACCTGCGCCGCCGCCGCGGCCACCGCCCCGCCGCCTGATGCCGTCCCGCCCATGCTGACGCTCCTCGCCTACGCCCTGATCGCGACCTTCATGGCGCTCATCATGACCAAGCGCCTGTCGGTGCTGACGGCGCTGGTGCTGGTGCCGGTCGTCTTCGCGCTGGTCGCCGGCTTCGGCGAAAGCATCGGGCCGATGATGCTCGACGGCGTGCGGGCGATCGCGCCGACGGGCGTGATGCTGATGTTCGCCATCCTCTACTTCAGCCTGATGATCGACGCGGGGCTGTTCGACCCGGTGGTGGCGCGGGTGGTGCGGCTGGTGGGCGGCGATCCGGTGCGGATCACGGTGGGGACCGCGGTGCTGGCGCTGCTGGTATCGCTCGACGGCGACGGTTCGACGACCTACCTGATCACCACGGCGGCGCTCCTGCCGCTCTACCGGCGCCTGGGGATGAGCCGGCTGATGCTGGCCGGCATCGTGATGCTGGCCGGCGGCGTCATGAACATCCTGCCCTGGGGCGGGCCGACGGCGCGCGCCGCCGCGGCGCTGAAGGTCGACGTGGCCGAGCTCTTTGTGCCGATGATCCCGGCGATGGTGTTCGGCTCGGCGTGGGTCATCTTCGTCGCCTGGGTCTTCGGCCGCCGCGAGCGGCGGCGCCTCGGCGTGCTCGGGGCCGACGCGCTGCGCGACCTGCACGCCAGCGCGCTCAACCGGCAGGAATACGAGCGGGAGCAGGGCGTCCGCCGGCCGCGCCTGCTGTGGTTCAACCTGCTGCTCACCGTCGCGCTCATGACCTGCCTGATGCTCGGGGTGCTGCCGCTGTCGATCCTGTTCATGATCGCGGCGGCCCTGGCGCTGGTCGTCAACTACCCGCGGATCGACGACCAGAAGGAGCGGATCGCCGCGAACGCCGGCAACGTGCTGGCGGTCGTCGCGGTGATCTTCGCGGCGGGGGTGTTCACCGGCATCCTCTCGGGCACGAGGATGATCGAGGCCATGGCGCAGAGCGTGGTCGACATCGTGCCCCCGGCGCTCGGCCCGTACCTGGCCGTGATCACGGCCGTGCTCAGCGTGCCGTTCACGTTCTTCATCTCCAACGACGCCTTCTACTACGGGGTGGTGCCCATCCTCAGCCAGGCGGCCTCGGCGTACGGCATCACCGCCGCCGAGCTCGGCCGCGCCTCGCTCGTGGGCCAGCCCGTGCACCTCCTGAGCCCGCTGGTGCCGTCCACGTACCTCCTGGTCGGGCTCTGCGGCGTCGAGCTGGGCGACCATCAGCGGTTCACGCTGAAGTGGGCGCTGGTGACCTCGCTGGTGCTGCTGGCCGTCGGGCTGGCGACGGCCGTCATCCCCTGGAGCCACTGACCCCGCGCCGCTCCCCGTCCGCCCATCGCCTTCCCATGATCCCGTACCGCCTCGCCCTGACCCTGGCCCTGCTCTCCCTGACCTGCGGCAAGCTGACCGCCGGCCCGCCGCTGCTCACCCAGGACACCGGCACGCCCGGGGCCGGGCAGTGGGAGGTCAACCTCGCCTGGGTTCAGGCCGAGCGACCGGGCGCCCGCGAACGCGCGCAACCGCTGGTCGACGTCAACTACGGCCCGACGGAGCGCACGCAGCTGAAGTACGAGATCGCCTGGCTGAGCCTGGCCGAGGAAGGCGCGCCCACGCTGCGGGGGATGTCGGCCTCGATTATCGGCTGGAAATGGCGGGCGTGGGCGGACGAGGCCGCCGGCTGGTCGGCGTCGGTCTTCCCGCAGCTGGAGTTCCGCACGCCGGGATCGTCGTCCCCGGAGAAGGGCCTGGCGCCGGACGAGACGCGGTGGCGCCTGCCCTGCGCGGTGCAGTGGGACGGGGAGCAGCTGAGCCTCTTCGCCGAGGTGGGCCGCGAGATGGCCTCGCGCACGGAGGGCGGCTGGTACGCGGGCCTCGCGCTGGTGCTCGTCGTCCTGGGCGGCATCGAGCTGGCGGCCGAGCTGAACTGGAACGGCGACCACGGCCTGCACCGGACCGAGCTCATCGGCAACCTGGCGGCGCTGGTGCCGGTGACCCGGCACGCCGGCCTGGCGCTGTCGCTGGGGCGCGAGTTCCACAACCACAACGCGCCGCGGGCCACGCTGATCGCCACGCTGGGCTGCCAGCTGACCTTCTAGTTCCCCGCGGCGGCGCCTTTTCCTGACGAATCCTTCAGGCGGATCGTTTGGCGGGGGCCGGCCCCCGCCGGCAGGCTGGGAGCATGAAAATCTCCCTCCTCGTGGCGTGGGCCGCCGGCCTGGCGACGCTGGCCGGACCTGCTGCCGGACAGACGACGCGCGTCTGGACCAGCGACTCCGACCAGCGGTGGAACCGCAACCAGAACTGGTCCGGCAACAACCAGCCCGACGCCAACAACGAGGTGGCCGAATTCGGCACCGGCAACCAGCTGAACCCGCAGCTCAACGCCAACAACCTCACGGTGCGCGGGCTCCGCTTCAGCGCGGGGGCGGCCGGGTACACCCTCGGGGACGACAACGGCTCGCGCACGCTCCGGATCGGCAACAACAGCTCGGGTTTCATCGAGCAGCTGTCCGCCGCGACCCAGACGATCGCCATCTCGACCCTCGAGTTCCAGCGCAACTCGACGATCTCCGCCACCGGCGCGGGGGCGCTGGTGATCCACTCGGACCTGCGTGCGTCCAACCGGAACCTGACCTTCAACGCCGGGGCCGACATCACGGTGTCCGGCCGGATCATGACGGGCAGCGGGACGCTGACCAAGCAGGGCGCCGGCCGGCTGCTCCTGGGGGGCGCCAATACCTTCACCGGCACCACGGTCATCAGCGCCGGCGCCATCGTCGCGCAGGCCGCGGGCATCTTCGCGGACGGAAACCGCATCGACATCATGGCGGGAGCCACGCTCGACCTGAACGGCTATGCGGAGACGGTGGGCCGCCTCATGGGGGAGGGCACGCTGGACCTCGGGAGTGCGGGCACGGGGCGGCTCCGGCTGGGCAGCGGCACCAGCACGTTCTCCGGCGACATCGCGGGCGTGGGCGAGATCATCGTCGGCGCCGGGGCCACGCTCGCCCTGGTGGGCGGCTTCGACAATGCCAACGTGCGCATCACGCTGGACGGCGGCACGCTGCGCCTGAGCGACGCCGACCTGGCCTTCGGCGCGCTGACGGTGACGGGCAACTCGGTCATCGACTTCACGACCGGCCCGGGCTCGACGCTGCGGGCGGACAGCCTCGCCTTCGGGGCGGCCAACGTGGGCCTGACGGTCCGGAACTGGACCAACGCCGTCGACTACTTCTACACGGACACCGGCTACGTGCAGGGCGCCGCGCCGCTGAGCCAGGTGACCTTCACCGGCTGGTCTTCCGGCAGCACCAAGTGGCAGGAGTATGACGGTCAGATCACGCCCGTGCCCGAGCCGCCGCTCCAGGGCGCGCTGCTGCTGGGCGCGGGCCTGGGGTGGCTGCTGTGGCGCCGCCGGGTCGGCGGCCGGCGGGCGCCGGTGCGCTGACGGGCGACGCGGGCGGAGCTTGTCATGTCGGGGACCGCGCGGCTTGATCCGGGGACGATGTCCGCTCGCCCCGCCAGTTCGCCGCCCCGCATCCTGCTGGTGGAGGACGAGGACAAGACGCGCGCCTCGGTCGCCGAGGGCTTCCGCCTGGAGGGCTGGGAGGTGGTGGCGGCGACGAACGGGGAGGAGGCGGTCGGCCTGCTCGAGGGCCAGGCCTTCGACCTGCTCGTGCTCGACTGGATGCTGCCCGGCCGGGACGGACTGGCGATCCTCCGGCACGCGCGGGCCCGCGGCCTGCACATCCCGGTGCTGATGCTGACGGCCCGGCGCGAGCTGGACGACCGCGTGACCGGGCTCGAGACGGGGGCGGACGACTACCTGCCCAAGCCCTTCGCGTTCGCCGAGCTGATCGCGCGCTGCCGCGCCCTGCTGCGGCGGCCGCTCATGAGCGCCGGCCAGTTCCTCGAATACGGCGACCTGCAGCTCGACACACGCGCGCGGGCGGCCCGGCGGGCAGGGGAGGAGATCCCGCTGACCCCGCGGGAGGTCGACATCCTGGAATACCTCCTGCGCTACCAGGGGCAGGTGGTGACCCGGGAGATGCTCGAGCGCGACGTCTGGAAGCAGACGCGCCGGTTCACGTCGTTGGACAACGTCATCGACGTGCACATGATGCGGCTGCGGCGCAAGCTGGACCCGGAGGGCGCGCCCGCGCTGATCCAGACGCTCCGCGGCGTGGGTTACCGCCTGGGCAAGGAGGGGCCGTGAGGGAGTGGTGGCGGCGGCGGACGCTGCGGTTCCGCCTCGCGATCTGGTACGCGCTCGGCGGCGCGCTGCTCCTGAGCGGATTCAGCGCGACGCTCTACCTCTACGTGGCGAACGTCATCGCCCGGCCGCTGGACCACGAGCTCCGGCGCGACGTCGAGGCGGTGCGGGAGCGCCTGACCACGGAGCCGGACGGCGGCCTGCGGTGGGACGGCGAGCCCTGGGCCGGGGAACGGCCGGCCGCGGCGGATCAGCCCTGGTTCGAGGTCTGGTCGGCGGCCGGCCAGCTGATCGGCCGCACCTGGTCGCTCGACGCGCGGACGCTGGACCGGCTGCCCGCCGCCCCGGTCGCCGGCCGCGAGACGCTGTCCATTTATTCCGTGCGCGACGACACCCGGCTGCGGGTGCTGACGACGCCGCTGCGGCCCGGCGAGGCGGCGGGCCCGATGCTGCGGGTGATGCGCATCCACGAGCCTGCCGGCGAGGCCCTCGGGGCGCTCCGGTGGATCATCGTCATCGCGCTCCCGGTGGTCATCACCCTGCTGGTCGCCGGCGGCTGGCTCATCACCCGCCACTGGCTGTGGCCGCTGCACGCCATGGTGGCCGAGGCCGAGCAGATCACCGCCGACGACCTCGGGCGGCGGCTGACGGTGGCCAACCCGCATGACGAGCTGGGGCGGCTGGGCGGGGTGTTCAACCGCACGCTGAGCCGGCTGGAGGACTCCTTCCAGGCGCTGGACCGTTTCGTGGCCGACGCGTCGCACGAGCTGCGGACGCCGCTGACGACGCTGCGCAGCGTCGGCGAGGTCGGCCTGCGGCGCGGGCGGACGGCGGAGGAGTACCGCGAGATCATCGGCAGCATGCTGGAGGAGGCCCAGCGGCTGCGGCTCCTGATCGACCGGCTGCTGGAGCTGGCCAATGTCGAGGGCGGCGCGCGGACCGTGCACCGGGAGGAGGTGCGGCTGGACGAGTTTGTGGCGGCCTGTGCGGCGGAGGTGGGCATCCTCGCGGAGGCCAAGAACCAGCGGATCGAGCTGGCGGTCGTGCCGTGCCGCACGCGCACCGACCCCGTCCTCGTCCGCCAGGCGCTGCAGAACCTGATCGAAAACGCGATCAAGTACAGCCCGCTGGGCGGGACGATCCGGGTCGGGGTCGAGGCGCGCGCCGGCTGGCTGGAGGTGACCGTGGCGGACCAGGGGCCCGGCATCGCGCCGGCGCATGCGGCGCGGATCGCCGACCGTTTCTTTCGCGTGGACGATTCGCGGGTGCGCGGCCGGGGCGGATTCGGGCTGGGCCTGGCGATCACGAAGGCCTACATGCACGCGCTCGGCGGCACGCTGGATTATGCCCCGGCGCCGGGCGGCGGCAGCGTGTTCCGGCTGCGGCTGCCAGCGGAGGGCTGAGGCGCCCGCGAATGGCGCGGAGGGAGCGAATAGGGGAAGGGTGGAGGTCCGGAACACGCCCGCCCCTGGCATCTCCGAGCCCGTAACGCTCACCGCTCAAGCCTTGAACCCACTCGCTCCCCGCTGCAACGGCGTGAGTCCGTTGAGGCGAAGGAAGTAGGGGAGGTCTGAAGGCCTAAGTTCGGAAGTCTGCCGGGCGGTGGAGGAGGCGACTTTCGGTGATGCTAGTCGACGGGGAGGCCGGCGGAGTCGCAGGAGTAGGGCGGGGTGGCGCCGTCGCGGGCGGCGACAAATTCCCCGAGGCGGCAGGCGCGGGCCAGCGCTTTCGCGGGCGGCTCGCGATGCAGCAGGCGCCCCGCCAGCAGTCCGGCCAGGAAGGCGTCGCCGGCGCCGACGGTGTCGCGGACGACGACGGGGCGGGCGTCGGCCCAGTGCCAGCGGCCGTCGGCGAGCAGGCCGGCGCCGCGGGCGCCGGCGGTGAGGCAGACCGTCGGGCAGCCGTGCCGCTCCGCCAGCACGGCGGCCAGGCGGGCGGGATCGGCGGCCGCCTCGGTCTCGGCCAGGCGGGCCGCCTCGGCCAGGTTGAGCTTGAGCAGCGTGGCGCGGCTGGCCAGTTGGCGGACCAGCGGGAGGTCGTCGTGGGGCGGGCGGAGGTTGACGTCGAACACCCGCTCGGCCCCGGCCGGGATCACGGCGAGCAGCCGGTCGAGCGCCGCGCGGTTGAAGGCCGAGCGCAGCGCCAGCGAACCGAAGACGACGGCTTGGGCGCGGACGGCGGCGCGCAGGGTATCCTCGCCGATGCCGATCTGGTCCCAGGCGACGCTGGGCGTGATCTCGTAGCCGGCGTCGCCCGTGGCGCCCAGCGTGGCGGTGACATAGCCCGTGGGCAAGCCCTGGTGGCGGGTCAGGCCGTCCGTGGCGAGGCCCCAGTGGCGGAGACGCCGCACCAGCTCCTGCCCGAGCAGGTCGCGGCCGATGCCCGAGACGAGGTGGGCCGCGAAGCCGAGGCGGTGGAGATGGTAGGCGACGTTGAACGGCGCTCCGCCGGCAAAGATCCCGCGAGGCAGGAAGTCCCAGAGGATTTCGCCGAAGCAGACGGCGGTGGGTTGGGGCTCGGGCATGATGACGTCCGGGTCAGCCGGACGTGGACGCAGCAGGAGGCAATCCGGAGCGAGGGGCAATATCTTCCCGGCTCGCGCGCCGCAGATCGTGCAGGAGCCAGGCGGTCAGCGGCAGCCAGGCTGCGCCGGCCCCGGCGACCGCGCCCCACTGGCCGAGGACCGCCCCCATGGGCAGGAGGAAGGTGAGCACCTGCCAGGCGAGGGCGACGACCACGCGCCGGAGGTCGAGCCGGTGTTCGGCCCGAACGGAACGCCGCCAGGCCGCGGGCCACCAGCCGAACGGGGCGACACGTTCGTAGAAGGCGGCCAGGACCGCCTGCGGGACCGGGGCGGTCAGGCCGGTCGCGACGAGGCTGGCGGCGAGCGAGGCGCCGGCGACCAGGAGGAAATTGGCGGCCTCGTTCCAGGCCGGCGGCGCGAGGAAATGCAGGCCCACGGCGGCGGCGAAGCCGGCGGTGATCCCCGCGGCGAAGCCCGCGCCGTTGAAACGCGACCAGTACCAGCGCAGCGCGAAGGGCACGAGGAAGGCGGGGAACAGCAGCATGACGATCCCCACCCAGACGTCGAGCACGGTGGCGCCGGCGGCGAGGGCGATGACCATGCCCGAGGCGACGATGAGGGCGGAGGCGCCGTAGCCGGCCCAGACCAGCTCGCGGGCGCCCGCGGAGGGCCGCCACGGCTCGTAAATGTCCTTCACCAGGTACGCGGCGCCGGCGTTGACGGTGCTGTCGAAGGTGGACATCGCGGCGGCGAGCAAGGCCGCGAGCATCAGGCCGCGGATGCCGGCGGGGAAATATTCGGACTGCAGCACGAGCGGCAGGATGCGCTCGGCCTCGGCGGCCGTGGTCGCCTCGAGGCCGAGGCTGACCGCCAGGATGGCGAACCCGACCACCATCGGCCAGCGGAAGGCGAAGAGCACGGTCCAGAGCATGCCGATCTTCTGGCATTCGGCGTCCGACCGCGCGGCGTAGAAGCGCTGGGCCATGTACGCCGAGCCGGCGCTGCCGCCCAGGCCCTCGAGCACGCCCTTGGCCATCCACACGCAGAGGAACCAGCCAAACGCGGAGTACGGCGCCAGGCCCGGATCGGAGGCGAGGGGGAAGAAGCGGTTGAACTGGGCCCCCGGCCAGGCGGCGAGCAGCTCGGGCGTGACCTGCGCGGCGGCGACGACGGACAGGTAGACGGCGGCCCCGCCGATGATGCCGGCCTGGAAAACGTCGGTCCAGACGACGCCGTACAAGCCGCCGACCAGCGTGTAGGCGAAGGTGACCGCGGCCATGCCGAGCGTGCACTGGAGCGGCGAGAACGGCAGGAACTCGGCCAGGAAACGGCCGCCCGCAGTGAAGAAGAACACGGTCATGGCGACGGTGATGACCAGGTAGGTGAGTGCGGCGGTGAAGCGCGCCGCGCGCCCCTGCCGGCCGGAGCCGAAGCGGAGGAGCATCCACTCCGCGGTGGTCATCACGGCGCTGCGCCGGTGCCACTTGCCCATGAACGCCAGGAAGACGGCGATGGGCAGGACCACGCCGCCGCGCATCTCGATGAAGAAGCCGTGGAGCCCGTAGAGGTGGATGAGCGCCACCACCGTCATCGTGCCGGCGATGTCGAGGTTGCTCGCCATGCCGGAGGCGCCCAGCGCCCACCAGGGCATGGCGCGGCCGCCGAGGAAGTAGTGCTCGGGGCTCTGTCCGGCGCGCCGGGCGATGACGACGCCGATGACGGCCAGGGCGAACAGGTACGCCCCGATGATCGTGTAGTCGAGGGGGTGCAAGGGGATGGGCCTAGGAGCCGGCGGCCGGCCGCGGGGCGTGCTGCTGGATCTGGTAGTCCAGCCCGACGGTCACGGTGCCGGCCCGGCGCTTGAAGATGCGCTGGAAGAAGGTGTTGTTGGGCACGAGCACGGTCTCGCCGGCGCTGACTTCGAGGGTGGTGAAGATGAGGCTCAGGTCGATGACGCGGCCGCGCACGTTCTCGGTCGGCAGCTCGATCTCGTCGCCGACGGCGAAGGGCTTGAAGGCGATGAGGACGAAGGTGCAGAGGAAATTGCTCAGGACGCTCCACACCGCGACGAACCCGATGGCGACCAGGCCGAGCACGGTCCCGAGCAGCGCGATGATCGTGCCGATCTCGAAGCCCCAGCGTCCGAGGATCAGGAGGCTCGCCAGGATGAGGATCGAGTAGCGCAGCATGATGCGCACCGGAGCGAACGCGAGGCGCGGCAGGTTGGCCCACTGCGCGAAGAGCAGGATGCGGCCGCGCAGCCCGAAGAAAAGGGCGAGCGCGACGGCCAGGATCAGCGCGGATTCGGCGAGTTTGGTGAGGAGTTCGCGGTCGAGGGCTTCCAGGTGGGTCATGGGCAAGGACGGGCGCAGCGGCCTCCTGCCGACGCGCCCAAGCCACCCTAGGCGCCGCTCGCGGCGCGGGGCAACCGGGCCGGCCTGACATTTTCTTCAGGCCGGGCGGGCGCCGGCGCCGGCCCGGCTCACTCCTCCTCTTCCCGGCGCCGGCGCCGGTCGACCTTCTCGACCTTGAACTCGTCCTTCGGCAGGACGTTGTCGGTCACGATCACGGAAACCGGGGTCTTCGTCTTCACCCAGAGATCGGCCTCCTTGAAATACTTGGCGCTGGCGCCCTCGAGCGCCTCGCCCACCGACTTGACCGGCAGCAGCCGGCCGCGCTTCGAGGCGTTGAAGTCGTAGGCGCCCTTGAAGATCCGGTCGGTGGTGGAGTGGGGGCTGGCGTCCTCGGGGATCTGCACGACCCAGCCGACCAGGTCCTGCTGCGGGAGCTTGCCCGCGGGGTCGGAGAGCAGGATGACGAACTGCTTCTTGGGCGCCGGAGGCTTGAGGTCGTCGTCGCCGGCGGGCTGCGTGACAATGTTCATCTCCTCGACGATCTCGCGCAGAAGCGAGGGCTCGAGCTTGTGCTTCTTCAGGATCTCGGCGACCTGGCTGACTTCGATTTTGGGCATGGGATGGCGTGTAAGCGTCCACCAAACACAGGAATTGGCGCATTTGACAAAGGAAATTCCCGCCAAAACGAGTTTGCGTGCTTCGTCGGCCATGCCACTAGTGGATCGGTCATTTTCCGCCATCCCCCTCATGAGCCCGCTCCCGCGTTTTAAGCGCGCTGTTGTCCTTGCGTCCATGCTGCTGCTCGCCGGCCGGTCCGGCGCGGAACCCGAAAAAGGAGGCTGGGAGGTGCTGTTCGACGGCCGCGACCTCGCGGCCTGGCAGGCGTACGGGAAGCCGTCGGGGCACGTCGGGTGGGTGGTCGAGGAAGGGACGCTGGCGTCGCGGCCGAAGTGCGGCGACCTGGTCTCGCGGGAGCTTTACGGTGATTTCGAGCTCGAGCTCGAGTGGCGGATTTCGCCCGGCGGCAACAGCGGCGTGATGTTCCGGGTCGACGACTCCGGGCCGCAGCCGTGGCACACGGGTCCGGAGATGCAGGTGCTCGACGACCAGCGGCACAAGGACGGCAAGAGCCCGCTGACCAGCGCGGGCGCCCTCTACGCCCTTTATGCCCCGGCCCGGGCGGCGGCGAAGCCGGTCGGGGAGTGGAACGCGGTCCGCATCCGCGCGCAGGGCGCCCGGCTGCAGTTCTGGCTGAACGGCGTGCCGACCGTCGACGTCGAGATCGGCAGCGCCGACTGGAACGCCCGCGTGGCGGCGAGCAAGTTCGCCGACAAGCCCCGCTTCGGGCGGGTGGCGGCGGGCCGCATCCTGCTGCAGGACCACAAGGATCCGGTCTGGTACCGGAACATCCGCATCCGGCGCCTGTGAGCGGGCCGCGTCGATTTTCCGCCATGAAGACCCCGCTCTCCCGCCGTTCGTTTCTCCGGCACACCGGCCTGGCCTCGGTCGCGGCTTTCGCCTTTCCCGCGATCCTGCGTTCGCAGGCGGCCGGCGGCGAATCGCCCAACGAGCGGCTGAACATCGCGTTTGTCGGGGTCGGCGGGCGCGGCAAGGCGGCCGTACGCGGGCTCAAGGACCACAACCGCGTGGTATTCTGCGACGTCGACCAGGACTATCCCGCTGAGATCTACCAGGAATACCCCGACGTGCCGCGCGTGCAGGACTACCGCCGGATGTTCGACCGTTATGCCAACCAGATCGACGCGGTCACGGTGTCGACGCCCGATCACATGCACTACCCGATCGCGCTGGCGGCCCTGCAGCTGGGCAAGCATGTGTTCGTGGAGAAGCCGCTGACGCACACGATCTGGGAGGCCCGGCAGCTCGCGCGGCTGGCCGGCGAGAAGAAGGTGGCCACGATCATGGGCAACCAGGGGCATGCCAACGAGGGGCCGCGGCTGCTGAAGGAATGGATCGACGCGGGCGTGCTGGGCGAGGTGCGGGAGCTGCACAGCTGGACGGACCGCCCCATCTGGCCGCAGGGCGTCCGCGCGCCGGATCACTCGAAGTTCATCCCGGTGGTGCCCCCGTCGCTCGACTGGGACCTCTGGCTGGGCGTTGCCGCGGAGCGGCCGTATGATCCGGCCTACGTGCCGTTCAAGTGGCGCGGTTACTGGGATTTCGGCACCGGGGCGCTGGGCGACATGGGCTGTCACATCATGGACGGCGCCTTCTGGGCGCTCGGGCTGGACGCGCCGCAGCGCATCGCCGCGATCAGCGGACGGGCGAACGGCCTCAGCGCGCCCACGTCGTCGATGATCACCTTCGATTTCCCGGCGCGTGGGGGGCGGCCCGCGCTGCGCTGGACCTGGTACGACGGCGGCCTGCAGCCGCCCCTGCCGGACGGCTGGGAGGCGGAGCGCAAGTTTCCGGAGAACGGGACCCTGGTCGTCGGAAGCAAGGCGACGGTGCTGGCGAACACGTACTACGACAGCGTGCGTATCGTGCCAGAGGCGCGGATGCGGGAGCTGGCGCCGGCGCTGCCGGCCAAGACGCTGCCGCGCGTCGAGGGCGGGCATTTCGCCGAGTGGGTGCGGGCCTGCAAAGGCGGGCCGGCGGCCGGCTCCGATTTCCAGTATGCCGCCAAGCTCACCGAGCTCTGCCTGCTCAGCAACGTCGCGGTCCGCACGCGCCGGCCCGTCGAGTGGGACGCCGCGGCCATGCGGGTCACCAATCTGCCCGACGCCAACCAGTACCTCACGAAGCAGTACCGGGCGGGGTTCGGCGTGTAGCGGGCGGTTGCCGGGGCGCGGGGTAGGCGCGGCCGGGGAACGGGCTTGGCTTCGGTCCGGCCGGGCGGTTCCCTCGGGCATGGGGCAGAATCTGGACGAGCTTTTCGACGTGGTGGACGAGCAGGACCGGGTGATCGGCCAGCTTGCGCGGCGGGAGGTGCATGCCCGGCGGCTGCGGCACCGGGCGGTGCATCTGCTCGTGCAGAATCGGGCGGGCCGGGTGTTCCTGCACCGGCGTTCGCTGCGGAAGGACCTTTTCCCCGGAGTCTGGGATTCGTCGGCTGCCGGGCATGTGGGCGCGGGCGAGGATTATGACGGCACGGCCGTGCGCGAGTTGGCGGAGGAGCTCGGCTGCCGGCCGGAGCGTCCGCCCGAGCGCCTGTTCAAGATCGAGGCGCGCGAGGAGACGGGCCAGGAGTTCGTATGGGTCTATCGTGTGCAGGCGGAGGGGCCCTTTGTCCTGCAGCCCGAGGAGATCGAGTGCGGCGACTGGTTTGCGGTGGCGGAGATCGACCGGTGGCTGGCGCGGAGCCCGCAGGAATTCGCGCCGGCGCTGCTTTACCTGTGGCCGTGGGCGCGGCCGTGGTTCGTGTAGGCGGCCCCGGGTGCTCCCCGGGATCCACCGGGTTCAGCGCGGGCGCTGGCTCAGGATGAACTCGAACTGCCTCTGGGAAAAGAGGCGGCGCGGGACGCGGCGCTCGGCCTCGGCGATGAGCTTGTCCCAGTCGGCGTCCGTGGGCGGCCCGTAGGGCAGCCAGGAGCTGTGGTGGCCGTATTTTTTCGTCCAGGTGATGTTGCGGCCGAACACCTCGACGCACACCTGGTGCTTCTTGCCTTCCGCGTCTTTCTGCCACCAGCCGAATTCCATGGCGTGAGGGGTAACTGTTTCGCGGGCGTCCGCAACCCTTTGTCGCGGACCGCGGCCGGCGGCTCGGCCCGGCTCCGGCCGGGGAAAGTCGGAGGATCGCAGGTCGAAGGCCGGCAACGGCCCCGTCCCGCGTCCCGGGGCGGGGCTACGGAACGGGGGACCGACTTGTAACGGGACGATTTGTCAGTCCCGCGACAGCTCGCCGGCGCGGCGGGCGGCGGCGAGGACGGTCTCGCGGACGGTTTCGCGGAACTGGCGGGCGGCCAGGACCTGGAGGCCGGCGAAGGTGGTGCCGTTCGGGGAGACGACCCGGTCGCGCAGGGCCTCGGGCGGCCCGCCGTCGCGGGCGAGGAGCCGCGCCGAGCCCAGCGCGGTCTCGACCGCGAGCTGCTGCGCCGTGTCGGCCGGCAGGCCGGCGGCGATGCCGCCGTCGCGCAGGGCGGCGACGAACTCGAAGAGGAAGGCCGGGCCGCTGCCGACGAGGGCGGTGACGGCGTCCATGTGCTCCTCGCCCAGCGCCAGGTGGCGGCCGAGCGCGCCGAGCAGGCGGTGGACGATGGCCTCGTCGCCGGCGGAGAGCGGGTCGCGCGCGCAGTACACGGTCATGGCCGCGCCGATCGCTGCGGGGGTGTTGGGCATGGTGCGGACGACATTGCGCGCGCGGGGGAAGACCTGGGCGAGCCGGGACAGCTTCTTGCCGGCCAGCACGGAGATGACCAGCTTGCCGGCGGTGAGCTCGGCCAGCCGCGGGTCGGCCGCGGCCAGCGATTGCGGCTTGAAGGCGACGATGACGGTGTCGGCGCCGGCGAGCAGCCGGACGAGGTCGGGTTCATGCCGGATGCCCGTTTCCGCCGCCAGGCGGCGGGCGCTTTCGCCGGACTTGCTGGTCCCCGCGATGGCGGACGGCGGGCAGGCCTGGTGGGCCAAGAGGCCGCGGACGATGGCGGCGGCGAGGTTGCCGGTGCCGAGGAAGGCGAGTTTGAGCGGAGGCATCGTGACGGGGGAGCGGCCAGACTGGACACGAACCCGTGCGAATTCTCAACCGGGAACATCCGCGCCCGCCCGCCCCGGAGGTGGCGATCCCGGCCCGGGTCCGCCGCCGTCCCGGCAAGCGCGGCTCGCCGCGGGAGGCTCAGCCCTTGCCCTTGCGCTCGATCGGGTGGCGGATGGTGCAGATCGTGCCGCCGCCCGGGCGGTCGGTAAGGGTGACCTCGCCGCCGAGATTGCGCATGGAGTGGCGGGCGACGGTGAGGCCCATGCCGACGCCGACGGTGTGCTTGGTGCTGGTGAAAGGCTCGAAGGCGTGGTCGCGGATCTCGGGATCGACGCCGCGGCCCCGGTCCTCGATGTGGACGAGGGCGAAGCGTCCCTCCTCGGGGCGTTCGACGACTTCGGTGCGGATGTGGATCTGGCGCTTGTCGTCCGGCTCGTCGTGGTAGCTTTCCCAGGCGTTGATGAGCAGCTTGGCCAGCGCCTCCTCGAAGACCTCGACGTTGGTGTCGATCAGGACGTCGCCGGCGGCGTTGTCGATCGTGATGGTCTGGTCGATCTTGTATTCCAGCTGGTAGCGGCGGATGCCGCTGTCGATCATGCGGGCCAGGCTGGCCCGGATGAGCGGCGGGCGGTTCTTCACCACGAGTCCGGTCAGCTGCTTGATGATGGCGACGATGCGGTTGACGGCGTCCTCGAGGTGCTGCGCGTTCTTGCGGACCAGCTCGGGCTTCTCGTGGTAGGCCTTGATCAGGTCGACGTAGCCGATGACGACGCCCAGGAGATTGTTGAGGTTGTGGGCGATGCCCTGGGTAACGGCGCCGATGGTGGCGGAGCGGCGCGACTCGCCGAGCCGGCGCTGGAGGTCGACCAGCTCGCGGTTGATCTGGACGAAGCGCAGCTGCGTCTGGACGCGGGCCAGGGTCTCGTCGAGGTCGATCGGCTTGGTGATGTAGTCGACCGCACCCACGCCGAGGCCCTCGATCTTGCCCTCCTTGGAGGTGCGGGCGGTGATGAAGATGATCGGGATGGACTTGGTTTCCGTCTCCGCCTGCAGCCGCTGGCAGACCTCGATGCCGTCCATCTCGGGCATCATGACGTCGAGCAGGATCAGGTCGGGCTTGTCGGCCTTGACCAGCTCGAGCGCCTCGCGGCCCGAATAGGAGGTCGCCACGCTCATGCCCTCGCGCTCCAGCTTGCGTTTCAGCAGTTGGACATTGATCGGCTGGTCATCGACGACGAGAATCTTGGGTGTGGCCATGCGGTTGGATGGGTGGGGAGCGAAGTGGGTTTGCCGACGGGTGGCAAGTTTCACTTCGGCTCATCGACGCCGGAAGCCGGGGTCAGCGGGCATTCCGGTTCTGTTTACAGGCTTTTACGGTGTTTTGCATTAACATGGCCACCGTCATGGGTCCGACGCCGCCCGGGACCGGGGTGATCTTGCTGGCCAGCGGGGCCACGGTGGGGAAATGCACGTCGCCGGTCAGCCGGTAGCCGGACTTGCGCGAGGCGTCGGGAACGCGGTTGACACCCACGTCGATGATGACGGCGCCCGGCTTGACCATGTCGGCGGTGACAAACTCGGCCTTGCCGATGGCGGCGATGAGGATGTCGGCCTGGCGGGTCAGGGCGGGGAGATGGGCGGTCTGCGAGTGGCAGACCGTGACGGTCGCGTTGGCCCAGGGGCGGCGCTGGAGGGCGAGGAGGGCGGCGGGCTTGCCGACGATGAGGCTGCGGCCAAGGACGACGACATGCCGTCCGGCGAGCTCGACCCGGGAGCGGCGGAGCAGCTCCATGATGCCGGCGGGCGTGCAGGCGACGAACCCGGTATCGTCCTCCTGCGCCAGCTTGCCCAGGTTCAGGGTGTGGAAGCCGTCGACGTCCTTGTGCGCGGCGATGCGCCGGAAGACGGCGACCTCGTTGAGGTGCTTGGGCAGCGGCGACTGCACGAGGATGCCGTCGACGTCGGGGTCGGCGTTCAGGCCGTCGACGACGGCGAACAGCTCGTCCTGGGTGATGGTGACGGGCGGGAAGATGAGGCGGCTGGTGATGCCGATGTCGGCGCAGGCCTTCTCCTTCTTCTTCACGTACGACACCGAGGCGGGGTCCTCGCCCACGCGCACGAGCGCGATGCAAGGCTTGCGGCCGGGGAGCGAGGCGACCTCGCGCTTGAGTTCGTCGATGATGTCCTGGGCGATCTGGTTGCCGTCGATGAGTTCCATGATGCGGGAAAAAGAAAAACGCCGGCCGCGCGGGCCGGCGCCGGGGAGGGCGGTCAGCGCAGCTGCATGGATTCGGCGGCGATCACGAGATCCTTGCCGTCCACGGTGTTGCGCACGGTGCCGGTGACGGCGATGCTGCGGTCGAGGTAGGCCTCGATCTTGTCGGTCAGCAGCAGGCGGCGGGTGTCCACGTAGGCGAAGCGGCGGCCGCTGGCGTCGGTGAGCTGATAATCGTAGGGGGGATTCGGGTTGAGGATCGGGCGCTTGGCCAGCACGAGGCGCCCCGCGAACATGCGCGGCATGTCGGCGGTGTTGCCGGCCAGCGGCACGGGCCGGCCAACGGGGGAGGGGGCCGGGGCCGCGGGAGCGGGGACGGCCGGGGCCGCGGGCGGCGGATCGGCCGGCAGGTTGGCCGTCTCGCCGACGGCGATGAAGCCCTGCAGCTTCTTGTCGAGGCGGATCTGGCACCAGTCGCCGCCGACGAGGCCGGTGACCTCGGTCTTGTCGCCGGCCGCCGCGGTGGCGAGGAGGGGCGCGTCCTTGCGCGGCGCCGCGTAGATGCTGGCGCCCTCGCGCACCTCGAGGGCCTTGGTGATGTCGCGGTTGTTGACGAAGGCGTCGAACGGCCCGCTGACCTCGACGCGGCGCCAGCCGGCGGGAGCCTCGCCCACCGGGGTGATGACGGCCCCGGCCTTCAGCCGGGCCAGCACGGGGGACTTCGGGTCGGTCTGGGAAAACACCGCCGCGTCGGACTTGAGGGTCTCGGCGGCCAGGCGGACGGCGGTGAAGGCGAGGGCGAGGAGGAGGTGGCTAGTTTTCATCGGGGGCGGGAGCCGGGTCGTCGCGGCGGGGCGGACGGGGCACGGCGAATAAGGATTGGATTTCCTTCGTAGAAAGTTGTTTCACGCCGCGCAAAGGAATTCCTTTCAGGCGCAGGGCCCCGATCTGGTAGCGGCGGAGGCGCCGGACCTCGAAGCCGAGGACGGTGAAGAGCTGGCGGATCTCGCGCTTCTTGCCGTGGTGCATGTGCACGTCGAGCTCGGTGGAGGTGCGGTCGGCGCGGGGATTGACGAGATTGGCGCGCTCGACCTTGAGCCGCTCGCCCTCGATCACCACTCCGCGCAGGAGCTGGCGCAGGCGGCTGGCCGGGAACGGCTGCTCCAGCGAGACGTAGTAGCGCTTCACGACCAGGCTCGACGGGTGCATGAGGCGGTGCGCCAGGTCGCCGTCGGAGGTGAGAATCACCAGGCCCTCGCTGTCTTTGTCGAGCCGGCCCGCGCAGAACAGCCGCAGCCTGGCCCATTCGCGCGGCAGGAGGTCGAAGACGGTGTGCTCGGCGTGGGGGTCGCGGTTGCTGCAGACGACGCCGCGGGGCTTGTGCATGACCAGCGCGAGCTTGGGCTGGAGGTGGCCGCGCAGCGGCTTGCCGCGGACGGTGACCTTGTCGACGCCGGGCGTGATCTTCTGGCCCAGCTGCGCCGGGGCGCCGTTGACGTAGACCTCGCCGGCGACGATCAGGCCTTCCGCCGCGCGGCGGGAGCAGACGCCCGCCTCGGCGATGAATTTCTGGATGCGCACCGGTTCCATGGCTCGCTGCATGGCAGGCGGTCCGGGCCGGCGCAACAGATTAAGCGAGGCCGGGGATTCTCGGACACAATGAGGGCTTGCCAAGCGGGGCCGACGGGTCCGTAAAGCGAGGATTCACATGCACCTTTCGACTCCGCCGACCAATCCGTACACGAAGGACAACCCGCTTCCGGCGAAGCTGCTGGAGAACCGGGTGCTCAACAAGGATGGCTCGAGCAAGGACACGCGTCATCTGGTGGTCGACATCGCCGGCAGCGGACTGACCTACAAGGTGGGCGATTCCCTCGGGGTGTACTGCTGCAATCGCCCGCAGGTGGTGGAGGAGATCATCGAGCTGCTCGGCGCCACCGGCAACGAGCCCGTGACGGTTGCGCGGGTGCCGTCGCCGGTCAGCCTGCGCGACGCCCTGACCAGCAAGCTGTCGATCGCGGGACCGACAAAAAAGATTCTGGAGACCCTGCTGGCGAAGACCGCGAACCCGGCCGAGAAGGTCCGGCTGGAGGCCCTGCTGGCCCCGGGCGCCGAGGAACTGCGCGAGACCTTCCTCGGGCAGCGCGAGTTCATCGATCTTCTCGAGGAGTTTCCCGGGGCGCGGCTGAGTCCGCAGGAGTTCGTCGACCACACGCGGCGGCTGATGCCCCGCCTCTATTCGATCGCGTCCTCCCCCAAGCTGTATCCCGGCCAGGTGCACCTCACGGTCGCGCCCGTGCGTTATGAGTCGAACGGGCGCCGGCGCTACGGCGTGTGCTCGACCTACCTCGCCGACCGAGTGACGCGGCGCAAGACCCTGATTCCGGTGTTCGTCGCGGAATCGCATTTCGGGCTGCCCGAGGACGGCACGAAGGACGTGATCATGGTGGGGCCGGGCACCGGCGTGGCGCCGTTCCGGGCCTTCGTGCAGGAACGGGTCGCCACCGGCGCGACCGGCCGGAACTGGCTGTTCTTCGGCGACCAGCATCAGGCGACGGACTATCTCTACGGCGACGAGTGGACCCGGCTCCTGGCCGAGGGCAAGATGGCGCGCGTCGACCTCGCCTTTTCGCGCGATCAGGCGCAGAAGGTCTACGTGCAGGACCGCATGCGGGAAAACGCGGCCGAACTGTGGCGGTGGCTCGAAGGCGGGGCGTATTTCTACGTGTGCGGCGACGCGCATCGGATGGCGAAGGACGTCGATGCCGCCCTCCAGCAGATCGCCATGTCGCAAGGCGGCCTCGACGCGGCGCAGGCGGTGGAATACCTGAAGAAGCTCAAGAAGGAGAAGCGCTACCAGCGCGATGTTTACTGAGCCGGAGGCTCGTCGCCAGGGCGGAGTCCAGAGAGGATTGGGGATTGCCGAAGCGGGATTTGGCTGCCAGCAATCCGCTCCCATCCCCACTACTCTATGAGCCTCACCTTCACTAATCGTACCGCGCTTGTCACCGGCGCGGGCCGCGGTATCGGCAAATCAATTGCGGAACTGCTCGCCAAGCAGGGCGTGCGGGTGATTTGTGTCAGCAAGTCGGCCGACAGCTGCGGCGCGACCGCGGCAGCGATCGTGGCGGCCGGCGGCCAGGCGAAGGCGGTCGCGGTCGACGTGGCGGACGGTGCGGCCGTGGCCAAGGCCAGCGCCGACCTGCTGGCCGAGTTCGGTCAGATCGACATCCTCGTCAACAATGCGGGAATCACCAAGGACGGGCTGCTCTTCCGGATGTCGGAAGATGACTGGAACGCGGTGATCGCGACCAATCTCACGAGCTGTTACCACTGGACCAAGTACATCGGGCGGGCCATGACGCAGAAGCGGTGGGGACGGATCGTCAACATCACCTCGGTCGTAGGTCTGATGGGGAATGCCGGCCAAGCCAACTACTGTGCGGCCAAGGCGGGCATGATCGGGTTCACGAAGGCGATCGCGAAGGAGTTTGCCGGCCGGAATGTCACCTCGAACGCCGTGGCGCCGGGATTCATCAAGACGGACATGACGGCGGCCCTGCCGCCTGAGGCGGCGGAGAAGATCACTTCGGTGATTCCGCTCAAGCGTCTCGGCGAGTCAGCGGACATCGCGCATATGACCGCTTTTCTCTGCTCCGAGGAGGCCGGCTACATCACCGGGCAAGTTTTTACCGTTGACGGCGGCATGGTGATGTGATGCCTGTCTCTCAACGTTTTCGACCCAATTTTACACCTCCATGGCTGAACAGAAAACCATCGACCAGCGCGTCAAAGAAATCATCGTTAACCAACTGAACGTTAACGAGGAGCAGATCACGCCGCAGGCGTCATTCCTTGACGACCTCGGTGCCGACTCGCTCGACACGGTCGAACTCATCATGGCTTTTGAGGAAGAGTTCAAAGACGAGATCAAGGGTGAGATTCCCGAGTCCGACGCCGAGAAGCTGCAGACCGTGGGTGATGTCACCGCCTACATCGAGCAGAAGGCAGGAAAGAAATAGCTTTTGGCTTCCGTAGAAAGCGTTCTACCGTCTGGCCGAGTGATGGCCCGGTAGGGCGCTTTTTTTTTCGGCCCACGAAATTTTGATGGAAACAGTACCCCCTCATAGCAAGCGAGTCGTGGTCACCGGCATGGGTGTCATTGCCTCGCTGGGCCACAACGTGAACGACTTCTGGTCGTCCATCCTGGCGGGCAAGTCGGGCATCGACCGCGTGTCGCTGTTCGATGCCAAGGACTACAGCTGCCAGATCGGCGCGGAGGTGCGCGGCTGGGATGCGGCCCAGCACATGGATCCGAAGGAGGCCCGGCGCAACGACCGCTACACCCACTTCGGTTATTGCGCGTCGCGCCAGGCGGTGGCGGACGCGAAGCTCGACATGACCAAGGAGGACCCGGACCGGGTCGGCGTGATCATCGGCTCGGGCATCGGGGGCATGTTGACGATCGAGACGCAGCACAAGGTGCTGCTCGAGCGTGGGCCGCGCAAGGTGTCGCCGTTCATGATTCCGGCGCTGATCAGCAACATGTGCACGGGCCTGGTCGCGATCGACCTCGGCGCCCGCGGGCCGAACTTCGGCGTGGTCAGCGCCTGCGCCACGGCGGCGCACGCCATCGGGGAATCGCTGCGCATGATCCGCGGCGACGAAGCCGACGTCATGATCTGCGGCGGCTCCGAGGCCGCGATCACGCCGCTGGCGTACGCGGGTTTCTGCTCGATGAAGGCGATGAGCACCAACAACGAGGTGCCCCAGAAGTCGAGCCGGCCCTTCGACCTCAACCGCGACGGCTTCATCATGGGCGAGGGCGCCGGCATCCTGGTGCTGGAAAGCCTGGAACACGCCCTGGCGCGCGGCGCGCGGATTTACTGCGAGCTGGCCGGCTACGCAGCCACGTGCGACGCGTACCACATCACGTCCCCGGACCCGGAGGGCAAGGGGCTGTCGAACGCGATGGCCCGCGCGCTCGCCGACGCGAACGCGAGCCCGGCGGACGTCGACTACATCAACGCGCACGGCACGTCGACGCCGTACAACGACAAGTTCGAGACCATGGCCATCAAGAAGGTCTTCGGCGACCACGCGCGCAAGCTGCTGGTCAGCTCCACCAAGTCGATGACCGGGCACCTGCTCGGCGCCGCCGGCGGCATCGAGGCCATCATCAGCGTCAAGGCGATCGAAACCGGCGAGGTCCCGCCCACGATCAACTATGAGACGCCGGATCCGGAATGTGACCTCGACTACGTGCCGAACGTCAAGCGGTCGGCTGCCGTCCGCACGGTGCTGAGCGACAACCTTGGTTTCGGCGGGCAGAACGCGGCCCTGGTTTTTCGGAAAATCTAGGCCCGGCCTGCCGCCCGGCCGACGGTGGCGTTTGCCCTGGCCGCAATCACGGATAAAGGCATGCGCATGGATCTCAGGGAAAAAGCCGGTGTGCGCACGCGCGTCCGCCGCCGGTCGGCGCCGCGCTTCCTGCTGGCCGGCCTGCTCGCGGCCGCGGTCGGAGCCGGCTGCGGAAGGCGTCCGCCGTTGCCCGAGGATCCGGCGACGCCGGAAACGGTTTGGGAGGCGATCCACCCGCTGGCCGCGCGCTACCGGCTGGAGCCGGCTTATGTCTACGCGATCGTGGCGGCGGAGTCGAACTTCGACCCGCGCGCGCGCAACGGCGAGGCCCGGGGGCTGATGCAGCTCAAGCCCGCGGCCTGGCGGACGGTCAGCCGCGAGCCCTACGAGCCGGCGGTCTGGGACTGGCGCCGCAATCTCGCGGCGGGCATCGACTACCTCGCCTGGTGCCGCAGTTACCTGCACGAGAAAAGCCGGTTTTCCGAGCCGCTGCTGCTGGCGGCGTTTCACTATGGCATCGATTACGTGGAGGAACGAGGATTCGATCCCGGCCGGATCGAGCGCCCGGTGCACCCGGTCTACCGGAGGCTATGGGCCGGTGACCTGGCTCCGGTGCCGCCGCCGAAAGCCAAAATTCCCCGTTGACGCGTTGTTCCGCCGCCCTTTTAACTCGCGCCCTTTCGCTCACGGCAAGGTAGCTCAGTTGGTAGAGCAGAGGACTGAAAATCCTTGTGTCCCCGGTTCGATTCCGGGCCTTGCCACCACTTTCCGGCCCCGCCGGCCCCCGGCGCAGGGGCGGCTCGCCAAGCGGCGATTTTCCTGGAATAAGCCCGGATGGGTCAGGCTCTTATTCCGGCATGTCGAGCGAGGCATTCATCCAGCTGGTGGACGCGTACTACACGCCGCTCTACCGCTTTGCCCTCAGCCTGACAAAAAACACCGCCGATGCGGGGGACCTGACCCAGCAGACTTTCTTCATCTGGGCGAAGCAGGGGCATGCGCTGCGTGACGGCGGCAAGGCGAAAGCGTGGCTTTTCACCACCTTGTACCGGGAATTTCTGCGGGGACGCCGCCGGGCGGAACGGGTGACGGCGCTCGATGATCTCGGGCCGGCCGAGTCCGATCCCGCGGCTCCGGAGGTCGACGTGGTCGCGGGCATGGATGCCGGCCTGGTCGTGGAGGCGCTCCAGGAAGTGGAGGAGACCTACCGCGTGCCGCTCACGCTGTTCTATCTGCAGGAACTTTCGTACAAGGAGATCGCCGAGGCGATCGAAGCGCCGATCGGCACGGTGATGTCGCGGCTGTCGCGGGGCAAGGCGCAGCTCCGGGCCGCCCTCGCGCGCAAGGAGGCGGGGGCCCGGCCGAAGGTCGAGCCCTTCCCGGCCCCAATCCAACGGAAAATCCCATGAACAACGTCGAGGCGAAATTCATCCTGCAAGCCTACCGCCCCAACGGCGCGGACGCCGGCGATGCGACGTTCGGTCCGGCGCTGGAGCAGGTCCGGGCGGACCCGGCCCTGCGCGAGTGGTTGGCCCACGAACAGGCATTCGACGCCGTGCTCAGCGCCAAACTGGCCACCGTGCCGGTCCCGGCCGGTTTGCGCGAGGCCATCCTCGCGGGCGCCCGAGTCACCACGCCCGCCCGTCCCGCGACCGGTTGGTGGAACCAGCCGGCGTGGCTTGCGGCCGCGGCGTGCCTTGCCGTCCTGCTGGCGGCCGGGCTGGCGTTCTGGCCGCGCCGGGCCGCGGCCATGGAGACGCTGGCCGCGCAGGTGGCGGCCGACGCGGCCCACGAGGCGGGACACGGCGGGCACGGGCCGGGGCAGAACTCCCTGCGCGCGATGTTGAGCGATCCTTCCGCCCGCCTCGGCGGCGGCCTGCCGGTGGACTTTGCCGCGCTGCGGGACGGGGGCTGCCGGACCCTGCGGCTGGCCGGCCGCGACGTGCTCGAGGTCTGCTTTGAGCGCAACGGCGTCTGGTATCACTGCTATATCGCGCGCCGGGCCGACTTCCCGCAGTTGGCGGTCTCCGCACGGCCGGGCTTTGCCGAGCGCGCCGGTATGAGCGTCGCCTCCTGGGCCGACGAACGCCACATCTACTTCATCGCCGGCACGGCCGGCCGGGCGGCGATCGAGCGGCTGCTTTAGAAAACGGCCGCGCACAATCCGTGGTTGACGGACGGGGTGATTCCCCGAGCCTTCGGTTCGGGCGCCGGTGCGCCGCAGGCCCGCACGGACGAGCCCGTCCCGTGCAAGCAGGGTCCGCGGCGGTCAGCCCCTTCGCTATTCCCACGGTTTCCGCCCGGCTGCGAGTCACCGGACGAGCCGCAACCAAAACCAAGCCATGCGCGAGATGCCCAGCCCCCCTCCGCCGTCAACGCCTCCCGCCCCCACCGCCCGGCCGGGCGCATCGCGGGTGCCTGCGTGGACCTGGCTGGTGCCCCTGCTGGCGCTGGGAATGCTGGGCATCGCGTTGTCCGGCGTCGCGGTGCCGGGGCTGGTGCTGCTCTGCGGGTGCGCCCTGGCCGGGGCGGTCTTCGCGGCCGTGCATCATGCGGAGGTCGTCGCGCACCGGGTGGGGGAGCCGTTCGGCACGCTCGTCCTCGCGCTGGCGGTGACGGCGATCGAGTCGTCGCTGATCCTCTCGATGATGGTCGCGGGGGGCGAGGGCATGGCGGTGCTGGCCCGCGATGCGTTGTATGCGGCGGTGATGATCATCTGCACCGGGGTCCTGGGCCTCTGCCTGCTCGCCGGCGGCCTGGCCCACCGCGAGCAGACCTTCCGGGTCGAGGGCGCCGGCGCGGGGCTGGCCGCCCTGATCGTGATGGCCTCGCTGACACTGGTCGTGCCGGCCTTCACGACGGCCACTGAGGGCGGGACGTACAGCCCGTCGCAGCTGGTGTTCGTGGCCGTGAGCTCCGCGCTCCTGTGGGCGATCTTCGTGTTCGTGCAGACGATGCGGCATCGCGACTACTTCATCCCCGCCGAGAATTCCTCCGACCCGGAGGCGCACGCGGAGCCGCCGACGCTGGCGCGCACGTGGGGGAGCTTGGCTCTGCTCCTGCTGTCGCTCGGGGGCGTGGTGGGGCTGGCGAAGATGCTCTCCCCCGCGATCGAGCGCGCCGTGGCGGCGGCCGACGCACCCCGCGCGGTGGTCGGCATCATCATCGCGGCCCTGGTGCTCCTGCCGGAGACCTTCGCCGCCGTGCGGGCGGCGCGGGCCAATCGCCTCCAGACGAGCATGAACCTGGCGATCGGCTCGGCCCTGGCCACCATCGGGCTCACGGTCCCGCTGGTCGTGATGGCGTCGATGGTCTTCGACCTGCCGCTGGTGCTGGGGCTGGCGCCGAAGGAGATGGCGCTGCTGGCGGTGACCCTCCTCGTGAGCGCCGTCACGCTCGGGACCGGACGCACCTACCTGATGCAGGGTGCCGTGCACGTGGTGTTGTTCGCCGCCTACCTTTTCCTGGCCCTGGTGCCCTAGCCGCGCCGGCGGAGAATTTCCGTGCCATGCGGGATCGCCCCCGTAGCATCGCGGCGTGAAGAACGCGCCCCCGCCGTCGCCCGTCCCCGTCGAGAGCCGCGCCGCCACCGCCGAGCACGCCCGGCTCGCGGAGGACGCCCGACGCGAAAAGAACTGGAAGCGCTGGGGGCCCTACCTCGCCGAACGCCAGTGGGGCACCGTGCGCGAGGATTACTCGGCCGACGGCGAGGCCTGGCAGTACTTCCCCTTCGAGCAGGCGCGCAGCCGGGCCTATCGCTGGGGCGAGGACGGCCTGCTCGGCATCACGGACCGGGAATGCCGGCTGTGCTTCGCGCTCGCGCTCTGGAACGGCCGCGACCCGATCCTCAAGGAAAGGCTCTTCGGGCTCAGCGGCCCCGAGGGCAACCACGGCGAGGACGTGAAGGAGGCGTATTTCTACACGGCCAGCACCCCGACGCACAGCCATATGCGGGCGGTCTACCACTACCCGCAGGCGGCATTCCCGTACGCGCGCCTGCGCGAGGAGAACGCCCGGCGGGGCAAGGCGGATCCCGAATTCGAGCTGGAGGACACGGGGGTGTTCGCGGACGGGCGTTATTTCGAGGTGGCGGTCGAGTACGCCAAGGCCGGACCCGACGAGCTGCTGATCGAGATCCGCGCGACGAACTGCGGCCCGGAGCCCGCGGTGCTGCACCTGCTGCCGACGCTCTGGTTCCGCAACACCTGGTCTTGGGGCTGCCGGCACGAGGGGTGTGAGGTGAAGCCCCGGATGCATCCCGGCGCGCCGGGGCAGGTGCTGATGCACCATGCGACCCTGGGCCGCTGGGTGTGGGAGATCGAGCCGGTCGACGGCCGGCCCGCCGCCCTGCTGTTCACTGACAACGAGACCAACGCGCAGCGCCTGTTCCAGTCCGAGAATCCCGGCCCCTACGTGAAGGACGCCTTCGACGATTATGTCGTCCACGGCCGGAACGAAGCGGTGAATCCCCGCCGCGTCGGCACGAAGGTGGCCGCGCACCGCAGCGAGACGATCGCGGCCGGGGCAACGGTCGCCCTGCGGCTGCGGCTCCATGCCGAGCAGGATGCCGCGCGGAGCCGAGCGCCGGGCGGAGGTGCTTTCGGGGCCGGGTTCGACGAGGTCCTGGCCCGGCGGCGCGCGGAGGCAGAGGAATTCTACGCGCACGTGCTGCCGGCAGCGATCCCGGCGGAGGAGCGTCACGTCGCCCGCCAGGCGTTTGCGGGGCTGCTGTGGTCGAAGCAATTCTACCACCTGATCGTCGAGGACTGGCTCGAGGGTGATCCCGCGCAGCCGCCTCCGCCCGCCGCGCGCCGGCGGGGCCGCAACAGCGACTGGCCGCACCTCTACAATCGCGACATCATCTCGATGCCCGACAAGTGGGAATACCCGTGGTTCGCGGCTTGGGACGTCGCTTTCCACATGATCCCCTTTGCGCGGATCGACCCCCAGTTCGCCAAGGACCAGCTGAACCTGTTCCTGCGCGAATGGTACATGCACCCCAACGGTCAGATTCCCGCCTACGAGTGGAATTTTTCGGATGTGAACCCGCCGGTGCATGCCTGGGCGTGCTGGCGGGTTTACAAGCTGACCGGCCCGCGCGGGGCCCGGGATCGGCTGTTCCTGGCCCGGGTTTTCCAGAAATTGCTGGTCAATTTTACCTGGTGGGTGAATCGCAAGGACCCCGGTGGACGGCACCTTTTCTCCGGGGGCTTCCTCGGACTCGACAATATCGGCGTTTTTGATCGCTCCAAGCCGCTGCCCACGGGGGGGCATCTGGAGCAGGCCGATGGCACCGCGTGGATGGCCTTTTACTGCAGCACCATGCTGGCGATCGCGCTCGAGCTGGCGGAGGAGGATCCGACCTACGAGGACATCGCCTCCAAGTTCTTCGAGCATTTCGTGTCCATCGCCGATGCCATGAACCACCTCGGCGGCACCGGATTGTGGCATGAGGGGGACGGATTCTACTACGATCAGCTGCTGCTGGACGGTAAGGCGTTTCCCCTGCGGCTACGCTCGATGGTGGGGATCATCCCGTTGTTTGCGGTCGAATTCATCGAGGAGGCCCGACTCGACCGGCTGCCGGGATTTGCCAAGCGCACCCGCTGGTTTTTGGAGAACCGTCGGGACCTCTCCTCCCACATTTCCTACATGACCCAGGGCAAGGCCGCGGTCGGCCGAAGGCTTCTCGCCATCCCCTCGCGGCGGCGACTCGAACGCGTCCTGGCCTATGTCTTTGATGAAAAGGAATTCCTGTCGCCCTACGGGGTGAGATCGCTCTCCCGAATCTATCAGGATAACCCGTTCGTGATGCAGGCGGGGGGAAGGGAATACCGGGTCAACTATGTCCCAGGCGAATCCGACTCCGGTCTTTTTGGCGGCAATTCCAATTGGCGTGGTCCCGTTTGGTTTCCCACCAACTTCCTGCTGATCGAGGCCCTCGAGCGCTACCATCACTTTTACGGCGATTCGTTTACGATCGAGTTTCCGACGGGCAGTGGAAATCGGATGACGCTGCAGCAGGCTGCCCGCGAACTGGCCCGCCGAATGATCCGGCTGTTCGTTCCGGAAAAGACGGGAGGTCGGCCCTGTCATGGCAATCAAGTTGCGTTTTCAGAGGACCCTCGGAGGCGTGATCAGGTGCTCTTCCATGAGTACTTCCATGGCGAAACCGGTCGTGGATTAGGAGCAAGTCACCAAACGGGGTGGACTGCGTTGGTGGCTAGGTTGATCGAGGATTTTTCGTAAAAAACGATCGGAGAAGGCCAATTTTTTTTGGGCAAAAACGGCGCGTAAAAACAGTGTTTTTTACGATTTTTCCGAGTGAAACGGTAAAAGCCGTGACACCCCGGCGCGCGTAAATTTTTTGGGAGTAATTCCTCCTTGTCCGGGTCTTAGATATGCCCTTTTTCCGGCCCACTTTGGCTATGAATAGAAAGCTCACATCGTTAATGCTCATGGTTGGCGTTTTGGTTTTTACAATTAAAACCGCTGCGTCTGACCGTTGGGAAACCTTGCGCGCGATCAATTGGGTCGAAAACCCGACGAATCACTCCCAGGCCGGCCGTTTCGGGGAATTGGGGCCCTACCAGTTCCGCTCTTCCACCTGGAAGATGCATACCTCCCGGCCCTTCAGCCAGGCAGTCCAGCGGGCTGCTGCTGACGAGGTGGCGGTGAAGCACTATGAGTGGATTCGCAAAAATCTGGCAAATGCCGGCATTGATCCCAGTCCCTTCAACATTGCCCTGGCCTGGAATTGCGGGGTTAACGCCGTCATGGCAGGTCGGGCTCCCAATGTGAGTTACGACTATGCCGAGCGGGTCAGCAATATCGTGGAGCGGTTGAAGGAGCGGGCTCCGGTGGTTTCGGAAGAGCCGGCCAAGCCGGTGGTGCCCAGCCAGCCGGAACGCTGGGATATCTACGGTGACGAGCTCTACTTCCGCGTGCTGAGGGATCCGCCGCGGTTTGTCATTGCGACTGGCTGAGCCGGTGGGCGAGCGCCTGTCTTGACTGGCCTTTAGCTTCCGCCCCGGCTTCTGACGCCGGGGCGGCTTTATTTCTGGCCGGGCAAGGGGGACGATGCCGGCCGGCGCGGTCTTACTCGAGGAAAGTGGTTTGTTTCGGGCCTTTGCCGGCGCGGCGGGCGGCTTCCTCTTCCGGCGAAGCATTCAGGTGACGGGGCGGGCGCGTCATCCGGGAAGCCACGGCCGCCTCACGGTCAGCCACGATGCGGTCGCAAAGCTTCTCGATATGCAGGTGCAGCCAATGCGTGGTGGCGCTGGCTTCCGTGTAGTCGGCCGGACCGTAATGGTCGATGCGGCCGGTCTGGCGCAGCCGGTCATTCTGCTCGAACTCGGCCTTCACGGCCGGGTTGTAGACCGCGTAAGTCTTGCCGCCGCCTTTCTTGACCACGGAGAAGCTCGGCACGTCGCTCGGGCCGTCGGCGATGTAGATCATGTTCTGGATCGGGATCCGGCGATCCTCGGGGGTCACCTTCGCGTTGACGTCGATCGCCGGGTTGCGGTTGGTGCCCTTGTTGATCTCGAAGATCGCCCGGGTCTTGGTCGTGTTGTCGATCATCACGCCGATCTGCGCGATCTCAGCCGCGGCCTCGAGGGGAAGCTCCTTCTGCCGGAGGAAGCCGGGCTGGAGCGGATTCTCGATGAACTCGCAACCCCAGACCCCGTCGAGGTAGGGGGCGACGGCGCTGCCGCGGATCATCTCGGCCAGGCCGGTGCTGACCACGTAATGCTCGAGTTGGAGCTCGTGCTTCACGTATTCGGGCTTGGCCTTGACCCAGGAACGCGCGGTCTCGAAGAAGCGGGGCAGGCCGGGGTAAAAGCGGATCTCGGCGCCGCATTCGCGCAGGATCTTGTTGCTCAATCCTCCCATCTGCCCGGATAGCACGTAGGTCAGCAGGTGGTTGAGGTAGCTGATCTCGGGGGAAATGTGATAGCCGCGGCGCCGGTAGTTCTCGGCCAGGGCGTTGGTCTCGGCCCAGAACGTCGCCTCGTCCACGCCGTAGCGGCGGAAAAGCGGCGCCTGCATGTAAGCCGGGATCAAAGTCTTGTCAAAGTCCCAGACGCAGGCGATGATGTTCTGAGTGAAGAGCGTTGAGGCCATCGCGATTGTTTTCTACTAGGCGGCGTAACTAGCCGCCGGTCTTGGCCTTTGATAAAGCCGCGCGTCGCGGCTGAAGCAATTCGCAATTTCCCGCTCCCGTTTCCTGCATGGACAGCCTACCCGACATCGCCCCCTTTCAGCGCCGTCTCGACGAGCTCGCGGCGCAGATGGCGGAGCCTTCCTTCTACGCCAACCCGCGGAAAGCCGCCGACGTCACCCGCGAGCAGCAGGGGCTGCGGGAGCTGGTGGAAAACCATGCCCGCCATTCCCGGCTGGAGCGGGAACTCGCCGAGCACGCGGCGCTGATGAAGGACAACGCCGCCGACCCGGAATTGCGCGAGCTGGCCCAGCTGGAGCTGCCCGAACTGCAGCAGCAGCTGGCCGCGCTCCGGCAGGCGATCCTGCTGGCGATGATCCCGCCGGAGCCTTCGGATTCGCGCAACACGGTGCTCGAGATCCGCGCCGGCACCGGGGGCGACGAGGCCGGCTTGTTCGCGGCGGACCTCTACCGGATGTACGTGAAGTACGCGGAGGCCCGGGGCTGGAAGATCCAGCCCATGAGCTCCAGCGTGTCGGACCGCGGCGGATTCAAGGAAGTCATCTTCCTCATCACCGGCAGCCAGGTCTACCGGCAGCTGAAGTTCGAGAGCGGCGTCCACCGGGTGCAGCGCATCCCGGTCACGGAGGCGAACGGCCGGATCCACACCTCCACGGTCACCGTCGCGGTGCTGCCCGAGGCCGAGGAGGTCGACGTCTCCATCGATCCGCAGGACCTGGAGATCACGGTGCAGCGCGCCAGCGGACCGGGGGGGCAGGGGGTCAACACCACCGACTCGGCGGTGCGGATCGTGCACAAGCCGAGCGGCCTGACGGTCTACTGCGCGGACGACCGTTCCCAGCAGAAGAACAAGGCGCGGGCGATGGCGGTGCTGCGCTCGCGGCTGCTGAAGCAGAAGGAGGACGACGAGCGCGCGCGCTACGCCGCCCAGCGCCGCAGCCAGATCGGCACCGGCGACCGCAGCGAGCGCATCCGCACCTACAATTTTCCCCAGAACCGCATGACCGACCACCGCATCGGGCTCACGCTGTACAGCCTGCCGGCGATCCTGGAGGGGAACATCGGACCCGTGATCGAGGCGCTGCAGCGGGCCGAGTTCGAGGAGAAGCTGGCGGAGCTGACCGGCGGCCCGCGACCGGAGCGGCGGCTCGAGCCCGCGGACGCCGACTGACCATGCTCACCGTGCTCGAGATCATCAAGCGGACGACCGACTTCCTCGACAAGCGCGGCGTCGAGAGCGCGCGGCTGAACGCGGAGCTGATGATCGGTCACACGCTCGGGTTGAAGCGGATGCAGCTCTACCTGCAGTTCGAGCGGCCGCTCACGGAGGCGGAGCTGGAGCGGATCCGGCCGCTGGTGAAACGGCGGGGCAACCGCGAGCCGCTGCAATACATCCTGGGGGAGACGGAATTCGCCGGCCTGAAGCTGAAGGTCGACCGGCGCGCGCTGATCCCGCGGCCCGAGACGGAGTATCTGGTCGAGCTGCTGCAACGGCGGCGGCCCGGCCCGGTGGCGCGGCTGCTCGACCTGGGGACCGGCACCGGGGCCATCGCCTTCGCCCTGGCGAAGGCGCATCCGGACGCCGCGGTCCTGGCCGTCGACCGCAGCAGCGCCGCCTTGGCGCTGGCGCGGGAGAACGCCGCGGCGCTGGGCCTGGCCGAGCGCGTGGTCCTGCGGGAATCCGACTGGTTCTCCGCCCTGGCGGCCGGCGAGAGGTTCGACCTGATCGTCGCCAATCCGCCCTACCTCTCCGCCGAGGAAACCCGGGCCGCGGAGCCCGAGGTCCGCGAGCACGAACCGCTCGAGGCGCTGTCCCCCGGCCCCGACGGAGCGGCGGCGCTGGCGCGCATCATCCGCGAGGCGCCGGGCTTTCTGGCGCCGGACGGATTGCTCGCGTGCGAGACCGGGATCGCCCAGCACCAGTCCCTGCGCCCGCTCGCCGAGGCCGCCGGGTTTCGGCTCATCGACTCGGTCCAGGACCTGACGGGCCGCGAGCGTTACCTTTTCCTGGAGCGCTGATTCGGGATCGGTCGGGACCCGGCGAGGGGAGAGGGGAGGGCCGAGCCGCCGCGGGGTCGCGCGGCGGGTTTCAGCCCTTGCGCACGCGGGCGCTGGCGGTCAGCGGCGCGCGGCCGTCCGCCCAGTACTGCGGATCGGCGTTGAGCCGCAGGGCGTCGATCACGACGCGCAGGGATTCGCGCAGGTGCACGTCGAACTTGGCCTCGTCCCCCGAATCGGCGGCGTCGGGGCCGCCGTCTTCGAGCGTGGCGCTCGGCGGCTCCTTCGGGCCGGCGGCTTCACCCTTGAGCACGGAGTCGAGCTTGATCTCGCGCGACGGGTAGTTGTTCTGCGCCAGCCGGTCGCGCTCCTGGTCCATCGCCTGCTTGAACTCGTCGTCCGCCTGCTTGATCGCCTGTCGCTGCGCGAGGTTGAGCGTGATCAGCTTCTGTTCCTGGCGCTCCTTGAAGCGGTCGATGCCCTTCCGGAGGTAGGCGAATTCCTCGAGGCTGGCCTGCCGCTCCCGGCTGGCCTCGAGCAGGGGCTTGAGGAACGTCGCGGGCAGCGCCTTGCCCTCGAACATGGTCGGCTTGATCTCATCCCAGATCAGCGCGTGCGGCAGGTCCGCCTCGCCGATGGGGAGGAAGTCGTCGATCGAGGGCAGCGCGATGTCCGGCACCACGCCCTTCTTCTGGGTCGAGGAGCCGCTCGGCAGGTAGAACTTCTGCACCGTGAGCTTGGCGGCGCCGGTCTGTCCCGGGTTCTCCAGGAGGTGGCCCATGTAGTTCTTCATCTCCAGCACGGCCTGCACGGTGCCCTTGCCGTGGGTGGTGCTGTCGCCGATGACGACCGCGCGCCCGTAGTTCTGGAGCGCGCCCGCGAAGATCTCGGAGGCCGAGGCGCTGAAGCGCGAGGTCAGGACGGCCAGCGGGCCGTCGTAGACCACCGCCGGGTTGGTGTCGCCGTCGACGGCGAGGTGTCCGAGCGAGTCGCGGACCTGCACGACCGGACCGACCTCGATGAAGAGGCCGGTCAGGGCCACGGCCTCGGAGAGCAGGCCGCCGCCGTTGCGGCGGAGGTCGACGACCAGCGCCTTGATGCCCTCCTGCTTGAGCTTGCCGATGAGCTCCGCCACGTCCTGCGAGGCGGTGCTCTTGTTGGCGTTCTCCTCGGTATCGTCGGGCGGGCCGTAGAAGGAGTTGAGGACGATCACGCCGACGGGCACGGAGGCGCCCTGCTCGCCGGGCAGCTGGTGGATCCAGGCCGTGGCGCGGGCCGAGTTCAGCTTGATGATGTCGCGGGTGATGTGCACCAGCTTCGTCTTGCTCGAATCCGTCTCGTCGCGGGGCAGGATGGTGAGGGTGACCTTGGAGTTCTTGTCGCCGCGGATCATGTCGACGATCCGCCGCAGCTTCATGCCGACCACCTCGATCGTCTCGCCGCCCTCCTGCTGGACGGCGACGATCTTGTCGTTCACGTGGATCTGGCCGCTGTTGAAGGCCGGGCCGCCGGGCACGACCTCGCGCACCACGCAGTTGCCGTCCTCCTCGATGCTGAGCACCGCGCCGATGCCGACCAGCGAGAGCTTCATCTGGATGCTGAAGTCCTGCAGGGTGTCGGCGGAAAAATACGCCGAGTGCGGGTCGTACATCCGCGTCAGGCTGGAAAGGAACATCTCCTGGACGTCCGCCGGCTCGATGTCGCTGAGGTTCTTCAGCATGCGCTCATAGCGCTTCCGCAGGGTGTTCTTGGCGTCCTCGGCGGTCTTCTTGCCCAGCATGTCCTGGAGCAGCTCGTATTTCACGCGCTGTTCCCAGAGCACGTCGGCCTCGGCCGGATCGGCGGGGAAGGGGCTCTTGCTCCGGTCGGGCGCGTAGGCGTCGTTGCCGGTGAAGTCGAACTCGCCCTTCAGCTTCTCGAAGATCCAGCTGGCGCGGCCGTGCACCCGCTGCTCGTAGACCTTGAAGATGTCGAAGGCCGCGTCGATGTTGCCGAGGTAGCCGAGGTCGGTCTCGGCCCGCGGGCCGTACTGCCGCTTGAAGGCGGCCTCGTCCTTGGCCGTGAAGAACAGGCGCTGCGGATCGAGCTCCGCCAGGTAGTCGGAGATGAGCTGGGGGTAATCGGCCGCGGTGACCGCATCCTTGTTGTAGTGGTAATGCTCCAGCATCCGGATCAGCGTCCGGGTCTCCATCCGCATGACCGGGGTGGTCTTAAATTCCTTGTCGGGCGCGGCGAAGGCGGCGGCGGCGAGGACGGACAGCGGGACGAGGAAGCGGGCGAGGCGGAGGAACGCGGATTTCACAGCGGAGTGGGAGAGGGCGGAATATCGATAGGAGGCCTTAAAACCAGAATTGTTTCCGGAAAAGCGCGAATCGCAACCGGAAGCTCCGGCTTGCGGCGCGCCGGGAGCGGAGCCGGCGCGGGCCGGCGGCGCTAGTTCCTGCTCAGGAGGTCCTTTGCCGCGTCGAGGACGCGCTTTTCCTCTTCGCTCAGGGCGCCGAACCCCTCGCTGTTGATTTTGTCGAGGATCCGGTCGACCTCGGCCCGCAGGTCCCCCGGGGTCCGGGTGGCATCGCTCGGCCGCCGCGGGGCCGGCGGCGAGGGCTTCGGCCGCCGTCTGAGCCACGCCGGCAGCGGCAGGCCCGGCCGGCGATCCCAGCCGTTGTTGGCGTGCCAGAACCGGAAGTAGACCCAGCCGGCGAGCATCCCGCCGAGGTGCGCGGACGGGGCGAGCCCGAACGGTGCCGCCCCGGCCGGCAGTTCAAAGAGGCACCACAGGAACAGGTCCGCGGCCAGCAGGGCGTAGACGACGTGGATGGGCCGCAGCCGCACCGGAATCAGGAAAAAGACCAGGAAGTTCACTTCTTGCCGCGGGAACAAGCCGGCGAGGATGACGAAGAGTCCGGCCACCCCGGCGCTGGCGCCGAGGTGCACGCCCCCATGCGCCCAGTGGGTGGCGGTCCAGCAGAGCCCGCCCGCGACGACCGCGCCCGCATAGGCGGCCAGCAGGCGGCGCGGCCCGAGCGCCGGCTCGAGCTCCCGTCCCAGGAAGACGAGGCTCAGGACCGTGAACAGCAGGTGCAGGGGATGCGCGGCGCCGTGCAGCAGGCTGTGGGTCGCGAGGGTCCAGAGCTGTCCGGACTGGACTCCGCGCACCGTGAGCGTCAGCCCGTTCAGCCATTTCCCGCCCGTCCCGAACCATGGGGACAGCACGAGCAGCTCCACCAAGTAGGCCGCGACCAGCGCGGCAACCAGCCAGATGGTAACCGACGTGCGGCGCCGCGGGTAGGCGTCGCGCAGGTATGGGCGGTCGGATAACATCTTCCCGCAATCTACGTCCCGCGCGTCCGAATACAAGCCCGGCAGTTTTTGCCGCCGCCCGGCGGAATCGGCAGGCGTCTTCTTGACAGCGTAGCGAATTGCTCTTGAGTGACGGCGCGATGGCTAACAAAGCTGAAAAATGGAAAGACAACGCCGCGGGCAAATTCTACGTCGACCAGCAGTGCATTGACTGCGACCTCTGCCGCGAGACCGCCCCCGCGTTCTTCAAGCGCCAGGAGGAGGGTGGCTACTCCTTCGTGCACAACCAGCCCACGACCGAAGAGGACGTCCAGCTGTGCATGGAAGCCCTCGAAGGCTGCCCGGTCGAGGCCATCGGCAACGACGGGGACGAGTAAGTCGCGTCCCGCCGTCCCCCCGAGCCGCTGATCCAGCGGCTTTTTTGGCGCATTCTAGTTAAGGCTTAAGTTTTACTGAATTAACCCAATGTCCATGGCGTTACGCGGGATGTCACGATTGATTGCCTTCGCGCTGCCGGTCTGGCTGGCGGCCCAGGAGCCGGCGCTCGAGCTGCCGCGCTTTGTCGCCTACTCGGGGCAGGTGGCCAACCAGACGCCGACGGCGGCGCTCGCCATGCCGGTGTCGGGGCTCCGGTTCGAGCCGCGGGTGGACGTGCAGGCCCGGAACCTGGCCGAGGGCCAGGCGGATATCGCCGTGCGCGGCGGCCTCTTCGAGAACACCGGCTTCAAGGTCGGGGCGCTGGCGCTCTTCGACCCGCAGACCGGGCATTACTTCGCGGAGATTCCGATCGCGCCGGCGATGCTGACGGCGCCGCGGGTGCTGACCGGCGCGGAGAACGCGGTGGAGGGATTCAACGCGGGAGTGGGGACGATCGCCTACGGGTGGCGGCCGGTCGTGGCGCGCGGCGAGGTCTCCGCCGCCTTCGGCAACTACGGGACCAACCGCCAGGCTTTCTATCAGGGGTATGTCTTCCCGGCGGGCGACGGCGGTGCGCAGGCCGCGGTCGACCTGGATCTGGCGCGCTCGGTATCGGACGGCTCGCAGCCCTTCGGGGACCACGATTTTCGCCGCGCGGCGGGGCGGCTCCAGTTTCGCGGCGCGGACACGCAGACGGACTTCTTCGCCGGCCGGCAGCGGAAGTTCTTCGGCTGGCCCAACCTCTACACCCCGTTCGGCTTCAACGAGACGGAGTTCCTGCGCACGGACCTCTACCTCATCAACCACCGCGTCGGCCGCGGGCCGGACGATTTCTGGCAGGTGGGCGCCTCCTATCGCCGCAACTACGACGACTACGAGTTCAACCGGGCGGTGCCCGGGGCCTCGAACCCCTTCGTGCACACCACCCGGGTGCGGGCCGTGGCGCTCGAGGGGAGGGAGGACTACGGCGGCTACGTGCTCGCGTACAATCTCCGCGCCATGCGGGACGACCTCGAGTCGACCTCGCTCACCGCCGGGCGGTTCCGGACGCGCGATTACGCCAAGGCGGCGCTGGTGCCGGAGCGCAGTTTTGCGACCGCCCGAGGCCGCCTGACGCTCCGGGCCGGCGCCGCGTACGACGACACCAACCGCGACGAGGCGGCCGTCTCGCCCGTGGCGGAGGCCGTGCTGGAGACGGCGGCCGGCGCGCGTCTCCACCTGCAGTACGCGGAAAGCACCCAGGTGCCCACCTACACGGCGCTGAATTCCAGCGCGACCTCGGGGCTCTTCCGGGGCAACGCGAACCTGGGGCGCGAGACCAGCCGGAACCTCGAGGCCGGGGGCGCGTTCGGGTGCGGCGGCTGGCGGATCGAGGCGGCGGTGTTCCGGCGCTGGGACGACGACCTGGTGGACTGGACTTTCGCCCGGGGCGTCACGGCGCGCACCGCCAACGCGGTGGACGTCGCGACCTCCGGGCTCGAGCTGGTGGCGGCGCGCCGGACGGCGCGCTACGAGCTGGTGCTGGGCTACACGTGGCTGGACAAGGATGCCGACTACGGTTCGGCCGCGGTCGACGCCAGTTTCTACGCGCTGAATTTCGCGCGGCACCGCGTGACGGCGGCGGCGGTGGCGCGGCTGGGCGGCGGCTGGGAGGTGCGGAGCGACAACGAATACCGGCGCCAGGAGAAGAACCTGCTCCGGGTGGCGGGCGGCCGTGAGGCCTGGCTGTCCGCGCTCGGGTTGTACTACCTGCCGCCGCGGATCCGCGGCCTGGAAATCGCGCTGCTGCTGGACAATGTCTGGGACAGCGAATTCCAGGAGGTCCCGGCCGTGCCGGCCGCGCGTCGCCAGTACACGGCGGGGGCGACCTACCGCTGGTAATCCCCGGCAATTCATTTGACAGGGGAGCGGTCTGCGCGGTCATTACGCGCCTGATGGAAAATCCCTTTCTCGACCGCAGCTTTCACATCCGGTGGTCGCAGCTCACCGCCGACCAGGCGGGCCCGGCGATCGAGCAGGCCCTGGCGCAGGCGGGGGCGGCGATCGCGGCCATCGCGGGCCGGGATCCGGCCGCGGCGGACTACGCGGGCACGTTCCTGGCGCTGGAAGAGGCGACGGATCCCCTGAACGAGGCTTGGGCGAAGGTCACGCACCTGACGACGGTGGCGGATTCGCCCGAACTGCGGGCCGCGCACAACGCGCTGCTGCCGAAGGTCTCGGCCTTCTACGCCGCGATCCCGCTCAACGCCGCGCTCTGGCAGCGGCTGAAGTCCGCGGCGGCGCACCCGTCCGCGCAGCGGCTCAGCGCCGGGCACCGGCGCTACCTTGAGGAAACCATGGCGGATTTCCGGCAGCAGGGCGCCGATTTGCCGGCCGGCCGCAAGGCCCGGCTCGAGGCGGTCCAGAGCGAGCTCGCCCAGCTGACGCAGAAATATGCGGAGAACGTCCTCGACGCGACCAATGCCTGGCAGCTGCTCGTCCGCGACCCCCGCCGGCTGCGCGGGCTGCCGGAACATGCGCGCGCGGCGGCCCGGGAGAGCGCCCGGCAGAAGGGCCTTGGCACCGACCAGGAGCCGGTCTGGCGGTTCACGCTGCACGCCCCCTCGCAGGAACCGGTCATGCTGTATGCCGAGGACGAGGAGCTGAGGCGCGAGCTCTGGACGGCCGCCGCCGCGGTCGGGGCCGCCGCCCCCCACGACAACCACCTCCTGGTCGACCGGATCCTCGCCCTGCGGCAGGAGCGGGCGGAACTGCTGGGGCAGCCGCACTTCGCCGATCTGGTGCTGGCGCGCCGGATGGCCGGCAGCGGCCAGCGGGCCCTCGACTTCATCGAGAACCTGCACCGGCGCATCGCGCCGGCGTGCGCGCGCGAAGGCCGCGAGCTCGAGGCGTTCAAGGCGGAGCGGACGGGACGTCCCGCCGGCCCCCTCGCGCCGTGGGAGCTGGCGTTCTGGGCGGAACGGCTGCGCCGCGAACGCTACGATTTCGACGAGGAGCAGCTGCGCCCCTATTTTCCCCTCGGCGGCGTGCTGGCCGGCATGTTCGCGGTGGCGCGCCGGGTGTTCGGCATCGCGGTGACCGAGCTCCCCGCCGGCGCGGTGGAGACCTGGCATCCCGAGGTCCGGTTCTATGAGGTGCGGGACCAGTCCGGCCGTCATCTCGGCTCGTTCTATGCCGACTGGCATCCGCGCGAGTCGAAGCGCGGCGGGGCCTGGATGAACTACCTGATCACGGCCGGGCCGGGCCCCGGGGGGCGGCGGCTGCCGCACCTGGGGCTGATGTGCGGCAACATGACGCCGCCGATCGCGGGCCGGCCGGCGCTGCTGACGCATCGCGAGGTGGAGACCGTGTTCCACGAGTTCGGCCATCTCCTGCATCACCTGTTCGGCGAGACGGAGCTGAAGTCGCTCAACGGCATGAACGTGGCCTGGGACTTCGTCGAGCTGCCCTCGCAGATCATGGAGAACTGGTGCTGGGAGCGGGAGAGCCTCGACCTGTTTGCGCGGCACCACGAGACGGGGGCGCCGATCCCGGACGAGCTGTTCGGGCGCATGATCGCCGCGCGCAACTTCCGGAGCGCGTCCGCCACCATGCGCCAGCTGGCCTTCGCCCGCCTGGACCTCGCTCTGCATCTGGGGCCCGGCGCGCTGCCGGTCGGCGGCCGCCCCGCGGCGCTGCGGCAGCTGCTGCGCGATTACCTGCCGCCGACCGAGCCGCCGTCGCCCACCATCGAACACCGCTTCACGCACATCTTCGCGGACCCGGTCGGCTATGCGGCGGGCTACTATTCCTACAAGTGGGCGGAGGTGCTCGATGCCGACGCCTTCACGCGGTTCAAGCGGGAGGGCATCTTCAATCCCGCGACGGGCGGCGATTTCGTGGCGAAGGTCCTGCGGCCCGGCAATTCCGCCGACCCGATGCAGCTGTTCACCGACTTCATGGGGCGGCCGCCCGAGCTCGAGGCGCTGCTGGTGCGCGCCGGGCTGGCGTGACCGGCCCCGGCGGGCGCATCCGTGGGTCGCGGCGACACGGTGCTGGGTCCAAGCGGCTCACTTACAACCCGGAAAATGTTTTCCACCGCGGCGCTTTTCGCTCGCAAATTGATGCCGGCTGTTAATTTGTGCCACGAATTCGCCCACCGCCGCGCCCGCGGGCGCTGGCAGGCGGATTGCTGGTGATTGCCACAAATTTTTCCCAACCATGACAACCCTCACTCCCATCGCCTTCGTCTTCATCCCGCAGCCGATCTTCTGGCTGCTCTTCATCGGGGTGTTGGTGTTCGCCCTCTACGCCCAGATCCGGGTGTCGAGCGCGTACGCCGCGAACGTCAAGATCCCGTCGCGCGGCCGCATCACGGGCCGCGAGGCGGCTGAGGCCGTGATGTCCCGCGCGGGCATCCACGACGTCGACATTGTCGAGATTCCCGGCCACCTGACCGACCACTACGATCCCATGCACCGGCGCCTGGCGCTGTCGTCCGAAAATTACCACGGCTACAGCTTGGCCGCGCTGGGGGTCGCGGCCCACGAGGCCGGCCACGCCATCCAGCATCAGGTGGGGTACTCGATGCTCAAGGCCCGCATGGCGCTGGTGCCGGCCACCCAGATCACCTCCCAGGTGCTGCCGTTCATCATCATCGGCGGCTTCTTCTTCGGCGGCCTGGGCGGCGTGATGCTCGACATCGGCATCATCTGCTACGCGGTGCTGACGCTTTTCCACCTGGTGACGCTCCCGGTCGAGTTCGACGCGAGCCGGCGGGCGAAGGCCGAGCTGGTCGGGCTCGGCATCATTGACCGCGACGAGATGCCAGGCGTCACGCAGACGCTCAATGCGGCCGCGCTGACCTACGTGGCGGCGTTCATCACCTCGCTGATGCACCTGCTCTGGCTGCTTTCCTCGCGCCGCGACTGAGCGGGGAGACAGTCAAGCAAGACCAAGCCGGCCGCAGGCCGGCTTTTTTGTTTTTCGCGGCCGCGGTCGTCCGCCGGGGTCATACCGTGGCGATGGCCGCGCTGAGAGGAACGGGGGTGGAACTCAGGCGCGCAGGAAAAACCGGGCGCCGAAAATCGAACCGCCGGGTTCGGGAAGCGGCGCGAGCAGGAAGGGCCGTTCCCCTCTCTCCTCGCAGCCTTGCCCGGAGGACAGGGTGCAGACATCCGAATTGATCATCCTGGCAACAGCATGAGCTTTCGGCTCAGCGCGCCTGGGGCGAGCGGGAACGCCGGGGAAGCAGGGTGGTGAGCCGGCGGAGCAGGGGGCCGGCCGCCAGGGCGAACAGCAGGAGGGCGCCGGTGAGCAGCCCGGCGATTTCCTCCGCGGCGTTGAGGCGGATGACGGCGGGCAGGGTGGCGAGTCCGCTCTTGAGCACGGCGATGGCGGCGACGCCGAGCAGGGTGCCGGTGACGCTGCCGCTGCCGCCGAAGATGGAGGTGCCGCCGAGGACGACGGCGGTGATGGCGAACAATTCGTAGCCGGTGCCGGCGTCGGCCTTGGCCTGGCCGAGCCGCGCGGTGTAGATGATCGCGGCCAGGGCGGCGATCACCCCCGCCAGGATATAGACCAGCGCCACGCGCCGCTCGACCGGCAGGCCGGCGTAGCGGGCGCCCTCCGGGGCGTAGCCCGCCGCCCGGAACGAGCGGCCAAAGACGCTGCGGTGCACGAGCAGCCACACGCCCAGCGCCACCGCGGCGAACAGCCACGCCTGGGTCGGCAGCCCCAGCCAGCGTTCCTGGCCGAAGAACAGGAAGCCGGCCGGGAAGTCGGTGTACGTGATCGCCCCGTGGGTGATCGCCTCCGCCAATCCGCGAAAGAGCGAGTAGGTGCCCAGGGTGACGATCAGCGGGGGCAGCCTCAGTCCGGTGATCAGGCCGGCGTTCAGGCCGCCGGCCACCGCGCCGATCAGCAGGGTCAGCCCGGCGGCGAACGGCACCGGCAGACCGCCGTCGTGCCAAAGCTTGCCGAAGAGGATGGCGCACAATCCCAGGAGCGAACCCACCGACAAGTCGATGCCCGCGGTCAGGATCACCGGGGTCAGCGCCAGCGCCAGCAACCCGATCTCGCAGGAGTGGCGCAAGATGTCGAACTGCCGGTCGAGGGTGCCGAACCCGACCACCACGCCCCGGCGGTTGGTGGTGGTGCCGTAGTGGTAGAAGAACACCCACTCGGCCACGAGCACGAGCAGCAGCAGCGTCTCGTGGCGGAACAACCGCGACTTCCAGGAAGAGGGACTCATGGTTGACTCCGGCGGGTGCGCACGCCGTCGGCCACGACGGCCAGCAGGATGATCGCCCCCTGGAACGCTTTTTCCCAGTAGGCCTCGATGCGCAGGTGGGTGAGGGCGGGGGAAACGCACGCCAGCAGCAGCAGCCCGGCGAACGCCCCCCAGAGGTTGCCGCGACCCCCGGAAATCGCCACCCCGCCGACCACCACCGCGGCGATCACCTTGAGCTCGAGGCCCGCTCCGGAGAGGGGTTGGACCTGGGGTGACTGGACGATGTTCATGACGGCTGCCAGGCCGGTGAGGGCGCCGAGGAGGACGAAGACGGCGAAGGTCACCTGCCGCGGCGGCACCCCGGCCAGTCGCGCCGCCTCGGCGTTGGTGCCCACCGCGTACACCTGGCGGCCCGCGGCCAGGTGCCGCAGGCCCAGGCCGAGGACGACAAGCAGGGCCAGCGCCAAGCCGACCAGCGTCCACTGGCCTCCGGCCTGGCTGAGCCCGAACCACTGCACGCCGTCGGGCAGGTTGACGAACTCCCCCTGCCGCACGAGGTTGAGGCCCTGCCGCAGGGTCACCATCGTCGCCAGGGTCACCACGATCGACGGCAAACCCAGCCCGGCCACCAGGGCGCCGTTGAGCGAACCCAGCAGCGCGCCCAGGCCCACGGCGGCCGGCAGCACCGCGGCCAGGGGCCAGCCCCGGGCCGCGAGCAGCCCCGCGCAGACGCTGCACACCGAGAACTGCGAGCCCACGGAGATGTCGATCTGGCGGCTGATGATGACCAGTGCCATGCCGCAGGCGACGACCAGGGTCGGGGCCTCCCGGGTGAGCAGCGAGAGCAAAGGCTGGGGCTGATAGAACCCCGGGGCCAAGACCGCCAGGCCGAGCAGGACCACCAGCAGGGCCGCGAGGACGGACAGCTCCCTAAAGTACCGCTTCATTTGCCGCCTCCCTGGCCCAGGGCCGCCGCCATGACCACCGGGGCCTCGGTGCCGCCGGGCAGGGTGGCGACGAGGGTGCCGCCCCGCATGACCCCGATCCGGCCGCTCATGCCGAGCACCTCCGGCAGGTCGCTGGAAATGAGAATCACGGCCAGGCCCTCCTTGGCCAGCTGCCGGATGATTCGGTGGATCTCGCTCTTGGCGCCGACATCGACGCCCTGGGTCGGCTCGTCGAGGATCAGGACCTTGGGTTGCGTGGCCAGCCACCGGCCCAGCGACACCTTCTGCTGGTTGCCGCCGGAGAGGGTGCCCACGGGGTGGGAGGGTCCGGCGCACTTGATGCCGAGCCTCTCGATGAATCCCTCCGCCAGGCTGCGCTCGGCGCCGTCCCGCAGCCACCCGCCGGGAAAGAGCCGGCGGTGCACGGCCAGGGTCAGGTTCTGCTCGATGGGCAGCTCCAGGATGACGCCGTGCCGGCGGCGGTCCTCGGGCACGTACGCGATGCCGCGGGCGATGGCTTCCCGGGGGGAGCGCAGAGTGACGGCCTGGCCGTTGAGCCGGATCTGCCCGGAATCAGCCGGGGTCAGGCCGAAAAGCAGCCGGGCCAGCTCGGTGCGGCCGGCCCCGACCAGCCCGGCCAGGCCGAGGATCTCGCCGGCGCGCACCTCCAGGCTGACCTGCCGGACCCCGCTGGCGCGGCAGCCGACGTCTTGGAGAGCAAGCACCACCTCGCCCGGGACCGATTCCGCCGGCGGGTACAACCGCGCCACCTCGCGGCCCACCATGAGCCGGATGAGATCCGCCTCGCTCAAGGTTTGGCCGTGCTCCCGGATGGGGCGGGTGCCGACGCTCTCCCCGTCGCGCAGCACGGTGACCCGGTCCGCCAGGGCGAAGATCTCCTCCAGCCGGTGGGAAATGTAGACGATGCCGACCCCGTGGGCCTGGAGGTCGCGCACGACGGCAAACAGGCTCTCCTGTTCCCGGCGGGTCAGCGAGGCGGTCGGTTCGTCCATGATCACGATCTGCGCTCCGGCGCCCACCGCGCAGGCGATCTCGACCAGCTGCTGCTCGGGCATCGACAGCTCGCGGACCTCCGCGGCCGGATCGATCCCGGCGCCCACCCGGGCGAGCAGGCGGGACGCCAGTTCGCGGCGTTCGCCCCAGCGGATCCTCCGGCAACGGCCGCCTCGCTCCAGCCGCAGCCCGAGGTTTTCGGCCACGCTCAGGTCCGGAAAAAGCGCCGGCTGCTGGTAGATGCAGGCGATTCCCAGCTCCTGCGCCAGCACGGGCGTCAGGGCCGGAAGCGTCCGGCCTCCGAGCGTGATCCGACCGGAGTCCGGGGCGTGCGCCCCCGTCGCCACCTTGATCAGCGTGCTCTTGCCCGCCCCGTTCTCCCCCAGCAGGGCATGGACCTCTCCCGCCGCCAGCTCGAAGTCCACCCCGCGCAAGGCCCGCACGCCGCCGTAGCTCTTCGTGATGCGCTCCAGCTTCAGCAGCGGAGCCGGGGCGCCGTGTGCGGGTGTCGGGGCGTCGGATGCGGACATGCGGCCTCGGAGTGCGGAATCCCGGCAACGGGTCTTCAATCCAGATTGAAGACTTCTTTCAACCCGTGGGCCACGGGGCTGTGGTCTGGGTTGCTCGGCATGATGTCGCCCATGTGCTTCCACCAGCGCTGGCAGACGTCGGTGCGGGCGATCGCATTCCAGCGGTCCTCGTCCTCGATTTCGGCGTAGGCGAACAGCTGGCGGGTCTCGGGATGCAGGAAGATGGAGTATTTATGGACGCCGTGCTGCTTGAGCACCGCAGCGAGTTCGGCCCAGATCGGGTGATGCCGCCGGGCGTATTCCTGCTCCTGTCCAGGGTGGACCTGCATGACGAAGGCTTTGCGAATCATGTTGGGGAGGGGGAGTGGCTAGGCTAGTTCCGGTGGAAATGCACTCCTCTTCTGGCGTGTCCCGCGAGGCTCAAGGCGACGGAGCCGCGCCTTGCTCCGCTGCTGCTGGCGAGCGGGCCCGTTCCGAGCCGGCGCCGGGCGCACTCGCTTCTTGCCAAGCCGCAAGGCTGGCACGATAAGCGCTTCCCGGTATCCCGATGCCTGCGTCCCTCTCCCGTCCGTCGATTCCCTCGGGCCTGAAGCTGCTCAACTGGTTCCTCAGCGGCTGGACCGCGCTGGTGTTCATTTTCCTGTACGTGCCCATCCTGGTGCTGGTGGTGTACTCGTTCAACTCGTCGCGGCTCAACATCGTCTGGGAGAGCTTTACCTTCGACTGGTACGCCCGGCTGCTGAACGACGGGCCGCTGATCCGCGCTGCCAAGAACAGCCTGGTCATCGCGACCGTCACGACCGTGCTGTCCGTCATCCTCGGCACCGGCGGGGCCTGGCTGCTGCACCGCTACCGCTACCGGGCGGCCCGCGGCATCCAGACGCTGGTGGCCATCCCGATGGTGATGCCCGAGATCCTGATGGGCATCAGCCTCCTCATCCTCTTCGCCACGGCCGGCATGAATCTCGGTTTCACGACGGTGATCATCGGTCACGTCACCTTCTGCTTCCCGTTCGTGCTGGTCGCCGTGCAGGCCCGGCTCCAGGGGCTGGACCCGGCGCTCGAGGAGGCGGCGCTCGATCTCGGTGCCACGCCGCTGCAGGCCTTCTGGCGGGTCATCGTGCCGTGCCTCCAGCCGGCGATCGTGGCGGGCGCGCTGATGGCGTTTACGCTGTCGATGGACGAGCTGATCGTGACCTTCTTCACCCGCAGCGCCGCGGCCACGACCCTGCCGATCCAGGTCTACGGGCTCGCGCGCGTGGGCCTCAACCCGATGCTGAACGCGCTGTCGGCGATCTTCATCGTGGCGACCGTGGCGTTCGTGCTTTTCTCCGACTACCTCCAGAAGCTCGGCCGCCGCTGATCCCCCTTTTCCACACCATGAAAAAACTGCATTCCCTCCTTCTCTCGCTGGCGACGCTGGTCGCGCTGCCGGCTGTGCATGCGGCCGGCGAAGTGAACCTGTTCGGCTGGTCCGAATACGTCCCGCAGGAAGTGCTCGACGGTTTCACCAAGGAAACCGGCATCAAGGTCAACTTCGAGACCTACGCCTCGAACGAGGAGCTGCTGTCCAAGCTGGTGGCCGGGGCGGGCGCCTACGACATCGTGCAGCCGTCCGACTACACCGCCGAGGTCATGATCCGGCGCAAGATGCTGGCGCCGCTCGACCGCCAGAAGCTGACGAACCTGAAGAACATCGGGCCGCAGTACCGCGGGATGGTGCACGACCCGGAGGACAAGTACACGGTGCCGTACATGACGGGCACGGTGGGCATCGTCGTGAACACCGCGGTGGTGAAGGACCCGATCAAGGGGTACCGGGACGTTTTCCAGCCCAAGCACCGGGACCGGCTGGTGGTGCTCAACGACAACCGCGAGATCGTGACCTGGGCGTTCTACGCGCTCGGCCTGCCCGCCAACGAGGTGACGGCCGCGAACCTCGCCAAGGCCCGGCCGGTGGTCGCGTCGTGGATCAAGCTGGTCAAGGTGTTCGACTCCGACAGCCCGAAGACGGCGCTCCTGAACGGCGACGTCGACATCGGCATCGTATGGAGCGGCGAGGCCGCCATCCTCTGGAACGAGGACAAGAAATTCCAGTACGTGCTGCCCGCGGAGGGCGCGCACCAGTTTGTCGACGTGCTGGCGATCCCGACCACGGCCAAGCACAAGGACGAGGCGCACCAGCTGATCAACTACATCCTGCGTCCCGAGGTCGCCAAGCTGGTCTCGGACAAGTTTCCCTACACCAACCCCAATCTCGCGGCGCGCCGGCTGCTCTCGCCCGAGCAGCTCGCCAACCCCGCCAGCTATCCCCAGGCCGGCAATCTCCAGCCGTTCCGCGACATCGGCAAGGCCGCGGCGGATATCGACCAGCTGGTGACCGACCTCAAGAGCGCCAACTGATGCGCGCGCCCGGGTCCAAGACGAGGGCTGGCGCCGCCGCCCGGGCGGCGGCCTGACCGATGCACGCTCCCGCCGACCCCGCCCCCCTGCCGGGCGACCGCCGGCATCCCGGCTGGATCGCCTGGGCGCTGCTCGCGCCCATGGTGTTCTGGCTGGCGGCCTTCGTCGTCGTGCCGGCCGCGATCCTGCTCGTGTACAGCTTCTGCGAGCGCGACGAGGTCGGGGGCGTGGTGTTCCGCTTCACGCTGGAGAACTACCAGCGGGTGTTCGATCCGGTCTACCTGCGGATCTTCGCCCGGTCGATCGGCTACGCGGCGCTGACGACCGCCATCTGCGTGGTCGTCGGCTACCCCGTGGCCTACACCATCGCCCGCGCGAGCGAGGTGTGGCGGCACCGGCTGCTGCTGCTCGTGATGGTCCCGTTCTGGACCAGTTTCCTGATCCGGACCTACGCGTGGATCACGATCCTGAAGCAGGAGGGGCTGCTCAACGGCTTCCTCCAGGCGATGCACGCCGGCGGCGGGCCGTTCAACCTGCTCTACACGCCGGCCGCGGTGGTCATCGGCCTGGTTTACGCCTACCTGCCCTTCATGATCCTGCCGATCTACGGCAGCGCGGAGAAGCTGGACAACTCGCTGATCGAGGCCGCCTACGATCTCGGCGCCGGCCCGGTCCGGGCGTTCTCGGCGGTGATCGTGCCGCTGACCATGCCCGGCATCGCGGCCGGCACCCTGCTGGTGTTCGTGCCGGCCATCGGCATGTTCGCGATCACCGACTTGATGGGCGGGGCGAAGGTGCCCATGATCGGCAACGTGATCCAGAACCAATTCCTTCAGGCCCGCAACTGGCCCTTCGGGGCCGCGCTGGGGGTCGTGTTCATGCTGATGTTCGTCGTGACCTACGGACTGCTGCAACGCCGCGGCGCGCGGCTCGCCGGATGAGCAGCGCGGCTCCGGCCATGATCGAGATCCGCGGGGTCACGAAGCGCTTCGGCAGCTTCACCGCCGTGGACAACCTCAGCCTGAGCGTCCGGGCGGGGGAGTTCCTGACGCTGCTGGGGCCGTCCGGCTGCGGGAAGACGACCCTGCTGCGGCTGCTGGCGGGCTTCGAGATGCCCGACGAGGGCGTGATCCTGCTCGACGGGCAGGACGTCTCCCACCTGCCGCCCTACCGCCGGAGCGTGAACCAGGTCTTCCAGAGCTACGCGCTTTTTCCCCACCTGTCGGTGCGGGACAACGTCGGGTTCGGGCTGCGCATGCAGAACGTGCCGGCGCCGGAGGCGGCCGCGCGCGTCGCGGAGGCGCTGGAGATGGTCTCGCTGCGGGAGCAGGCCGACCGGCTGCCGCACCAGCTCTCGGGGGGGCAGCGCCAGCGCGTCGCCCTGGCCCGCGCGATCGTCTGCCGGCCGAAGGTGCTGCTGCTGGACGAACCGCTGTCGGCCCTCGACGCCAAGCTGCGCCACAACATGCAGCTCGAGCTCAAACATCTCCAGCGGCGGCTCGGGCTGACCTTCGTGTTCGTCACGCACGACCAGGAGGAGGCCCTGACCATGTCGGACCGGATCGCCATCATCCATCGCGGCCGCATCGAGCAGCTCGGGGCGGCGGGCGAGATCTACCACCGGCCGCGGACGCCGTTCGCCGCCGACTTCATCGGCCAGGCCAACCTGCTCCAGGTCGCGGTCGTGGGCCGGAACGGCACCACCGCCCGGGTGCGGGTCGGCGGGGGCCTGGAGCTGACGGTGGCCTCCGCCGAGCTGCCGGCCGGCGCCCGCACCGCGCTCGTGTCGATCCGCCCGGAAAAGATCTGCATCTCGAAGCAGCGGCTCGACACGGAGAACCTTTTCGAGGCGACGATCGAGGAGGAGATCTTCCAGGGCGCCACCGACCAGCTGCGGCTGGTCACGACCCAGGGCACCCGCCTGCACGCGCTCGTGGCCAACGAGAGCGCCATGCAGGAGGCCTTCCACGAGGGCGACCGCGTCTACTGCGGGCTGCACCTCGACGACCTGGTGATCGTGCAGGCCGAGTAGGCGCGCGGGCCGCCGCGCCCGGGCCGCGCGCAACCCGCCCTTGTCCTCCGGCCCGGGATGTGCACCTTGGCGGCAGGTGATCACCGCGGTCCATTTCCGGAACTTCAAGGTGCTCCGCTCGGCCGCGGTGCGCCTGGAGCCGTTCAACCTGCTGATCGGGCCCAACGGCAGCGGCAAGACCAGCCTGATCCAGGCCATGCTCCGGCTGCGGACGCTGGCGGCGCTGCCGGTGACGCATGCGCACGAGCTGGAGGGGCAGCGGCCGGAGGGCCCGCGCATCGAGTTCGCGTTCGGCGCGCCCTTCCGCGAGGTCCGGGTGATCCTCGGCTGCAACACGGACGAGCTGGTCTGCAACCAGCTCGTCGTCGACCACCCTCCCGGCGCGGACGGCGAGCGCCAGTGGACGGAGCTGCGCGACTGGCTGCGCAGCATCCGCGCCTACCTTTTCGACCACTACGCGATGGCGGTGCCCGCGAAGCGCGCGGACGGCGCGGAGCTGGCGTCGAACGCCGGCAACCTGGCCGCCGTGCTGGCGGCGCGGCGCGCGGCGGAGCCGGCGGCGATGGCGCTGCTGGAGGACGAGTTCCGGCGCGTGATGCCGGAATTCTCCGCCCTGGTCCTGCGCGACGCGCCGGACGACCGCGTGGAGCTGGCCGCGCGCCTGGCCGGCGGCGACGAGGTGGTGGCGGCGGACAGCCTGTCGCAGGGCACGCTCTATTTCCTGGCGATCCTGGCCCTGGCCTACGCGCCGCGGCCGCCGGGGGTCGTCTGCCTGGAGGAGGCCGACCGCGGCGTGCACCCGCGGATGCTGCGCGAGGTGCGGGACGCGCTGTACCGGTTGAGCTACCCGCGGGACGCGGGGCTGGACCGCGCGCCGGTGCAGGTCGTGACCACGACGCATTCTCCCTACCTGCTGGACCTGTTCCGGGACCACCCGGAGGAGATCGTGCTCGCGGACAAGCAGGGGCAGGCGGCGACCTTCAAGCGGCTGACGGACCGGGAGGACCTGCGGGAGCTGATGCAGGAGGCCAATCTCGGCGACCTCTGGTACAGCGGCATCCTGGGGGGAGTGCCGGGCCAATGAGCGGCGCGCCCGTGGCCCCCCGGCTGAGGATCGCCCTGCTCAGCGAGTCGCCGGCCGACGAGGCGGCGCTGCGGGTGCTGGTCGAGTTCGTGCTCGGGGAGCCGTTCACGGCGGTGCCGCCGTCGCTGCGGGCGCGCGGCTGGCCCTCCGTCGAGCAGGTGCTGCCGTCGGTCATCCGTCATCTGCATTTCAACACCGCGGCCGACGGGCTGGTGGTCGTGGTGGATTCCGACGACTCGCCCGTGCACCAGCCGGAACACGAGGCCCCCGGTTACCACCACCCGTACTGCCGCGTGTGCCGGCTGCGGGCCGTGTTTCGCCGGGCCACGAAGAACCTGCCGCCGAGCCACGGCCGCAGCCGCGTGCTGCGGGCGGTCGGGCTCTGCGTGCCGGCGCTCGAGGCCTGGCTGCTGTGCGGACGTGACACGTCCGTGACGGAGGCCGCGTGGACCGAGGGGCAGGCGGCCGGCCGCCCGCCGTACACCCGGCGCGAGCTCAAGTGGCGGGTGTACGGCACCGAGCGGCCGTCGCTCCCGCACGAGGTCAAGCGCGCGGTCCAGGAGGTGTCGCGCCACCGGGGCGACGTGCGCCGGCTCGAGAACGACTTTCCCCAGGGTTTCGGTGTGCTCGCGCGCGACCTCCGCGGCTGGCGCGAACCCGCCGCCGCCGCGCCGGACCGCTGACGGCCCGGCGCCGGCGCGGGGGCGGCCCGAGCGAAGGGGCTTGCCCGGGGCGGAAAGGGCCGCACAGTTTTGCCGACCCGAATGAAGTTACCCCGCGTTTCACTCGGCGCGCTGCTCGGCGCGCAGGCCCAGGTCACCTTCAACGACTGTGCCGCGAAGCTGATGCTGGTGTCCTTGGCGCAGCAGCTCGCCCCGGCGGCGGGCTGGGATGCCAAGTGGGTGACCGCGCTGATCGGCGGGCTCCTGGTCGTGCCCTACATCGTGTTCGGCCCCGTTTGCGGCTGGCTGGCGGACCGCTTCTCGAAGCGCGCCGTCATCAACGCCGCGCTCGGGCTGCAGGTGGCGGTCATGCTGCTGCTGGCGGGGGCGCTCCAGCAGAAGTCGTTCGCGGTCGCGCTGGGCGGTTTCTTCCTGCTTTCGCTCCAGACCGCGATCCTGGCTCCGGCCAAGCGCGGCATCATCCTGGAATACGTCGGGCGCGAGCACCTGTCGCGCTGGGTCGGCTACATGGAGATGTTCACGATCACGGCGATCCTCGTCGGGTCCTTCGCCGGGGGGGTGATGTTTTCGCTGTGGCTGGGACGGGGCGGGGATCCGTGGCAGGCCGCGCTGAACACGGTCTGGGTGCTGACCGGGCTGGCCGCGCTGGCCTGGGCCGGCTTCCAGGTGGCGCGGCGGACGCCGGCGCAGTCGGCCGAGCCCTTCCGCTGGAGCCTCTGGTGGCGGCACGCCACGGACGTGGCCGAGGTGTGGCGCGACCGGCCGCTGTGGCGGGCGACGATGGGCATCTGCTTTTTCTACGGCGTCGGCAGCTACGTCTCGGCGCTGATCCCGCAGGCGGCCCTCGAGCTGGAGCACGGCGGGCCGCGCACGGGGGCGGTGCAGGGCGTGATGCTGCTGATGGTCGGCGCCGGCACGATGGCCGGCAACCTGGCGGCGGGGCTGTTCTCGCGGCGGGGCATCGAGCTGGGCCTGGCTCCCCTGGGCGGGCTGCTGCTGGCGGCGGTCCTGGTCGGGCTCGGCTTCGCGGCGCCGGGCACGCGGCCGTTCACCGGCCTGCTGATCGCCGCCGGGTTCGCCTCGGGCCTGTTCCTGGTGCCGCTCTACGCCTTCATCCAGCAGCAGGCGGGCGACCACCGGCGGGGCCGCGTGCTGGCCGGGGTGAGCCTGCTCGACAGCGCCGTCGGCCTCGGCGCGAGCCTCCTCTACGGCGGGCTGGCGGGCGACAACACCCTCGGCTGGACGGTCCAGGCGCAGTTCTTCGCGCTCGCGGCGGCGACGCTGGCGATGGTCGGGTACGGGCTGTGGCACCTGCCGCACCAGACGGTCTGCACCGCGATGCGGCTGGTCGGGCCGCTGTTCTACCGGGTGAGGGTGCGGGGCCGGGCGAACCTGCCCGCGGGCGGCGCGCTGCTCGTCTCCAACCACCTCTCCTACGTGGACGCGGTCGTGCTGCAGATCGCGGCGCCCCGGCCGCTGCGCTTCGTGGCGTTTGCGGGCTTCGCCCGGAGCCCCGTCGTGCGCTTCCTCCTGCGGGCGGCGGGCGTGATCCCGGTCACGCCGAACAAGCCGCTGAAGGGCATCCGGCTGGCGGTCGAGGCGATGCAGCGCGGCGAGCTGGTGTGCGTGTTCCCCGAGGGCGCCATCTCGCGCACCGGGCAGCTGATGCAGCTGCGGCGCGGCTTCGAGACGATGGCGCGGCAGGCGCGCGCCCCGGTGGTGCCGGTGGCGCTGGACGGGCTCTGGGGCTCGGTGTTCTCGTTCGCCGGCAACAAGTACCTCTGGAAATCCCCGCGGCTGATGCCGACGCATGTCTGCGTGCTGTTCGGGGCGCCGCTGCCGTATCCCGCGGCCGACGCGGCCGCGATGCGGCGGGCGATGCTCGACCTCGGGGAGGAGGCGTTCCAGGAGCGGCCGGTGCTGCGCCGGCACCTCGGGCGCGAGGTCGTGCGGGCGCTGGCCAAGCGCCCGGGGCACGTGGCCGTGGTGGACCGCACCGCGGAGCGCCGGGAGGTGAAGGCCGGGCAGCTGCTGGCGGCCGCCGCGGCGCTGTCGCGCCGGATCCGGCGCACCATCCCCGACCAGCGGGTCGGCATCGTGCTGCCGCCCGGCGCCGGGGCGCACATCGCCAACCTGGCGGTGGCCTGCGCGGGCAAGGTCCCGGTGAACCTGAACTTCACCGCCGGCAAGGCGGCGGTCGAGGCGTCGCTCCGCCTCGGGGAGATCCGGACGGTCATCACGGCCGACGCGATGCGGGCCAAGGTG
>JAEUGX010000049.1 GCA_016795545.1 Opitutaceae bacterium
TCGCCCACCGCGACCTGCAGGTCGCGAGCCAGGTCCTGCTCGAGCGAGACCGGCGCGGATTCCGCCCCGGGCTCAACCCGGCCCTCGAAGCGGCCCGCGACCACCCGCTCGGTGTCGCTCAGCACGCCCCGGTAGGTGGACCGGTATTCGCGCCGCAGCGTCCAGCCCGGCACCCGCGCGTCCTGGTCCTTGAGCATCTCGGCCACCGGGCGCCCCTTGATCGAGGCGATCCGCATCGTGACGATCGCGGCCTGCTGGCGCACGGGGGAACCCTCATCGCGCAGCAGGCGGGTCAGGGCGTCGACCTGGTCGTCCTGGATGTCGAAAAGCATCAGGTTCGGGCGGTCGCTGCCGCCCACGATGCGGAGCTGGCCCAGCAGGGTGTCGCGAGAGAGGTAGAGCGTCATCATCAGGAACGTGCCCATGCCCAGCGACACCAGCAGGAGCAGCGTGCGGTTGTTCGGCCGGTGCAAGTTGGCCACGCCCTGGCGCCACGCGAACGGCAGGCCGCGCGGCGTGAACCGGCGGGCGCACCACGAGACCGCCTGCGCCAGGCCCGCCAGCACGCCGAACCCGGCGAGCAGGGCCGCGCCGAAACCCAGGCCCCACTGCCAGCGTCCCGTCTGCCAGGTGGCAAAGGCGAAAACCAGCAGCCCGATCCCGCCGAGCAGGACCAGCCTCCAGACGTCGCGGCCGCCGGCGGCGGCGGCGTAGCCGGACCGGAGCGTCAGCAGCGGCGACACCCGCCGCACCTCCAGCAGCGGGAGCAGGGCGAACAGCACGCTGACGACCACGCCCGCGCCCAGGCCGCGCCCCAGCGCCGCCCACGACACCGCGAAATCGAAGGCGAACGGCAGGAAATCCCGCAGCAGCCCCGGGAGGGCCAGCTGCACCCCCACGCCCAGCAGCGCCCCGAGCCCCGCGCCGAGCACGCCCAGGCCGAGGCCCTGCACCAGGTAGATCGCAAACGCCGTGCGCGCCGTCGCCCCGAGACAGCGGAGCACGGCCACGGTCGGCACTTTCTGCCGGATGTGCGCGTGGACGGCGCTGGCCACCCCGATCGCCCCGAGGAAGAGCGACGCGAAGCCCACGAGGCTCAGGAAGGCGTTGACGTTGCGGATCGACTGGCCGAGCGAGCGCTTGCGCTCCTCGACCGTGTCGAACCCGAGCCGGAGCTCGCGGAAGCGGTCGCGCAGGTCGCGGACGAGCGCCTCGACGTCGAACCCGGGCGGGAACTTGAAGTACACCCGGTGCCGCGCCAGGCTGCCGGCCTGCAGCAGGCCGGTTTCGCCGACGGCCGCCAGCGGGATGAAGACCCGCGGGGCCAGCGTCGCCACCGCCGCGGACTCGCCGGGGACGGCCAGCAGGCCGCCCGCGACCGTGAACTCGGCGCTGCCGAGCCGGACCCGGTCGCCGGGCCGCAGGCCGAACTGCACGAGGAGGCTTTCCTCCAGCACCATGTTGGCGCCGCCCCCCAGCGCCGCACGCGCCGAGGCCGGCGTCGCCTGGAACTCGCCGTAGAAGGGAAAGCCGCCCTCGAGCGCCCGCACCTGGACCAGCCGGGTCTGGCCCGTGCCGGGCACGACCAGCATGGAGTTGAACGCCGTCTCCCGGGCGCGCTCGCCGCCCAGGCCGGCGAGGAATGACTCCGCCTCGGGCGTGAGCCGGGCGCGGGAGGTCACGGTGAGGTCGGCGCCGAGGAGGGTCTTGGTCTGCTCCTCGATCGCGACCCGCAGGTTGTCGCGCACCGAGCCCACCGCCACCAGCGCGGCGACCCCCAGGACGATCGCCAGCGAAAACAACAGCAGCCGCCGGCGGGAAGCACGCGTGTCGCGCCAGGCCATTTTCAGGATGAAGCTCATGCGTGGGGGCCCGCGAATCGCACTAATGGGCGCGAAGCCCGGCGGGCACGGTATTGACGAGGCGTTTCCATTCCAGACCGGGATGATGGCCGAAATTCACCAGGATTCCCAACTGATAGCCGGTCGCCGGCAGGTAGATGCCAAACAATCGTGGTGCACCGACTCAAGGAACCCTGCGCCCTTGTCGTTGCAGACTTCGAAACAGGCTCCGACGACCTGGTAGCACTCATCGGCGTGGATCAGCTTCTCCATTGGCTTTCATAGGCAATTCGCGTCACTCAGCGTGATTCGCGGGCCCCTGGTTGGTGGTGGGGAGGCGGCTCAAGGTTTTTCGTCGGCGATCACGTGGCCGGAGCGCAGGCGCAGGATGCGCTGGGTGCGGCGCGCCAGGTCCAGGTCGTGGGTCACCAGGACCAGCGTCGTGCCCCTTTCGCGGTTCAGGCCGAAGATCAGGTCGACCATCGCGTGCGCCGTGTCGCCGTCGAGATTGCCCGTCGGCTCGTCGCAGAAGAGGATCCGCGGCCGGTTGATGAACGCGCGCGCCAGGGCCACGCGCTGCTGTTCGCCGCCGGACAGCTGCGTCGGGTAGTGGTCGAGCCGGTCGCCGAGCCCCACCCGGCCGAGCAGCTCCGCGGCCTCCGCCTCGCGCCCGCCCTCGCCGCGCAGCTCCAGTGGCACCAGCACGTTCTCCCGCGCGGTCAGGGTGGGGATCAGCTGGAAGTTCTGGAAGACGAACCCGACGCTTTCGTTGCGCACCAGCGCCCGCTCGTCCTCGGACAGCCCGCCGATCTCCCGGCCCGCCAGCTGCACGCTGCCGGTCGACGGCTGGTCCAGCCCGGCGCAGAGGCCGAGCAGCGTGGTCTTGCCGCTGCCCGACGGGCCGACGATCGCGCAGGTGTCGCCCGCCGCCAGCGCGAAGGACACCTCGTGCAGCACCGTCAGCGGACCGGTGGCGGTGGGATAGGTTTTGGTCAGGCGCTCGACTTTTAGGATGGTTTGGACAGTCATGGGGGCCCCGCAATCACACAAATGGCCGCGAATAGAAGTCATTCCCACCCAAAGTGCAAAGGGCAAAGGCTCGGATTCCTCGCCGGCCTGCTGCTGGGGCTGGCCGCCGCCCTGGCCGCGCCGCTGCGCGCGGCGGAAACGCGCACCCTGGTCTTCTTCGGCGACAGCCTGACCGCGGGCTACGGACTCGACCCCGACGAAGCCTACCCCGCGCTGATCCAGCGGAAGATCGACGCGGCCGGACTCCGCTGGCGGGTCGTCAACGCGGGCCTCAGCGGGGAAACCACCGCGGGCGGACTCCGGCGCCTCGACTGGATCCTGCGTCAGCGGGTGGACCTGTTTGTCATCGAACTGGGCGGCAACGACGGCCTCCGGGGCATCGACCCCGAGGCCACCCGGGCCAACCTCCAGGCCCTCATCGAACGCATCCGCGCGCGCTACCCGGACGTAATCGTGGTTCTGGCGGGCATGCAGCTCCCCACCAACCTGGGCCCGGAGCACACCCGCCGCTTCGCCGCCATGTATCCCGAGCTCGCCGAAAAAAACCACGCCGTCCTCATCCCCTTTCTCCTCGACGGGGTCGGCGGCGTGCCCAGCCTCAACCTGCCGGACGGGATTCATCCCACCGCGGAGGGCCACCAGATCGTGGCCGAGACCGTCTGGCGCGTCCTGCGGCCCCTGCTGTGAAATCCCCCACCTTCGCCCTGCTCCTCGCCTGCCTGCTCGGGCCGCGCCTCCTCGCGCGGGACGCCGCCCCGCCCTCCTGGCTGGCGGGCGTGCAGTTCCACGGCGCGGCGGCGGCAACGTGGGTCGACAATATCAGCCGCACTTCGCACGAGCCCACCCGCAAGGACGCCGCCACCTACGAACTGAGCCTCGGCGCGGTCCGCCCCCGCCAGCTCGCCCCCGACTGGCTGCTCCAGCTCGGGGCCGACGCCGAGATCTTTCAGGAACCGGATTTCGACCGGAACAATTTCTTCCGCGCCGGCGGCCGGGCGGAGCTCCGGCGCAAGTTCGGGCTCGGCCCGCTGGCGCCGTCGGTCCGACTCGAGGCCGGCGGGCGCTACCTGGGGGCACGGCTCCCCTCCGCCCGCGGCTGGACCGCGGAAGCGGGGTTCAGCGTCGCCAAGCGCCTGACTCCCGCCCTCCGCGCCGAGGGCCGCGCCCGCTGGCTCGAACATTTCGCCGACGGCGCGACCTTCGACGTGCGGCAGCGGAGCCTCGGGCTCGAGGTCGCCTGGGATGTCACCGACCGCTGGAGCCTCGCCGGCTCCGTCACCCGCCTCGAGGGCGACATCGTCGCCAACGCGGCCCCCGCGATCTGGGCGCAGGCCCTCAGCGGCGCCCTCGGCCCGGTCGTGGCCGGCTACTACAATACCGTCGCCTGGGAAGTGACCGACCTCTACGGCCCGGGCTGGGTCTCGTACAACGTGGCGGCCGACGTCGACCTCTGGTCGCTGACCCTGGCCTACGCCGCCACCCCGCGGCTGACCGTCGAGCTGCGCGCCGCCGGCGCCTACGTCATCAACCGCATCGACGTCCGCTACCCGACCGACTCCGCGGGCCTCGGCGTCCGCTACCGCTTCTGAACCCCATGCCCTCCCCCGTCACCCCGCTGCGCCGCGCGCTCGCCCTGGCCGTCGGCCTCCTCGCCGCGGCGGGCGCCGCCGCCGACCTGGCCGTGGCGGTGCGCAGCGCCCAGGGCGAGCCCGTGGCCGACGCCGTGGTCGCGCTCGTGCCGCTGGACCGGCCCGCGCCGCCGCCCGCCGGGGCCGCGGGCGAGATCGTGCAGCAGCACGAGGAATTCACGACCTACGTCACCGTCGTCCAGGCCGGCACCCGCGTGGTGTTCCCCAACCGGGACACGGTGCAGCACCACGTGTACTCGCTCTCGAAGGCGAAGCGCTTCGAGCTCCCCCTCTACAATCCCGGCCAGGCGGAGTCGTTCGTGTTCGACGTGTCGGGCACGGTCACCCTGGGGTGCAACATCCACGACTGGATGCTGGCCTACCTCGTGGTCGTGCCGACGCCCCACTTCGCCAAGACGGATGCGCAGGGCGCCGCCCAGGTCGCCGCGCCCGCCGGCCGGTACCGGCTCGAGCTCTGGCATCCGCGGCTGGGCGCGGCGGTGACGCAGGAAGTCGCGCTGACCGGCGCCGCCCCGCTGACCCGGGAATTCAGCCTCACCCTCAAGCCCGACCGCCGCATCCGCCGCGGCGGCGCCGGCAAGTCCGGCGGCTACTGACGCCGTGCGCCCCCTGCCAGCAGCCCGCCTCCCCGGCGCCGCACCGGCGGACTCCCTGGTCCCGTGAGCCGCCCCCGCTTCCGGTTCCTGCGGTTCCGCAAGTTCAGCCGGCAGTTGCTCCTGCTGCTGGCGGGGCTCATCGCGCTGGTGCAGGTGGCCGTCTACCTGCTCATCTCCCGGGCCAACGAGGCGAACGCCAAGCAGCACATCGAGCAGAACCTCCAGACCGGCGCGCGCGTCTTCCAGCAGAACCTCGCCGAGCGCATCGAATTCCTGACCGGCAGCGCCAAGGTGATGGCGGAGGACTATGCCATCCGCCCGCTCCTGATGCGCAACCCCGACCGCGGGACCCTCGGCTCGCTCCTGCGCAGCTACGCGGAGCGCATGAACTACGCGCGGAACGCGACCGCGCCGGTGATCACCCTCTTCACCGCCGAGGGCGAGCTCCTGGCGGTGGCCGACGAGGCCCTGGGCGACGACAACGTGGCCCCCTTCCGCGACCTGATCCGGCAGGCCTCCGACGCGGAGCTGGAGCAGGCCAGCGGCTATTCCTACCTGGGCGGCCGGCTGCACGTGCTGGTGGTGGTGCCGCTCTACGCCCCGCGGCCCGTCGTGGCCGCGTGGTATGGGCTGGCCTACCCGATCGACGCGGTGTTCGCGCAGGCGATCAAGGACACCACGCTGCTCGAGGTCACGTTCACCTCCAACCCGCTCGAGGACCACCCGCGCGTGCTGTCCACCACGCTCGGACCGGCGATGGCCGCGGCCATGACGCGCCATGTCGCGGCCGGCGACGGCGGACCGGACCGGATCGGGGAGCTCGACCTGGACGGCGAGCCCTACGTGACCCTGTTCGTGCCGCTGCCGCTGGTGGGCGACCACCCCGCGCGCGTCGTGCTGCAGCGCCCGCTCAACGCGGAGCTGGCCCCCGCGCGCGAGCTCGAGCGCATGGTGCTGGTCATCTCCCTGGCCGCGCTGGCCGCGGCCACGCTGGCGGCGCTGTGGATCGCGCGCGGCGTCAGCCAGCCCGTGCAGCAGCTGGCGGCGCACACCCGGCTGGTGGCGGCGGGCGACTACTCGCAGCACCTCGACCTGCCGCGGGAGGACGAGCTCGGGCAGCTGGCGGCGGCCTTCAACCAGATGACCACCGGGCTGGCCGAGCGCGACCGCGTGCGCGACCTGCTCGGCAAGGTGGTTTCGCCCGAGATCGCCACCCAGCTCCTGCACGCCGAGGTCAAGCTGGGCGGCGAGGAGCGCGAGGTCACGATCCTCTTCAGCGACCTCCGCAATTTCACGGGCCTCAGCGAGGCCCTGGCCCCCGCCGAGATGCTCGCCCTGCTCAACCGCTACCTCGACCGCATGAGCACGATCATCGAGCGGCACGGCGGGGTCATCGACAAGTACATCGGCGACGCGATCATGGCCCTCTTCGGCGCGCCGGTGGCCGCGCCCGACTCCGCGCGGCGGGCGCTGGCGGCCGCGCGGGAGATGGCGGACTCCCTGGCCGAGCTCAACCAGGAGCTCGCGGCCGAGGGCCGGCCGGCCCTGGCCTGCGGCATCGGCATCAACACCGCCCTCGTCGTCGCCGGCAACATGGGCTCCAAAACCCGCCTCAACTACACCGTCATCGGCGACGGCGTGAACCTCGCCTCCCGCCTCGAGGGCCTGACCAAGGACGAGGCCTACCGCACCACCGTCATCGTCAGCGAGGCCACCGCCCTCGCCGCCGGCGAGGGCGACAAGCTGCGCCGCCTCGGCGAGGTCCGCGTGAAGGGCAAGACCGCCGCCGTCAGGATCTACGCCGTCGACCTCCAGCCCCGCCCGTGGCCGACCCGCCCCCTCGCCCGCCCGCCGACCCAGCCCCCGTTCTGACGGCCGTCCAGCGTTGATACGGAGGGCTCAGCCCGCCGGGAAGACCGCACGGGAGGAAAAGAATCCCGTTCTTCGCCTCCATGCGCTTCCTTCCCGCTCCCCGTTGCCCTGCCCGGTGCGCAGGGGATCGGCCCAGGCGGATCCGTTCTGGAATTCAGCCGATTCCCGCGGGTGGCAACTCCGAGCGGAGGTATCGCGTCAACCGCCGTGCCGGTGGAGGGGTGAAAGTCGACCTTCGCCTTCGAGACTTCCCGCTTTCAACCGCCCGAGTACAGGCAGTCGATCTCGGTGCGCTCGCCGCAGCCGCAGGTCACGATGAGGCGGACGACCTTGTCGCCCTCCTTGATGACTTCCACGTGCGGGCCGCAGCCCGCCGCGTCGGCCGCGGCGCGCGGCAGCGTGGGTCGGGAGGCGGGTGGACGGAGGGGCGGAGCGGACGCGACTTTGCGGCCGTGGAGGAAGGGTTGCATGGGGATCAGGATTTCGGGGGGGCGGCGGCCGTCGCGGCCGAGGGCCGGCTGCGGCCGGTGAGGGTGAGGCTGAGCGTGATCCGCTGGTTCGACTCGGCCTCGGGCGGCGTCGAAGGCATCGGGCGCGTGTCGGCGTAACCCGTCACCCGCTCGATCTGGGCCGTGTCGACGGCATAGAAGACCAGGCTGCGGCGGGCCGCGTTGGCGCGGTCGGACGACAGCTCCCATCCACCGTAGTCGTCCCGGATGAGCGGCATCCCAGCGCGGGTGTGGCCGTCGATCGTGACCCCGAAGCGGTGCCGGTCGATCAGCCAAGCGAGCCCCTGCATCACGAACCGGCCCCATTCGGTGAACTCGGCGGTTTGGTCGACGAACAGCGGCTGCCGGGCGCGGTCGAAAAGCGTCACCCGCAGCCCATCGGACGTCACCTGGATGTCGATCGGCTGGTCGGCCATGTCGCGATCCAGGTGCAGCAGCCGGTAGAATTCGGCGGCCACGGAATTGAGGAAGCTCATCTCGATCTGCTTGTTGTTGTTCTGCGCCTCCCCCTGGTCTTCGCCCTGGGACTGGGTGGTCTTGTCGGAATTGAACGGCAACACGCCCGAGGTGTTGTCCATCGGCGAATTGAACGGGTTCTGGAAATACTGCGAGGTGGCGATGAGGATGCGTTTGTCCTGCGCGGAGATCCACAGGACCATAAAAAGCGCCATCATCGCGGTCACGAAGTCCGCGTATGCCACCTTCCAGGCTCCTCCTCCGCCGCCGGCCATGGTGCGCGCCTTATTTGCCCGTGCCGAGGTTCTTCACCGCGGCCTCCATTTCGTCGGCGCCCGGCTGGACGCTGCTGTCGAGGGAGCGGCGGGCGATCTCGACCGCGGTCAGCGGGGCGAGGCCCTTGGCGAAGCCCGCGACCGCCTGCATGATGCAGCGGAGCAGCTGCAGGTCCGACGCGTTGTTGAAACGGATGCGGTTGGCGAGCGGGTTCACGAACCCGTAGGCGGCGAAGATGCCGAGCAGCGTGCCCGTGAGGGCCGCCGCGACGCGCTCGCCCACGACCTCCGGACCGTCCGCGATCGCCGCCATGGTGTTGATGATGCCGAGCACCGCGGCCACGATGCCGATGCCGGGCAGCGAGTCGCCGACCAGGCCGAGCAGGTGCACCGGGTGCTCCGCCTCGGCCGCCTTGGCGTCGAGCTCGGCGGTCATGAGCTCCTCCAGCTGGTCCGGCTTGATCTTGCCGTCGATGACCGGCTTCAGGCCGTTGCACAGGAACTGCAGCCGCTCGGGATGGCCCAGCACGGCCGGGTAGCGCTGGAAGATCGCGCTTTTCTGCGGGTCCATGACGTGCTCCTCCAGGGCGATCAGGCCCTGGCGGCGGCCCACCATGAAGATCTCGTAAAGCAGCTTGAGCAGGTCGAAGAAGTCGGTCCGGCCCGCGCTCTTGTTGCCGACCGCGCCCTGGATCTTGTGCGTCATCTCCTTCAGCACGTGGCCCGGGCTGGCGATCACGAGCACGCCGGCGGCCACGCCGAAGATCACCACGAACTCCGACAGGTGCAGCAGCACCAGCGGCTGGCCCCCGGCCAGCATGAAGCCGCCGAGGGTCGAGGCGAAGACGATGATGGCGCCGACGAGGATGAGCATGCGGAATGACCTGGATGGCCGCGCTTTAGCAATCGCGGGCGCGGCCGAGATACCCCCGCAGGCCCAGGATGGTCTGCGAGTGGATCTGGCAAATGCGGGACTCCGTCAGGCCGAAGACCGCGGCGATCTCGGCGAGACGCATGTTCTCGAAGTAGTACATGGCTAAAATCTTCCTGGGTATATCGGGCAATTCGGCCATTCTTTGAGTGAGAAGTCGCACCAACTCCGACTTTTCGAGGCTTTCCCGGCCGGTGACGTCGGTTTCGTCGGCGAGCAGGTCGTGGAGCGACGGGCCGTCGGTGTGGTCGTTTTCCAGCTGCTGGTCGATGGCGATGAAGGTGACGGGGCGCGCCTCCTCCATCCATTTCGCGTACTCCTTCGGCGAGACGCCGAGCTCGCGGCAGACCTCGTCCTCGGTGGCGGTGCGGCCGAGGCGCTGCTCGAGGTTGTTGATGGCCTCCTTCAGCTTGCGCGTGCGCGCCCGGGCCCGCCGGGGGCACCAGTCCATGCGCCGGAGCTCGTCCAGGATGGCGCCGCGGATGCGGGTCGCGGCATAGCCGGCGAACGTGCTGCCCTGCGCGGGATCGTACTTGCGGACGGCGGCGATGAGGCCGGTGACGCCCACGCTGTGCAGGTCGTCCGCGTCGATGTGCGACGGGAGGTTGAGCTTGATGCGGTCCACGACATTGCGGACCAGCGGGAGGTAGCGCTCGATCAAATCCTTTTCATCGATAGCGCCCGAAGAAACCCCCTGGTAGGCGCGCCAGGCGGCGGCCGAGGGGGAGGCATCCATGCCGTGTGCGGTGGCAACGGCGGTTTTCATGACATTGGGTGGTGGTGCAAATTCACGGGTCAGGGTTTGGGTTGGGCGGCGGCGGACTCGGTGGAGGCCGCGGCGCGCTGGCGGTTCAGGTAGGCTTCGCGGAAGCCGCGCAGGAGCACGGACCACAGCCACCGGAAAAGGAGGGCGCCGGCCAGGCAGCCGAGCGCGGCGTCCAGGAGCACGCGGTCGGGCGAGCGTCCGGCCTGGAGGCCGGAGGCGGCGGCGAGGAGAAACCCGGCGAGGCCGCCGGCGAGGAAGATGAATTTCATGGTCAGGCGGCGGTGGACAGGGCGACGGGGCCGGCGGGTTCGTCGGCGGCGGCCTCCGCCTCCGCCACGGGCAGCGTGCGCCGCACGAGCGTGTCGAGGACCTCGACCTCGCAGTCGCCGCTGAGCGACGGCCCGGTCGACAGGAACAGGGGCTCCAGGCCGGCGTCCCAGACATGCTCCCAGAGCCGGCCCCACTGCGTCACCTCGTCGAGGTGGGTGAACACGACATGCGTCGCGGCGAGGTCGCGCCCGGCGGCGAGCGCGGCCCGGAGCGCGGCGGCCTCGTAGGCGGCGTTGAGCACGAGCACACGCTGGCCGATCTCCTCGCGGTCGAGGAACGCCGCCAGCGGGGCGTTGGCCGCGGGGTCGCGCAGGGACAGCGCGGGCAGGTCGAAATACACGAATCCGCCCGCAGTCGCCGGCCGCGTCGCGGCCGGGTAATGCGCCAGCGGGACGCCGAGCGCCTCGCAGAAGACAGGCAGCGGGCCCGGGGAGTTGGGCCGGTCGAACTCCGCCGTCACCACATGGCCCAGGCGGGCGCGGCGAAACACCTCCGTCGCGAGCCATTTGCAGAGGGCGGTCGTGCGTCCCGAGCCGGCGGAGCCGAGGAAGGCTGCGCGGTCGAGCGGCGCGGCGGGCGCGCGGTCGCCGGCGGCGCGGACGAGCAGGCGGCCCGCCTCCACCAGCCCGCGGTGCAGCGGCGCGGCGGCGAGCCGGGGCCACGCCGGGTCGGCCTGCAGGCGCGACAGCACGGAGGCCCCGATCCCGGCGCGGCGCAGCAGCCCGGCCAGGTCCGGCGCGGCGCGGCCGGCCGCCCGGAAGGCGGCCCGCGCGGCGGCGACCTGGTCCTCCGGCTCGGCCGCCGCGCGGGCGGCCGGGGCCGGCGCGGCCGGGACGTCGACCTGGGCGATGACCTCCAGGCGCGGCGCCGACCAGAGCCGGCCGAGGCCGGCGGCCGGCACGCTGCGCACCGACAGCACGCGGGCGGCGGCGCCGAGGCGCTCGCGGATCAGCGTCGCGGCCTCGTCGGCGGACTTGACCGTGAACTTGAAGCAGGCGCCGGGCGCGGCGGAGGGGGGGGCGGAAGACATGGCGGGAAATCAGGCGGCGGCCTTGAGGGGTTCGGCGCGCGCGAGCGCCGCGGGCAGCGGCACGATGCCGGCGTTCTCGATCTCGGTGGCGGCCGGCAGCTCCTGGAACGCCAGCACCACGAGCCGCGGGAACGAAGGCTCCAGGAAACGCTTGAGGGGCAGCCGGATCTCGGTGGAGACGACCAGCACGAGCGGCTGGCCCTGCAGCTGGGCGTCGGCGGCGCGGCGGTTGAGCTCCTCGAGCAGGTGCCGGCCCGTGCCGGGGTCGAGGGCCAGCCCGACGTCCGTCGGCGAGCGGTGGACCTTGCCGGCCAGGTGCTGCTCCAGCCGCGGGTCGAGCGTGCACGCGCGGACGCAGCCGGGCCGGACCTCGAACTCGGGGATGAAGTACAGCCCGAGCCGGCGGCGCACGAGCTCGGACAGGTCGTCCGGGTTCTTGGACAGCGGGGCGAAGTCGGCGATGCCCTCCAGGATCACGGGCAGGTTGAGGATCGGCACGCCCTCGCGGAAGAGGTTCTGGAGCACGCGCTGGATGATGCCGAGGTTGACGAGGTCGGGCAGCAGCTCGGCCACCAGCGCCGGATGCGTGGTCTTGAGATGGTCGATGATCGCCTGGACGTCCTGGCGCCCGAGCAGCAGGTGGGCGCTGGTCTTGAGCGTCTCGGAGAGGTGCGTGATGAGGACGGAGGAGGGGTCGACGACGGTGTAGCCGTTCAGCTCGGCGGTCTTCTTCTCCACCTCGTCGATCCACGTCGCCTCGAGGTTGAACACCGGCTCGCGCGTCGGCACGCCGCGCAGGCGGACGGAGCTGCCCGCCACGTTCATGGCCAGCCAGCGGCCGGCCTGCAGGGTGCCGCGGGCGACGGACTTGCCGCGCAGGAGGAAGCGGTACTCGTTCGCCTCGAGCTCGAGGTTGTCGCGCACCGAGACGGGCGGGACGATGACGCCCTTCTCGCGCGCGAGCGTCTTGCGCACGCCGGTGACCCGGCCGAGCAGGTCGCCGCCCGCCTTCGCGTCGGCCAGGCCCAGCAGGCCGTAGCCGATCTCGATGGCGAAGACGTCGACCTCGATGAGCTTGCGCACGTCGTCACCGCCCGGGGCGGCGGCGGGCGCGGCGGACTCCCCGGGCTTGCCGGGAGCGCCGCGGGCCGGCGCGGCCGGGGCCGCGGCCGCCGGGGCCGCCCCGGGGGCGCCGGCGGACTCGGCGTCGGTGAAGGTGCGCGAGAGGAACCAGGCCAGCGCGGCCAGGCCCAGGAAGGGGATCGTCGGCATGCCGGGCATCACCGCGAAGATCGCCAGCATCGCCGCGGCGACGCCCAGCGCCCGCGGGTAGCGGAAGAACTGCCCGGCGATCTGCGTGCCGAGGTTGGTCGTGCCCGCCGCGCGGGTCACGAGCAGGCCCGCGCCGACCGAGATGATCAAGGCCGGGATCTGCGAGACGAGCCCGTCGCCGATCGACAGCAGCGAGAACTTCTGCAGCGACTCGCTCAGCGAAAGGTCCATCTGGAAGACGCCGATCGCGAAGCCGCCGACCAGGTTGACGAGCGTGATCAGGATGCCGGCGATCGCGTCGCCGCGGACGAACTTCGAGGCGCCGTCCATCGCGCCGTAGAAGTCGGCCTCCTTTTGCACCTTGAGGCGGCGGGACGTCGCGGTGGCCTCGTCGATGATGCCGGCGTTGAGCTCGGCATCGATCGCCATCTGCTTGCCGGGCAGCGCGTCCAGGGTGAAGCGGGCCGACACCTCCGCGATGCGGCCGGCGCCCTTCGTGATGACCACGAAGTTGATCACCACGAGGATGAGGAAGACGACGGCGCCGACGATGTAGTTGCCCTGGATGACGAAGTGGCCGAACGACTCGATGATCTCGCCCGCGTAGCCGTTGACCAGGATCTGGCGGGTGGAGCTGATGTTCAGCGCGAGGCGGAAGAGCGTCAGCGCGAGCAGGATGGTCGGGAAGCCCGAGAACTCCGGCGGGTCCTTGACGTAGATGACGACCAGCAGGACGAAGAGGGAGAGGCCGATGTTGAGCGCCAGCAGGCCGTCGATCAGGAACGGCGGGACCGGCATGATCAGCAGCATCACCGTGCTGAACAGGCCGAACGTCAGGAAGAGGTCGGCGCGCAGCAGCAGGCGGGTGACGGACTGGCTGGAGGAGGTCGGCATGGCTTACGCGGCGCCCGCGAGGCGGCGGGTGCGGAGCTGGTGGAAGTAGTAGCGGTGCGTGCGGTAGACGACCGCGAGGATCTCGGCGACGGCCTGGTAAAGCTGCGGCGGGATGGTCTCCCCCACCCGCCCCATCGCGAACAGCAGCCGGGCGACCGGCTTGTTCTCGATCGTCGGCACGCCGTGCTCGGCCGCGATGGCCTTCAGCCGCTGCGCGAAGCGGTTCTCGCCCTTGGCCAGCACGACGGGCGCCTGGTCGACCCCGCGCTCGTACTTGAGCGCCACGGCAAAGTGGGTCGGGTTGGTCACGATGACGTCGGCCGTCGGCACCGCGGCCAGCATCTGCTTCTGCACCAGGCGGCGGGCCAGGCGGCGCTGCGCGGCCTTGAGGTTCGCGTTGCCCTCGGCGTTGCGCCGCTCCTCCTTCACCTGGTCGCGCGTCATCATCAGCTCGCGCGAGAGCTTGAACTTCTCGTAGGCATAGCTGATCGCGGCGATCACCCCGAGCGCGAGCAGGAGCCGGCTAAGGAAGGCGATGGCGGCCTGGTTGAGGAACTGCCCGAGGTAGGCGGCCTCGACGGGCGCCGAGAACAGCGGGTCGAGCAGGAGATTCCGCGCGCCGACATAGAGGGCGCAGCCGATCGCGATCAGCTTCAGCAGGTCGATGCCCGCGCGGACGAGGACCGCCTTCGAGAAGATCCGGCCGAAACCGCTCGCGGGATCCAGGGCCTCCCAGCGGATGGCCAGCGCCTTGGGCGAAAGCTGGAAGCCGCTCTGCAGCCCGCCCGCCAGCAGCGCCGCGACCACGCAGGCCGCCAGCACCGGCCCGAGCGCCCGGGCCACCACCATCACCATCTCGCCCAGCTCCACCACCACCGTGTCGCGCTGCACCGACGTCACCGTGAAGCGCGTGAAAATCGACACCGCAAACTCCCCGACCGCCTGCGCGCTCGAGCGCGCCGTGAACGCCAGCACCGCCACCGCCGAGCCGACCATCAGCAGCACCGACAATTCCGGCGCCTTCGCGAACTGGCCGCGATCCCGCGCGTCGCTGAGATGCTTCTCGGTCGGCTGCTCGGTTTTTTGGTCTTGATCGTGTTCGGCCATCGCGGAGGTGTACGCCCCGTTTTAGCAACGCCGATGCCAAGGCCCGGTGATCGTTCTTTAAATACTGTTAATCAACGTATTAAAACTATATGAGTTGGCGGCCGGTGCCCGCGCACGTTATTCGGCGCCACCGCCGGAAACTTGAGGCAAAATTTGCCTAAAACCCCCAGCCCCTCCCTTCCCCCTCACCCCTACCTCGCCGGCAGGATCTGCAGCATGCGCAGCGGCAGGTTGGAGAACTCGACGTAGAGGTAGCGGCCGAGCAGCGCGCCGGCCCCGCCCAGCAGGCCCAGGCCGGCCAGGCCGCGCAGCGAGAAGCTGAGCACGAAGACGTTCATGCGCGGCACCGCGCGGCTGAGGACGGAGAACGCCAGGGTGACGAGGAAGTTCAGCGCGATGAAGGGCGCGGCGATGCGCAGGCCGAGCTCGATGACGCGGGCGGTGGCCAGGATCATCGTCAGGCCGGCGTCACTCCCGACCAGCGGGTGCCCCGCGCCCGCGAGCGCGAAGCTCTTCACAAAGGCGGTCAGCACCGCCAGGTGCCCGCCGAAGAGGAAGAAAAGCACGACGGCCAGCGCCGAGAGGAAGGCCGCCAGCGATTCCGACGCCAGCTCCGGCGTGTCGAAGCCGGGCGTGGCGGACAGGCCGATCTCGCCGGAGATGATCCGGCCGGCCATCTCGACAGACGCGAACACGATGCGGACGACGAAGCCGAGGGTCAGGCCGAGGAGCAGCTCCCCCGCCGAAGCGGCGGCCAGGGTCCAGGCATCGACCGCCAGGCGGGCCGGCGCCACGATCCCCGCGAGCAGCGTGGCCAGGCAGGCTCCGAGCGCCAGGCGCGCCGGCACCGGCAGGGTGCGCCCGGCGAGCTGCGGCAGCAGCAGGATCAGGCCGAGCGCCCGCAGGAAGATCATCATCCACGTGAGCAGAAAATCCAGCGTCATGGCGGCGGGCGGTTCCGGGCGGGCGGCGCGGGCGGGCGGGGTTCCGGTGCCGGCCGCGCGTCAGTGCGCGAGCGTCGGCATGCGCGTGATCATCGTGACGGCGAACTCGGTCAGCAGGCGCAGCAGCCACGGTGCCAGCAGCAGCATCAGCCCCGCCAGCGCCAGCAGCTTGGGCGCGAAGGTCAGCGTGGGCTCCTGCATGCTGGTGACCGACTGCAACAGGCTGGCGCTGAGGCCGACGACGAGCAGCACGAGCAGGAAGGGGGCGACCACGTACAACGCGAACAGCACGGTGGACTTGAACAGGTCGATGGCGATTTCGGGATTCACGGCGGCGGGAGGCGGGACGGCGGTCAGACCGTGAAGCTCTGGACGAGCGAGCGGACGATCAGGTGCCAGCCGTCGACGAGCACGAAGAGCAGGAGCTTGAACGGCAGCGAGACGACGTTGGGCGGCATCATCATCATGCCGAGCGCCATCAGCACGGAGGAGACGAGGAAATCGATGACGAGGAACGGCAGGAAGAGCAGGAAACCCATCTGGAACGCGGTCTGGAGCTCGCTGATGACGAAAGCCGGGATCACGACGCGCATGGGCAGGTCCTTCACGGCGGTCGGGCCGAAGCCGCCGAGCTCCAGGAAGTACTCCAGGTCGCGGGTCCGGGTCTGCTTCAGCATGAACTGCTTCAGGGGCGCCGTGGCCTTCTCCATCGCCGCCGCCGCCGTGAGCTGGCCGCCGAGGTACGGCTGCAGGGCGTCGGCGTGGATCCGGTCGAAGGTCGGGCCCATGATGAAAAACGTCAGGAAGAGGGAGAGGCCGATGATGATCTGGTTGGACGGCGCGCTGGGCACGCCGAGCGCGGTGCGGACGAAGCCGAGCACAATGACCAGGCGCGTGAAGCTGGTCATCAGCAGCACCAGCGACGGCGCCACCGTCAGCAGGGTCATGACCAGCACGATCTGCACGGCGACGCTCAGCTGCGCCGGCTTCTCCGCGCCTTCGAGATTCAGGGTCAGGCGCAGCGGCTCGGCCGCAGCGGCCGGCAGGACGGACGCGGCGGCCGGAGCGGCGGGCGCGGCGGCCGGCGGGGCCTCCTGGGCCGGGGCGGCGGGGGCGAACGCGAGCGCGCCGAGGAAGAAAAGGAGGCGGGCCAGCTTCACGGCTGCGGGTCCCGGGCAGGGCGGTCGAGCGACGTGAGCAGGTCGATGCGCCCCGGGCAAACGCCGAGCAGGAACTTGCGGCCCTCGTACTCGGCGACGACGAGGTGCTGGCGGTTGCCGAGCGAACGGGTCTCCGCGATGGCGAGCTTGCGCTCGCTGCGGCCGGCGGCGCCGGGACGGCGGTTGCGCCAGTAGAGCCAGCCGGCGGCGCCGGCGCAGGCCAGCCCCAGCAGGCCGGCGGCGAGGTTGAGGCGCGCCGGGCGCTCCTCGGCCGCGGCCGGGGTCGCTGCGGGCGAGCCGCGCGGGTAGATGACGTCGTCCGCCGCGGCGGCGGCCAGGGGCAGCGCGACGGCGAGCAGCAGCAGGCGGAACCGGGTGGGCTTCACGAAACGGGGGTGCTGCCGACGAGCTCGGTGATCTTGATCCCGAAGTTGTCGTCGACGACGACTACCTCGCCGTAGGCGATGAGCTTGTCGTTGACATACAGGCCGACCGGATCGCTGGCCTGCTGGTTGAGCTGCACGACGGCGCCGGGCGCCAGTTCGAGGACCTGGCGCATCTGCAGCTGGCTGGAGCCGAGCTGCACGGTGACCTTCACCTTCACGTCGAGGACGACATCAAGAGTTTTTTCTTCCATGGGGGGAAACGGACGGGTGGGGCTCGCCCTGCGGGGGGAGCTTCTGGGTGAGCTGGATCGCGACGCGGTCGGTGTCGAGCCCGACGGAGCCGAGGAACTTGGGGGCGCCGTTGAGCAGCACGCGGGTCTGCTGCAGGATGGCGGCGGGCATCTCGATGACGTCGCCGACGCGCAGGCTGGTGATCTCGCGCAGGCTGAGCTCGAAGGCCTCCCACTCGGCCCGCACCGGCATCGTGATGTGGTCGTAGGACTTCTGCCAGGCGGCCTTGGGCGCGGCGGTGGAGACGGCCGCGTCCTTCTGCCGGCGGGCCTGCATCTGCTTCACCAGCGGCTCGATCATGTAGTAGGGCACGCCAACCTGGATCTGCTCGGAGCAGTCGCCGAAGCTGGCCTCGAGCGTGAGCGCGAGGATGACCGCATCCTTGGGCGAGGTCTGGAGAAAGCGGCCGTTGTTCTCGTGGCCGATGATGAGCGGGTGCAGGTCCTGCTCCGTCTTCCACTGGGCGCACCATTCCTCGAGCATGATGACGATGATGTCCTCGACCAGGGCGACCTCGATCTCGGTCAGGTAGCGCTCGGCCTTGACCGAATGCCCGCGGCCGCCGAGGAGGCGGTCGGCAATGGTCAGCGCCAGGCGCGGGTTGAGGTCGAGGACGCCGACGCCGACGAGCGGTTCGGCCTTGAAGAGGCACAGGTGGGTCGGGCTGGGGAGCGACTCGGTGAACTTCGAGTAGCTCAGCGTGGTGAGCTTGGCCATCTTGAGGCCGAACTCCATGCGCAGGAAGAGCGACAGCCGCGCGCTGAGGTAGCGGATGAAGTCCTCGTGCAGCAGCCGCAGCCGGCGCAGTTCCACCTCCGACAGGAAGGCGGGGTTGCGGAAGTCGTAGGCCTCGACCTTGGGCGCGGCCTGGCCGGCGAGCACCGAGCCGTCGGCCCGCACGAACAGCTGCCGCGGCTGCGCCTGCTCGCTGGTCTGGGCCAGGAGCTTGTCGATCTCGGACTGGTCGAGAAAGTCGGACGGGGCCTGCGGGTTGTCGGACATCGGGAGGCGGCGCGGGCCGTTACTGGATCACGAAGTCGGAGAAATAGACCTGCTCGGCGACGCGGCGGCCGATGGCCTGGTTGTAGGCGGCCACGAGCTTCTCGCGCAGGACGTTCTTGGAGCCGGGCTCCTCGAGGTCCGCCAGCGTCAGGGACGAGAGCACGCTGAGGGTCACGTCGGTGAGCCGGGCCTTGTTGGTGTCGAACAGGCCCTTGAGGTTGGCGTCGGCGCCGGTGACGAGGAAGGAGACCTTGAGGTAGCGGGTGCCCATCGTGCCGGAGAGGTTGACGACGACGTTGTTGAACTCGTAGGTGGCCGCGGTTTCGCCCTCCTTGCCCTTTTCCTTGCCGTGGCCGCCGCCGTGGGCGGGAGCCGCGTGCTCGGCCGGCGCGGACGCGACGGCCGCGCCGGCGGGGCCGGCGGCCAGCTTCTGCTGCAGCCGGGGCAGCAGCACGTACTCGGCGACGCCCCAGGTGGTGGCGGGCGCCAGCACCAGCGCCGCCAGCGCGGGGAGCAGGGACTTGAGGGCGGAGCCGCCGGGCGCGGCGGGCTCCTTCTCGGGCGCGGCGGGCGCGGCGCCCTCCTTGGCTTCGGTCTTGGCGGCCATGGCGGCGGGGCGCTCAGCGCTTCAGGTTGACGATGTCCTCGAGCACGGTGTCGGACACCGTGATGAGCCGGGCGCCGGCCTGGAAGCTGCGCTGGGTGGTGATGAGGTCCGAGAACTGCTGCGTCAGGTCGACGTTCGACGACTCGAGCGTGCCGGACTGGATGGTGCCGAGGCCGGCGGCGCCCGGATCGTTGGAGCCGGAGAGGATGCCGCCGCCGACGGGGCCGGCCGCGGCCAGGCCGGTGTAGAGGTTGTTACCTTCGCGCATCAGCGACGAGGTGTCGTTGAAGTTCTGCAGCTGCACGCGGTTGTTGGTCGCGGACGTGCCGTCGGAGTAGAACTCCACCACGTTGCCGCCGGCGTCGATGCTCAGCGACTGGAGCTGCGTGCCGGCGGGCATCGACTGGCCGATGCGGATGTCGCCGACCGTGCCGAGGCCCGCGCCGGTGAGGCCCTGCACGCGGAGGCCCGACTGCGTGATGAGGTAGCCGTTGTCGTCGATGCGGAACTGGCCGTCGCGCGTCGCGTACTGCGTGCCGCTGGTGGCGTCCTGCACGATGAAGAAGCCGCGGCCAGAGACGCCGAGGTCCGTCGTGTTGCCCGTGCTGTTGAGCGCGCCCTGGGTGAAGTTGCTGGAGATGCCGGAGAGCTGGACACCGGTGCCGACCTGCACGGCCGACTGGCTGGAGACGGTGCCGTTGGACGGGGCCGAGCCGCGGAGCGTGTTGCTGAAGCTTTCGCTGAAGCTGGCGTTCGAGGTCTTGTAGCCCGTCGTGTTGACGTTGGCGATGTTGTTGCCGATGACTTCGAGGCCCTTGCTGAAGGTGCGGAGCGCGCTGACGCCGGAAGTGAGGGTGCCGATGAGTGCCATGGAAGGAGGAGTTGGAGGTTGGGTGGGGTTAGGCGGCCGGCGGGAGCTCGGCGGGCATGGGCTCCACGAGGAGCACTGCGGAAAGGGGATAGGTGTAGTCGCCGACCACGAGGCGCGGCGTGCCGTCGGCGATCTCGACGCCGGAGACCTGGCCGGTGATCACGCCGCCGTCGCCGTCGTCGAGGGTCACCTGGTGCCCGAGGTAGCTGTTGGCGGCGGTGACGGCCGACGCGGAGCTGAGCTGCTTCAGCTGCGTCGCCATCACGCTGTTCTGCTCGAGCGAGGAAAACTGGGCCATCTGCGCGATGAACGCGGTGTCCTCCATCGGCTTCATCGGGTCCTGGTTTTGGAACTGGACGGCGAGGAGCTTCATGAAGTCCTCGGAATTGAGGGCGCCCTTCTTGTTGAGGGTGCCCGCGGCGGTCGTGTCCGTGCCGTTGATGGCGGCGTAACGGTCGGAGGAGGTGGCGGAGTTGACTTGCATGTTCAGGCGACGGCTTGGAGGTGGAGGGCGTTGGGCAGGTGGCGGAGACGGTCGTCCGTCGCCTCGGCCTCGGCCGCCGCGGGCCGGCGCGCCGGCGCGCCGGACGCGAACGCGGACAGCTCCCGGGCGGGCGGCTGGAAGCGCGGCTGCTGGTGCGACGCATCCGCATCGACGCCGAAGCCCGCCAGCTGCTCGCTGCGGCTGGACGAAAGGAAGACCGGCTCGGCGTAGCGGAGCAGGTTGTCGGGCGCCGCGGCGGCCTGCTGCCACTCGTGGCTCAGGGCGGCCTGCAGCGTCTTCGAACGCGTGCGAAAATGCGCCTGCACCGCGCCGTCGCGCAGCTCCACGCGCACCGCCAGACGCTCCTCGCCGAAATTGAAGTCGAGATGCACCACCCGGGAGGCCCCGGGCGCCGGCGGCTGCTGCGCCTCCACCACCCGAACCACCGCCGCGACCGTGTCGCGCGCCTGCACCGCGGGATCCTCGCTCGCCGCGACCTGGAACTGCGGCAGCGCCGGGGAATCGGCCAGGACGCCACCACGGGCATTCACCGGAAACACCGGCAATGAGGACTCGGACTCGGAGCGGGCGGGAGGCGCGACAGGAGCGGAATGCATGGTGGTCGCCTCTTCAGCAACGGCGGTGCCAACAAATTCAACTTCTTCTTTATTCATTTTGCCATAATTACTTACATATGTTTTTCCCTGCTCGTTGATCCGCAGGTCCAATCGCCGGGCGATGAGGTCCGCCGCGTGGGCAAATTTTTCCGCGCCGGCGGAGGCCGCCGCCTGCGGCGGAGGCACGGACGCCGCGGCCGGGATGGCCGTCGCCGGATCGGCCGCGGGCGGGCGGGCCGGCTCGGACGGGGCGCGCGGCGCGGGGGACGGGGCGGCGGGCGGCTGCGCGGGCGCGGGGCAGCCGGGGAGCGCCGGGGCCGCGGCCGGGCCGGCGTCGGCCGCGACGGGCGGCAGGCGGACGGCCACGACGGCGCGCGGAAGGTCCCCTGCCCCGTCGTCGCCGCATCCGGTCATCGGCGCACCGTTCTCCTCGGCCGGTGCCTCGCCGGCGAATTCCGGCACGGCGGGCGGAGGATTCTCGACCAGCATCGGCGCCGGCGACCAGAATAGCAGCGCGGCCAGCGCGCCGGCCTGTTCCGCCGGTTCGTCCCCGGCGGCGGCGGGCTCCGGCTCCGGGGCGGACGCCTCCGGCAGCAGCGCGGCGAAGCCGTCCGAGGCGGAAGCTGGAACGGCGGCCGCGGGCGGCGCGCCCGCGGCGCCGAGCGCCGCGAGCAGTTCCGCCTCGGCGCCAGGGGCGGCCGGGGCGGTCAGGTCGGTGGGAAGCGAGGGAGTGGTGATGGTCATGCCGGTTGACCGTCCCTGGTCGGATGACCGCGCCTTCCCTGGCGCGGGAGATGAGAGGGGAGACCGCCGGGGCGTCAGGACGCGGCGGCGGGCTTCGCGGCGCGGAGCAGCCGGAGCTTCTCGGAAAGCACGGCCGCGCGGCGGGCCACGGCGGCGGCGTCGGGGCCGCCGGACTTGCTCATCTCCTCGAAGATGGGCGCGACGACGTCGGGCTTCATGAGCGAAAGGATCTTCACCACGGTGGCGTCGTCCATCTCCCGGATGATGACGACCGCCGCCCGGGGCGTGAGGTTGGAATAGGTCTGGGCGAGGCTGCGCAGGTTCTTCATCTCGTCGGCCCCGATCTGGGAGGTGCGCTCGTCGATCTCGCGGCGGAGGGCCTCCAGCTCCTGGCGGAGCTTGCCCAGCTCCTGCTGTTCGGCCGCGAGGCGGGCGGCACGCAGGTCGAGCTGCTCGTGCTGCTGGCGGAGCCGCTCCTTTTCCCCCTTGAGCTCGGAGGCGAGGTTGTCGATCTCGACGGTCCAGAAATCCCAGCCCTTCTCCTTTTCGGGCGCGGGCGCGTCGGCCCGCGGCAGCGCGGCGAGGGCGGAGGCCACGAGCAGGTCGCCGGACTTCCACAGCCAGCCGAGGCCGGTGGCGAGGCCGGCCACCAGGGCCAGGGTCGAGAGGAGGGCGGGATGCTGCAGTCGGGCGGTCATGGCGAAAAGGCGGGGGTGCGGCGGAGGGCGCGGAAGCCGGCGAGCTCGTCGAGTTCCGTCTGCTCGGCGCGGGCGACGGCGCGGCGGTGGTCGGCGCGGGCCCGGTCCTCGAGCTGCCGGACGACCTTGAGGTCGCGGTGGGCCGCGAGGTAGGCGGTGCGGCGGGCGGCCAGCTCGGCGGCGGCGGCCGCGGCCTCGCGGGCGGCCTCGCCCTCGGCGGCGCATTCCTGGCGGTAGGCGCGCAGGAAGGCGGCGGCATCGGGGGCGCGGAAGGCGGCGCGGCGGCCGGCGGCGACGAGGTCGGCCAGACCGGCGGCGCGGGCCCGGGCGGCGGCCAGCCGCGCGGCGGCGGCGGCCTGGGCCCGGGCGGCGGCCGCGAAGGCCTCGCGCGCCTGCCCCTCGCGGTGGGCGCGGACAACGGCCACGGGCCGGAGCGGAAAGCGGAATTTC
>JAEUGX010000070.1 GCA_016795545.1 Opitutaceae bacterium
GGGCAATGGCTTGCCCTGTTCGGCTTCCTTCAGGATGCGCAGGATCTGCTCTTCAGTATGGTGCTTCTTCATGGGTCCTCGGGTTGGTTTTTACCCAAGGACTCTCACTCACTCCACTCCAGTTTCAGGGGGGCAGGTCACGGGGACCGGCGGTCCGACTTGATCATCGCTTCACCGGCATGAGTCCGTATCGGCTCAACGCACCAGCGAGAATCCCGCGCGCACCGTGGAGGTGCGCCGGTCGTAGTCGCGGAGGCTCTCGCCGTAGCCGTCCCAGTACTGGATCAGCACGTAGGTCGCGAAATCCAGCAGCCGGTTGAACTGGACCGGGATGGTCAGGTCCGCCTGCAGGCTGCCCCGGTGCGCGCCGTGGCCCAGCCGGCCGGTGAGCGCAAGCGCGAACCGGTCGTTGCGGCCGACGATCGCGGTCAGCTCCAGGTTGCCGCGGTAGTCGGCGATCGTGGGATTGTTGGAGCGGTCGCTCACGTACGCGAACACCCGCGGCACCACCAGCAGGTTCCAGCCGTCGAGCCGGCCGAACGCCACCGCGGGACGGAAGTACACGATGTTCAGGCTGCGCGACGCGGCCCCGTCGCGGCCGTTCGACTCGTGCTTCAGCCCCACGTGATAGCCGAGGAGCTTGAGGCCACCGGGACTCCCGGGATCGGCGAAGGCCTGCGACTCGAAGAGCACCTCCGGCATGTAGCTGGTGTCGAAGAAGGGGCTCGAGTCCGCCTCGATGTCCCAGAGCGAGCGCTGGGTGTAGCCCAGGAACACGCCGCGCAGCGCCGGCAGGGCCTCGCCCAGCGCGGCCTGCTCGCCAAAGAGGCGGTACTTGAAGCTGAACTGGAACTTCGCGGCCGGGGCGTCCGGGCCGTAGATGAAGTAGGAGGACTCGTGCGGGCTCAGGCGGTTGGCGAACGTGCGCTGGATCGCGGAGGCGGCGGGCTGCGACGGCAGGATGTTGCTCAGCGGCGCCGTCACCGCCCGGCGCGGCTCGTCGGCGGCGACCCCCGTCCGCACCTCGATCAGCGCCCGCGCGGGCCGCGGCCGGTCCAGCTCCAGCACCAGCCGCCCGCCCGCGTCGTCCGGCAGCCGGAACGCGAACGCCCGGTACGAGAAACTCCGCGCCGCGATCTGCGCCCCGCCGCCGGCCTGCCCGCGGAGGACGACCTTCCACGTCCTCCGCTCGCCGCTCAGCCGCGCGTCCAGCGTCAGCGGCGTCTCGAAGATCACCTCGGTCGGCGTGGGGTTCAGGATCACCAGGTCGACCTGCACCTCGCCGCCGGGCACGGCCGCCTCCAGCGGCGCCAGCAGGTTGACCACGACGTTCTGCGCCGCCAGCGCCGCCGCCAGCCGCAGGAATAAGATCAACGCCAGGAGGTTTCGCATGCCCGCACCCTAAGCGCCCGCCGCACCCGGGAAACCCAATAATGCGGGAAAATGCCGGCCCGCCCCGCCCGCTACCGCCGCGCGACCAGCGCCGCCTTCTCCTCCGCGGGCAGGAACGCGATCGCGACCGCGTTGCGCCGGGCTTGCCGGATCTCCTCCGGCGTCAGGCCCGCGGCGGGCGCGGCCACCTCCAGCTCGTGCCGCAGGTCGATGCCGCTGATGCTCGGGTCGTCGGTGTTGATCGTGGCCAGCAGCCCGCGCCGCAGGAACTCCTTCAGCGGATGGTCGGCCAGCCGGGCGACCGTGCTGGTCTGCAGATTGCTCGTCAGGCTGACCTCCAGCCCGATCCGGTGCTCGGCCAGGTGATCGAGGAGGCGGGGGTCGTCAATGGCCCGCACCCCGTGGCCGATCCGCGTCGCGCCCAGCTCGCGCAGGGCCGCCCAGACGCTGCCCGCGCCGCCGGCCTCGCCCGCATGCACCGTCACGCCCCAGCCCGCGTCGCGGCCGCGCCGGAAATGCTCCCGGAACAGCTCGGCCGGCCAGCGGCGCTCGTCGCCCGCCAGGTCCAGCGCCACCAGCCGGTCGCGCTGCGTCAGCAGCGCCTCCAGCTCCCGCATGCACGCCTCGGGGCCGAAGGTGCGGCTCAGGATGCCGATCAGGTTCACCCGCACGCCCGTCGCCCGGCGGCCCTCGTCCACCCCTTCGACCACCGCCGCCACGACCCGGGCCGGGTCGAGGCCGTGGGCCCGGGCCATGAAGGCGGGGCTGAACCGCAGCTCGACATAATCGATCCCCTCGCGGTGCGCGTCCTCCACGTTCTCGCGGGCCACCCGCCCGCACGCCGCCGGGTCGGCGAGCACGGCCACCATCCAGTCGAATTTGCGGAGAAAGGTGACCAGGTCGGCCACCGCCCCGTCCACCTGCACGTGCGGCCGCAGGCCCTCCGGCGTGTCCGCCGGCAGCCGGATCCCGTGCCGCCGCCCGAGATCGAGGATCGTCTCCAGCCGCATGTTGCCGTCGAGATGGCGGTGCAGGTCGATCAGCGGCAGGCGGTTCATGGCGGCAGGTTGACGCCGGTCCCGGCCGGGCGCAATGCCGCGCCCGCCCCAGGACGCGGTTGCCTTCACCCGCATTCCGTGTTCATTCGCCGGTCCGCATGATCGAAGTCGAGAATCTCACCCGCGTCTTCCGCACCTACAAGAAGCAGCCGGGCTTCTGGGGCGGCGTCCGCGGCCTGTTCCGGCGCGAGTTCGAGGAGACCCGAGCCGCCGACGGCATCAGCTTCCACATCGGGGAGGGCGAGTTCGTGGGCTTCCTCGGGCCCAACGGGGCCGGCAAGACGACCACGCTCAAGATGCTGTCCGGCCTCATCTATCCCACCTCGGGCCGGGCCCGCGTGGCCGGCTACGACCCGACCCGGCGCGAGAACGCCTACCGCCGCCTGTTCGCGCTCGTGCTCGGGCAGAAAAACCAGCTCTGGTGGGACCTGCCCGCGATGGAGTCCTTCTATCTCCTCCGCGCCATCTACGGCCTCGAGCCGGCCGCCTGGCAGCAGACGCTCGACGAGCTCGTCGCCCTGCTCGGCGTCGGCCCCAAGCTCAACGTCATGGTGCGGGAGCTGTCCCTCGGCGAGCGCATGAAGATGGAGCTGATCGCCGCCCTGCTGCACCGCCCGCGGGTGCTGTTCCTCGACGAGCCGACCATCGGCCTCGACGTGATCTCCCAGAAATCCGTCCGCGAGTTCCTGCGCGACTACAACCGCCGCCACCGGACCACCATCCTGCTCACCAGCCACTACATGGCCGACATCTCGCAGCTCTGCGAGCGGGTGATCGTGATCGACCACGGGCGCAAGATCTACGACGGCGACCTCGACCGCATCGCCGGCGCCGGCGCCCGCCAGCGCATCATCAAGTTCAAGCCGCGCGACGGCTCCTTCCCCGCCGGCTGGACCCCGCGGCACGGCGTCTGCAAGGTGTGCGCGGACGGCGAGATCCTGCTCCACGTCCCCAGCGAACACGTCACCGCCGTCTGCCAGCAGATCCTCAACACCGGCGCGGTCGACGACATCACCATCCAGGACGTCCCCCTCGAGGACATCATCAGCGAGCTCTTCTCCCGCGGCGTCGCCGCCGCGCCGGCCTAGTTGTTCGGCCCCCAGGCGCGGGGAGCCGCCGGCCCGCCCTACCCCCGCCCTTCCTCCAGCCGCTCCCGCACGAGGCGCGTGAGCTTCGCCACGTCGAACGGCTTCTCCAGCACGACCGCCCCGCCCTCCGCCGCGGCGGGCGGCAGCCCGTGGCGGGCCTGCTGCACGGTGGTGAAGAACGGGCGGATGCCGGGCTGCTGCTCCCGGGCGTAGCGCGCCAGCTCGACGCCGCTCTGGCCGTTGCGCAGCTCGAGCTCGGTCACGAAGCCCTCGAACGGCTCCCGCGCCAGCAGCTCGCGCGTGCGCTCGGAGGCCGTGCTTTGCACCACGCGGAACTCGCGGCCGAGCACCAGGGCGAAGGCGTCCGTCACCGCCGCGTTGTCGTCGTGCACCAGCAGCGCGGGCCGCACCCGGTCGGCGAAGGGGCCGTGGTGCTCCAGCGCGGCGGCCAGCAGCGCCTCCGGCGTGCGGACCTCGCGCCCCAGCTCGGCATAACCCAGGCGCAGCCCCCCGGCGTCGGCCAGCGCCTCGCGCCCCAGGCGCCGCAGGCGGGCGCGCAGCGCGAGGCCGTCGAGCTCCGGCAGGATGACCCCCACCCGGTGCGCGTCGTAGGGCCCCGCCGCCTCGCCCTCCCGCAGCGCCTCCCGCAGCGCCGGCAGGCGCCGCAGCATCCCGTCGCGCAGCTGCGCGCTCTCGACCAGGGCGAAGCCCAGCCGCCGGCCCTCGGCGAGCGCCCGGTACGTCTCGCGCCGCACCAGCTCGAGCAGCCGGCCCTGCTCCGGCGCCAGGTCCTGCAGCACGACGATCCACGAGCCGCTGGCATCCTCCGCCATCCGCCGCGCCTCCCCGTAGATCAGCTTGCCGCTGGCGCGCAGGTGAAATCCGCCCGTGCTCCGCTGCAGCTCCTCGAACGGCACCCCGGCCTCGCCCAGCCACCGGCGCGCCAGGTCGTTCGCCACCAGCAGCCGGTGGTCCGCGCCGTACGCCGCGATGCCGACCGGCGCCTGGTTCAACAGGAAACGCAGCAGCTCCCGGCTCCGCTCCGCCTCCTGCAGCCGCAGCGCGTGCGTCAGCGTCGCCGACAGGAAATCCGCCAGCCCCGCCAGCAGGTGCAGGTCCTCCGGCCCGAACGGCCGCTGCCGGTGCGGCGCCACCTGCAGCGTCCCGAACCGCCCGGCCGCGTCCGCCAGCGGCAGCGTCAGCGTGCCCGAGGAAAAATGCGCCGGCGCCTCGCCCAGCGACCGGTCGAGGCGGATCGTCAGCCGCTCGAAATGCTCCGACTGGTCCAGCGCGGCCTGCAGCCCGCCCACGAACCGGTCGAACTCGTGGAAGCGGACGAACGCGTGGGCCAGCGCGCGCAGGGCGGCGGGGCCGGTCAGCTGGAGGAGCGAGGGCGGGGCGCTCATGGGCTCAATAGGCGGGCGGCAGGTACACGCGGAAGGTCGTGCCCTGCCCGGGCTTGCTCGCGGCGTGGATCTCGCCGTGGTGGTGCTGCACGATGCGCTTCACGATCGCCAGGCCGAGGCCCATGCCGTGCTTGCCCCGCCGCTCGCCCGTCGACTTCGTCGTGGTGAACGGCTCGAAGATGTGCGGCAGCAGCGCCGGCTCGATGCCGGGGCCGTTGTCGGCCACCGTCACGCAGACCAGCGGGTGCGCGGCGTCGGGCCGCAGCTCGAAGCGGACCGCGAGCGTGCCGCCGGGCCGCCCGTCCATGGCCTGCACCGCGTTCTGCATCAGGTTGAGGAACACCTGCAGCAGCTGGCTGTAGTTGCCCATGACCGGGGCCACTTCCGCCGGCGGCAGCGTCAGCTCCACCTGCGCCCGCTGCAGCTCGGGCCGCATGATCTCCGCCGCGGCCCGCAGCACCTCCCCCAAACTGACCGCGGCCATCTGGATCCGGTTGCTCTCGGCGAACGCCGCCACGTTCTCGACGATGCTGGCGATGCGGTTCACGTCCCGCTGCACGATGGCGCTGAACTCCACCTGGAAATCGAGGTCGGTCCCGCGCTCCTTCAGCAGCGCCGAGAACGTCTGGATCGACACCAGCGGGTTGCGCAGCTCGTGCGCCAGCCCCGCCGCCAGGGTGCCGAGGGAGATCAGCTTCTCGGTCTGGCTGGTGCGGCGCTCCAGCTGCCGCGCCCGCAGGTTCAGGCCGATCTGCAGGCCGATCGTCTCGAGCAGCGAGATGTCGACGTCGTTGTACAGGGCGTGGTCCGCGCGCGGACCCAGCGTGATGAAGCCGAAGAACACCGTGTCGCCCACGATAGGCACCACCACCTCCAGCCGCCCCTGCTTCCGCAGCTCGGCGAGGTGGGGGCGGCGGGCGTCCGGCGCGTCGTGCACCGCCTCGTCCAGCAGCATGCTCCGCCCCGACTCCTGCAGCGCCGCCACCAGCGGCGACTGGTCCGAGAAGCTCGCGACCCCGGCCGCCGCCACGTCCACCGTGGCCGCGCGGCGCGTGAACGGCGTCTCGAACTCCGTGCGCATGTACACGGCCACCTCGGCCACGTCGAGCGCCTGCGCGAGCGACCGCACCACCTCCCGCAGCATCACCGTCTCGTCGCCCGCCGTGTTGATCCGCGCCACCAGCCCGCGCAGCAGCGCCCGGTCCGGCAGCCGGTCGCCGAGCACCCGCTGCTCGAGGAACGCGTCCACCCGCCGGCGCACCGTCGGCACCAGGGCGAACAGCGCCAGGGTGGCCAGCGCCGAGGCGAGCAGCACCGGTATCAGGCTGGTGGCGTACTCGTCGGCCACGATCTGCAGCTGCAACATCGCGGCCACGAGGCCCGGCGTCACCAGCGAGAACGACGCCGCCAGCACCGCGTAAGCCACCAGGCGCGAGGCCAGCAGGTTGAACTCCATCAGGCGGAACCGGATGATCGCGTAGCCGACCGCCGCGACATAGAAAGCCACCAGGCCGTTGCCGAGCGGCGGGATCGGGATGTCGTACCAGAGAAAGTAGTTCGTGGAGCCGCCGAGGAAGCCGACCGACGTGCCGAGCAGCACGAACCGGAGCTGGTTGCGCTCCAGGCCCTCCGCCTGCCGCATGCCGCGCACCAGCATCCACACCGTCACGATCACGAAGTAGAAGAACGCCAGCAGGTACACCGGGTACAGCGGCCCCGGCACCGGCCAGTGCGGAAAGCCCCCGCGCGGCTCGGTGCCGCGGACCAGCCACGGCGTGAACGACAGCACGGCGAACACCACGGCCGCCGCGTAGCCCGCCCGCAGCTCGAGGCGCCGGTCGAGGTGCAGCAGCCGGATCACGAAGTGGAAGTAGGCGACCGGGATCAGGATGGCCGAGGCCGTCAGCAGGCGGCTCGCCCACTCCGCGTCCTCCGCGTTGCCCGACACCTGCCACAGGAAGTAGAAGCCCGACCAGAGCGCCCCCGACAGGGCGAACCAGCTGAAGGCCAGGTTCGTCCGGCTCCGCGGCTGGCGCCAGTAGACCAGCAGGGAAAGCACGAGGCTGGCCGCCGCGTTGATCGCCGAGGTGAGTATGCAGTAGAGGATCACTTTTCAGCCGCCACGACCACGGTCTGTCCGCCGAACGAGAGGTGGGTCTCGCACCGCCTGAATCCGGCGGCCGTCAGCATCGCCGTCAATTCTTCCCCGGAAAAGAATGTGTAATAGCCCTGCTCCTCCTTCAGCCGGATCTTGCCCGCCGCGCGCAGCAGGTCGCGGCCGGACTCCAGCTCGCTCTCCGACACCTGCTGGCCCATGAAGTCGCGGTAGATCTCCGAGAGGTCGCAGAAGGGCTTCATGCTCGACACCACCAGCCGCGCCCCCGGCTTCAGCACCCGGTGCAGCTCCGCCAGCACGCTCTGCGGCCGGTTGAGGTACGACAGCACCAGGCTGCAGCACGCCTTGTCGAAGCAGTGGTCCGCGAACGCCACCAGGCCGGGCACCTCCGCGGTGGGCATGCCCCAGGTGTCGAGGTCGGTCTGGCCGTAGAGCAGGCTGACGTACTGCTGCGCCCGTTCCCCCGCGGTGCGGATGTGGCCGAGGCTGTACCCGGTGTGCAGGTCCACCGCGTCGCGCAGGCCCTCGACCGTCAGGTCCAGGCCCACGTACACGGGCGGCCCCTCGTCCGCCGCGAGCTGCTCCAGCAGCGTGCGGATCACCCAGATCCCGAACATCCCGTTGCCGCACCCGGCGTCGAGCACGATGTCGCCGGCCCGGATCGGGCCCAGCAGGTGCCCCACCAGCTTGAGGTAGCCCTGGTAGTCGTCGACCGTGTGCAGCAGCCGGTACTTGGCCAGGTACTTCGCCCAGAAATCGCGCTCGTTTTCCACCTCCTGGCTCTGCTGGCGCAGCCGCTCGCGCTCCTCGCGGTTCTGCTGGAGCAGCTGCCGCTTGTCCGGCTGCCGCAGCACGACGGCCTCGGGCGCGATCCCGTGCGCGTGCGCGACGCAGGCGGTGACGATCGACCGGAACGCCCGCTCCGCGACCTGCGCGTTTTCCCGCAGCTCATGCATGGCCTCGGGGATGATGCAGACCTGCGTCCGCGGCCGGCCGAGCAGCACCTCGTGCACGTCCGACAGCAGCACCCACGTGTCGCGCTCGGCCGCGTAGAACGAGATCTTCGCCGCCGTCCGCTCCAGGTCCGCCCGCGTGCCCGCCAGGTCGTGCAGGTTCTCGCGCACCGCCGATTGCAGGAAAGTGTCGTAGTCCATCTCCACGCCGAGCATGTCGCCCACCCCCCAGCGCCGGCCCGCGAGGTGCCCGCCCACCAGGTCGTCGCGGTAGACCTCCCGCAGCGTGTGCCGCAGGTTCACCACGCCGACGAGGCACACGATGTGGCTCACCCGGGCGTCGCCCGCGGCGGCCCGGATCGCCGTCCGCGCCGACAGGCTGTTGGCCACCAGCGTGAACTCCCGCACGCCGTGCTTCTTCTCGAGGTAGTCCCCGCAGGACAGGATGTCCCCGGCCCCGCTCGCCAGCGTGAAATAGGTCTGGTCCCCGCCGCTCTCCCCCACGTGGTTGGTGTGGTCGAACCGCAACACGTTGAGCCCGTTGGCAGCCAGCGAGTAGGCCAGCTGCAGCCCGTTTTTTTTGGTCTCCCCGAACTTGGGCGCGATCACCGCCCAGGGCCGGTCGCCGAGCTGTTCGCCGAGGTAGTCGACGCAGGCGGCCAGCTTCACCCCCTCGCGGTTCGTGAATTTCACGAATTCGCTCCGGATTCGTCCCATTTGGACCTGCGAGGAGTCGGCAATCATCAGTGGCTCGGCCGTCCGCGCCAGAGAGGCGCATTTTGCCGGCGAAATCAACGAGCAAGTCCGCACTTTGCGATTGATTAAAGCCCCGGCGTGTCGTGTGTTGAAAGTTGCTAACGCTGCCTCCAGCAAATCCTTGCCCATGATGTCAAGTAAGTGACCCGGCTTCTCCTCATCACAGACGATTCCCTCGCGCAGACGCCCCTCGCGGCGCTCTCCTCCGCCGCCGCCGATTTCCAGGTCACTTCGCGTCCCCGCTTCGCCGACGTCCGCGCCGCGGCCTCCGCCCGCGCGTTCGACGTCGCGCTCTTCGTCCCGCGCAACCTGAGCCCCGACGCGCTCGCCGAGATCGGCGCCGCGCGCGCCGCCGCCGCCGACCTGCCGATCGTCGCCGTGCTTCCCGTGGGCTCCGCCACCGACCAGCAGCAGCGGGTCCTGGCCGCCGGCGCCGACTTCACCCTCTTCCATCCGCTCGACGCGCCGGAGCTCGCGCGCCTGCTGCAGCGCGTGAGCCGCTGGGCCGAGGCGGGCGCGGGGCCGGGCGCGGCACCCGTGCTTTTGCCGGCCGCCGCGCCGCGCGCCTCCCTGGCCAACGCGCTGGACGTGCTGCGCGACTTCAGCCAGGTGCTCGGCTACTCGCTCGACTACCGCCAGCTCACCCAGCACTTCGTGCAGAAGCTGCGCGAGGTCATCGGCCTCTCGCGCATCGCCGTCTTCCTCGAGCCGGGCAACGTCGACGCGCTGCCCACCCCCGTGCCGGCCGACAACTCGCGGCTGGCCTGCGCCGCCGCCGCCGGCCTGCCCGCCGAGCTGGTCGAGTGCTTCGCGCTCTCCCGCAAGACCGGCCTCGGCCGCCAGCTGAGCCTGCACCCGCAGATCCTCCGCGCGCCCTCGACCAGCACGCCGCCGCTGCTCGATCCCAAGATCCTGCGCGAGTTCGAGGTCCTCGGCGGCCAGGTCGCCATCCCCGTCAACGACCGCGAGCGCACCGTCGGCGTCGCCGTCCTCGGCGGCCGGCTGATGGGCGGCGACTTCACCGACGAGGAGCTGCTGCTCGTCTACCACCTGCTGGAGGAGCTGGGCCTGGCCGTCCGCAACAGCTGGCTCCACCACCAGCTCGTCGGCAGCCACCGCCTGTTCGCCAGCGTGCTCGACGGCATCACCATCGGCGCGCTCGTCGCCGGCCCCGACCTCTCCGTGGTGTACGCCAACCGCGCGATCGTCCGCTTCCTCCGCGGCGGCGACGAGGCTCACGTCGAGTTCAGCGACCTGCCGCCGCCCGTGGCCGCGCGGCTCCACGAGGTCGTCGAGAAGGGCGCCGCGGTCGAGCCCTTCCACCACCAGACCCCGGCCGCCGTCTACCGCGTCTCCGTCATCCCCCTCCGCCAGGCCGCCGGCCGGCTGCCGCAGACCGCGCTGCTGCTGATGGAGGACTTCACCCGGCTCAACGCCGCCCAGCGCGCGGAGATCGAGGCGTCCAACCTCAAGCTCATCGGCCTCATCGCCCGGCGCTTCGCCCACGAGATCCGCAACTCGCTCGTGCCGCTGACCACCCACCAGCAGCTGTTCGACGCCGAGATCGGCAACGCCGAGTTCCGGGACTCCCTCAAGGCCGCCCTCACGCGCGAGACCCAGCGCATCCAGCGCTTCACGGAGCAGATGCTCCTGCTGGCGCGGGCCGACTCGCCGCCCGACGAGCTCGCCCCGCTCGACGAGCTGATCCGCCAGAGCTTCGCCAAGTCCCGCGAATACATCGGCGGCGGCGGCGAGCTCGACCTCCACAGCTCCCTGCCCCCCGTCGTCGTCCGCTGCAACCGCGCCAGTCTCGCCCACGCGCTGCAGGAGGTCTTCCTCAACGGCCTGCAGTCCTCCGCCGGCGTGCCGCGCCTCGACGTCACGCTCAACGCCTCGCCGACCGGCGACGGCCGCGCCGAGCTGATCATCCAGGTCCGTGACAGCGGCGGCGGCTTCGCCCCCGAGGCGGCCGGCCGCGCCACCGAGCCGTTCTACACCACCCGCAACACCGGCGTCGGCCTCGGCCTCACCATCGCCCGCCGCGTCATCGAGGCCCATCAGGGCCGCCTCGACGTCCGGCCGCGCACCGCGCCGGGCGACCCCGACGTCGTCATCCACCTGCCCCTTCCCAGCTGACCATGCCTCCACCTCTCGCCCGGCTCCTCGCCCTCGGCGGCGCCCTGCTCGCCGCCGGCACTGCGCTCGCCTCCGGCACGCGCGTCGGCTTCAAGGACGCGTTCGCCCTGGCCCGCGGCAACGCCTTCGTCGCCACCGCGGACAACCCGAGCGCCGTCTACTACAACCCCGCCGGCCTCGCCCACCTCGACGGCCGCCGCCTGTCGGCCGGGGTCTACCACATCTCCCTCCGCTCCGACTACCGCAGCGCCTCGGGCACTGCGTCGATGGACGACGGCTACCAGCCCGTCCCGCAGGTGTTCTTCTCCGCCAAGGACCCCGACGCCCCCTGGGCCTACGGGATCGGCGTCTACGCCCCGTTCGGCCTCTCCACCGAATGGCCCGGCAATTCGCCGCTCCGCACCTTCGCGCTCAAGAACGAGCAGACCTACCTCACGTTCAACCTGTCGGGCGCCTACCGGGTCACGCCCACGCTCTCGCTCGGCGGCGGGCTGACCTACAACCGGGTCGACACCGACCTGCGCCGCGCCCTCGGGGTCTTCGGCCCCACGGACCTGTTCCGGTTCAAGGGCGACGGCGACGCCTTCGGCTTCACCCTCGGCGCCCTGTGGCGCCCCGACGTCCGGCACAGCTTCGGCCTCACCTACCACAGCCGCACCTCCGTCAAACTGAAGGGCACCACGGACACCATCCCCCTCGTCTCGGGCGAGCCCAGCGAGGCGCGGTTCCCCTTCCCCGACGTCGTCATCGTCGGCTATTCCTTCCGTCCCACCCCGCAGTGGAACCTGGAGGTCAACCTCGACTGGACCAACTGGGACCGCTTCAACACCGTCACCATCGCCAAGCCCTCGGGCGCCGTGTCCCTGCCCTTCAACTGGCAGTCGGGCTTCTTCTACGAGTTCGGCGCCACCCGCTACCTCCGCGGCGGCTGGAACGTCAGCGCCGGCTACGTCTTCACCGAGAACTCCACCCCCAACGACACCTTCACCCCCGCCGTGCCCGACAGCGACCGCAGCTTCTATTCGCTCGGCACCGGCTACGAATCCGGCAATCTCTCGGCCCACCTGTCCTGGCACTACGCCGACGGCGGCTCCCGGACCGTCACCGGCAGCCCGCCCTCCCTCATCGGCGCCACCGCCGACGGCACCTACGAGAACTCCATCAACGCCTTCGCCCTCAGCCTGGAACTGCGCTTCTAGACCGCCCGCATGACGCCCACCACCGCCAACCGGGAACCGCTCCCGACCGGGAACTCCGCCTCCTCCGCCCGCCGCCCATGAGCTCCTCGACGACAACGCCCATGGTCACGCTGCCCACGCTCCTCATCGTGGATGACGAGGAGGGCCCGCGCCATTCCCTGCGCATGGTCTTCAAGAAGGACTTCGAGGTCCACGCCGTCGACAACGGCGACAAGGCCCTCGAGTTCGCCCGGAGCCACCCGGTCAGCATCGCCATCCTCGACATCCGCATGTCCGGCAAATCCGGCATCGAGGTCCTGCGCGGCCTGAAGGCCATCGACGCGCACATCGAGATCATCATGCTCACCGCCTACGAGACCATCGAGACCGCCCGCCAGGCGCTCCGGCTCGGGGCGTGCGACTACCTCAGCAAGCCTTTCGACCTCTCCACCATCCGCGAGGCCGTCGCGCGCGCGCTCCACCTGCGCCGCATCTCCGAGACCGTCGCCAACACGAGCGAGCGGCTCAAGGTCCTCTCCGACCAGCTCAACGACAGCTCCCTCAAGGAGGAGATGGCCCGCACCACCACCGAGATCTACGCCGGCGCCCTCCACGACATCAACAACCCCCTGACCGTCATCACCGGCTACGTCGAGATGCTCAGCCTCCGCCTCGAGGGCGTGGCCGACCTCCACGGCGCCGACCTCCAGGCGGTCCGCGACGACGTCGCCATGCTGGCCAAGCAGGTCTCCACCTGCGCGGCCATCACCCGGCGCTACCTGCGCTTCGTCAACAAGCGGAGCCCGCAGATGCCCGAGGTGTCCGTCAACCAGGTGCTCAACGACGTGCAGACGCTCATGCGGAACCACCCGAGCATCAAGGGCGGCCATCTCGCCATCAAACATCTCGACGTCGACACCTCCGCCCAGATCGGCGGCACCGAGCTGATCCAGATCCTGCTCAACCTCTGCATCAACGCCTTCCAGAGCACCGACCAGGCCCAGACCGTCTGGGTCACGGCCGAGCGCTTCGACATCAAGCTCAACACCGACCACTTCAAGGACAGCCCGGGCGAGCGCTACCTCGGCACCGACAACTTCAACAACGAGCCGCCGGTCATCGCCCTCTCCGTGCTCGACCAGGGCCCGGGCATCCCGAACGACGTGCTGGCCCGCATCTTCGAGCCCTACTTCACCACCAAGGCCCACACCGGCACCGGCCTCGGCCTGGCCATCGTGGCCCGGCTCGTCAAGGCGCAGCACGGGCTGATCCATGTCAAGGCCCGCCCGGGCGACGGCACCCGCTTCACCATCTACCTCCCGGGCAAGGAGCCCACCGGCTCCGAAAATCCGTTCTGACCCGCGCCGGCCTGCGCGCTTGCGCGGCCCCCGCCGCCCGGCTTCACTCGCTCCCGTGACCGAGCTTCTTTTCATCCTGCTGGGCCTGGCCGTCGGCGCCGCGCTCGGGTGGTTCGTCGCCCAGGCCCGCATCGCCGCCGTGGCCGAACGCGCCCGGCTCTCCGCCGAACAGCTGCAGAAGACCGAGGCCGAGCTCGCCGCCCTCCGCGTCCGCGCCACCCAGCTGGAAACCGAACGGGGAGCACTGCAGGAGGCCCAGGCCAAGCTGCTGGAATCGTTCAAGGCGCTGTCCGCCGACGCCCTCCGCGCCAACAACCAATCCTTCCTCGAACTCGCCCGCGAGTCCTTCGGCCAGCTGCACCAGCAGTCGACCGCCGACCTCAGCCAGCGCCAGCAGGCCATCGACTCCGTCGTCAAGCCGCTCCGGGAATCCCTCGAGAAGGTCGACGCCCGCATCGCCGAGATCGAGAAGGCCCGCGCCGGCGCCTACGGCCAGCTCTCGGAACAGCTCAAGACCCTCGGCACCGCGCAGCTCTCCCTCCAGGCCGAGGCCGCCAAGCTCACCACCGCCCTCCGCTCCACGACGACCGCCGGCACCTGGGGCGAGCTCCAGCTCCGTCGCGTGGTCGAGCTGTCGGGCATGACCTCCTACTGCGACTTCACCGAACAGCAGTCCGCCGGCGGGTTCCGCCCCGACCTGGTCGTCCGCCTGCCCGGCGGCCAGCAGATCGTGGTCGACGCCAAGGCGCCCAACGACGCCTACCGCGAGGCCGTCAACGCTTCCGACGAGGCCGTCCGCGCCGCCAAGCTGGCCGAGCACGCCGCCAAGGTGCGCGGGCACATCGACGCCCTCGGCGCCAAGAACTATTGGGAGCAGTTCCTGCCTTCGCCCGAATTCGTGGTGCTTTTCCTGCCCGGCGACCAGTTCCTCGCCGGCGCGCTCCAGGGCGACCCGGGCCTGGTCGACCGCGCCATCGCGAAGAAGGTGCTCCTCGCCACGCCGGCCAGCCTCATCGCCCTCCTCAAGGCCGCCGCCTACGGCTGGCGGCAGGAGGCCGTGGCCCGCAACGCCGACGCCATCGCCGAGCTGGGCCGCCAGCTCCACGACCGCATCGCCGGCTTCGCCGACAATCTCGACAAGGTCGGACGCGGACTCGACTCCGCCACCAAGGGCTATAACGCCGCCGTGGGCTCGTTCGAGCAGACCGTCCTGCCCGGCGCCCGGAAATTCACCGAGCTGGGCGCCAAGGGCGCCAAGGAGCTGGCCGCGCCGGCCGCCGTCGAGATCACGCCGCGCGAGGTGCTCAAGCGCGCCTGACCCGGCGATGGAGTCGCTCGAGGGCATCTGGCTTCCCATCGCCGCCGAACTGGCCGGCGAGGCCGCGCCGGCCATGGTCCTGGCGAAGACCGAGGTCGAACTCGCGGACGGCCGCTACCTCGTGCGCTTCGGCGGCGCCATCGCCGACCACGGCACCTACGTGGCCGCGGACGGACGGCTCACGCTGACCGGGGTCGCCGGCCCGAACGCCGGCCGCGTCATCCCCTGCCTCTTTCGCTTCGTCGGCGACACCCTCTCCATCTGCTACGGCCTCGACGGCTGCCTCCCCACCGCGTTCGCCACCGCCCCCGGCGGCCAACTGTACCTTGTCACCTACCGCCGCGGCACCCGCTGACGTCCCCTCCGCCCCCGCCCCGGAGTCCCGTCCCCCTCCTCCTCGCCGCCTCTCGTCGTGACTTTTCCGCACCGATGCGTTCCCCTCCCTCCATGGCGCGCGTCTCGGCCCTGCACATCTATCCGGTCAAATCCTGCCGCGGCCACCGGCTGGAATCCGCGGCGTTCGATGCCTGGGGCCTGGCCGGCGACCGCCGCTACCTCATCATCACCCCCGACGGCCAGTTCGTCACCCAGCGCCAGCTCCCGCGCCTCGCGCTCGTCGACACGCAGCTGGATTCCGGACGGCTGACCCTCGGGTCGCCGGGCCGGCGCAGCGTCACCCTCCCGCCGTCGCCGCCCGCCCCGCTCGCGCACACGGTGACCATCTGGAAGGATCAGGTACAGGCCGAGGACTGCGGCGACGAGGCCGCGGAGTGGCTGACCCGCTTCCTGGGCGCTCCGCTGCGCCTGGTGCGCATGGGCCCGCACTACCACCGGCCGGTAAAGCCGTCGCGGGCCCGGCCCGGCGACGTCGTGTCGTTCGCCGACGCCTACCCGTTCCTCGTCATCAGCGAGGCCTCGCTCGACGACTTGAACGACCGCCTCGTCGCCCGCCACGAGGAGCCGCTGCCGATGAACCGCTTCCGGCCGAACATCGTCGTCGCGGACTGCGCTCCGTACGCCGAGGACGCGTGGATCCGGGTCCGGATCGGTCCCGCCCGCTTCCGCAATTCCGGCCCGTGCGCCCGCTGCGTCATCACCACCACCGACCAGCTCACCGCCGAACGCGGCAAGGAGCCGCTGCGCACCCTGGCGTCCTACCGCCGCGACCCGCGCGACCCGGCCGACGTCAACTTCGGCGTCAACCTCATCCACGAGTCCCCGTCCGGCGCCCTCGCCGTCGGCGACCGGGTCGAAACCGCATGAACTCCCCCGCCGCCAGCCCTGCCTTCAGCCACGAAACCCTCCTGGCCATCGGCGTCACCCTCTGCTTCGCCGGCATCGTGCTCCGCGGCTTCGCCCGCGACAGCCGCCGCCACCTCGCCCGGCGCAAACAGCACCTGCTCGACCAGCGCCACCCCGACAGCGTCGACCGCGGCGGCCGGATGGAGCGCGAGCCGGGCTGGCTCGAGCAGCACCTCGGCCTCGTCGCCAACCTCGTCCTCTCCTCCGGAGTCGTCGTGACCGTCCTGGCCATCCTCCGCCGGTGAACGTCGGCAGGATTTGTGTCGTTGATTTCGGACCTCCTTCCGCCGAATGTCCCGCGGTGCGCCCACCGCCCGCGGCGCGAACGCATGCATTCTTCGGCGAAATCCCTGTCCCACGCCTGCTGGAAGGCCGGCGCCCTGGCCGCCCTCCTGGCGCCGCTCGTGCTGGCGGGGAAGCTCCGGCCCGATCAGCCCTTCTCCCTGCAGGACCTGGAAGCGGAACCGGAGCTGAGCCCCAAGCAGTTCGCCAGCCTCTTCGCGGCCTTCGACTTCGAATCCAGCCCGGTCATCCGCCCGCCGGAACAGTTTCTGGGGGAGCGGCGCGGCGACTGCGACGACTACGCCGTCATCGCCGACCTGGTCCTGGCCAAGCGCGGCTACCGCACGCGCTGCATCCAGGTCAAGTTCGCGGGCGACAACATCGGCCATGCCGTCTGCTACGTGGCCGAGAACAAGGCGTACCTCGACTTCAACAACCGCCGGTTCTTCCTGACCCTCGAACGCAGCGGCCGGACGATCCGCGAGATCGCCGAAAAGGTCGCGGCCTCGTTCGAGCTCGACTGGACCACCGCGGCGGAGTTCGTCTACAACTATGACACGATGCGCAAGAAACTCACGGTCGTCGTCGTGAAGACCGACTCGCCGGACAAGGACCCGGACCGCCAGGCGGGCGGCGGCCCGGGCACGCACGGATCGTGAAAGACGCCACCCTCAGCCGCATCTTCGCGTTCTTCCTGGCGATCTTCGCCGTGGTCGTCGGGGTGGCCGTGGCCGCCGTGATCAACATCAACCGCGCCGGCGCCAGCCGCGACTGGGTCAACCACACCTACGCCACCATCTCCGCCTTCGAGAACATCCTCGCGGCGGTGCATGCCGGCGACGCCCACATGCGCACGTTCGCGCTCAGCGGGGACGCGCGGGACTTCGCCGCCTCCCGCGAGGCCTTCGGCGCGATGGACGAGTACCTGCAGATCGCCGACGCCCTCACCCGGGAAAGCCCCGCCGTGCAGGCCGAGCTGCGGGAGGTCGGGGCCCTGGCGCAGCGGCGGTCCGATTTCGCCGAGGCCGTCGGCCAGGCGCGCCGCGGCAATCAGCTCGACCGCGTGCGGCAGCTGCTGGCGGACGAGGCCGGTGCGGATCCCGTCGGCGTGGTCCGGCGCCGGCTGGAAAAGCTGCGCGACGACCAGTTCACCCAGCTCCGCGAACGCGAGCAGCTCGCCTACCGGCAGGCGCAGACCACGCGCTGGATCGTCGGCGTCGGCGTCGGGTGCAACCTCATCCTCTTCTGCGCCGTCGGCTGGCTGATCCGCGACGACCTGCGCGCCCGCCACCGGGCCGCCCGGGCGCTGGAAGAGGCGAACGCTCAGCTGGAAGACAAAGTGCGCGCCCGCACCGCGGAACTGATCGAGGCCAACGGCCGCCTCAGCGCCGAGAACCTGGAACGCAAGTGGGCGGCGCAATCACAGGACCACCAGCTCCGCTACAACCAGGCCATCGTCAATTCGGTCAACGAGTTGGTGTTTGTCGTCACCCGGGCCCTGGCCATCACCCGCATCAACCCGGCCGTGGTCCGCGCAACCCGCCTCGACGACACCGCGCTGCTGGGCCGGCCGCTGGCCGGCCTCGTCAGCGTGCCGGGCGAATCTGACCCGGCCCTGACCACCCTGATCCGCACCCTCGCGGCCGGGCGCGAGCTGCACGACGTACCGATAAGCATTGCCGGACGCGACGCACACCTCAACCTCTTCCCGCTGCGCGATCGCGACAAGGTGGTCGGCGGCATCGTCGTCATCCAGCTCGCGTCCGCCCCCTCTCCCGGAAACCCCTAACCAGACGCCGTCACAGATGAAGCGCATCCTCCACATCGACGACGAACTCGAGATCCGGAACATCCTCAGCGCCTGCCTGCAGAGCCACGGTTACGAGGTGTTCTCGGCCGCCAACGCCACCGAGGCGCTCCAAACTCTCCGGCAGGCGCAACCGGACCTCGTGATCTGCGACCTGCAGCTGGACGAAGGCGACGGACTCCAGACCATTGACCAGCTGAGGAACGCCCTCCCGAACCTGCCCATCATCCTCCTGACCGGCGTGCTCCTCGACCCCCACGTCGCCCAGGAAACGATGCAGACCAAGCGCATCGTTTACCTCGACAAGACCAACACGCTGCAGCGGATCGTCGACGAGATCCGCCGCCTCATTCATTGACCCGTCCCGCGCTGGCCGCCGCACGCACGCCGGCGACCCGCCCCTGCTTCACCAATCATCGCCGACCCGGCGGGTCTGCTTGATCCGCGAACGGTGCTGCTTGTGGGCGATCATCCTGGCTTTCTGCCCGCGGCTCTTTTGCCGCGACTGCCGACGCCGGAGCTCCCGCTCCGCCTGTGCCTGGTTCGCCGCCTCGCGCCGCCTCCCCTCCAGCTTCCCGGCCAACTCGTGCCAGGCCAGCAGGCGATTGACCGATTGGCTGCGCTCCCGCTGGCAACGAACCTCCAGCCCGCTGGGCCGATGCCGCAGCCAGACAGTCGACGAGGTCTTGTTGATCTTCTGGCCGCCCGCGCCCGCGCCCCGGACAAAACGTTCGTCAATATCCTCGGGCCGCACCCCGACCGCAGCCAACCGCGCCCGCAGCGACTCGTCCACCATGTCCGGAAATTCGGCCATGCCCCTGCCTAGCCGGAAAACCTCGAGAATGACATGCCAATTCCGCCTCCTCCCCGATCCCCTTTCCCGTCGCCCCCCGCCACGGCCATCCCCGGTCTTTTCGTGACATTTCGCCCGTCCCGCCTGAAACCCAACCCGCCATTCGCAGTCTTAATGGCTCCCTGCTCTTCACTTGTCACTGCACACCGCCCGCTGCTAACTCCCTTACCATGATCAACGGTCCCACCTGGTCCCAGAAACTCCGCGCAGAAATCGGCAAGGCCGTCATCGGCCAGGATGCCGTGATCGAACGCCTGCTGGTCGCCCTGCTGGCCAACGGGCATGTGCTCCTGGAAGGCATGCCTGGACTCGCTAAGACGTTGCTGGTAAAGTCTCTAGGTACGGCGCTGGGCGTCCAATTCGAACGCATCCAGTTCACCCCCGATCTTCTGCCCAGCGACGTGGTGGGCACCATGATCTTTTCGCCCAAGGATGGCGGGTTCGCCACTCACAAGGGGCCGATCTTCGCCAACCTGGTGCTGGCCGACGAAATCAACCGCGCGCCGGCCAAGGTGCAGTCCGCCCTGCTCGAGGCCATGCAGGAACGCCAGGTGACCATCGGCGGCGGATCCCACCAGCTGCCGCGTCCCTTCTTCGTCATGGCGACCCAGAATCCAGTGGAGCAGGAAGGCACCTACCCGCTGCCGGAAGCCCAGACGGACCGCTTTCTCTTCAAGTTGCTGGTGGATTACCCGTCGGCCGACGAGGAGTCCGCTATGATGGAGCGCTGGGGCCAGGTGACCAAGCAGCCGGAGCTCCAGCCGGTGTCCAGCGGCGAGGAACTGATCTCCCTCCGCACCCAAGTCGACGCCATCCACGTGGCTCCGGCCGTGCAGGCCTACATCCTGGCGCTGGTCCGCGGCTCGCGCGAACTCGCGGCCCAGGCCGAGTCCGCCGGCGGCGCCAAGCGGCTGCTCAACTTCGGCGCCTCCCCGCGCGCCTCCCTCGCCCTCTTCCAGGCGGGACGCGCCTTGGCCTGGCTCCGGGGGGCCGACTACGTGTCGCCCGCCCTGATCCAGGAGGTCTTCCACGACGCGGTCCGGCACCGTGTCGGCCTCACCTACGAAGCGGAAGCGGAGGGGCTCACCGCCGACAAGATCCTCGACCAGGTGCTGACCCGCACGCCGGTGCCCGCGACCAAGGGCTGAACGCGCCGGCGCGCGTGCCCGGCCCCCCCTGCGGTCCGGTTGCCTCTCCTGCCTCCACCATGTCGTCTCCCGCCTCCCTCGTCACCTCCCAGCTGGCGCTGCTGCGCCAGCTGGAATGGCGCGTGCGGCACGCGGTCGAGAACGTGCTGAGCGGCGAATACCGCTCGGCCTTCCGCGGCCGGGGCATGGAGTTCGACCAGGTCGTCAAATACACCTTCGGCGACGACATCCGCGACATCGACTGGAACGTCACCGCCAGGCTGGGCGAGCCTTACCGCAAGAAATTCATCGAGGAGCGCGAGGTCTCCCTCCTCCTCCTGTTCGAGGACAGCCCCAGCCTGCAGTTCGGCTCCGGCGCGCAGTCGAAGCGCGAGGCCCTGCTCGAACTCGCCGGGCTCGTCATGATGCTCGGGGCCGTCAACCGCGACCGCGTCGGCTTCTTGCACGCCGCTCCGGACGGATACGTGCTCAAGGAACCCGTCCGCGGCCGCGGCCAGATCCTCCACGCCGCCGCCACCCTCCTCGGCCAGCCGCCCCCGCCCCTCGGCCGCGCGGAATCCGTCGCCCCCCCGCCGGGTTCCTTCGTTCCCTGGCGGCTCCTGGCCAAGGCGGCGCCGCGCCACAGCATCCTCATCTGGCTCGGCGATTTCCCGCCCCGCCCCGAGCCCGAGGGCTGGAGCGTGCTGTCGCGCCGCTACCAGACCATGGGTTTCCGCGTCGACGACCCGTGGGACCGCGCGCTGCCCGCCGACCAGGTGCTCACGGCTTACGATCCGGTCGCCGGACGGCTGGTGAACCTCGACGGCCGGGCCCCCGCCCAGCGGGCCGCGCATGCCGCCTGGGTCCGGGAACGCGACGCGGCCTTCCGCGCGATCTTTCCCGATCCGCTCAGCCGGCTGGTCGTCGCCACCGCGGAGGAACGGCTCGACGCCCTGGTGCGCTTCTTCCACGCCCGCATGCACGCCGGCCACCGGCGCTGACGCATGATCCTCACCCAGTACACCCTGCACGATCCCTGGTGGCTGCTGCTGCTGCTGCTCCTGCCGCTGCTCGTGTGGGTGCGCGGCCGCCGCGGGGCGCCCGTGCTCGTCGTGCCCTTCGCCGCGTCCTGGCATCGCCCGACCCTGCTCCCCTCCTCCCGCTGGCCGGCCGTGCTGGCCCTGGCCGGGCTCGTCCTGCTGATCGGCGCCCTGGCCCGGCCGCAGAAAGTCGAGGACAAGCGCGAGGTGAAGCAGGAGGGCTACGACCTCATGCTCGCGATCGACCTCTCGGGCTCCATGCTCGCGGAGGACTACGAGCGCGGCGGCGAACGCATCAACCGCCTCCAGGCCATCAAGCCGGTCATCCAGGCCTTCATCAACCAGCGCACCAGCGACCGCATCGGGCTCGTGATCTTCTCCGGCCGCGCCTACACGCTCGCCCCGCTCACCTTCGATCACGACTGGCTCGCCCGGCAGGTCGAGCGTTTCACCATGCAGACGCTGCTCACGCTGGAGAACGGCACGGCCATCGGCGACGGGCTCGGCGTCGCGCTCACCCGCCTCGAGCAGGCCGGACACGACGCCGGCAGCCGCCGCAAGGGCGCGTTCGTCGTCCTCCTCACCGACGGGGCCAACAATCGCGGCGTCCTGACCCCGGACCAGGCGACCGACATCGCCGTCGCCCGCAAGCTGCCGGTTTACACCATCGGCGTGGGCCGCGACGGCATCGTGCCCATCCCGGCCGTCAACCCCGACGGCACGTTCCAGACCGACGAGAACGGCCGCAAGCTCTACGGCCGGACCCTGTCCGACCTCGACGAGGGCACGCTCATCCGGATCGCCAACCGCACCGGGGGCAAATTCTTCCGGGCCGCCGACTCCGGCACGATCGAGAAGACCTTCGCCGCCATCGACCAGGCGCAGAAGATCGAATTCACGGCCAAGTCCTACCTGCTCACCACGGAGCTCTTCTCCTGGTTCGCCCTCCCCGGCGCCGCGCTGCTTGTCCTCGGCGCCCTCGTCGCGCTGCCGCCACGCCTCCCGGCCCGCCGGGCTCCGGCCGCCGCTCCCGCGCCATGAGCTTCCATTCCCCCCACCTGCTCTGGCTCCTCGTGCCGCTCGTGCTCCTGTTCTCCTGGGAGCTGGCGCGCCACACCGCCCGGGCGGCCGTCACCTGGCCCAAGATCGCCCGCGCCTGGGCCGGGGCCTTCGACGTGTCCCTGGGCGCGCGGCACACGACGGCGGAGAATCGGCCGCGGATCTGGCTCTGGTTCGGCCTGGCGCTCTGCATCGTCGCCCTCGCCCGCCCGCAATGGGGCACCGTCGAGGAGAAGATCTTCGACCAGTCCCGCGAGGTGCTCATCGCCGTCGATCTCTCCCGGTCGATGCTGGCGCAGGACGTCAAGCCGTCGCGCCTCGAACGGAGCAAGCTGCTGATCCAATCCCTGCTCGACCACCTCAAAGGCGAGCGCGTCGGCCTCGTGCTCTTCGCCGGCACCGCCTTCCTCCAGAACCCGCTGAGCTCCGATTACGAGGTCCTGCGCGAGTTCCTCCCGGCCCTGGCGCCGGATTTCCTGCCGGAAGGCGGCTCGAACTACGCGGCCATGCTCGAGACTTCCATGCAGGCGTTCGGCACCTCCACCGCCGACCGCTACCTGATCGTGCTGAGCGACGGCGAGAGCACCACCGAAGACTGGAAGCGCCTCACCGAACCGCTCAAGCAAAAGGGCGTCCGCGTCATCGGTCTCGGCGTCGGCACCACCCAGGGCTCCTTCATCCCCGACGCGGCCGGCGGCCTCGTCAAGGACGAGCGCGGCGCCGTCGTCCTCTCCCGCCTCAACAGCGCCACGCTGGAGGAGCTGGCCCAGATCACCGGCGGCGCCTATGCCGACGCCAGCCGCTGGATCGACCTGCCCGCCCTGCTCGCCAAGACGATCGAGGCCGGCCGCAAGGGCGAGTTCGTCAGCAAGAATACCGCCCGCCGCATCGAGCGCTTCCAGTGGTTCCTCGCCCCTGGCCTGCTCCTGCTCCTGGTCAGCTTCTGGGCCGAATTCCCCATCCGTCCTCGCGAACGCAGCCTGCCCCTGGCACGCCGGGCCGCGCCGGGGCCCGGCCGCACCCGCCTGGGCGCGGCCTCGGCCGCCGTCGGCACGCTGCTCCTCGCCGTCGCCGCCGCGGCATCCCGGGCCGACGCCGCCGAACCGCCGTCCGACACGCTGGCCAAGCCCCTGACCACCGCCGTGGCCCGGCTCGCGGAACAGGACCGCCTCTCCGCCAAGGACTGCGCCGAGCTGGCCCAGACCACCGTCACCTTCGGCCAGCGCTCCCGTTCGGCCCAGCAAACCGCCCCCGAGGGCGTCGTGCGCGACGCGCTGCAGGCCGTCGACCTCGGCGAATCCCTCGACGCCCGGGCCGCGGACTGGCCCAGGCTCCGGCGGGAACTCCACGACCTGCTGCAAACCGAGCCGCCGCCCAAGCAGGACCAGCCGAAGCCGGACCAGCCCAAGCCGCAGGATAAGAAGGACCAGCCGCAAAACCCGGACCAGCCGCAGCCGGATCAGCCCCAACCCGACCCCGGCAAGTCCGGCCAGGACCACTCGGACCAGCCGCGCCAGGAGCAGGCATCCTCCGCACCGAAGGAGGACGCCTTCGGCGACATGAAGGACCAGGCCGTCGCCGACCGGCCGAAGGAGCCGGCACCCAAACCGGGCACCCAGAAGGTCGGGGGCCAGCCCGACCGCCCGACCGAGCCGCCTCCCCATCCCGAGCTGGCCGTGCCCCTCCAGAAGCTCGAACAGGTGCGCGACCAAGATTCCCCTTCGCGCCTGCAGCAACTCCTGCAGGGGCGCCAGACGAAACCCCGGCCCCCGGGCAAGGATTGGTAATTCCCATGCTGCTCCGCCTCACCGCCCTCCTGCGCCGCGCGCTGTGCACCCGGATCGCCTTCGCCCTTGGCTGGGCCGGGCTCTTCGCCCCGACCCTCCCCGCCCAGACCGTGCGCTGGGAGCCGCCCGGAGGCCAGCTGGGCTTCAACCAGGTCAGCGAACTGGCGCTCGTGTTCGACAATTGCGAGCCCGACGGCGAGCCCCGCCTGCCCCAAGTCGAGGGCCTGACCTACGGCCGCCCTTCGCAAAGCAGCCAGACCAGCATCGTGAACTTCAAGATGTCGCGCGTCTTCTCGCTGTCCTATCCGGTCCGCCCCTCGCGCCGCTCGCCGATCACCATCCCGGCCTTCGAGGTGCAGACCGACAAGGGTCCCCTCCGGGTCGCGGCCGCCACCTTCACGGTCGGCGACGCCACCGTCGGCAGCTCCGGCATCGCGCTCAATGAGGTCGCCACGGCGAAGCTGACGGCGCCCAAGCCGACCGTCTGGGCCGGCGAGGTCTTTCCCGTCACCTACAACATCAGCATCGTGCGGCGTTACTTCCATTCGTTCGGCAGCAATGTCGAATGGTCCGCCGCTCCGCTGTTGACCGAAGACTGGAGCAAGCTGAGCCCGAGCGAGGCGACCCTCCGCGGCGAGTCCTTCGTGGTTTCCACCCAGACGACGCGCGCCTACGCCAAGCAGCCCGGCGCGCTCACCCTCAAGCCCGCGGCCCAGCTGCTGAACCTGCTGGTCGGCAACGTCGGCTTCAGCATCTTCGCGCAGCCGTCCGTGGAGCAGCGGCAGGTCGACTCGAACGCCCTGGAGCTGGCCGTCCGTCCGCTGCCGCCTCCGCCCCCGGAATTCTCGGGCGCGGTCGGCGAGTTCACCTTCGTCTCCAAGGTGGTGCCCGTCACCGCGGCCGTGGGCGAACCCGTGACCTGGACCCTCGAGCTCGCCGGCATCGGCAACTGGCCCGACATCGCCAGCCTGCCCCCGCGCGAGGTGTCGAACGATTTCCAGGTCGTGCAGCCCAAATCCAAGCGGACGCTGAAGGAAGGCACGGTCTTCGAGGGCACGCTCACCGAGGATGTCGTGCTGGTGCCGAGCCGGGCCGACACCTACCGGCTGCCTTCCGTCCGCTTCACCTACTTCGACCCGAAGTCCGGCTCCTACCGCACGATCGCGACCGAGCCGGTCACCATCAATGTCACCGCCGTGTCCGCCCCGGTCCGTCCCCCGGCCGGCAGCGGCGCGCCCGTGCAGTTCTCCCTCAACCCGCCGCCCGCCTCCGGCACGGCCGCCCTCCCGGCGCCCGTCCCGCCGTTGCCGCCCGAGAACCTGCCCCGCGATCCGCTGGGCGGCTCCGGCCGCAGCCTCGTGCCGCTCGCGATGCACCCGCTCGTCCTGGTGTGCCTGGCCGTCACCGTCCTGCTGCCCCTCGGGGCCTGGCTGTTCCTGGCCGCCCTCCGTTCGCGGGCGAACGACCCGCAGCGCCCGCGCCGCGAGGCGAAGCGCGCGCTCGCCGCCGTCCTCGCCCAGCTGCGGGGCGCCGACGCACCGGCCGACGCCCTGCGCCGCTGGCAGCAGCACACCGCCGCCCTGTGGGAAGTGCCGCACGCCGCGCCCGGCGCGCCGCTCCTCCACGCCTGCGTCACCCCGCGGTCCCGCGACGCCGCCCCGGCCTGGGCCCGGCTCTGGGCCGAGGCCGACCGCACCTTGCACGGCCGCGCCGCCGCCCTGCCGTCGGACTGGGTCCTCCGCGCCGAGGGGGCCCTCCAGGCCGTCTCCATCCCGGGCTGGTCGCCCCTGTCGCTGTTCGCGCCTTCTCACCTGCTGCCCTTCCTCGTCCGGCCCGGCGCTCCGCGCGCCGGCGGGCTCGGCCGCGCCGTCCGCGCGGCGGCGTGGTTCGTCGTGCTGGCCGGCTTCACCCTGCCCGCCCCGCCCGGACTCGGCGCGGAAGCGGAGGCTCCCGAGTACGCGCGCGGCGACTTTGCCGCCGCGGAAAAGAACTGGCGCGCGGCGCTCGCCGCGACCCCCTCCGACTGGATCGCCCGCCACAACCTCGGCCTCGCCCTCGCCCAGCAGGACCGCTGGGCGGAGGCGACCGGACACTGGACCGCCGCCTTCCTGCTCCGGGCCCGCAACGACGCCACGCGCTGGGACCTCGCCCTCGGCCTGCAGCGTTCCGGCCTGGCGCCACCCGAGCTGGTCGAGCTCTCCCGCGGCGAGGGCCGCTTCCAGGTCGCTCGCCTCGCCACGCCCGCGGAATGGCAGGCGCTGCTGGTCGCCGCCTCTCTGCTGCTCGTCCTCGCGCTCGGTCTGCTGCTGCTGTTGGGCTACCGCCGCGCCGGCAGCTGGGCGCTGCCGGCTGCGCTCGGGGCCAGCCTTGTCGCCGTGGCTCTCGCGGCCGTCGCGACGTTCAGCCTGCGCGTCTACGGCCCCCTCGCCGATCCGCGGGCGGCCGTCGTCTGGAAAGCCACCGTCCTGCGCAGCATCCCGACCGAGGCCGACAGCACCCAGAAGACCTCGCCGCTTTCCGCGGGCTCGATCGCGCTCGCGGAACGGACCTTCCTCGGCTGGACCAAGCTCACCTTCCCCGCCGGTCAGTCCGGCTGGGTCCGCAGCGAGGATCTGATCACCTTCTACCGGTAGCTTGCCGCCCGCGCGCCCGGTTCAGCGCGTCTGGAACCACTTCGCGTCGCCGGGCTGGTGGGACCAGCCGTCGATCAGGGCAAAGACTTCGTCGACTGAGCGCGCGACCCCGAACTTGCCGCGGATCGTCGCGTGCATGAAGCGCTCGTCGACGATCCGGTCAAACAGGCGCAGCAAGTCGTCATAATAGCCGTCCTGGTTAAGGATCACCACCGGCTTCCGCAGCACTTCAAGATGGGCCAGGGTCAGGATCTCCATCAGCTCTTCCAACGTGCCCCAGCCGCCGGGCAGCGCCAGGAAGGCGTCGGCGCGGGTTTCCATGAGCATCTTGCGTTCGCGCATGGTGAGCACCGAGATCAGCTCGTCGGCCTCGGTGAACTCCAGCTCCCGCGCCTTCATGAATTCCGGAATGACGCCGACCACCCGGCCGCCGTGGGCCTTCACGCCGCGCGCCAGCGCGCCCATGATGCCGGTCTTGCCGCCGCCGTAAACCAGCGTCCACCGGCGCCGCGCCATCTCCACACCCAACTCGCCGGCCAGCGCGTAATACCGGGCTGCAAGCCGGTCGCTGGAAGCGCAATAGACGCAGAGGCTTTTCATGTCCGTCCGAGCAATGGACCGGAAGCGCCGCTAATTCAACCTCGCTCCGGCCGAACTTTGCGGTGGTTCGGCGGCGGATCCCGGCTATGCGTATTTGTGCCTTGCCTCCCCTCGCTCCAACCTACCGCGGCCGCCTGGCGCCCTCGCCCACCGGGTTCCTGCACCTCGGGCACGCCCGCACGTTCTGGATTGCGCAGCAGCGCGCCCGGGCGGCCGGCGGGCGGCTCCGGTTGCGCAACGACGACCTCGACGCCGCCCGCTGCCGGCCCGAGTTCGCCGCCGCCCAGATCGAGGACCTGCGCTGGCTCGGCCTCGAGTGGGACGAACCGGTGGTTTCACAGAGCGAACGGCTTCCCCTCTACCGGGCCGCACTGGTCCGGCTGCATGCCGTAGGCGCCATTTATGCGTGCACCCGCTCCCGGCGGGATGTGCAGGCGGCGGCCGGGGCGCCACACGACGGTGACGAGGAGCCACTGTTCCCGCCCCGATTCCGTCCGCCGGCCGACGCCCGGTTTCCGCCTCCGGTGGCGCCGGTCACGACCAACTGGCGCTTCCGCGTGACCGACGGCGAGACGCTGACGTTCATGGACGGACGCGAGGGGCCGCAGACCGCCGTCGCAGGTCGGGATTTCGGCGATTTTATCGTCTGGCGGAAGGACGACGTACCGAGCTACCAGCTCGCCTGCGTCGTAGACGACAACGACCTCGGCATCACCGAGGTCGTCCGCGGGGCTGATCTCAAGCTTTCCACCTTCCGCCAGCTCCTCCTCTACCGCGCACTCGGCCTGCCTGCGCCGGCCTTTTACCATTGCGCGCTGGTGACCGACGAGCGCGGCGTCCGGCTCGCGAAGCGTAACGACGCCCTCGCCCTCCGCACCCTGCGGGCAGCCGGGCGCACCCCCGCGCAGATAGCCGCCGAGGGAGGCTGGATTGCCTAAATCCCCCCGATCCCGCCGCCACCGTAGGACGGCCAATCCATGACACCCTGAAGCAGCCCCGCAGATAGTCCCCAGATAGGGGACAGGTTATTATCAGTCGTTAACTCCAGATAGGGACAGACTATTATCCGTCGTTAAATCGATCCCGATACCCTGAACCCCATCTCCTCCCTCACTTCTCCTTACAAGGAGCTATCTCGTAGCCCGATCCCCGGGCTCGTGCGCTCCTTCCGCCAGCTCGTACGAACTGCCTTTTGCACGCAAAGGCCGCTTCGGCCGACGCTTGGCCAATCGAGTAGGCCTGTTACTCGAACGCAAGACGCCGCAGCCGTCGCAGGACGGCCAAATCCCCCCACTCCGTCACCTGGGGCAGCGGTCGAGGTCGGGTGCGTTCCTCCCGTCCGAACCTCCGGCGCTGACTTTCCC
>JAEUGX010000074.1 GCA_016795545.1 Opitutaceae bacterium
GGGCAATGGCTTGCCCTGTTCGGCTTCCTTCAGGATGCGCAGGATCTGCTCTTCAGTATGGTGCTTCTTCATGGGTCCTCGGGTTGGTTTTTACCCAAGGACTCTCACTCACTCCACTCCAGTTTCAGGGGGGCAGGTCACAACCAAGCATGTCAGAACGGAAGCGCCGGTTCATCACGCTCGGAGGTAGCTGCCCGGACATCGAAGGCGTTCCCAAGCACCGGGAGTCAACTCGGTTGAACATCCACCCGGGAGAGCTGCTCCGTGAGGAGTTTGTGAAGCCACTAGGGTTGACTCAGGTTGAGTTGTCTAAGCGGTCCAATATCCCGGTGGTAACACTCAGAAAGCTAATGAACGGGAAGCACGGTGTAACGCTGGAGATCGACTCCGGACTCACCGAAAGCCCTGCGCACGTCACCAGGCTATTGGCTACGCGCACAATGCGCATTCAACAGCCGGCGTTGGAGCGAACACGTCGAGTGGCTCAAGAAGCAAAAACCATCGAAGGTGTCCGGTGTGGACCTGCTGGATCGATGAAGCGGGATCCTGCTGGCCTTGCTACGCAGATCGCTCCCGCGATGCCAATCGTCAGCCCGGCGGCCGGACCCACTGAAGTAAACCGGCAGAACCTCGCGAATTTCCTACGCAGGTCAGAGATCGCTGCGCAACTGGACGAAGGCGCCTGATTTCAGGCGATAGCTCGCATGTGCAATCGCTACACCCTCGTTGATCCGGACAGGGGCGCCGGAGGGGACAGGTTATTTCGATCGAAAAGGTGGTGAATCCAAGCGCAGCGCGCCGCTTTCAAAGCGGTGCACACTGTACGTCTGTCGGCCCCCAGCGCATAAACTTTGTGCGTTATTAGAAGTGTCGGGTCAAGTTGCCTCCGCCTAAATTCAGGCGAGTGTATCGCACGGATGAGACTTGCCAAGGATTGGCAAACGGGGGCGGATTGGGCGCGGGTCTTAGGTCGAAGGGCTGAGGTCGCTTGCGGGTAACGAGGAGTGAGTAGGTATGTAGCTCTGCGCGACTTCGCGGTGTTAAGGCAGGTTTCCCTCGAAAACGAGCTAACGCTATTAAACGTACGCTATATCAGACAATAATTGACAAACTGTCTGATAAAGACGACGCTATTGCCTGTGCGCTCCTCCCCCTCGCTCCCGCTCCCAGCCGCCCACGCCTTGCGCAAGCTCGGTCGGGAACTGGCCTTGGCGCGCCGCAAGCGCGGCATTTCGACGGAGGACATGGCGGCGCGACTCTTCGTCAGCCGCGACACGCTCTGGCGCCTTGAGCGCGGGGATCCGACGGTAGCCTCCGGCACCCTGGCTACAGCTGCATTTATTCTCCAATTGCATGACCGGCTCGCCAATCTCGCCGCGCCCGGCAGCGACACCCTCGGGTTGAGTCTCGATGAGGAACGTCTGCCCAAGCGTATCCGGCGCACCCCAGCGGCATGAGCGTGGAAGTGCATATCGATTGGCAGGGCGGCACGCACCTCGTGGGCCGGTTGCATGCGGCGGAGCGCAGCGCGGCCGCGACCTTTGAGTATGCCCGGGAGTGGCTGGCTCGCGCTGGGGCGTTCGCCATCGACCCCACCGCGCTGCCGCTCGGAGCCAGTCCCATCCACGGCGCTGCGCTGTTTGGTGCGATGCAGGATTGCGGCCCGGATCGCTGGGGCCGGGTGCTGATCGAGCGGGCGATTCGCAAGCAGGTTCTCACCCGCAAGCCCTACCGCGACCTAGATTACGTTCTCGCCCTTGATGACACGGCGCGCATCGGCGCCCTGCGGTTCCGGACCGAGCCGGCTGGGCCCTTTCTGGCTGCGACGGCCGGCAAACTGCCGCCGGTGGTGAGCCTCGCGGCGCTCCTGCGGGCCACGGATGCCGTTCATGGAGAGACGGAGACAGCGGCTGACCTGCGCTACCTGCTTGGCGCCGGCTCTCCCTTGGGTGGCGCCCGTCCGAAGGCCGCGGTGACCCTGGCCGATGGGAAACTCGCCATCGCCAAGTTCCCCAAGCCCGACGATGTGCGCGACATCGCTGCCGGTGAGATTCTCGCGCTCGAATTGGCTCGGTATTCGGGAATCACGGTGGCCGAGCACCAGTTGGTTGCTGTCGGCGGTCGCGGCGTATCGGTCATCACCCGTTTTGACCGCCAGGGGACCCAGCGCGTGCCCTTCCTCTCGGCGCACAGCCTCCTGGGACTGCCCCACGGCGAAGCCGGCGCCTATACGCTTTTGGCCGATGGTATCCGACAGTTTGGCGACAATACCGCCGGTGATCTGGCCGAACTCTGGCGACGCCTGGTATTCTCCCTGCTCGCCAGCAACTACGACGATCACCTGCGTAACCACGGCTTCCTGATGCACACCCCGGGGAAGTGGTCGCTTTCGCCCGCCTACGACCTGAACCCTGTGCCTGAAATCGAGCGCGCCCAGTTGCCCAAGACCGCCATCTCCGAAGATAACAACGAGCCCACCATTGCGGGGGTCCTGACGGCTGCTCCGCGGTTCGGACTGAAAACGGCGGCGGCAAAAGCCATCCTGCGAGAGGTCTGTTTGGCGACGGCCAACTGGCGCACGGTCGGCAAGAAGTTGCGCATTTCCGCCCGCACCCTCGAGGGCTACGCGTCCGCGTTCGAACATCCGCTGATGGATGAGGCCAAAAGGCTATCCTAGGTAGGGGGACGCTGGAGGGCGCCGATCGAACTTCTTGCTGCGAAACGCTCGAGGAGCGCTGATCGGCCGGCGACTGAATCAAGGACTTAGGCTTTACACCGAAACTCTACACAAACTGCCGATTTTTACGCGTTCGCCTAGTTTGCTTCCCTCTGAGAGCGGTTCTGAAAATGCCTTTCGACCAATCCCCGTGGGGACGCCCATTTAAGAGCACCCTCCAATCTCTCGGTTGGAGGGTGTTTTATTTGGCGGTGTCCCCAAGGGGATGAAGATCGCCACCGAAGTTGACTCCGGATGTAATCCGCCGAGTGAGGGCAAAGATTCCCGGCAGCTTTCCCGAGCCCATCCTGAACAAAATTCTCGAAGGGACCCAAAACCCCGCCCGGGAATTGGGCGATGAGTTGGCCCAGATGAAGGCATCCCGTTAGCAGATTTTGTTTCCGGATGCGGTGGTTTCACCGGTCTCAGAAGAGTTCAATGGGCGTTGCGAATACCCGCCGCTGAATTCGTTCAGCCTAATACGACCGCGATGTGGTCTTCTTGTAATAGCCTGTCCCTTACAATGGGGTCCAACCGAAGCCCATCCACCACGAGCTGGTGAAATGCGGTGCGCAAATCTTGAGGCCGGGGTTGGCGGCAGCGGGGACAATTGAGTGATCGGAATGCACTCACACTGCGGCTGAAGATGGATGTTTCGTGGGCGATGCGGTGGGAATTTTAGCGCCCCACAAAGCATATGCGATATCCGGAACGGCTCGGGCAGGATTGCTTTCTGCCGCTTGCGTTGTCGTATGATCTTGGGTTGGGATTGGGAATGTCTTCGGAATCCGGGTTCGGTCTTGCAGCGGGCGAGGTCAAACGTCGCCACATTCTGCCCAAGGCCCTGGTGGTCGGACTGGTGGCGGGCCTCCTGGCCACTGCTTTCCGCATGGCACTAGCGGCCGCAGAGGGCGGGCGGATCGCGCTGCTGACTCCCCTCGAGCCGGGTGTCCGCATCCCGGTGGCGATTACCCTGGGGGCGGTCGGCGGAGGGCTCGGATTGTGGCTGGTGCGCCGGTTCGCGCCCGACGCGAGCGGAAGCGGCATCCCGCAGCTGAAGGCCTTCGTCCTGGGACAGCGCGGTCTCGAGTGGCGCAGATTGCTGCCGATCAAGTTCCTCGCCGGGCTAGTGGGTATTGGCGGAGGCCTCGCGCTAGGTCGGGAGGGGCCGACGATCCAGATGGGCGGCGCCACGGGCTTGATGGTGGGTGAATGGTTCCGCGTGAGGCCCGGAGAGGGCGAGCGCAAGGCGCTCATCGCCGCCGGGGCCGGCGCCGGGCTGGCGGCGGCGTTCAATGCGCCGCTGGCCGGGGTGATGTTCGTGCTTGAGGAGCTGGCGGGCAACTTCACTCCGGTCGTGTTCGTATCCGCCTTCCTCGCTTCGGTCACCGCAGACGTGGTTGGGCGGATCCTCACGGGTGAAATGCCGATTTTTCCCCTACACGACATGCCCGCACCGGGCCTGCACGCGCTGCCGGCCGCGCTCGTGCTCGGACTGGCCTGCGGGCTCGGCGGCGTGTTGTTCAACCGAAGCCTGCTGAAGAGTCTGGACCTGTATGCGCGGCTCCGCTGGCCCGCTTGGACCATCGGCGCACTGGCCGGAGCGGTGGCGGGCCTGGCGAGCGGGATCTATCCTGGCGTCGCGGGCGGAGGCGGCCTGCTCGCGGAACGGGCGATCGCCGGCGAGATTGCGCTGCGCTGGCTCCCGGCACTGCTCCTCACGCGCTTTTTCCTCTCGATGACTAGCTACGGCACCGGCGCGGCCGGCGGGATATTTGCGCCGCTGCTCGTCCTCGGCGCGCTGGGCGGTCTGACGTTCGGCCAAGTGGTGCATAGCGTGGCTCCCGCTTGGGCTGCGCAGCCGGCGGCGTTTGCCGTGATTGGGATGGGCGGTTTGCTGACCGCGATCGTCCGCGCGCCGCTCACGGGCATCGTGCTGATGATCGAGTTGACCGGCAAATACGACTTCATGCTTCCGCTCCTGGCCTGCTGCCTGGTCGCCTACGGTGTCGCCGAAGGCCTGCGCGACACCCCGATCTACGAAGCCCTGCGGGAACGAGCCTTGAACCGAGAGCGCGCCGCGGAACAATGAAGGCTGGAGTGCCCTCGTTATCGCCTGTCCCTGAGCCTCCCTGGAATTCTCGAAGGACCAACCCTCATGAACGGGACGATCGTCGGACCTGATGGAAAGCCGCGGTGCCGCTGGTGCGCTGCGGCTCCGGAGTTTCTCGAGTACCACGACAAGGAGTGGGGCTTCCCGGTGCGCGACGATCTCCGGCTCTTTGAGAAATTGTGCCTGGAAGGATTCCAGTCGGGCCTGAGCTGGCGCACGATCTTGGCGAAGCGGGAGCATTTCCGGGCTGCGTTTCACGGATTTGATTTTCACCGGATCGCTCGTTACACGGCGCGCGATACGGAGCGGCTGCTCGCGAATCCGGGAATCGTGCGGCACCGGGGCAAGATCGAAGCCGTCCTCAACAACGCCCGTTGTGCACAACAACTCGTGAAGACGGAGGGCTCGCTGGCGGCGTTTGTGTGGCGCTACGAACCGAAGCGCACGCCCGCCGCGGCTGCACAAACAGCGTCCACCAGCGCGGAGTCTGTCGCGCTCTCCCAGGAGTTGAAGAAGCGCGGGTGGAAATTCGTCGGGCCGACCACGGTCTACGCCTTCATGCAGGCAATGGGCCTGGTCAACGACCACGTGGCGGGCTGCGCGCTTAGAATTTTCGCCGAACAGGCGCGCAAGGCCTTCGAACGTCCCGCGTGAGGGGCGGGTTCGTCGACGCCAGCTAGAGCAAAAAGAGTCTGTCCCTTACCAAGCAACTTGCCCGCCGGCTAGCCGCGCGCGGAGAAAACATCCCAAGAGTTCATGCCGTGGAACGCAGCTGGCTGAACGGCACGCAATCTGCAGCTGAACCCGCTTCCGCTTTCAACTTCATGACTCCTCTCAGATTCAAGCTCCTGACACGCACCCTCCGGCGCGATCCACCGCCAATCGCAAGTGCAGCGCCCCACTCCATGAGCCGATCCGGCTCCCGCGAGGCAACTGGCTTGCCAAGCACACCCCGGACTGGACTGTCTTCCACATGAACACCGTGTCGCTGACCCTGCAGGAGATCGGTGAACTGGCTGCGCAGGCGTTCGCGAAGAACGGCTGCGACGTCGCCAACACGGAGGCGCTGGTGCGCACGGTGGTCACCGCCGAGCGGGACGGCTCGCTTTCCCACGGCCTCTTTCGCGTCCCGGGTTACGTCGCCTCGCTGCGCAGCGGCAAGGTCAATGGACGGGCCTCTCCCCGGGTGACGCACAAGACGCCGGCGGTCATCCAGGCCCACGGCGACAACGGCTACGCGCCCCTCCTGATCGAGCGAACGGTGCCGGTCCTGGCCGAGGCGGCGCAGAAACTGGGCGTGGCCGTGGTCTCCGCCACGCACACGTATCACTTCGCCGCGCTGTGGCCCGAAACCGAGGCGATCGCCGCCCATGGGCTAATCGGACTCGCCTGCGTCTGCTACACGCCGCTGGTGGCACCCGCCGGAGGCGGCAAACCCCTGTTCGGCACCAATCCGATCTCCTTCGCCTGGCCGCGGCCGGGCCGGTCTCCTATGGTGATCGACATGGCGACGGCCGCGAAGGCCCTCGGCGAGGTCCAGGTAGCCGCCCGCGACGGACACGAGGTGCCGCTGGGCACCGGCCTGGATGCGGGCGGAAAGCTGACCACCGATCCCCGGGAGATCCTCAAGGGGATGCTGCTTCCCTTCGGCGGCCACAAAGGCTCGGCGATCGCCTTGATGGTCGAGTTGCTGGCGGCCGGAGCCGTAAACGAGAACTTCAGCTTCGAAGCCGCGGAGGGTGACAACAAGGACGGCGGTCCGCCGCGCGGCGGCGAGTTCATGCTGGCGATTTCGCCGGAGCTGCTGGCCGGACCGGGCTGGGCGGAACACTGCGAAAAGTTTTTCGCCCGCTTCGACGCCATCGAGGGCGCACGCCTGCCCGGAGCCCGCCGCCATCGGAACCGCCTCTCCGACGCGCCTCGCCAGGTCAACGCAGAGCTGGTGGAGCGGATCCGGCGCCTGAGCGCCTGAGGCCAGGCTATTCGAAATAGCCCCCCGGCGCCTTCCTGGGATGAGCCGCGCTCACGGGCAAAGCGTCCTCGCTTGACCTCATCGCAGGCTGTCGCCTGTGTTCACGGCGCCGGCATGCCCCAGCCCGCGGAAGAATCCTTTGCCCCAACCCCGAACGGCCACCTGCCGCCGATGCCGTATCGGGACATGCCCGAGCCGCTGCCGCTGCGGAAAATCCTCGGCCCGAGCGTCATCCTCGCCGGGCTCGGCGTGGGGTCGGGAGAGTATGTGATCTGGCCGTACATCACCTCGATCGTCGGCCTGGGTTTCCTCTGGGCGGCCGTGCTCGGGATCACGATCCAGTACTTTCTCAACATGGAGATCGAGCGTTACACGCTCGCAACCGGCGAGACGGCCATCGTGGGCTTCGTGCGCTTCTGGAAGCCCTGGGGCATCCTATTCTGCCTGTTCACGGTGCTGCCCAACATGTGGCCCGGGTGGGCCACGAGCGGCATCGCGGTCCTGACCTTCCTCACCGGCGGTGGCAACGTCGCCTACATCACGGTCGGCACGATGATTGTGCTCGGGATAGCCCTGACGACTTCGCCGGTCGTCTACCGGACGATGGAAAAGGCGCAGTTTTTCAAGGTCGGCCTTACCCTGGTGTTCCTGGCCGTGGCCATCGTGGCCGCCATCAGTCCGTCCGCCTGGGCCGACCTGCCGAGGGCGGTCGTGGAATTTGGCCAGCTGCCCGATCGCGGGCTGGTGTCCGTGGCGCTGATGCTGAGCGCGCTGGTCTTCGCCGGCGCGGGAGGGTGCAATAATCTCGCGCAGAGCAACTGGATTCGGGACAAGGGATTCGGGATGGGCGTCTACATCCCGAAGATCGTCTCACCGATCACGGGCGAAGAGACGGCGGCGCCGGCCACCGGAGTCATGATGCGTCAGGATCCGGCCAACCTTGCCCGTTTCTGGGTTTGGTGGAAACGCGCCAATGCGGAGCAGCTCGTGAGCTTCTGGCTCGTCTGCGTCTTCTCCATCGTCGTCTTCTCGACCCTCGCCTACTCCACGGTGTTTGGCCGTCAGATCTCCAGCCAGGCCAACCTTTCCTTCATCCTCGCCGAGGGACGAGTGCTGAAGGAGGTCGTCGCGCCGTGGTTCGGCACCTTCTTCTGGGTCTTTGGCGCGCTCTCGCTCGTGCTCGTCGGCATGGGGGTTCTGGACTACGTCTCACGCATCGTGGCCGACATCGTAAAGACGGTGTATTTGCCGAAGAGCCCGCGGTGGTCGGAGAGCCGGGTTTATTTTGTCGTCGTCTGGGGTATGGTGGCCGCCGGGTCAGGCATCCTGCTTTCCGGTTTTGATCAGCCCCTGCTACTGCTGGTCCTGGCCGCGTGTCTCAATGGCATCGTCATGTTTGTCTATTCGATCCTACTAATCCAGCTGAACCGCCGCGGCTTGCCGCCCGCGCTCCGTGTGCGCGGCCTGCGGCTCGGCATGCTGTTTTTCGCCACGCTATTCTACGGGGTGTTCGCTGGCTGGCTAGTGATCGAGCAGGTGCAGGTGTATCTCAGGAGCTGAGCCCCGGGATTGGGCCGTTGGAAGCAGCCGGCGGGGGTGGTTTGTAATAGTCTGTCCCTTCGTATTCTAATCTAGGTCAGACTGCGTTTCGTTTGACTTCATCCAAGGTTCGGCCGTCCGGATACTTCCATTCAATCCAGGAACAGGAGAATTTTTATAGCCTGTCATCTTACTGCTTCAGTTTTGCTTTCTCCGGCTTTTCAGTTTCCTCCGTTGCCTCCTGGCATGGCTCCTCCTCGACGCAAAAATATCTTCCGGCTGGCTCCGCCGCCGCCAGCGACAATCTACGTCCGGCGCGGCTACAATCGCGTGCTCGCCGAAGAATTCGCGGCACTCAAGGTCAAGCGCGCGGCGCTCGTGGAGGACAAGATGGAGGCACACAGCCAGGGCGACCTCAGGGAAAACTTTGGCTTCAAGGCGGCAAAGGACGCGATCCGCGCCGTCGATCGCAAGATGGACGAACTCGACCGCTTCTCGCGGCGCAACACTTTCATCGAGGTCGATCCGACCTCGTGGCTCACCAAGCCGACCGATTTTCTCCAACTCGGTCATGTGGCGAGGATTGAAAAGGAGGACGTCGGCACGAAGCGGAAGCATCGCTTCACCTTTCTTGTCGCTACCTACGGCGAGACCGCGACTGATCCGGACAGCGGCATCGAGTGCCTGCCGCACAATTCCCCTCTGGCTGCAGTCCTGCTCGGTCTCCCCGTCGGAAAACCCAGCTCGGTCAATCTGCCGGCCGGACCGGCGATCCTGACCGTTTTGTCCATCCGCAACCCCACCCCAGTCGAGCTCGATCGCTTGCTCACGGCGATCAAGCCACCGGACATCGAAGAGGGATCCGTTTGACGTAATAAAGGCGCAGGGCACGCGCCTTGCGTTTGATCAGAAATTCCAGAGCGGTCTCGGGCTGCCGTAGGAAACGATCTCGTCGAGGTAACTGCCCGTCTGCGGACAGGGCGGGACGAAGTCGGTGTTCTCCTTCCATTCGAGCATGCGGTAGCCCATGACGCAGTGCCAGGCGTTGTCGGCGAGGCGCACCACGCTGGCCGTGGGATGATCCGCCGCCCAGAGCGAGCCGCGCGGCGGGGCGCCGAATTCGACCAGGGGATCGCGGGCGATGAACTGCGCCTCGAAGCCGTCGCGAGCCTCGTTGAGCACGTTGATGCAGATCGTGCTGCGCTTGCCGCGCGGTCCCCCGGCCGTGAGGCCCTCGAGCTCCGGATAGCCGGGCGTCGGGTTGATCTGGGGCTGGAACAGGTTGCAGGCGATGAAGGGCGTGCCGTCCACGGCGCGGCCGAGCGTGATCGGCGCACTCGGCGTCATCCGCAGCAGATGAATCTTGCGCTCCCACGGTTTGCCCTCGGCAGCGCGACGCCAGAGCCGGATCGGCGGCCCCAGCTGCGGACGGGCGCGGACGTGCACCAGCAAGCTGTCGTCGAGGTCGCGCACCACCGTCGTTTCGAGCGACTGGTCGTAGGGCGAAACCGGATCGAATCTGGCGGGCCGCCACGATCCGCCGGTCCGGCGCCAGCGCATCAGACCGCCGGCGGTCGCGGTGCCGGTCTCGAGCCGGGCGTCCGCTCCGGTCAACAGGTCGTCGCCGTCGGGAATCGCGCAGCCCATGCCGCCGTTTTCAAAGACATGCCCGGAGCCCGGCAGCAGATCGATGCCTTGCACGATCTCGCGCGACCCGACCGTGAACTTCCGGCCGTCGTAGCTCAATTGGTAGAGCTCCAGCCTTTCGAACCGTTTTTCCCCGCGGTAGCGGAGGACACCGATCGAGGTGACGCCCTCGCTTTCGTCGACGGGCCGCGCGGACGACGACACCATCACAAACCCGGTGCCCGCGTGCGGATGCGGACGTCCGTCGGCGCCCTTGGCCCCGAAGGGCACGAAGCCCAGCGTCCCGGGGTACTTGTTCATGTAGGCGGGAACGCCGCCGTTGTTGGGGTTCGGCACGATCTCCAGGCGCGAAACCGGATGCGCCCGCCGGGGGTCGAGGCCGTCTACACGATCGAAAAGCACGATGTCATTGCCCGCCTCGAAATCCTGGCCGCGAAAACCGCAGTCCTTGAAGTTGACGTACGCCGCGGCGAGGTTGGGCGCCACCTGGAAGGGATAATTCAGCATGTACCTCCAGGTTTTCCCGGGCGGCGTATCGAGCGGCGCCTCCAGGGCCTTCGGGTAGCGAATGATCTTCCGGATCCCGCGCACGTCGGTGTCACGCGACGAGGTCGCCACCCCGGCCGAGGCCGCAGCTCCGGAGCCCAGGGCCAGCGCGCCGACCGCGGCCTTCGCCGCCCGGGAGGCGAATTCCCGACGTGTAATGCCCGTTTTTGGATGATGCATGTTCAGAAAGCCGCCAATCGTGATAACTGGGTTGGCCGACCTGCGGGGATGAAGCGCACGACGCGATCGAGGTCGGGTAGTTGCAATAGTCTGTCCCTTACAATCGATAGTCTGTCCCTTACAATCGGGACCATGCCCGCAGGATAAGCAAGCCCGGTTCCCTCCGCTACGAAGCGGCGGGGATTACCTGGAAGGCCTCTTTCGTTTCGGAATTTTCCTCCGTGTCCTCGTATTCCGCCTCTTCCATGGGGGCAAAACGTTCGGCTTTGAAGCCCAACTCCGCACCGGCGCAGAAGGGGTCGGGCGGGTTGCGCAGTTCCTCGACCAGCAGGTAAATCTCGGGATGGGCATCGCCGGCGCCGTTCTTCACGGGCTTGCCATCGACAATGTGGATCGGCTTACCACGTCCGGGCGACATCGCACGCACCGTGTACGTCACCCCCTTGACCGGCAGAGCCGTGTAAGCCTGGAGCGCCCAGGCGGGGAAGGTATCGTCAATACAGACCACTTTCGAGCCGGTTTGCATAACGGCAACATGAGAACAGAAGTCACTTTTGTCCAAACTGAGTTTTGCGCGGGCTCATGTCAGATGTTCCTAGCGCCTGAAGCCCGAGATCCGATTGCTCCCTGGGAGGGAAAGCCGGCCAATCGCTCGGTCCATGGGGGGCCCTCTGTTTCATTTTGTACGTGGACGCTGTAATAGTCTGTCCCTTCTGCAGGTCGCGCCGCTCTCGCCGCAGGCTACAACATGTGGGGCGCGCAAAGGGACAGGCTATTACGGTTTTTCAGGAGGATATTCATAGGCCATTGTCCTTTTGCGATCGGCTCGTTCGTTGAGATAATGAAAGTGTCGCGGGTCGAATTGTCGGTGCCGCGACCGGACTTTTATGAAAAAACCAAAAAACACGATCTGCCTCTGGTATAACAAGGATGCGTTGGACGCGGCCAAATTCTACGCCGCGACTTTTCCCGACAGCCAGGTGACGGCGGTGCACAAGGCGCCGGGCGACTACCCTTCAGGCAAGGAAGGCGACATCCTTACCGTGGAATTCACCCTGATGGGGATTCCATGCCTCGGCTTGAATGGCGGTGAGGCCTTCAAGCCGAGCGAGGCTTTCTCCTTTCAGGTGGCGACGGACACCCAGGAGGAAACCGATCGCTACTGGAATGCCCTCGTCGGCAATGGCGGCGAGGAAAGCGCCTGCGGATGGTGCAAGGATCGCTGGGGCCTGTCCTGGCAGATCACTCCGCGAGCGCTGACAGACGCCATCGCCGCCGGCGGGGCCGAAGCCAAGCGCGCCTTCGCCGCCATGATGGAGATGGGCAAGATCGACATCGCCAGGATCGAGGCCGCTAGGCGAGGCGCAGCCAGCGCCTAGCGACAAACCGTGGCCGGCAGGGGCACTTGCAGGGACCGCCTCTTTCCACCTTCCTTCGGCATCTACGCCTGGTTCGCCGGCAAAGGCATAGGAGCAGGATCGGCCCGCCCGCAAAAACGAGGCCGTTGAGCCCCGCTGGCGGGGTCGGCGGACAATCACTCAAGTAGCGATTGAGCGACGCGCAGGGCTTGCGCTCCGGACCGCAGTTTCGGCCGCCGCCGGAAGAGGCCACCTTCTCTCCGGCAGGAACAAACCAGCTCCCCTGCAAAGAATTAGCTGTTCCGTCCGGGGCGCATTATCCCCGAAGGGAAAAGCGCTGCGCCGACCTTCCCTCACTCGCGATTCCAGTCCTCGGTCAGCTCCGCCTCGTTGGGCAATTCGACTCCCGCGCGTTCCAGCTCCTGGCGCAGGGCCGGCCGGAAACGGCTGCCGAGCTCCTCGATGCGGAACGTGAAGTCGGTCGGCAGATCGCCGCCGGCCGCAAAGACCAGCAGGTCCGCGAGGTCGAGCACGTCCTGGTCGACAAAGTGCTCGTCGATGACGGCCTGGCTGCCCTCGTCGGCAACCAACGTCGGCCACGCGCGCTGCGCCTCCGGGTCGGCCAGGCGCAGGGTGACCTGCCCCCGGATTTTCCCGCGCGCGATCCGCGCGGCAAATTGGCCGAGCTCGTGGTGGACGAAGGCGGCGTTGGCCAGCCGGGTCCGCTGCAGAAGCTCCTGGCGTTGCTGAAGCAAGTGATGAAATTTCATGGGTGGATGGTGCAAGCCTGACGCGATGCGGCCAGCTGCCGGTGTCCTCCCCGACAGGCGCGAAAGGTCCGCAAATCTGCCGGTCGGGGGAAGACACCGTCGCTGGCGGCGCAAGTCGGAAGACCCGCGCCGCATCGCCGAACCTGGGTTGGAGTTGATGAGCCTGGACGGCGGAGACGCCGTCGCCTGACAAAACTGACCTGAGGCACTGCGCTGATCGATCGAGCCTGACGCCAAGGGAAGTCGCTGACACTAACCTGCGAACCTTTCTCTAACGCGTAGCAAATTCTCGAATCCTGTACTCACCCTAACGGACCCAACTAGTGCCAGATTTCTCGCGCGCGCAAGGCCCATTTGCTGCATGCGGCCCAAATTGCCCGCGGCACCCGGCCGCACGGCAGCGCTGACCGCAAAGAGGTGCCCAGGAATCCGGCCCTCCCGGGGCGGCTTCGTCCCCTCGTCGATCCCGCCAGCTCCCCCGGATCGCACCGGTACTTCCGGCGTTGAGTCGGGAGGGAATTTTTTGCATGTTCCCTCATTCAGTTCCCGGCATGCGGATCACCATCAAGATCGTCCTCTGGCTCCTCGGCGGGGCGCTGCTGGCCTGCGTGGCAGGCTGGCTGGCGTTGCAGTTCAGTCCCTGGCCTGGCGTCCTGCTGATCCGGCAAGTCTTCGACCGGGGCGCGGAGCGTGCATCGGCGGCGCTGGCCCGGCATGTGCCGCCCGAGGTGACCGAGCGGCTCAACGAGCGCTACGAGGCAGGATCGCCGGATGGTAAGCTCGACCTGTATTATCCCCGGGCCCTCGCCGGCACGGATCGGCGGTTGACGACCGTGGTCTGGCTGCACGGCGGCGGGTTTGTGTCGGGGCGCAAGGAGGACATCGCCAACTATTGCCGCATCCTCGCGGGCCGAGGCTTCACGGTGGCCTCGGTCGATTACACCATCGCCCCCGAGGCGAGGTACCCCACCCCGGTCCGGCAGGCCAACGCCGCGCTGGCGTGGCTCGTGCGGAACGCCCCGCAGCTGCACGTCGATCCCGAACGCCTGGTGCTCGCCGGCGACTCGGCCGGGGCGCACATCGCCGCCCAGCTCACGGTCGCCGTGAGTTCACCCGCCTATGCCCGCCAGCTTGGCCTCACCCCTGCCATCACGGCGCGCCAGCAGGCCGGCGTCCTGCTCTACTGCGGTCCGTATGGCGTCGACGGCTTGAACCTCGACGGACCGTTCGGGGGGTTTCTGAAGACGGTGCTGTGGTCCTATTTCGGCAGGAAGGATTTCCTGGCGGATCCCCTCCTGGCCCAGTTTTCCGTCACCCGGCATGTCACTGCCGAGTTCCCACCGGCGTTCATCTCCGCGGGCAACGGCGACCCGCTGCTGCCACAGTCCGTTGCCCTGGCGGAAAAGCTGCGCAGCCTTGGTGTGAAGGTGGACACCCTCTTCTTCCCCGCCGACCGCCGGCCGGCCCTCGGGCACGAGTACCAGTTCAACCTGGACGACGAAGCCGGCCGCATCGCGCTCGAAAAGTCAGTGACGTTCCTCTCGCAGCTCTAGGCCCCGTCCCGGCAGCCCAGGAGGCGACCGCAGGAATCCCCTGTTTCCCGGCGCCAGGATGCGCGAGCCGAGCGAAGAGACTTAAGATTTAGCGGCGCAGCCAAGTCGTCCGCAAAGCGCCTCCCTCCGTCCGGCGGTGCGGTTGCGGGCGCCCAAGTTCACAGCCGCGTTGGTCTGCCCCGCTCGCGCGGACCGGCACCCGGGCTTTGCGCGCGGCGCTCGGCCGCCGATCGAATCGGACGCAGCGACAGCCAGCGGATGAGCACGATGCCCGCAGACAGGAAAGCCCAGTAGCGGCGGAACCGGGCACGGGCTGCGGAATCGGTGGCGATCACCCGGGTTTCCGCACGAAAAAGGCAATGACCCGCGTCAACCGGGTCAGCCCGGAGATTCCAGACGATCTTGACGAATCCGGGTTCGCAAAAGCGCGCAAACTCGTCCGGGGGCACGGCGCGAAAGATCACGTTGGCCTCCCAGGGCCTGGTCACGGCACCGACCACGATCTCGCGTCCCGGCACCTCGGCGAGCACCTCCCAGCCCAAAGCCCGCGTCTCCGCAAGCAGGCCGCGCGGCCGCCGCGGGTCAGGCGGTTCACCGCCCAGCAGCCACTCGCGCGCCCGGAAGACGGGGCGCACCAAGGGCAGCCCGAAGAGGTCCAGCTCGCCCGCCGCAGCCAACGTGACATCCGCCGGCGCCGCGACCCGCATGCGGTGGCTCTCCCGCACCTCAAAGTCGGGCATGAAGCGGTCGAGCAACTGGTCTCCATCCGCCTCGGCCGGCCGCGAGGCCTGCCCGTAGCCGAGCCAGGCCATCCCCGCGTAGATCACATACGACCCCAACGCCCCGCCGACACCGGCGAGCATCCAGAGTAAAACCGCCGCACCGGCTGGCGAATCGAGAGCGTTCTCCATTTGCCCAAAATACCTCTGCGGCGGCCTTCATGCTTCGCATTTCTTGGCGACTCATGGCCTTGGGTTGCGTCTTTGGCCGCCGCCTTGCCCGGCCGGCGTCCCGCGCGCAGGCTGGTTCCGCAGGCGGCGTTTTCCACCTGCCCGGCTCCGTGGCCTGCGCTCCCGGGCATTCGCTTTCGCGGCCACCCGCCCCTTGCGGCCGGTTTTGGCTGACAGGCGGCTGAACCTGTCCAACGCTCCTCCCGTGCGAAGGCGGGCGCCGCGGCTCGGCGGGGCATCATCGCCAGGACGAACGATCATGTTGTTCAAACAAGCCATCCTCGAAAAGATCGCCGCCGGTGAGGTCAAGGTCGCGTATCGGCGATGGCGGCGGCTCGGCGTGCGCGTGGATTCGCTGCTGCACACGGGCGTCGGCCTCGTCCGCATCAAGTCCATCCAGCCCGTGGATGTCCTGCGACTCACGCAACGCGACGCCAAGAGCGCCGGATATGGATCCCTCGAGGAATTGCGGCGCACTTTCCCCGCCGAGGGCACGTTCTATCGCCTGGGGCTTGAACGCGTCGGCGACGACCCGCGCATCGCCTTGCGCAACCGGGCGCGGCTGGACCCCGCGGAGCGGGCAAGGCTGGCGGCGGCGCTCGCCCGGCTGGACGCGCGCTCGCGCGCCGGCCCGTGGGTCCACCGCGTGCTGAGCACCATCGCCGCATCTCCCGGAACCCGCGCCGGCGTCCTGGCGGCCCGCCTTGGCTGCGACAAGGCCTGGCTCAAGCTTCAGGTCAGGAAGTTGAAGAATCTGGGCCTCACCGTCAGCGAGCCGACCGGATACCGGCTGTCACCGCGGGGCGCCGCCTGGCGGGACGGCCGCCAGGGGTGATGTTTCAGGAGGGCCTGCCACCCGTCCACCCCAGCGCCGCCCGGCGCCTCCCGCATTCTCCGCGCCTGCGACCGTCTCGGTTAAGGATTCCCCACGACGCGAATCCTGTCTAGCATGCCCTCATGAAATTTCCTGCGTATGCGGGCGGATGGTTTCTCGGGGCGCTGATCGGAGTCCAGGCGCTGGCCGCGGTGAAGGTCGAGGAGGAGGTTCTGGTGGCGGAAGCAAGCACGGCGCAGATCGTGGTTGCCCCCCGCGGCGTGCGCGTGGCCGCGGTCATTCCCAAGGGCAGCCGGCAGGCCGTGGTGGTCGATGGCGTCGAAGGGCCGCGCTTCGACAAGATTCACGCGGCGAGCCTGCATGTCTTCAAAGGCACGGGCGGGGCGGCGGAGCCGAGCGGCACGACGACGGCCCAGGAATTCGGCAGCGTGGTCACCGGCTTCGGCGGCGGCGGCGGCCAGCCGGTTATCTTCAGTTCCGACGGCAAACACTGCGCCTATATCGGCCGCGCCGGGGCGGAATGTGCGATCGTCCTCAACGGCAAGGAAATCCACCGCGACGCCTACAGCCATATCAACTGGCTGGCTTTCGCCCCAAGGTCCGGTCGGCTCGTCGCCATCGCGGACAGCCCCGACGGCGGGCAGTCGCGCGTCGTCGTCGACGGACAGCCCGGCCCGTGGTCCAGCAACGGGACCCCGCAGGTCTTCTTCACGCCGGACGGCGCGCACTACGCATACCTGGGCCAGCAGCCCGGCGGGCAATCGCGCTGGATGGTCATCGACGGCCGCCAGGTGAAATACGCCGGCGATATCGTCGGCTTCCTGCCCAACGGCTTTCTCCTCACGCGCGTGTCGGCCAACGGCGAGACGGTGCTGCTCGGCAACGGCAAGCCCATGACCGCGGTGAACAGCATCGGGTATCTGGCGATCGCGCCGGTCACCGGGCGGCTGCTCATGCAGGTGAAGCCGCCGCTCGGCTACCCGCCGCGCGACAAGCCGTCGGTCATCACCATCGACGGCCAGATCATTCCGGGCACCGAGGGCGCCTCGATCGTGCGGTCCTGGTTCAGTCCGGACGGCAAGCGGTTTGCGGCCGTCTGCCAGGTCTACGCGAACGGCGTGGAAACCTTCGTGATCCTGGACGGCAAGAAGGGGCTCACGTACGCCAACATCTTCGTCGATGCGCCCTACAAGCCGGCCTTCAGCGCGGATTCGTCGAAATTCTGCTACGTCGCGCAGTCCGCCAACGGCATGTTCGTTGTCGTGGACGAGGACGAGTCGGACCCGCTGCAGACGATCGCGACCGGCCCGCTCTGGAGTCCGACCGGGGCGCGGCTCGTCTGGGGCGGCACGACCATGACCCGCAAGCCGGTGTTTTCCCTCGACGGCAAGCCCGCCCCCCTGCCCGGGAAAACCCTGCCCGGGTCGACTTTCCGGTTCTCGGCCGACAGCGTGCACACGACGTGGAGCTTCGGCACTGCCAACGCTTTCACCCTGGTGGTTGACGGCCAGCCGATCCCGAATGTGGCCGGCCTGGGGTTTGTCGGCACCGAGGCGGTCGACGGCAACAACACGACCATCCAGCTCAGCCCCGACGGCAAGCACGCCGCCTACGTGGCGTGCGACCCCCAGAACCCTGCGCGCAGGGGCGTGTGGGTGGACGGCAAGCTGATCAGTCCCATCACCCGGCCGCAGGCCAACCGCGCCGCGTTCACGCCCGACAGCCAGCACGTCGTCTGGGCCATCGCGAGCCTCATCCAGAACAACATCGGAGCCTACAGCGTGTTCGTCGACGGCCGGGAGGAGCTGCAGTATGAGAGCTCGCCGCTCGACAACACCCCCGGCGCCTGGGAGATGGGCGACGACGGCACCCTGACCCTGCTGGGCATCGACGAGGGGGCGCTCAAGCGCTACCGCGTCCCGCTATCCTCCGGTTCCGGCCTCGCCGCCATGCTGGCGGCGGCGAAGTGAGAGGCAGGATCGGCCCTCCCGCTTCCGGCGGCTGCCGGATCGCGCGCTGTCGCCATCCGTTCTGGCTCCATTTCCCCGCATGAAAATCACCGCCATCCGAGCGACCCCGGTCAATATCCCGCTGGAAGTGCCCTATTTCTGGTCGACCGGAACGTATCCCGGGACGTCAAAGACCGTGATCGAGGTCGAAACCGATGTCGGCCTCGTGGGCCTGGGCGAATCGCCGTCCTCGGACTGCGCGCCGGCGATCACGCACGGGCTCGCGCCGCGGCTGATCGGATTCGACCCGCTCGACACCGCCGCGTGCTGGTCGGCCTGCGTGCCCGAGGCGCGCGTGGTGCAGAACACCGACGACAGCTCCGTGCTGAAATCCTTTGGCGGGATCGAGATGGCGCTCTGGGACCTGCGCGGGAAATTCTGGCGGCTGCCGCTCTACCAGCTGCTCGGCGGCGCGGTGCGCAAGCAGATCCCGTTCACCGAATACTTCGCGTTCCGCGAGAGGCGGGGCAAGCTCGGCGGCGAGCTGACGCCCAAGGCCGTGGCCTCCTACTGCGCCCGCATGCGCGAGCGGCACGGCTCCACCTTCTTCGAGGGCAAGCTGACGCTCGGCGACCCGGACCTCGAGATCGCGGCGGTGAAGGCGATCCGGCGCGCCGTCGGCGACGACGCGATGCTGCGGCTCGACGCCAACATGGCGTGGTCGCTCAGCACCGCACGGCGCATCCTGCGCGAGATCGAGCCCTGCAACGTCCGCAACTACGAGGACCCGGTCGCGACCTTCGACGAGATGGCGAAGCTGCGCCAGCACAGCCGCATCCCCTTCTCCACCCACACCCCGGACCTCCGCACCGCCGTGCGCCTGGGCGTGCCCGACACGTTCGTGCTCAACTTCGCCGTGCTCGGCGGCATCTCGCGCACGCGGGAGTTCATCGCCGCCTGCGAGGCGATGGGGGTCGGGTTCTGGTGCTACAGCGGCGAGACGGGCATCGGCAGCGCGGCTTACCTGCATGTCGTCGCCGCCACGCCCTGGATCCACGAGCCGAGCCAGTCCCTCTTCCGCTGGCAGATTGACGACGTCATCGAGGAAGGCCCCTTCCGGCCCCGGCGCAACGTCCTCCCCGTCCCCGAGGGCCACGGCCTCGGCGTGACCCTCTCCGCCCCGGCCCTCCGCCGCTGCCACGAGCGCTTCCTCCGGGAGGGACCCTACAACCATTACCACGATCCCAAGGCCCCCGGAAAATTCCGGCGGCTGCCTCTGGATTGAAGGTCAAGGCGGGGCCCGCGCCGGCCGGCATCTCCCCCCCGATCCCGCCGCGTTTTGTGGTCGTCCTGCCCGGGACCGGGCGGCATAAGCAAGGCATGCAACTGCGGCACGCGACTCCGTTCCTGTTCTGTCTCAGCTTCAGCTGTTCCTTCACCCAGACGCCGGCCCGCGGCGAGGCGCCGGATCCGGCGCTCCCGCCCCCGACGCGCGCGAACGTGGCCTACGGGACGCACGCGCGGCAGGTGCTGGACTTCTGGCAGGCGAAGTCGGACCGGCCCACGCCGCTGGTGTTTTTTATCCACGGCGGCGGATGGGCGGGCGGGGACAAGTCCAAGGTCGCCCAGATCGCGCCCCTCGAGACCTTCCTGAACGCCGGCATCTCGATCGTCGCGATCAACTACCGCTACGTCCCCCAAGCCATCGCGGCCGGCGTGCAGCCGCCCGTGCAGTGGCCGCTGCACGACGCGGCGCGCGCGCTGCAGTTCGTCCGCAGCCGGGCGGCGGAGTGGAACATCGACCCCGCGCGCATCGGCGCCAGCGGCGGCTCCGCCGGGGCGTGCTCGAGCCTCTGGCTGGCGTTTCACGAGGACCTGGCGGACCCCGCCAGCCCCGATCCCGTCGCCCGGCAGTCGACCCGGCTCTTCTGCGCCGCCGTGCGCGACGCCCAGACCACGCTCGACCCGAAGCTCATGCACGAATGGACGCCCAACAGCGTCTACGGCGGGCATGCGTTCGGATTCATGTCGAACCCCGGCGACAACCGCACGCGCGACGCGCAGTTCTCCGCCTTCCTCGCGGCCCGCGACCGGCTGCTGCCGTTGATCCGGCAGTACTCCCCGATGGATTGGGTGACGCCGGACGACCCGCCGGTCTATCTCGCCTACACCGCCGCCCCCGCCCTCGGCCAGCCGCAGGACGACCCCACCCACTCCGCCAACTTCGGCGTGCAGCTCCAGGAAGTCATGCGGCGCGCCGGCGTTCCCTGCGATCTCGTTTACCCGGGCGCGCCCGACATCGTGTATCCCAACGTGCGGGACTATCTCCTGGCCAAGCTGCGCCGCCCGTGATCCCGGCCGCCGGGCGCAGGGGAAAATCCCCGCCGGCTCCCCGTAACCCGCCCCCGATCCGGGCGTCTCCCGGGTGATGCGAAGGAGCGTTTGGCTTATTCTCCTGTTGGGCGCGGCCGTGGGCCGGAGCGCGGTCACGCCGCCCGCCCAGCCGGCCAGCGGACCCGGTGGCGCCGACTACCCCTACGCGAAGGTCGACCGACATTCGACCGGCGAAGGCGGCAAGGACGTCGTGATCTTCTGGCCGGCTGACGCCGCGCCAGCCCAGCCGCTGCCGCTGGTCGTCTTCACGCACGGCTGGGGAGCGGTCCGGCCGGACCACTACCTGGCCTGGATCGAACACCTCGTGCGCCGGGGCGCGATCGTCCTTTATCCGCGTTACCAAGCCGACCTCCGGGCACGCCCCGACACCTTCACCCCCAATGCGGTCGCCGGGGTGAAGCAGGGACTGGACTGGCTGGCGGCGCGGAAGGAGCTGCCGCGACCCGACCCGGTGCGCTGGGCCACGGTCGGACATTCCGCCGGCGGCGTGCAGGCGGCCAACCTCGCGGTCGCCCTGCCCCAGGCCGGCCTGCCCACGCCCAAGGCCGTGATGTGCGTCGAGCCCGGCGTCACCCAGGGACGCCAGGGCACGCTCGTGCCGCTGGCCGACCTCGGCCAGGTCGACGCCTCGACCCTGCTCCTCACGATCTCCGGCGAGGACGATCGCCTCGTGGGCGACCACGACGCCCGCCGGATCTATCACGAGACGACGGCCGTGCCCGCCGCGCAGAAGGACTGGCTGCAGCTGCCGACCGACCGCCACGGCGAACCTGCGCTGCTCGCCACGCACCGCGCGCCGGCCGCCCCCCTGCCCGGCTACCAGCCGCCCGAGCGACGGGAGCCCCGCGGGTTCATCCGCAAGCGCCTGGCCGAACGCGCCAAGGAACGGCTCGCCGAACGCGGCCTCGATCTCGACGACGCCGACCGCGAGCCGCCGACCACGGACGCACTCGACTACTACGGCACCTGGAAACTCTTCGACGCCCTGTGCGCCGCCGCCTTCGACCACCGCTGGCGCGACGTCGCCCTCGGCGGCGGTCCCGCCCAGCTGGACATGGGCAAGTGGAGCGACGGCACCCCGGTCAAGCCGATGCAGCGCATGGCGACGGCGGACCACGACCGGCGTTAAGCGGCCGACGGCTGGGCCCCGACGACGCTCTCGGCCGGATGCGTCGATCAACCCCAGGCGCGCCCGTACTGCGGCGGCGGCACCGGCGGCGGCTTCACGTGCAGCGCCCGGGCCGCCCGCAGCGGCCAGTTCGGGTCGCGCAGGAACTCGCGGGCCAGCAGCACCACGTCAGCCTGACCGTTGCGGACAATCTGATCCGCCTGCATCGGCTCGGTGATCAGCCCCACCGCCGCCGTGGCGATCCCGGCCTCGCGTCGGACGCGCTCCGCCAACGGCACCTGGTAGCCGGCACCGACCGGGATCTTCGCCGTCGGCACATTGCCGCCGGAACTGCAGTCGATCAGGTCCACGCCCTCGCCCTTCAGCTTCCGCGCCAGCTCCACGCTCTCGTCCAGCGTCCAGCCGCCGTCGGTCCAGTCGGTGCAGGACAGCCGCGCCGTCAGCGGCAGCCGGTCCGGCCAGGCCCGGCGCACGGCCCGCGCGGTTTCGACCAGGAACCGGATGCGATTCTCGAACCCGCCGCCGTAGCGATCGGAGCGGCGGTTGGACAAGGGCGACAGGAACTGGTGCGACAGATAGCCGTGCGCGCTGTGCAGCTCCAGCCACTCGCACCCGGCCGCGAGCGCCCGCTGCGCCGCGGCGACGAACGCCTCCTGCACGCGGGCGATCCCCGCCTCGTCCAGGGCGGCCGGCACCTTCGGCAGCGAGTCGCCAAAGGCCACCGCGCTCGGCGCCACCGTGTCCCAGCCGCCGGCCGCGTTCGGCAGATGCGCCCCGCCCTCCCAGGGCACCGCGGCGCTGGCCTTGCGGCCGGCATGGGCCAGCTGCACCCCCGGCACCGCCCCCTGCGCCTTCAGGAAGCGATTGATCCGGGCGAGAGCCTCCGCCTGCGCGTCGGACCAGAGCCCGGCGCAACCCGGGGTGATCCGCCCCTCCGGCAGCACCGCCGTGGCCTCCGCAATCACCAACCCCGCGCCTCCCGCCGCCCTCGCCCCAAGGTGCACGAGATGCCAGTCGTTGGTGACGCCCTCGACGGCCGAGTACATGCACATGGGCGAAACCCCGATGCGGTTGCGCAGCGTGACGGACCTGAGCGGAAAGGGCGCGAAGAGATGCGACATGACCCGACAAAACGCGGGAACCGCCGCGCGTCAAACCGGAGCCCGGACACCCCCTCCGCGAACCGGCATGGGCGCACGCGGTCCGTCCGCATAATGTTTTCTCTTGAGGCTCTCCCTCCAGGCACGATTGTACACTCCGCCGGCAACTGATTATCGCCCTGCCGTTCAGGGCGGTCGCCGTTGTCCGGATCGACATTCCTATGATCACGACCCACCCCCTCAGAAAGCTCGGGATCGCCCTCGGATTGGCGGCCGCCCTGCCCCTGTCTCTTGCCGCCGCGGCCAAACTCGAGGAACAGGTCGTCGCCCCCATCGGCCAGGGCGTCACGCATGGGGTCAGCCCCCGCGGCGCGCGCGTCGCGACCATCACCGCCCAGGGCAGCCGCCAGGTGGTGCTGATCGACGGCGTGGCCGGCGAGAAGTACGACCAGATCTTCGGCGCCGACGGCGCCACTTTCTACGGGGCCGGCTCGGGCCTGGCCAACCCGGGCCAGTTCCCGGTCGTGTTCAGCCCCGACGGCAGCCGCTACGCCTACGCCGCACGCCTCGGGAACGAGTACCTCGTCATCCTCGACGGCAAGGAGATCTTCCGGGGGCCGGCCACCAACGCCCGACTCTTCGGCTACATGCCCCTGACCTTCTCCTTCAAGGGCAAGCACCTCGTCTGGATGATCTCGGGCGAAAACTCCAGCGGGTTTCACGTCGTCGTCGACGGCAAGGTCGGACCCAAGGCCGGCAACAGCGAGCTCAAGATCGTGGCCAACGAGGACGACACGCGGCACGCCTACACCCTCAAGAACCCCGACGACCGCAAATCCGACCTGCTCGTGGTCGACGGCAAGCTCGCGTCGTACACGGGCCTCTTCCCCCAGTTCACCGCCGACGGCAAGGTCCTGGTGACGACGCAGTACGACGGCGCGGGCGGCATGTCCGTGCTGATGGACGGCAAGCCGGTCTTCCAGGGCGGGAACTTCGGTCCGGTCGTGCTGGCGAAAACCGGCCGCCGCTACGCGCTGGTCGCGTCGAAGCCGAAGGACTCGACCCCGATGCTGGTGGTCGACGGCAAGTTCATCCCGGGCACCGAAGGCGCGTTCCGGGCCTTCCTCAGTCCCGACGGCAAGCGCCACGCGGCGCTCTGCCGCACGCCGGCCAACGCCGTGTTCGTGGTGCTCGACGGCAAACGCAGCGCCGAATACATGAACATCAACCAGGACACGCAGCCGCCCACCTTCACGCCGGACTCCTCCAAGTTCGTCTACCTCGCCTACAACGCCGGCCGGGCGTTCCAGGTGGCCAACGACGTCGAGTCGGACGGCTACGCCGGCATGTCCGGCACGATCATGGCCAGCCAGGGCGGGCGCATGGCCTTTGTGGGAACCGACAACTCGATCCAGACGCAGACCCTCGTCGTCGACGGCAAGGCGTTCCCGATGGCCCGCGGCATCGCCGTCGACCCGAAGGAGTTTCGCTTCTCGAAGGCCGGCGAGCGTTACGCCTACACGACCCTGCCCTGGAACAGCATGGGCGGCGCCACGCTCTTCCTCGACGGCAACGAGGTGCCCGAGCTGACCGTGCAGGGCCAGGTGTGGTCCGCGCGCGAGCCGCAGCTCAACCAGGCGCGCCGGGTGCTGCTGTCCGACGACGGCCGGCACTACGTCGTCTCCGCCTCCACCCGCGCCGACCCGGGCACGACCCGCGGCCTCTACGTGAACGGACAGCGCGTCGGCGAGAGCTTCCGCACCACGTTCACGCGCGTGGCCTTCACCCCCGACAGCCGGCACCTGACCTGGGTGGCCGAGGAGATGCCGGCTCCCGGCGCCAAGCTGCAGTACGCGCTCTACGTCGACGGCGAGCGGATCGTGCGCTTCGACCGCGAGCACGTGCTTTCCCAGGCCATCGCCAACATGACCGCCTCCTGGGACATGGACGACGCCGGGGTCATCCGCTTCCTCGCGGTGAAGGACAACGCCATCGTGCGCTACACCGTCACGCCCTCCGCCGACACCGATGTCCCGCGCATGGTCGTCAACGCCAAGGCCAACTACGAGAAAGCGCTGGCCGAAGCCGAGGCCGCCCGGGTCGCGGCCGCCGAGAAGGCCGCCGCGGACGCCGCCAAGGCGAAAGCCGAAAAGGAGGCGGCTGCCGCCAAACGCAAGGCGGATGCCGCCGCCGCCGCGGCCGCCAAGGCCAAGGCGCGCGAGGAGGCCGCCGCCGCCAAAGCGAAGGCGCGACAGGATGCGCTCGACGCGAAAAAGAAGTAGCCCCTTCGCCCACCCCGTCCCGCAGGCGCAGGCGTCACCCCGGAACACACGCGCGCCCGCCCCGCCCGCCGCCTCGGGGTTCCGCCACCGCCCGGCCAACCTGGGCCGGCGGCAGAAAATTTCTTTCCGCATGTCCGGCCGGCCCAGGCTCGTTCGTTGAGTCATTGATCCCACCCCCGTCCCATCACCCCCCCATCCCGTCTAGGAGCCGCATCCCATGTCCACCCATACGATTCGCCTTCACCGTGTCATCCGCACCACCCCGGAGAAAATCTACCGGGCGTTCCTCGACCCCGACGCCATGTGCAAGTGGCTCCCGCCGTATGGGTTCACCGGCAAAGTCCACCACTCCGACGTCCGCGTCGGCGGCACCTTCCGGATGTCGTTCACCAACTTCACCACCCAAGGCAGCCACTCGTTCGGCGGGGAGTACCTCGAGCTGGTCCCCCACCAGCGCATCCGGTACACGGACAAGTTCGACGATCCGAACCTGCCCGGGGTGATGCAGGTGACCGTGACCCTGGCTCCGGTGTCGTGCGGCACCGAGTTGAACGTCACGCAGGAGGGCATCCCCGCTGTCATCCCGGCCGAAGCCTGCTACCTCGGCTGGCAGGAGTCGCTCTTGCAGCTGGCGAACTTGGTCGAGCCCAACATCCCGAACTGACCCGGACTCATCCCGTAGAAACGATGATCGCGGCGGCCCGCTGATCCGCGCCCGGTCTTCCTGATCGCCTGGGTTCCAGAGCGGACCGCCGCGATGGATCCCCGCCGGGCCGGCGCCGCTACTTCGTGATCACACACTCGACCGGCCCGTCGTTCCCCGCGGGCAGGCGGATCTTGAGCACGGTGGTCCCGGCCTGCAGGTCGAAGTCGGAGGCTCCGTGGCTCCACCCAGCCGTCGCCGCGCCCATGGCCTGCTCCGGCAGCGCCCTCCCGTTGACGGTGACCGCGGCGGGTTTCGCGCCGCCGTGCACGTACAGGGTTTCCAGCCGGCGCACGCCGGTGAAGGCGGCGGTCACCGCGCCCGCCTCGTCGGCCAGCCGCGCGCTGAACTCGTGCGACTCATCCAGCGCCCGCGCCCGGTCCTTGAACGTGCGCTCCGTCGCGGCACCCGGGGCGGGATACAGGTGGAACGTGAATCCCTCGAAGAGCTCCGACGCCGTGGTCAGCCTCGGCGCCACCATGGGCAGGATGGCGCCCTCGCGCACCAGCATCGGCAGGGAGCGTCCGCCCGCGAGCGGCGCGTCGAGCGTGACCAGCCCTCCGCCGGCGTGGCGCTCGTCGGTCCAGAAGTTCCGCCAGACGCCGGCGGGCAGGTAGACGGCGCGCCGCTCGCCGGGCTCCGTGACCGGCGCCACCAAGAGGTCGCGGCCGAGCAGAAAATCGAAGTCCCGCGCATAGGTCCGCGCGTCCTCGCCGTGGTCGAAGCAGAGCGGGGCGAGGATCGGCCGCCCGGTCTCGTGCGCCTCGATGGCGGCCGAGTAGTAGTAGGGCAGCAGGCGGTACCGGAGCTGCAGGTAGCGCGCGTAGGTCACCTGCGCCTCCCCGGAGAACATCCAGGGCAGCTTGTAGTAGGCGCCGTGGGTGCGGATCACCGGAAAAACCAGCAGCATGTCGCAGATGCGGCGGATCTCGTTCTCGCGGTCCGGCGTGCTGCCCCGGTAGAATCCGCCGAGGTCGGCGCCGATGGTGGCGTAGCCGGCGAGGCCGCCGTTGCGGATGTAGTCGAGGTCGAAGACGGCGAAGCCGAGCCCAGCGGGCACATCGCCGGGCCACGGGGAGATGTAGCGGTGGCCGCCGACCGGCCCCGAGCGGGACAGCACGGGCACCGACAGCCCGAACTCGCGGCGCATGCCCTCGTAAACCAGCTTGGCCCAGAGCGACCCGTTGAGGTTGCCGATGGGGTAGCCGTTGGCGCCGAGGCCGCGCATGCGCTCACCCTGGTCCTGCCACCAGAAATCCGCGCCCTGCCGCACCAGCGGCCGGTGCATCTCCCAGAGCCGCGCGGCCACGGCGGGAGCGGAGACGTCCGGAAACGACCAGTCGAGGAACGCCCCCGGGCCTTCCGCGTCGTCGGTGTAGGTGGACATCGTGTTCTCATGCAGGCCGAGCTTCACCTGCTGCCGGTCGAGCGCCCGGAACATGGCCGCGACGTCGCCGAACGCCGCCGACCACTGCAGGTTGTTCTTCCCCACCTCCGTCTTCGTGTCGTCGAACGCCGGCGTCCACTCCCACATGTCGGGCCGCACCTCCCGCCACTGCAGGTCCAGGATCATGGCGTCCAGCGGCAGCGCCAGCTCGTGGAAGCGCGCGGCGATGTAGCGGACGTCCTCCGCGCGCCAGTCGCAGCACTTGCTCTGGATGTTGCCGAAGAACCATTTCTCGGCGAGCACGGGACGGCCCGTCAGCCGCACGTAGCCCTGCAGCAGCTCGCCGTACGTGCGCCCGGCCACGACATAGAGGTCGAAATTCCAGCCTTCCCGGCCGCCGTCGCCGGCGTCGATTTCCAGCCGCCCGGCTTGGGCGGCCCCGAAGTCGAAGCGCGTGGTGGGATCGACGTTGTTCAGGAACAGGCCGTAGCCGCGGCTGCTCATGACCCAGCCCACGGGAAACCCCCCGCCCTCGCCTTCCTGCCCGAGTTCCGAGGTCTGCAGGACGATCGCCTGGCCGCGCAGGTCGAGCGGATGCCGGCGCGCCCCCAGGCCGATGAAACGCTCGTCGTCCCGCATCACCAGGCCGCCCCGCGTCCGCCCCGGCCCAAACTGCAGCGCGGGCTCGCCGGCCGTCGTCACCAGCTCCGCGCCGGAACGCAGGACCCGGAGACGGAACGGCGCCGCGTCGACTTCGACGACGCAGGCCCCGGCCGCCTGCGGCTCGATCCGCCAGGTCTTCCCGGCGGGGCGGACCGCGACCGGCAGCAGGCTCCGGCGGTAGTCCGGGATGAAATAGGGGCCGTTGGACCCGGCGTGCGTCGTGTCCTCCGGAAATGCACCGGACCGCGACGCCGTCAATCGCACGATCCCCGGCTCGACGAACTCAACCCGCACCGCGCCGCCCTCCGCGCGGATGACGGCCCCCCGCGCCGTGCGCTCCACCCCGTGCACCGCGCCGATCGGCTGGGCCGCCGCGACCGCCGCGAGCAGGGCCGCGAACACGCCGGCGCCGAGCGCCCGCAGCCCGTTCCGACGCATGCTGGGAACCGGCACCTCAGACCGGGATGGTATGTCCATAGGTGCACGTTAGGAATGTCCCCGCCGCCGAAGTCAAGGAGCGGACGCGGTCTCCCCGTTGCACCGCCTCCCCGACGCTCAGGCGGCAAGCCGCCCCTCCGCCCAGCTGAGGGCGTACTGGGCGACTTCCTCCCATCCCTGCTCCCCGATGAGGAAGTGGCTGCGGCCGGCAAACTCCTTGTAGTCCGTGGGCGCCGCCGAGGCCTGGTGCCGGCGAAAGATCTTCCGGCTGAGCGCGGCGGGCATGATCACGTCCTTCTCGCCGCCGATCACCAGCAGCGGGGCCCGCTGCGGGTTGCGGAAATCCACCGCCGCGGGCGAACCGGGCACGACGTTCGCCAGCGCAGCCTGGAAGATCGCCTGGCCCGGCGCCGCGACCGCGTAGCGCGCGTAGGCGGCCCGCGCCTCGGATTCGGACAGCACGTTGGCGAACACCCGCCACCACCGCGCGAAGGGGAAGAGGTACGTGCGCTTCCGGTTGCCGGGATTGGCCAGCGCCGGCGTCAGCGCCTCGATGGTCGACCACGGCAGCAGCTTGATGCCCTTCGGCGGCACGGAGTCGATCGCCACCCCCGCGACGCCGAGGCCGCGGTCCAGGAGGATCTGGGTGATGAGGCCGCCGAAGGAATGCCCGATGAGGATGGGCTTCTCCGGCAGCGCCTGGATGATCTTCGTGTAGTGCGCGACGACCTGCTCGATGCCGATGCCGTTGAAGCTCGAGGGATCGCGCTGCATGGCCTCGACCTCGCCGACGACGCCGGGCCAGGCCGGCGCGACGACCCGGTAGCCGCGCGCTTCGTAGTACTGCTGGAATTTCTCCCACGAACGCGGGGTGACCCACAGGCCGTGGATGAGGACGATGGTCTTGGAGGAGGAGGGGATGGTTTTCATGGGAGGGAGGGTCTGGAGTTTTTTGGTTTTGGCGGCGGCCGGATTGGCGCGCCGTCTGCCCACACTCTAGCGCATCGCCCCCGCGGCGTGAACGCCAAGGACCCGACGATTTCCGCCAAAACGGCGGCGGCAGGCCGGACGGGCCCGGGCTCAGCCGGGCTCGTCCACGGCGACGAGCACGACCAGCAGCGCGAGCAGGACGGTGGCGACCATGGCGGTTTTTCCTCCCGTCCCGTTCAGCGCATCGCCAGCGGCGCCTCGGCGGACCAGCCGCCGCCGAGCGCCTTGGCAAGCAGGGTCGTGGCGACCAGCCGCTGACCCCGCAGCTGGGCGTCCTGGCGCTCGGCCTGCAGGACCGCGCGCTGGGCATCGACCACGTCCAGGTAATTGGTGAGCCCGCGCCCGTACCGTTCCTCCGCGAGCCGGGCGGTGTCGCGGGCGGCGGCCAGCGCCCGCGCCACGGCCGCGTCCTGCTGCCCGAGCGCGGAGAGGTCCGACAGGGCGTCCTCCACCTCGCGGAAGGCCTGCAGCACCCGGGCGCGGTAGACCGCCACCGACTGCTCGTGCCGCGCTTGCGCGGCTTCGACCTCGGCCCGGGTGCGGCCGGCGTCGAAGAGCGGCACGGTCACGGCCGGGCCGAAACTCGCCAACCGGCTGGGCGACTCCAGCCAGTCCCGCAGGTCCGCGCTGGCGAGGCCCGCCTGGCCCGTGAGCCGGAAAGACGGCAGCCGCTCGGCCTGGGCGACGCCGATGCGCGCGCTGGCCGCACGCACGCCCTGCTCGGCGGCGACGAGATCGGGCCGCCGCTCCAGCAGCGCCGAGGGCAGGCCCGCCGGCACCGGCGGCGGCGGGACGGACCCCGCCCGGGCCTCGACCGCAAAACCCGCGGGCGCCTGTCCGCCCAGGACGGCGAGCGCGTGCTCCAGCTGGGCGCGCTGGCGCGCGAGCGCGTGCAGCTCCGCCTCCACGCTGGCCAGCTCGGTCCGGGCGCGGGTGACGTCCACGGCGTTGATCAGGCCGGCCGCGGCGCGCGCCTCCTGCAGCGCCAGGGTGTCGCGCCGGAGGGCCGCGGTGGCCTCGACCACCGCCCGCTCCTCATCCAGCGCGCGCAGCAGGTGATAGTTCCGGGCCGCCTCGGCGGTCACGGCCAGCAGCACCGCGTGCCGGTCGGCATCCGAGGCCCGGAGCTCGGCCGCGCCGGCCTCGACCGCGCGCCGCGTCCGCCCCCAAAGGTCCAGCTCGTAGCCCAGGTCGAAAGCCAGCCGGTGCTCGCCGACGGTCGCCGGCTCGTCCGCGGCGCGGTAACGGCGCGTGGAGCCGGCGGCACCGTCGAGCCGCGGGTAGGCGGCAGCCCGGCTGGCGCCCAGCCGCGCGCGCGCCTCGGCGACCCGGGCCGCGGCCACCCGCACCTCCTGGTTCTCCGCCACCACCCGGGCCACGATCGCGTCGAGGATCGGGTCCTGGTACAGGCGCCACCACGCGGACGCCAGCCCGACGGGCGCGGCGGGGGGCGCGGCCGCCGGCTCCTTCCAGGCGGAAGGCGCCGCGGTGGCCGGACGCTGGTAATCGGGCCCCACGGTGCAGCCGGCTCCGCCAAGGAGCACGGCGACGCAGGCGGACAGAAAACGGACCGACGAATGCATGGGCGGATCCTCAGTTCATCGTCAGCCGCGGGGCGGCCGACGCCAACGGCAGGTCCGACTTCACGAAGACGTCGACCTGCTGCCCGACGTACACCGGGCGCCCGGCGGGGCGCTGGAAGGAATAAATGACCTGCAGCACGCGGGTGTCCACGCGCTCGGTGCTGGCGCCCGTGAGGGAAACCTTCGGCACGACGTACGGCTCGATGCGGACGAACGTGAGCTCGATGGGCTGGCTGGTGTCGCCCTTGAGGTACGCCGTGGCGCTCTGGCCGGGCTGGAGCCGCGGGGCGTTCTGCTCGTCGATCTCCGCGCGCACCTGGAGGTGCTCGAGGTCGCCGAGGACCATGGCGGCGGACTTCGGCGTGGCCGAGGCGTACTCGCCGGGCCGGACGTTGACCTGCAGCACGGTGCCGGCCCGGGGCGCGAGCACGGTCAGGCGGTCGAGCAGCGCCCGGTCCTGCGCCACCCGGGCGCGCGCGGCCTCCCACTGGGCGCGGGCGACCAGGACGTCGTTCTCCTTGGTCCGGACCTCCTCGGCGCTGACGGCCCGCGGATCGTGCACGTCGCGCAGCCGCGCCAGCTGGTCGCGCAGCCGCCGCAGGGTCGCCTCCGCGACCACGGCGTCGGCCTCGTCGACCGCCAGCTGCGCCTGCCGCTCGCGGCCGTCGAGGGTGAAAAGCGGCTGGCCGGCCGCGACCTGGTCCCAGACCTTGGCGTGGACCTGGGTGACCAGGCCGGCCTGCGGGACGCCAATGGCCACGTTGTCGCTCAGAGCCTCGACGAGGCCCGAGGCGGCCACGCCGACCGCGTAGGGACGGGCGGCGGGCGGAATGGCGGGATCGGCGACGGGCGACTGCCCGTTGAGCCGCATGACGAGCGCGGCCGCGGCGGCGACGCCGAGGACGGCGAAATAGACGGTGGCTTTCTTGTGGAGCATGGGAGGAGGGGGTTGAAGGGGGAAGCGGTCAGGGTGCGGAAGCCCCGGGCCGGGGCGGACGGGGGCCGTCGGTGATCAGGGCGACGCTGTCGGCGGGCAGGACCGCCTTGTCGCCGGCCGAGAACGTGATGATGAGCACGCCGTTGCGGGCCTGCACCGCGGTGATGCCGCGCAGCGCGACGAGCTTCGCGCCTTCGCGGTAGTGCAGGGTCACGTTCCTGGGCGTGAGCTCGGACACCGCGGCGGCGAAGCCGGCGGCGAGTTCGCTCACCGCGGGCGGCAGGGTGAACTGGGTCACGGGCGCCGGTTCGGCGGCGGGCTCGCGCGCCGCGGGCGCCGCGGACAGCGTGGTGGAGAGGACCGCGGCCAGGATGGCCAGCGGACGGAGACGGAGCGGGAGGGGGGCAGGCATGTCAGGTACCGGGGTTGAGGGTGAAGGAAGCGGGCGCGGCGGCGGGCGACGCGGGCGCGAGCAGGGCGAGCAGCTCGGCGACACCGGCGGCGCAGCCGGATTCGATGTGCCCCGTGGGGGCGAAGCTGGCCCGGAAGCCCGCGGAGGAGAGCGGGCGGCCCCGGTGGCGGACGGCGAGCGCGGCCACGCGCTCGGCCGTGACGGAGTCCACCGCCTCCAGCTCGAGCGCCACCGCGCCCATGTCGAGGGGCACGAACGCGACCGCGGTCGTCACGAGGTTGAGCGCACGCGACGCCACGTGGAGGTCCGTCACCGTCGTCCGCAGCCGCAGCGCGTCCGGCTGCGGCGCGGTCACGAGCGCGAACCGCGCGGCGCACTGCTGCCGGACGATTGCGGTCAGGGCCCGGCCCAGCTCGGCCTGCTCCGCGGGCGACAGCCGCGCGGCGGCCGGAGGGCCGAGAACCACGGGCTCGACGAGCACGGCGCGGTAGGCGTTCGCCCGGAGGGCGTCGCGGTACGCCGCGGTCTCGCCCTGTGGCCGGGTGCCGGGGCTCTGGCAGCCCGCCGTGAACCAGAGCACGACGGCGAGCAGCGCCATGCCGGGAGGTTGCGACCTGGAAGGTTTCATCAGCAGGGTTCTCCCGGGGTCAGGCGACGAGCGCGGCCGGCTCGGCACGCCGGGCGGAGGCCGCGGCGCATTCGGTCCGGTCGATGCGGCCGTCTTCCATGTGGGTCATGCGGTCCGCGTACTTGAAGATGCGGTTGTCGTGGGTGACGATGATGACGCAGCGGTCGGGCCGGGCCGCGAAGCCGCGGAGCAGATCCATGACCTTGGCGCCGTTCTCGCTGTCGAGGGCCGCGGTGGGTTCGTCGCAGATGATCAGCCGCGGCTCGTGCACCAGGGCGCGGGCGATGGCGACCCGCTGCTGCTGCCCGCCCGAGAGCGTGCCGGGGCGGGCGTGCCCGCGCCGGCCGAGGCCGACCTGCTCCAGCATCGCGGCCGCCCGGCGTTCGGCGGGGCCGGCGGCGTGGCCCTGGATGCGCAGCGGCACGCTGACATTCTCGACGCAAGTCAGGGTCGGGATGAGGTTGTACTGCTGGAAGATGAAGCCGATGTGCGCGGCGCGGAAGGCCGTCACCGCCGCCTTGTCGAGGCGGTGCAGCGGCGCGCCGAAGACCTCGACCTCGCCGCGGTCCGCGCCGAGCGTGCCGGCGATGACGCTGAGGAGCGTGGTCTTGCCGCAGCCGGAGGGGCCGACGAGCATCAGCAGCTCGCCGAGGCGGGCCGAGAAGTCGACCTCCTTGAGGACCTCGGTGCGGCTTTCGCCTTCGCCGAAGCCCTTGCCGACGCCGCGCGTGCGGACGGCGAACGGGAGCGTGGAATCAAACGGAGCTTTCATGGATGCGAGCATAGCGGACGGGAGGAAATCGCGGTATAGCGCTTCGGCATTACGCGCGCCCTCAGCCGCGGAAAACGATGGCCGGCTCGAGGCTCCGGATCTTCCGGATGCCCAGCGAGGCCGCCAGCCAGCAGATGAAGAGGACGGCGGCCAGCGTGATGAGCGGAAGCTGCCAGGGCAGGAAGAACGGCGGCATGCCCTTCCGCAGCACCACGGCGCCGAAGAGCGACGCGAGGCCGACGCCGCACCCGTAGCCGATCAGGCCGACGGTGAGCGTCTGCAGCATGATCATGCGCGCGAGCATGCCGTCCGGCGCGCCCATGGCCTTCATCGCGCCCAGGTTCCGGAGATTCTCGAGGATGAACGCGTAGAAAGTCTGGCTGCTGATGGCGAGGCCCACCACAAATCCGATCATCACGGTCGCGCCGAACGCCACGGGGATGCCGGTGTTGCGGATGTACCACCACACGGTCCGCCAGAGGAACTCCGACTTGGTGTAGGCGGACAGCCCGGTCGCCGCCGTGATGCGGCGGGCCAGCGCGGCGGCGTCCGCCCCCTCGCCGCCCCCCACCAGCACGCTCGACATCACCTTGCGCGTCGCGGGGGCGTACTGCACCGCCTGGTGATAGGTCGAGAAGACATAGGGATTGCCGGTGAACGACATGCGGGACCGGCAGATGCCGACCACGCGCGCCTCCCGGTCGTTGATCTCGAAGGTGTCGCCGACCCGCACCGGCCGCGCCGGGTCTCGGCTCAGCTTCTTCGCTCCGTATTCGTCGAGGATGACGGTGTTCGGCAGCCGCAGGTCCTCGAGCCGGCCCTGCACGATCTCGCGCGGCGCGCCGGCGAAGGTGGTGGCGTCGAGGCCGATCAGCTGGACGAATTTGAACGAGCCGTCCGGCATCCGCGCCCGGAGCATGCCCTGGTAGAACGGGGCCGCCCACGCCACCCCCTCGACCGAACGCACCCGCTCGAGGTCGGTGTCGCGCATCGCCTCCGTGTCGTTGATCTGCTCGACCATGGGGTCGACGACCCAGACCGGGGCGCCCACGTTGTCGAGGGTCGAGCCGGACCACTGCATGATGCCGCAGAAGATCGCGGCCTGCTCGGTCATGAGCAGCGAAGCGAAGGTCAGACCGCTGATGAGCATGATGTACTTCGCGCGGTCGCCGAGGAGCATCTTCAGGGAAAGGTCGAGCATGGGAGTCGGGGGTTGGGGTTCAGGACTGGGGAAAACTTCCGGCCGCGGGCGACCAGTCCGCCCGCTCGGCAACGCGGAGCGCGTCGATGAGGGCCCGGCGCGACGGCACCTGGTCGCGCCGGAGGCGCGGCAGGGTCAGGCGGACCCGCGGATGGCGGGCCTGGAGATCGGCCAGCTGCACGATGACCGAGAATTTGCGGACGACCGGGCGGAGCGGTTCCGCGGTCGGATCAGGAGGCGTGGGAGAGTTCATGCCCGGTTTATACCCCGGGCGCGCAATCCGCGGTATAGCGCTTCCGCGTTACGCGCCGGCGAGGCCGGGCGCCGGCGGCGGAATGCGCAGGAGGCTGCCCTCCCCGCACCACGGGCAGACGCGCCCGGCGCCCGCGGCCGGCTCCCACACCTCCGCGAGCCGGCCCCGCCATCCGCAGGGCGGACCGTCCTCACCCGCATAGGAGTGCACACAAAAGATTTCGCACTCCGCCCAGGGCGGCAAGGGCCGCTCCGGCGCAGGAACCGGGCGACGTGGTCGTGAAGGCTTGCTCATCGCGCCCAGCATACCTCCCCGCTGCCAGACCCAGCCATAATACTCTGGTATTACGCGGCAGAATTCGGCTTTCCGCCGCCGCCCGGCGGGGTAGGCTGGCGGCCATGAGCGGCGCCCACGCCACCAGCTCAACGCCCCACCCCATCACCCCGCCGGACCCCGGGGTCTTCCTGGCCGCCTTTCACCAGAGCCCGGCCATGCAAAGCGTCGTCCGCGCCACGGACGGGCTCATCGTCGAGGTCAACGACACCTTCCTCAAGACGTTCGGTTTCACGCGCGAGCGCATCATCGGCCGGTCGCCCCTCGAGCTGAAATTCTGGGTCGATCCGGAGCAGCAGCGTGCCTGGAAGCAGGAGCTGGAAACCCGCGGCTTCGTTTCGCAGTACGAGGTGCGGATGTACGGGGCCGACGGCCGCATCCTGACCGTGCTGCTCTCCACGCATCCGGTGGACATCGGCGGCGTCCGGCACTTCGTGAGCGCCGGCGTGGACATCTCCGCGCACCAGGAGGCGGAGGCGCGGCTGCGGGAAAGTGAGGCGCGGTTCCGCGTGCTCTACGAGGCGGTAAGCGCGGCGGTGCTGGTGCACGACGCCCAGGTCGTGCTCCAGGTCAACCCGGCGGCCGTGCGGATGTTCGGCGCCGCGACCGCGGCGGACCTGCTGGGCAAGCACCCCCGCCACACCTCGCCGCCCGCGCAACCGGACGGCTCGGCCAGTCCCGAGGCCGCCGCGCGCCACATCGCGCGCGCCCTGGCGGAGGGCACGCACAGCTTCGAGTGGACGGCCCGGACGCTGGCCGGCCGGGATTTTCCGGTGGAGGTGACGCTCACGCCGATCTCGTTCGGCGGCCGGCCGGCGATGCAGGCCGTGGTGCTCGACCTCACCGAACGCAAGCGCGCCGAGGCGGAACTGCAGACCGCGCTGGCCCGCGAGCGCGAGCTCGGGCAGCTCAAGAGCGAGTTCGTCTCGCTGGTCTCGCACGAGTTCCGCACGCCACTGGAGATCATCATGTCCTCGGCCGACATCCTCCAGCGCTACCACGACCGGCTGGCGCCGGAAAAGCGGCAGGAGCTGCTGCAGACCGTGAACCAGTCCGTGCGCCAGATGTCCGGCATGATGGAGGAGGTGCTCGTCCTCGGCCGCCTGGAGACCGACCGGATGACGTTCCGGCGGGCGCCGCTGGACCTGCCGGCCTTCTGCCGCCGGCTCGCCGACGAGATCGGCTCGGCCACCGGACAGCGCTGCCCGGTGCGGCTCACGCTCGAGGCGCCGGGACCGGCCGCGGGCGACGAGAGCGTGCTGCGCCACATCTTCGCCAACCTGCTCGCCAACGCCGTCAAGTACTCGCCCGCCGGGTCGCCCGTCGACCTGGCCGTCACCCGCGAGGGCGCCGAGGCGGTGTGCCGGGTCGCGGACCGCGGCTGCGGCATCCCGGTGCCCGACCGGAAGCGGCTGTTCGAGGCCTTCCACCGCGGCAGCAACGTGCGGCACATCCCCGGCACCGGGCTGGGGCTGCTCATCGTGCGCCGGTGCGTCGACCTGCACGGCGGCCGCCTGGCCTTCGAGAGCGCCGAGGGCCAGGGCACCGTGTTCACCGTGCGCCTCCCGCTGTTCACCTGACTCCCGGCCCCATGAAAAAGATCCTCGTCATCGAAGACGAACCCGTGACCCGGAACAACCTGGTCCTGATGCTGGAACTCGAGGGCTTCACCCCGCTGGCCGCCCCTGACGGCCGGGCGGGGGTGGCCCTGGCCCGCGCCGAGCGGCCCGACGTCATCCTCTGCGACGTGTCGATGCCGCAGCTGGACGGCCACGCGGTGCTCGCCGCGCTGCGGGCCGACGAGGCGACGGTCTCCATCCCCTTCATCTTCCTCACGGCGCGCGGCGACCGGAAGGACCTGCGGCTGGGCATGGACCTCGGCGCCGACGACTACCTGCCCAAGCCGGCCAGCGCGGAGGAGGTCCTGGCCGCCATCCGCACGCGCCTCAGCCGGCGCCGGGAACAGACGCAGGCCGCCCTGGCGCAGGTGGAGCTCCGGCCGGACTTCTCCTCGCCGAAGCCGCTCGAGGCGCTCGGCCTGACCCCGCGCGAGGGGGAAGTGCTGCTCTGGGTGGCGCAGGGGAAATCCAACGGCGACATCGCCGGCATCCTCGGCTGCGCCGAGAATACCGTGAAGGTGCACCTGTCCCGCATCTTCGAGAAGCTGGGCTTCGAAAACCGCAACGCGGCGACCGTGCGGGCGCTCGAGGCGCTCACCGCGCCCGCCCCGCGGCCCCCGGGCGGCCGCACCCCCTGACCCCCCGGCGGGGAATTTTTTCCTGTCCGTCCGGGGCGGTCCGTGCGGGGATGGGACCACGCCCGATGAACGCCCCCGCCTCGAACCGCCGCGTCGTGATCCTGGTCTACCCGCGCGTGCGCGAGCTCGACGTGGCCGGGCTGGTGGACGTGTTCTCCTCCGCCAACTCCTTGCTGCCCGAGGAACGCCGCTACCGGATCGAATGTGTGTCAACGGCCAAGGCGCCGCAGGTCGAGGGCATGTACGGCCTGGGCATGCGCGGCGGCCCGCACTACGCGACGCTGCGCGGCCCGATCGACACGCTGCTGGTGCCCGGCGGGCTGGGCGTCGAGGAGGGCCGGACGCAGCCGGCGCTGCTCCGCTGGCTGCGGCGGCAGGCGGGCGGCTGCCGCCGCGTCGGCTCGATCTGCGTCGGGGCCTTCCTGCTGGCGGAGGCCGGCCTGCTCGACGGCCGGCGGGCGACGACGCACTGGGCGTTCGCCCCGCGGCTGGCCGGGGAGTTCCCGGCGGTGCGGGTCGACCCCGAGCCGATCTGGGTGAAGGACGGCCATCTCTACAGCTCGGCCGGCGCGACCGCGGGCATCGACCTGAGCCTCGCCCTGGTCGAGGAGGACCACGGCCGCCGGATCGCGCTCGAGGTCGCGCGCCTGCTGGTGGTCTTCCTCTGCCGGCCCGGCAACCAGGCGCAGTTCAGCGTCTCGCTCCGCGAGCAGACCACCGAGCACCGCCCGCTGCGCGACCTGCAGGTGTGGATGCTCGAGCACCTCGCCGAGGATCTGTCGGTGCCGGCGCTCGCCGCCCGCGCCGCCATGAGCGAGCGCAACTTCCAGCGCGTGTTCACGCGCGAGCTCGGCCAGTCGCCGGCCCACTACGTCGAGCAAATCCGGCTCGAAGCCGTCCGGCGCAAGCTCGAACGCAGCACGCAGGGCCTGGACGAGATCGCCGCCGCCTGCGGCTACGGCAGCGCCGACGTGATGGGCCGCTCCTTCATGCGCCGGCTGAAGGTGACCCCGGCCGAATACCGCGCCCGCTTCCGCTCCAGCGGCGCGCAACCCGCCGCGGGCCGCCAGACCGGCGGGGCCTGAGCCGGGATCAGGTGCGCGGGGCGCGAGGAGAGCGCAGGGCTGATTTTCCCGTCTTTCCCAGGACTCCCCCCCCCCGCCCTCACCCGCCCCGCCTCCGCCACTCCGTCGGCGACTGCTGTTCGAGACGCCGGAAGATCCGGTTGAAATGCTGCACGCTGCCGAACCCGCAGGCGAAGGCGGTCTCCGCGCAGGTGCGGTCCGGCTGGCGCAGCAGCTGGCGGGCCCGGGCGATGCGCCGGCGCAGGATGAACTCCACCACCGTGGTGCCCGCCTCCTTGCGGAACAGCCGCATCAGCGACCGCGGCGAGAGATTGGCGGCCCGCGCCACCCCCGCCACCGTGAGCCGCTCCCCCAGCTGCGCGTCGATGTAGGTCATCGCGCGGCCCAGCGCCGCCTGCGCCTGCCCCGGCGCCGCCGTCAGCGCGTGCTCGTGCGCCTGCGCCAGCCGGGCGGCGATCAGCGCCAGCAGATCCAGCAGGTCGCCCTGCCGGTCCGGCTCCAGCACGCGGTTCCGGTCGAAGAGGGGCCGCAGCGCCGGCGCCCCGATCCCGGCCGCCACCAGCGACCGGCGCGCCTCGCGCCACTCCGGCGCGGCCGGCACCCGGTCGTGCACCTGGCCGCATTGCAGCAGCGCGATGGTCTGGCCGTCGCGGATCACCGGGATGATGAACTCCCGCAGCCCCGCGTGGCACCGGTAACGCAGGGCCTGGCGGTCCCGCCGCGCCTCCAGGAACCGGTTCTGGTCGCACATGGCGCACAGCTGCCGCCCCGCCGCCAGCCGGTTGAGCGCCCGGCAGAACGGCTGCGCCCGCTCCTCCTTGTCGAAGATCACGAACCTCCGCCCGTCCATCGACACCAGCGCCGGATTCACCCCGAACATCCGCCACGCCAGGTCGAACAGCCGGCGCAGGCCGGGCACCGCCGCGAGTTGATCAAATGCGTTCATTGGAGGGGAGCGTGGAACTGCATAACGCGACTTGGCCGGCTGACAAGCCCCGGCCGCCCAGGTTGGCGCGATCCGTTCAGAGGTTGGCGCAAGCGGTGTAGCGGAAACCGGCATCCTCGCGCATACTGCGCCCCCATGCCGCCAGGTTCTATCGCATCGTTGCCATGAGGGTGCACCTCCACGCCCGCCGGCCCATCGTCTGATGCCAGGATCCCCCATGCAGGCCCTGCAGCTCCGGGCACTGGGCGAGATGGTCCAGGTCACCCTGCCGCGCCCGGAACCGGCCGCCGGGGAGGTGCTCATCCGCACCGAGGCCGCGACGATCTGCACGTCGGACCTGCATGACATCGCCGGCAACCCGTTTCACATCCCCCTGCCCCGGGTGCTCGGACATGAGGCCGCCGGAGTCATCGCGGCCTGCGGCCCGGGGGTGAGCGGCCTGGCGCCCGGCCAGCGCGTCGCCGCACATCCCGTGGTCCCCTGCGGCGGCTGCGCCGAGTGCCGGCGCGGCTTCGGCCACCTGTGCCTGCGCCTGGGGCACCTCGGCTACGACCGCGACGGCGCCTTCGCCGAATACTTCACCCACCGCGCCGACCGCGTCCGCGTGCTGCCCGCCGGGATGCCGCCGGAGTTCGGGGCCCTGCTCGAACCGGTGGCCGTCTGCCTGCAGGCGGTCGCCCGCGCCGGCGACGTGCGCGGCCGCCGGGTGCTGGTGGCCGGCGACGGCCCGTTCGGCAATCTCATCGCCCGGCTGGCGCGGCGCGCCGGAGCGGACGTCGTCGTCTCCGGCCGCGAGCCGTTCCGCCTGCGCCGCATTCCCGGAGTGGAGACCACCACCGGCGGCGTGCCAGACGGCTCCGTCGACGCCGCCATCCTCGCCGTAAGCTCGGAAGCGGCGGCGGCGGCCTGCCTGGCCGCGCTCCGCCCGCGCGGCCGGCTGGTCGTGTTCAGCACCCTGGCGGGCGCGATGCCGGTCGATCTCCGCGGGCTGCACCTGCGCGAACAGGAGATCGTCGGAGCCTGCAACGACGAGGAGCGGCTGGACGAGGCCCTGGCCGGGCTGGCCGACCCCGGCCTCGCCGTGGGCGAGCTCATCACCCACCGGCTGCCCTTCACCCGCTGGCCGGAGGCCCTGGCCCTGGCCCGCGACGGCCATGACCGCGCGCTCAAGGTCGCCCTCCTTTTTTCCAATCCACCATGAAAATCACCGACGTAGAAGCCTTCGTCCTCGAATCCCCCCATGAGATCCGCTCGCCGGACGGCCGCGAGGAGGCCCGGGGCGTCAAGCACTGCCTGCTGCTCAAGGTCAGCACCGACACGGGCCTGGTCGGCTGGTCCGACGTCGAGACCGCGCCGCACATCGCCGCCGCGGCGGTCAACGCCCCGGAGAGCGGCCTAGGCGTGTTCGAGGGCCTGCGCGCGCTGGTGGTGGGCGAGGACCCGTTCGACGTCGAGCGGCTGTGGGACAAGATCTACCGCGGCTCGATCTACTACGGCCGGCGCGGCGTCGCGATCCAGGTGCTGTCAGGCTTCGACATCGCCTGCCACGACCTGATGGGCAAGGCCACCGGCCGGCCGGTGCACAAGCTGCTCGGCGGCGGGCGGCGCGACCGGGTGCGCGCGTACGCCTCGACCCTGTTCCGGCCCACGCCCGACGCCATGCGGCACGCCTGCGAGTTCTACCTCTCCCGCGGGTTCACCGCCGTGAAATTCGGCTGGGGCGTCTTCGGCCGCGACCGGAAGCTCGACGTCGCCCTCGTGGCGGCCGCACGCCAGGCGCTAGGGCCGGACGTGGCCCTGCTCGTCGACCCGGGCTGGATGGTCAACCGCAGCGCCCAGGACGCGATCGAGCTGTGCCGGGCGCTCGAGCCCTACGACATCTTCTGGCTCGAGGACTTCCTGCATCCCGAATGCTACGAGGGCTACGCCGCGGTGAAGGCGGCCGGCGTGCGCACCCGCCTGGCCGCGGGCGAGCAGGAGGCCACGGGCTGGGGCTTCCACGACCTCATCCAGCGCGGCCGCATCGACGTCGCCCAGCCCGACCTCAGCCGCTGCGGCGGCTTCACCCAGGCCCGCCGCATCGCGTGGGAGGCCGAGCGCGCCGGCATCGACGTGTGCCCGCACGCTTGGCTGACCGACCTGCTGACCGCCGCCAGCCTGCACTTCAACGCCGTCCTGCCGCGCGCGCTCTTCCTCGAGTACAACGTGTGCGAAAACCCCATGCTGCGCGACGTGATCCGCAACCCGGTGACCCTCCAGCCCGACGGCTACCTGGCCGTGCCGCAGGGCCCGGGCCTGGGCATCGAGGTGAACGAGGAGGCCGTGCGCCGCTACCAGGTCAAGCCATGATCCCGCCCCTCGCCTTCCCCCACGACGCCGCGCGCTTCGCGTGGATCCGCGAACACCTCTACGTCGCCGCCGTGTGCGACGTGCTCGACGGCCTCGGCCGCCGTGACCGCGCCATGCACCAGCGCCTGCGCCCGCTCGCCGCCGACCAGGCGGTCATCGTCGGCCGCGCCCGGACCTTCCGCTGGATGGACACCGACTACGTGGTCGAGGCCGACCCCTACGGACTCGAGATCGCCGCCATGGATTCGCTCCGGCCTGGCGACGTGGCCGTGCATTCGACCGACGCCGCCGGCACCAACGCCCCGTGGGGCGAGCTGATGAGCACCATCGCCCAGCGCCACGGCGCCGCGGGCTGCATCTGCGACAGCAACATCCGCGACTGCCGCCGGATCATCGCCCTGGGCTTTCCCGTCTTCTACGCCGGCATCCGCCCGCTCGACAGCATGGGCCGCGGCCGGGTGATGGCCTACGACGTGCCCGTGCGCTGCGGCGACGTGCTGGTGCAGCCGGGCGAGCTGGTCTTCGCCGATTTCGACGGGGTCGTCGTGATCCCGCGCGACGTCGAGGACGAGGCGCTCCGCCTCGCCTACGAGAAGACCGCCCGCGAATCCGACTCGCGCCGCGACCTCATGCGCGGCGACTCCCTCCGCACCGTCTTCGACCGCTACGGCGTGCTCTAACCCCCGTCCTTCCCCGCTCATGAACATCCTCGCGGTTTCCGCCCATCCTGACGACATCGAGATCCTGTGCGCCGGCACGCTGGCACGCTACGCCCAGGCCGGGCACCAGGTGACCTGGGTCGTCTTCACCGACGGCAGCATGGGCGACGTGCACATCCCGCCGGCGCAGCTGGCCCGCAGGCGGCGCCGGGAATCCCAGGCGGCGGCCGACCTGATGGGCGCGCGACTGCTGTGGCCCGGCATCCGCGACGAGCACGCGATGCCGGACGCGGCGCAGCGGCGCGTCATGATCGACCTGCTGCGCACGGCCGACCCCGACGTGATCATCACGCACAGCCCCAACGACTATCACCCGGACCACCGGGCGGTGTCGCAGCTGGTCTTCGACTCGTATTTCCAGAAGGGTCTGCCGCACATCCCGCGGCAGCGACGGCCGGCCTGCCGCTTCGGGCACGCGCAGCTCTACTACATGGACAATGTGGCGGGCATCGATTTCCAGCCGACGGAGTACGTGGACGTCACGCCCACCATGGAGCTCAAGCGCCGCATGCTGGCCTGCCACCGGAGCCAGTTCGCCGCGCTGGCGGAGCTGGCGAACACGGACCTGCTGGAGATGATCGACACGCAGGCCCGGTTCCGGGGCATGGCCGCGGGCTGCCGGTACGCGGAGGGATTCACGCGGTGCGACGCCTTCCAGCGCGGGCTGACGACCCGCGTGCTGCCATGAAGACCGACCGGACGCGCTGGCACGGATGGGACGCGGTGCGCTGCGTCGCCGGGGACTGCGAGCTGCTGGTCGGCGTCTCGACCGGCCCGCGCATCCTGTCGCTCCGGCGCGGCGACGGCGACAACGTGCTTTACCGCGACACGACCGACTTCGGCGTCGGCGACTGGCGGCTCTACGGCGGCCACCGCTTCACCGTGGCGCCCGAGGAGGACCGCTCCTACGTGCCGGACAACGCCCGGTGCGGCGTCGAGGTCGCCGACGGGGAGCTGCGGGTCGCCGCGCCGGCGGGACCGGACGGCACCCGGCGCCACCTGGTGATCCGCGCCGCCGAGGACGGCGCCGGCTTCGACCTGCGGCATGTGCTGGTGAACGGCGGCCGGGAGCCGTGGCAGGGCGCGCTGTGGGCGATCACCTGCGTGCCGCACGCGGCGCAGGTGGTGGCGCCGCGCGGGCCGACGCCGCTCCGCTTCTGGCCGGGGATCGAGGCCGTGGCCTGGCAGCTCGCGCCCGGCTACGTGGCCCTGACGCCCAACCGCGCCCGCGGCAAGATCGGCTGGTACAGCCAGGCCGGCTGGCTCGCCTCGCTGCAGCGCGAGGCGACGCTGGTCATCCACAGCCCCGACATCCCCCCCGAGGCCGACTGCGTCGACGGCGGCTGCAACGTCGAGCTGTTCACCTGCTCCGACTACGTCGAGCTCGAGACGCTCGGCGGCCGCGTGACGCTCCCGCCCGGCGGCCACACCGAGCACCGGCAGCGCTGGCGGCTGCTCGCGCCCGGCTACACCCCGCGCGACTGGCCCGCCATCGCCGCCCAGGCGGGCTGCGCGGCCGCGCCGACCGCCCCCGCCTCTTCCCCATGACCAGCGCCTTCCAACTCTCCTTCCTCGACGTCGTCATCATCGTGGGCTCCACGCTGGCGGTCGTGGCCATCGGCTTGGTCGCCGCCCGCCGGCACGAGCGCACCACCGCGGGGTATTTCCTGGCTTCGGGCAAGATGCCCTGGTGGCTCATCGGCGCGGCGTTCGTCTCGACCAGCGTCTCCAGCGAGCAGATCGTCGGCACCGTCGGGGCCACCTATCGGGGTGGCTTGGCCGTGGCCAACTGGGAGTGGTTCGCGCTGCCCACCTACGTGCTGATGCTCGTGTTCTTCATCCCGCTGTACCTGCGCAACCGCATCATGACAGTGCCCGAGCTGCTGAACCGCCGCTTCGGGCCCGCGTGCGGGTCGATTTACAGCGCCGTGGTGCTGCTCGCGTACGTCTTCGTCTTCCTCCCGCCCGTGCTCTACGGCGGCAGCCTGACCTTCAGCCAGCTGACGGGCTGGCCGCTGTGGGCGGTGCTCGCGGGCATCATCCTGCTGACCGGGAGCTACACGCTGCTCGGCGGGCTGGGTTCCGTGATGTGGACGGACGCCGTGCAGTGCGTCATGCTCGTCGGCGGCGGCATCGTTCTCTACTTCCTGGCGCTGGGCGAGATCCCCGGCGGCTGGGATGCGATGGTCGCGGCCGCACCCGAGCGGTTCCACCTCTATCGCCCGCCCTCGGACCCCGAGGCGCCCTTCCTCGGTCTCGTGATCGGCTCGCTCGGAGTCTTCCTGTTCTACCAGTCCTCGAACCAGGTGATGGTCCAGCGCGTGCTGTCGGCCCGGAGCACGTGGGACGGGATGATGGGCATCGTCTTCGCGGGCTTCATCAACCTGGTCCGGCCGCTGATCACGTGCCTGCTCGGGCTGATCGTCTACCACTGGCTGGAGGTCATGCGCCAGGGCCCGTCGCTGCTGCCCGACCGCCAGGACGAGACCTTCCCTTATGCCATCGCGACCTTCGCCCCGTCGGGCGTCCGCGGCATCATCCTGGCCGGGTTCTGCGCGGCGGTGATGTCGACCGTGAGCGCACTGTCCAACTCGGTGGCGACGATCTTCTCGTTCGACATCTACAAGCAGTACTGGCGCAGGCCGGCGGGCGATGCCGAGATGATCACGGCCGGACGCATCTCGGGGGGCGCCGCGCTGCTCGTCGCGGCCGGCATCGCGCCGTTCGTCGGACACATCGGCGTGTTCAAGTACTTCCAGACCGGCATCACTTACATGGCGACGCCCTTCATCTCCGTCATGCTGCTGGGCATCCTGTGGCGGCGGACCAGCTACGCCGGCGCCGTGGCGGGCCTCGTCGGCGGGCTCCTCATCCAGATCGCCCTGGCGGTCGGATTGTGGGCGACCGGCGCCAAGCTGCACTGGCTGTATGTCGGCGCCATCGCGCAGGTCATCACCATGCTGCTCATCGCCGCCGTCTCGCTGGCGACCCCGGCGCCGGCACCGGAACAGACGACGCCCTTCCTCTGGCGAGTCTCCTGGCTGCAGGCCTACGACGAGGGGGTGCGCCGCCCCTGGTGGCAGCAGGTCAAGCTGTGGTTCGCGCTCTACGCCCTGGCGTGGTGCGGGATCTACTGGCATTTCTGGTGAGGCGGCGGCCGCCCCCGCCCACGGCAATTCGCTGGATTCCCCCGCGATAACCGGGCAAGTTGGTCGCGCCGCCCCAATCCGACCGCACCGGCGCCGCCGGACGGCCCATCGCTCATTTCCTCGGGAAAACCTCCATGACGCTTGCAAGCTGCACCCGACCGGCCGGCTGGAATCGGCGGCTCCGTTCCGGACTCATCCTGCTCCTCCCGCTCTGCCTGCTCGCTTTCGCCCCAGACGCGGCGGCCGCGGCGCCGCGGCCGAACATCATCCTCGTCATGTCCGACGACCAGGGCTGGGGCGACGTCGGCTACAACGGCAACCCGGTGGTCCGCACTCCCCACCTCGACGCCATGGCGCGCGAGGCGCTCCGGCTCGACCGGTTCTACACGGGCGGGACCGTGTGCACGCCGACGCGGGCCAGCTGCCTCACCGGCCGGCACCCCTACCGGATGGGCATCAACTGGGCGACCGTCTACCCGCTGCCCGCCTCCGAGGTCACGCTGGCGGAGGCCCTCAAATCCGCCGGCTACCGCACCGGTCACTTCGGCAAGTGGCATCTCGGGGAACTGTCGCGCGACGAGGCGGCGGCGACGCGCACGCCGGAGATCCGCCAGGCCATCTACGCGCCGCCCTGGGAACACGGCTTCGACGTCTCCTTCTCCAACCACGGCGGCCCGACCTACAACCCCATGTACTGGGGCCGCGACCAATCGCCGGGCAACCGGGCCATCATGAACCGGCCGGTGGCCTGGGGTGAGACCGACGCGATCCCCGGCGTGCGCCGCAGCGGGCTGGCCTTCTGGACGGGGCCGGGGCAGACGGACGAGCAGGACCTCTCGGGCGACAGCTCCAAGATCATCATGGACCGGGCCCTCCGCTTCATCGAGCGCCAGACCGAGGCCAGGACGCCGTTCCTCGCCGTCGTGTGGCTCTTCACACCGCACTCGCCCGTCGCGGCCGGCCCCCTCCACCGCGAGCCCTACCGCCACCTTTCCCTCGAGGCGCAGCATTGGTACGGCTGCCTGACGGCGATGGACGAGCAGATCGGCCGGCTGCGGCGTCACCTCCGCGAGCTCGGCATCGCCGACGACACCGTCGTGTGGTTCTGCAGCGACAACGGCCCGTCGTGGGTCCTGCGCGAGCTCAACTCCGCCGGCCCTTTCCGCGGCGAGAAGGGCCTGGTCTACGAGGGCGGCGTCCGGGTCCCGGGCCTGCTCGAGTGGCCCGCCCGGTTTCGGGAACCACGCACGGTCCTCGCCCCGCTGACCACGCACGACATCTATCCCACCGTGCTCAACTGGGCGGGCGTGCCGGTGGCCCGCCAGCCGCAGCCGCTGGACGGCCTCGACGTTACCCCTCTGCTCGACGGCCGGCTGCAGGAAAGGCCCGAGCCGATCGGCTTCCAGTCCCCGGTCCGGCAGAGCCTGGGCCGCGACTGGTCGAAGGATCCCAATCACTGGCGGATCAATCCCGACCCCGAGACCCATCAGCTCGCGCTGACCGGCAACCGGTTCAAGATCGTCAGCATGGACAACGGACGCACCTTCGCGCTCTACGACCTGCTCGCCGACCCGGCGGAGTCGACGGACATTGCCGCCAGCCATCCCGACGTCGTCAGCGCCATGCGCCGCCGGCTCCTGGAGTGGATGCGGTCCTGCGACGAAAGCCGCGCCGCCCTGGCCCATCCGTCCATCGACGCCAGCGGCTCGGGCGTACCGGCGCCGTGGGTCGTGCGCCGCGAGTGACCGCCGCCCGCCGCCTGGCGGCGCCGCGATCCCACGACGAGCAGCGGCCACCGCCAAACCGCACCCTTGGGAGCCCTGCCGCACCCAAGGCCCCTCGCGCTCCCCGCGGCCTCCTATGGCCATCGCCATTCCCCCTTTGCCCGCGAGCGCCCGCGCCCGCTGAAGCCGCCTCTCTTTCTCTCCGATGTCACGTAATACGTGACATCGGAGAGAAAGAGAGGCGGAGGGGGCGATCGCGGGCGGCTTGGCCGGGGGAGCGCGCGCGGCGTGCTGGTCGGCCCGGAGTCTTTACATTGCACCGGCGGCGGCGTTACCTCGGGGCAATGCGCATGACCTTCCCAGAGATCGCCGCTGCCTTGCCCAAGAACGCCGTCACCTCGATCGACGGCCTGCCGTACCCCCGCATCGCGTCGGGCAAGGTGCGGGAAATCTTCGACCTGGGCGACGCCCTGCTGCTGGTGGCGACGGACCGGCTGTCGGCGTTCGACGTCATCCTGCCCGAGGGCATTCCCGGCAAGGGCGCCATCCTCACGCAGATGAGCCTGTGGTGGTTCGAGCAGACGCGCCACCTGATGCCGAACCACCTGCTGCCCGACCAGTCCGGGGAGTTGACGCGGCGCGGGCTGCTCGATCCCGACCTCCGGCTGCGGAGCATGGTGGTGCGCAAGCTCAAGCCGCTCTCCATCGAATGCGTGGCCCGCGGCTACCTGATCGGCAGCGGCTGGAGCGCGTACCAGCGGACCGGCGCGGTGTGCGGCAACCGCCTGCCCCCCGGCCTGCGCCAGGCCGACCGGCTGCCCGCGCCCATCTTCACCCCCACGACCAAGGCGCCGAAAGGCCAGCATGACGAGCCCATCGACGACGCGCAGGGCGCCGCCGCCATCGGCGCGGAGCTCTACGCCCGCGTGAAGACCGCCAGCCTCGTCCTCTACCAGTTCGGCCACGACCGCGCCCGGCAGGCCGGCATGATCCTGGCCGACACCAAGTTCGAGTTCGGCACCGACGCGGCGGGCAAGCTCTACCTCATCGACGAGGTCCTGACCCCCGACTCCTCCCGCTACTGGCCCGCCGAGAGCTACGCCCCGGGCCAGTCGCCGCCGAGCTACGACAAGCAGTTCGTGCGCGACCACCTCGTCGCCCTCAAGTGGAACCAGAGCCCGCCGGCCCCGCACATCCCCGCCGACATCATCAACCGGACCCGGGAGAAGTACCTGGCGGCGCTCCGCAACCTGATCGGAAGCTGAGGGCGGACGGACGCCGCTGCCGATTCCGGGCGGGGACAATTCTTCCTTTGCCCGGGCGGGGATTCTCTGTTTTCTGGGATCATGCTGGGCATTAGTCGATTCCTCGTGCTGCTGGTCGCGGCGGGTTGCGTTGCCGGGCCGGTGCATGCCCGGCTGGGGGACACGCTGGCGCAGCTTCGGCAGCGCTTCGGCCGGCCGGAGCCGGAGTCGCGCAAGGACACCGCGCTGTGGTTCTTCGAGGCGCAGGACGGGCGGCTCGCCTACAACGTAACCTTCAACGCCAAGGGCGAATCCATCGCCGAGGGCCTGAAGCCGGTGAAGCTGGGCCGGCTGACCCGCGAGATGGCGGAGGACTTCATCCAGGCCCAGCTTGAGCCGTACCGTCGTTCCGAAACCCTGCTGACAATCCAGCCCGGGGAGAAATACGAGTTCGCCCGGCAGGTCTTCGTCTGCGGGGAAAACGAGCGGGTGTTTGTCGACGCCGCCAACGGCATCCTGGTCGTGTGGAATCAGGGTCCCATTCCCACGGTGATGGCCGTCCGCCCGGAAATGATGCGGTGAGGAGGAGGAGGGGGGAGCCGGGCGCGCCCAGGCAAACGGGAAAGGAACCGCCGCAACGCCGCCGGCCTCTCCGCTCAAACCGGCTCTGCGACCTCGGCGGGGGCGAGGCGCTCCACCTTGACCCGGCGCGGGCGTTCGGCGTTGGCCTCGATGACGTGGATCCGGTATTCGCCGGCTTCGACCGAATCGCCGCGCTTGGGCAGGCGGCCGAACTGGCGCATCGTCCAGCCCGCGACCGTGTCGCGCGGGCTCCACTCGAGCGGCCAGCCGGTCTCCGCCTGCAGCTCGCGCATGGTGAGCGTGCCGCTGACCGTGATGGCGTGCTCCGTCCGCTCGTAGATCGGGCCGTGCTCGATGTCAGTCTCGTCGCGGATGTCGCCGACGATCTCCTCCAGCACGTCCTCGAAGGTGATGATGCCCGCCAGCGCCTTCTTCTCGTCGAGGACGACGGCCAGGTGGCTGCGGGAATTCCGGAATCGCTCGATCATCGTGTGGAGCGGCGTCGTCAGCTCGAATTCGACGACCTCGCGCACCAGCGGGGCGAAGGTCGCGTCCGGACCGAGGGCATGCAGCTGCCAGAGCCATTCGCGGATGAGCAGCAGGCCCTCGACCTTGTCGAGCGAGCCCGAACAGACGGGAAAGCGGCTGTGGCCGCTGGTCTGCGCGATGCGCAGGTTCTCGGCCACCGGCTTGTCGAGCCACAGCGCCACCACCTGGTCGCGGGGCCGCATGATCTGTTGCGCCTGGGTCGAGCGGGCGCGGAGGGACTGCACCATCAGCTTGTTGATGAGCGCGTCGCCCGGATGCGCGTGCCGCGCGTGGCTGAAGACGTACTCCAGCTCCTCGGCGCTGAAGGCGTGTTCGCTTTCGCCGGCCGGCCCGAGGCCGACCCAGCGCAGAAACCGGTTGGCGACGCCGTTGAGCAGCCAAATGAACGGGAAAAACACATAATAGAACACCATCAGCGGCGCCGCCACCCAGAGGGACACCGCCTTCGAGCGCTGGATGGCCAGCGACTTGGGCGCGAGCTCGCCGAAGACGATGTGCAGGAAGGTGATAACCGCAAAGGCCAGGGCGAAGGCGATGGACGAGACGGCCTTGGGGTCGTTGACTCCCCACTGGGCCAACAACGGCTCCAGCCGGTGCGCCAGGAAAGGCTCGCCGACCCAGCCAAGACCGAGGCTCGCCAGCGTGATGCCCAGCTGCGTGGCCGACAGCGCGGCGTCCAGATGCTCCGTCGCCTTCAGCGCGAACCGGACTCGCCACCCGCCCGACTTGGCCAGCGGCCGGAGCTGGCTTGCCCGCACCTTTACCAACGCAAACTCAGCCGCCACGAAGAACCCGTTGGCAAGCACCAGGGCGACAATGATCACCGCCTCCAGTGTGATTCCGAAAAAGAGATTCATCAATCGACCGCGCGAACGTAGGAGTCCTCTCTCGTCGCGCAAATCATTTGGCCGCGTCATATGGTTAAACCCGTTCCGACAAAGCGGTTAAAAATTCACGGCCGCGGCTTTCCGTTCGCAATCCATCCAGATCCGGCGCATCCGCGGCCGTCTCCCGACGCTGGCGGGACGCGTCCCGTCGGCCGGGCGGATTTCGAAGCGGGCGGTTCACGTTCGACAAGCTTTGCGCCGCGCTCGTAGGGTTGGGCCGCGATCTATGGCCGGCTCCACCTCTGACCAACTGGGCAACCGCATCCTGCGTGGTTTGGTCGTCGGCATCTTGCTCGGGGTGGTGACGCTTCTGCTCGGGCCGTTGGTGCCGGTGCCCGAGTTCCTGTCGGGGCTGCTGCGTCACGTCGGGATCGCGACCTCCGCCACCCTGCTGGAGCTGATGCGCGGGGTGTCGACGGTGCTGCTCGATCCGTTTGGGCGGATATTCCTGCGGCTGCTCTTTTTTGTCGTGGTGCCGCTGGTGTTCGCCTCGCTGGCGACGGGGGTGGTGCAGTTGGGTCGGCCCGACAAGCTCGGGCCGCTGGCGGGGCGGACGTTCTTCTTCTTTTTCCTCAACATGGCGATCGGGGTCGGGCTGGGGCTGATCATGATGAACACGCTGCAGCCTGGCGCGCACATCGACGCCGACACCAAGGCGCGGCTGATGGCGGAGTATGGCGGCGCGGCGCAGAAGCACGTGTTGGCGCAACAAGGGCAGAGCGGGCTGTCGTTCGCCACGATCGTCGAGATGTTCATGCCGGCCAACCTGCTGGGGGCCGTGGTCGGCCAGAGCACGGCGCGGATCGGCGACGTGCTGCCGCTCATCCTGTTCGCCATCCTGGTCGGGATCGTCGGCACCTCGTTTGCGCCCGAGAAGCGCGCCCGGCTGCAGGCGGGGCTCGCGCTGGTGACCGAGCTGATGACGGGCATCGTGCACCTGGCGCTCCGGCTGGCGCCGTACGCGGTGCCCTGCCTGATCTACAGCGTGATCGTGAAGTCGGGCCTCGACATCATCCTCGCCCTCGGCCTGTTCGTGGCCGGGTGCGCCGGGGTCATGGCCCTGCACCTCTTCGGCACCATGTCGGTCTGGCTGCGGCTCTGGACCCCCTGGAGTCCCCGCGCCTTTTTCGTGGCCATCAAGGACGTGCTGGTGACAGCCTTCTCGACCAGCTCGAGCAACGCCACGCTGCCGACGGCGCTCCAGAACGCCACGGAGAAGCTGCGGCTGACCCCCAGCACGGCGGGCTTCGTCCTGCCGCTCGGCACGACCATGAACATGAGCGGCACCGCGCTCTACGAGGGCTGCGTCGTGCTGTTTGTCGCGCAGGTCTTCGGCGTCGACCTCACGCTCGGCCAGCAGGTGACCCTGCTGCTGCTCTCGGTGCTCAGCGCGGTGGCCGTGGCCGGCATCCCGGGCGGCTCGCTGCCGCTCATCGCGGGCTTGCTCATCACGTTCGGCATCCCGCCGGAAGGCATCGGCATCATCCTCGGCACGGACCGGATCCTGGACATGTGCCGCACGACGACGAACGTCGGCTGCGACGTCACGACCGCGCTGGTGGTCGACGAGCTGACGAAGAAGGCCGAGGCCCGGCGCGGGGGTTGAGCCGGCGCGGCCTTGCGCGCGGCCGGGAATGCGCTTGGATCGGACCCGCATGAGACTGTTGCTCGTCCTGCTGTCGCTCTCCGGGCTCGCCTGGGCCCGCGCCGCGGACCACGCGCTGGTCCTCCAGACCGATTTTGGGACCAAGGACGGCGCCGTGGCCGCCATGCGGGGCGTGGCGTTCGGCGTGGATTCCCGCCTGCCGATCTTCGACCTCAGCCACGAAAACACGCCCTTCGACATCTGGGAGGCGGCCTACCGCCTGAAGCAGGCCGCGCCGTATTGGCCGCCGGGCACGGTATTTGTCTCGGTCATCGACCCCGGCGTCGGCACCGAGCGCGCGTCGGTGGTGCTGCAGACCCAGAGCGGCCACTATTTCGTCGGTCCGGACAACGGCACGTGGACGCTCGTCGCCGAGGAGCTGGGCATCGCCGCCGTGCGCCGGATCGACGAGCGGGCGAACCGTCGCGCCGGGTCGGAGAGGAGCTACACCTTCCATGGCCGCGACATCTATGCGTTCACCGGCGCCCGGCTGGCGGCGGGCAAGATCACGTTCGCGCAGGTCGGGCCGCTGCTCGCGCCGGAGGTGGTCCGCCTGCCCTACGAGCGGGCCGCCCTCGCGGACGGCGGGCTGCGCGGCTCGATCCCGCTCATCGACTTCCACTATGGCAACGTGTGGACCAACATCCCTGAGGCGCTCTTCCAGGAGCTGAAGCCGCAGTTCGGCGACCGGTTCGCCGTCGCCATCCACCACGACGGCCGCGAGGTCTACCGCGGCGTGCTGCCCTACGTGCGCACGTTCGGCGACGTGCCCGCAGGCGCCCCCCTGCTCTACCTCAACAGCCTGCTCAACGTCGCCTTCGCCCTGAACCGGGACAACTTCGCCCAGCGCCACGGCCTGGGCGCCGGCAGCGGGTGGTCGGTGCGGATCGAGCGGGCGCGATAGCCCCCGAGCGCGGCCGCGCTCCGGTGATTTCCTCCGGGCTTGCCTGAGTTCCCCCTGGCCCGGGATCAGGAGCGGTCGTCCCGCCGGGCGCGCCGGCGGCGGGCCGCATAGGCCAGGGTGGCCCCGCCGGTGAGCAGCAGGGCCCAGGTCGAGGGTTCGGGGATCGCCTCCAGGTTGGAAAGCACGACCTTGTTGACGCCGTAGGGGCTGCCGGCGCCGTAGTTGACCACGAAGGTGCCGAAGCCGTCGGCCGTCAGCAGGCGCGAGCCGTTCGCGATGTTGCTGAACGAGCCCAGCAGGGTGGCGGCATTGATGATCTCGAAAGTCATCCCGAAATTCGCCGCCGTGTCGAAACCGTCGATGAACCTGACCGACAGGGCGCCGTCCAGTGTGAGCGTGCCCGTGACCGCAAGGTGATCGTGCTGCGTGCCGAGGGTCGTGCCACCGATCTCGAACAGCGCCTGCGAGGTGGACTGCAGGCTGAGGTTGCCGCCCAGGGTGAGGAGGCCGGCGGTCGCGGTCGTGCCCGGCGCCACCATCCCGGCGGTGGTCAGCGAAGGCGCATTGAGCGTGCCGCCGCCGCGCAGCAGCGAGCCGGCCCCGAAAGTCAGCGCCCCCGAGGAGCTGAGGATCGCCCCGCCGGCGATGGCGACGGTGCCCGTGTTGGCGAACCCGCCGCTGAACGCCAGGGTGCCGCTGTTGACATTGACCACCCCGGCATTGTTGAACGGCACCAAGACCGAGGTCGTCCCGCCGTTCTTGTTATAAACGCCCGTCGCGCTGTTGACGAACGTCGTCCCGCCGATGCCGCCGTAGTCGTTGTTGAACGCGTAGCCGTCGGCCGCGTCGGTCCACGTGCCCTGGTTGGTGATCGTGCCGCCGCTGCCCGAGCGGAGCCGGCCGCCGGTCCACACCACCGCGCCGTCATTGACGATCGCACGCCCGTTGAAGTTATGATCCGCGGTACCGGCGATGGTGAGCGTGCTGCCGGCGCCGATCGTGGTGGTGCCCGTGCTGTTTAGGTCGCCGTTCAGCCAGCTGAGCGTGCCCAGGAAGGTGTGCGTGCCGGCCAGCTGGCCGCCGTTGAGCAGGAAGTTCTGCACATTGACCGCACCGCTGGCCGTCAGCGTGCCCGCCGTCAGCTGCACCACCCCCGACCCCGAGCTGCGGATCGTCGACCCGGCATTGAGCGCGCCCCCGTTCAGGTTGAGGGTGCCGCCGGTCACGTCCACCAACCCGTAGTTGACCAGGATTCCGTCCAGGAAAGTAGTGACCCCCGCGGTCTTCGTGTAGACGCCCGTCGCGCTGTTGACGAACGTCGTCCCGCCGACGCCGCCGTAGTCGTTGTTGAACGCGTAGCCGTCGGCCGCGTCGGTCCACGTGCCCTGGTTGGTGATCGTGCCGCCGTTGCCCGAGCGGAGCCGGCCGCCGGTCCACACCACCGTGCCCTGATTGACGATCGCGTGCCCGTTGTAGTCGTGGTCGCTCGCGCCGGCGATGGTGAACGTGCTGCCGCTGCCGATCGTGGTGGTGCCCGTGCTGTTCAGGTCGCCGTTCAGCCAGCTGAGCGTGCCCAGGAAGGTGTGCGTGCCCGCCAGCCGGCCGCCGTTGAGCAGGAAGTTCTGCACATTGACCGCGCCGCTGGCCGTCAGCGTGCCCGCGGTCAGCTGCACCACCCCCGACCCCGAGCTGCGGATCGTCGACCCGGCGTTGAGCGCGCCCCCGTTCAGGTTGAGCGTGCCGCCGGTCACGTCCACCAACCCGTAGTTGTTCAGGATCCCGCTCTGGAAGGTCGTGACTCCCGCGGTCTTCGTGTAGACGCCCGTCGCGCTGTTGACGAATGTCGTCCCGCCGACGCCGCCGTAGTCGTTGTTGAACGCGTAGCCGTCGGCCGCGTCGGTCCACGTGCCCTGGTTGGTGATCGTGCCGCCGTTGCCCGAGCGGAGCCGGCCGCCGGTCCAGAGCACCGCGCCGTTATTGACGATCGTGTGCCCGTTGTAGTCGTGGTCGCCGGCTCCCGAGATGGTCAGGGTGGAGCCCGCCGCGAAGGCGGTGGTGTTGGCGCTGTTCCAGGAGCCGCCCTGCCAGGTCACGGTGCTGGTGGCGGCGAGGGTGTGGTCGCCAGCCAGGTTGCCCCCGGCGAACGTGAAGTTCCGCAGGGTGACGGTGCCCGCCATGGTCAGTGTGCCGCCGGTCAGCTGCAGTGCGCCTGAGCCCGTGCTCTGGGCGACCGAACCGTCGGTGAACAGGCCGCCCGCCGAGAAATTGAGCGTGCCGCCCGTCACGTTGACGGTGCCGGCGTTGACGATGGACGTGGCGAACGTGGTGGTGCCCTGGGTCTTGTTGTAGACGGCGCCCACGCCGTTCAGGAAGCTGTAGGCGCCGTAATCCGCATTGATCGTGGAGGTGGCCTCGTCATTCCAGATGCCGTTGTTCGCGATGCTGCCGCCGCCGCGCACGCGGCCCGCGAGCCAGTTGACCGTGCCCAGGTTCGTCAGGGTGTTGGCGGCGACATTGTGGTCGCTGGTCGTCACGATATTGAGCGTGTCGAGGGCGCCGACCGTCGAGACGCCCGCAGGCGTGATGCTGCCGGACAAGAGATCCCCTCCGTTCCAGGTATAAACCACCTGCGCCCGCAGCCCAACGGCCAAGACCGCCGGCAGCAGGACCAGGCCAAAGCGGGTCCACCAGCCGGTGGAAGAAATCGTGGATGCACCCCAGCGCATCCCGTGAATGAAGGTTCCGGCTAGGGCCGAGTCGACCTATTTTCCCCAAAAAAGCAGGTCCGGAATTCCTTTCCGATGGCGAAGGATGCCCGCCCTACACGTCTCGCACGCAGCGAAACCCCAGGTTGGTCGTCGCGCTGTCGGGCGTGTTGCTGCTGCGGGCGTCGACGCGGTAGCGGTTGCAGTAGCTCGCGTGGCAGAGGTAGCTGCCGCCGCGCATGACGCGGCGGTCCCCGGCGGCGGGGCCGGTCGGGTTGTCGGTCACGCCCCGGGCGTAGTAGCCCGGGTCGAACCAGTCCCAGCACCATTCCCAGACATTGCCGGTCATTTGATAGAGCCCGTAGGCGTTGGGTTTGAAGGCTTTCGCCGGCGCGGGGCCGTAATGGCCGTCGGCCACGGTGTTCTCGGTCGGAAAGCGGCCCTGCCAGACATTCATGAAATGCCGGCCGCCCGGCTCGAGCTCGTCGCCCCAGGGGAAGCGATTGCCCGGCGGCAGGCCGCTGCGGGCGGCGTACTCCCACTCGGCCTCTGTCGGCAGGCGCTTGCCCGCCCAGGCGCAGTAGGCGAGCGCGTCCTGCCACGAGACCTGGACGACCGGGTGGGCCCAGCGCTTTTTGATGTGGGAGCCCGGGCCCTCCGGATGGCGCCAGGTGGCGCCGTCGAGCCGGCACCACCATTCGCTGCCCTGGACGACGAGCCGGACTGCCGACTCCATCTGCTTCGGGGTCAGGTGGCCGTAGAAGACGAAGGACCAGCCGAAGCGTTCCGATTCCGTCCTGTAGCCGGTGGCGTTGACGAACTCGTTGAACTGCTCGTTGGTGACGGTGCAGGCGTCGATCCAGAAGGGGGCGAGGCGCACGGGGTGGACCGGACCCTCGCCGTCGGCGGGGAAGCCATAATCACGCTCGTTGCCCATCAGGAAATCCCCGCCCGGCAGCAGCTTCATGCCGGCGGTGGAGCCCGCCGTCACCCGCGCGAACTCCCCCGGGCCCGCGGCCGGGGCGGCGGATTTTTCGCGGGCGGGCGAGCAGCAGGCTTTGCCGTTCATGGGCGGCTCAGCGGAAGCTGAGCGGTTGAAAGTTGAAGGTCTGAGGTTGAAAGATCGAGCCACCCGACGGCGGATGACGCGGGACTTGGCGCAACACCGCTGTCGCGGTTTCGATCTTCATTCCCCTATCGAGTGCCGTCATCCGTCCGGTCTTTCAACATTCAACCACTTTCAACCGGCCGCGGTGCGGCCCTCACCGGTCCGTGATCGACCCGTCGGGGAAACGGTAGAGGTCGATTTCCTTCTCCTGGTAGGGAAACTTGGCGGCCACGGTTTCGTCGAGGTCGATGCCCAGGCCCGGCCGTTCGGGCGCGAACGCGTAGCCGCGCTCGTAGCGGAAATAGCCGCCGCAGAAGAGATCGTTCCAGAACGGGTCCTGGCCGCTGCCGATCTCGAGCAGGTTGCAGTTGGGCGTGCACATGCACACGTGGAGCGACGCCAGGGTGCTGACCTCGCTCTGCGGGTTGTGCGGCGAAACGTCGACGCGGAAGGTCTCGGCCAGCGCCGCGATCTTGCGCATCTCGGAGATGCCGCCGACGTGGACGACGTCGGGCATGACCACGTCGACCAGCCGCTCGCTGCAGAGCGGGCCGAAGTCGTAGCGGCTGCACAGGCGTTCGCCGGTGGCCAGCGGCACGCGGGTCTGCTGCCGCACCTGGCGCACCTCCGCCAGCACCTCGCTCTCCAGCTGCGTGACCTCCTCGACCCAGAGCGGGCGGAATTCCTCGACGCGGTTGCAGAATTCGATGCCCGCCTGCGGATTGGCCTTGGCATGGATCTCGACGATGATGTCGAAGTCGGGCCCGACCGCCGCGCGCACGTTGGCCAGGTGCTCGACGCCCTCGCGGATGGCGGGACGGAAGTCGACCGCCTGCCCCTTCACGGGGAAGAAGCCGCCCTTCACGCAGGTCCAGCCCTCCTGCTTGCGCAGCACCCACTGCTCGATCTCCTCCTCGGCGGACTTCACGCGGCGCTTCTTGCGGTGGCTCTCGCGAAACAGGTAGCCTTCGTGGCAGTAGATCCGCACGCGGTCGCGCGCCTTGCCGCCGAGCAGCCGCCAGATCGGCAGGCCCACGGCCTTGCCGAGGATGTCCCAGAGGGCGATCTCGATGGCGCTGAGCGCCGACATGAGCACCGGGCCGCCGCGGTAGCGCGGGCCGCGGAAGATGGCCTGCCAGTGCCGCTCGATCTCGGTGGGGTCCTTGCCCACCAGATAGCGTTTCTGCTCGAGGATGGCCGTGGACACCGTGAGGCACTTGCCGGACAGGGTGCCCTCGCCGAGGCCGGTGATGCCCTGGTTGGTGAAGATCTTCACGTAAACGTAGTTCTCGTCGTTGCCGGCGTCGACGAGGTACGTCTTCACGTCCGTGATCCGGAGGTTGCGGACGTCATATTTCTCCTGGGTCTGGCCCAAGGTGGGAGTCGCGGCCGCGAGGCGGGGGGTGAGCGAGGCGGCGGCGGTCGCCAGGCCGGCGGTGAGGAAGGAGCGTCGGTCGAGGTTCATGGAGAAAGCGGGGCGGACGGGCGGCCGTCGCCTCCGACGAAAGGAGCCTGGAGCCCCGTGGCCAGCGAAATCAGCCGCCGCGGGCGGCGCTTTGGGCGCGCGCAATTTCACGGTGTTTCCACCGGCATGCCGGCGACGAACTCCAGGCCCGCGCCGCCGGCCAGCCCGGCCCAATCCGCGCGGTGGCCGCGCCAGTCGACCCGCAGCCCGGCGACCGGCAGGCGGTCCACGTGCCGCAGCGCGAACAGCGGGGGGCGCCCGCCCGCCGGCGGCAGGACCGCGAGCCGGATGTCGCGCAGCGCGAGGCCGGACAGCGGGGCCGCCGCCGTCCCGGCGATGACCGCCGCATGCGCCACCTCGGCGTCCACGTCCTCGATCACGCAGTCCCGCAGCCGGAAATCGCCCCCGCCCTCGACGGGCGTGAGCCGCAGCAGCACGCCGCCGCCGGGCTCGGACGCCGCGAGCCCCAGGCGCAGGCGCCGCCAGGCGATCCGCTCGAGCCGGGCCTCGGGGTCGCGCGTCTCGACGGCGAGGCCGCGGTCGGTGTCGAAGGCCTCGCAGTCCTCGAACCGGATGTCGCGGATGGGCCCGCGCGTGAGCGAGCCCACCTTCAGCGCCGCGCCGCGGCAGTGGAGCAGCAGGCCGCGCACGACGACGCGCTCCGCCGGCACCGGGTCCCGCGCGCAGACCAGGACGGCGTCGTCGGTGCTCTGCACGAACCCGTCGGTGAAGCGCACGTCGGAACTGCCGTCGACGGCCAGCCCGTCCTTGTGCGCGAGGAGTTTGACGCCGCGGACGTTCACGCGCGCGCTGCGGAGCACGTGGATGTTCCAGTCGCACACGTCGCGGAGCAGCAGCCCCTCCACGGTCACGTCGGCGCTGTCGCGGATCACGAGCCCGTGCAGCCCGCGGGTGACCTCCGGGCGCCGGGCGCGGAGGCTCCGGGCATGGCCGTCGATGGTCCCGGCCCCGCTCAGGCGGACGTCGTGCGCGTCCGCCACGAGCAGGAAGTGGTCGGTGAACGCCGCCGGATCATCCACCGCACGCAGCACCGCCCCGCGCGCCAGGTGCATGCCGGTGCGGGTGCCGATCCGGAGCGGGCCGGAGCGGTACACCCCTGGCGGAAAGTGCACGGTGGTGCCGTCCGCCCGCGCGGCGGCCTCGTCGAGCAGCCGCTGCAGGTCGGCGGTGGCCGGCCGGGCGGGGTCCGGCCGGACGCCCCGCGCCACGACGTCGATGATGCGCGCCGGCGGCAGGTCCGGCCGCGCGGGCTCCGGCGCCTCGGCCAGCAGCACCAGGAAGCGGTCCGGTGCGCCGGGCGTGGCGAAGCGCAGGTAATAGCAGCCGGGCCCGGGCAGCACAAACTCCGCCCGGCCGGCGGCCAGCGTTCCGGGCACGGCGGTGCGCACGCCGCGCAGCTCCGCGCGGACGACCGGCCCGGCGGCGGCGCGCAGCTCGACCCGCGCGCCCGCCGCCGCGGGGAAGCGCGCGTGCCGGCTGGCGATTGGGGCGGGCGCAGACGGCTGCGACAGGCGCAGGGCCAGCACCGGCACCGGCCGGCCGTCGACCTCGATCCGAAGTTCGCGGTCCTCCTCGTACCCGGCCCCGGGCGGCTCGCCCGCGGCGGCGAGCGACGCGGCCCAGGCGGCCAGGAGTCCGGCGGTGCGCAGGAGGCGCATGGAGAAAAGAAACAGGCCCGGCGCGGGCCGGGCCTGGCGGAGAGGCAAGGGCGGCGGCGCCGCGCTCAGAAGGTGAAGTCCAGCCCGAGGCGGTAGTCGCGGCCGAGGAGGCGGCTGTACTGCATCAGGTTGAACACGCCCGTCGAGCGCTGTTCCGGCTCGCGGTTCAGGTTGCGCACGGAGCCGGTGACGGCGTAGCGGCTGTTGATCTTGTAGCGGAACAGCACGTCGATCTGGCCGCGCGGCACGCGATAGCGGTCCGAGAGGATGTCGGAACCGAGCGTCTCGATCTGCTCATCCGAGTAGCTGTAGGCGACGCGGCCCGAGAACTTGGAGTTCTCGTAGAAGAACGTGACGTTGGCGATCCGGCTCGGCTGGCGGAAGAACGGCAGGTCGTCGTTCGGCCGGAGCGGCACCTTCACCTCGGAGCTGATCATGGTGAAGTTCGCATCGATGCCGAAGCCGTCGAACGGAGCCGGCAGGAAGGTGAACGGCTGGTAGACGTTGAACTCCACGCCCGAGATCTTGCCGCTGGTCGCATTGCGCGTGCTGCTGACCGAGAGGCTCTGGAGGGCGATGCCGCTGTACACGACGTTCTCCAGCGTCTCCGAGTAGCCGTAGATCGGGTTGTCGATGTCCTTGCGGAAGGCGGCGACGGAGATGATGCCGTTGCCCCTCGGGTAGTACTCGAGCGACAGGTCGATGTTGGTGGCGTCGAACGGCTCGAGCTCGGGGTTGCCGACGCTGAGGGTGCCGCTGTAGGGGAAGTTCGGGTTCAGGGCGCCGCTGCCGAGCGGGTCGTAGCGGAACCGGGCCAGCGGACGCGCATCCTCGTAGGCGGGGCGGCCGATGGTCTGGGTGATCGCGGCGCGCATGAGGAGCCGGTCGGTGAACCGGTAGACGGCCTGGAGGTTGGGGAAGATCTTGTCGTAGCTGGTGGTGCCCGAGGTCGGGAACCGGCCGATGATGGTCGTGCCGGCATTGCGGACCTGGACGGCGCGGATCGTGGCATCGGTCTTCTCCCAGCGCAGGCCGCCGAGCACGGTCAGCTTGTTGATGTCGATGCTGCCCATCACGTAGCCCGCGTAGATGTACTCATCGATGTCATAGTCGTCCTCGATCTGGTTGGGGATCGAATCCGCCGGGTCGTAGACCACGAGCGACGGGTTGGCATTGATGAAGTCCCAGGTCGGGAAGTGGTTGATCAGGAATCCGCTCTGGTAGCGGCCGTTGTAGACCGGGACCGAGGGCAGCACGCCGATGTTGGCCAGGGACCAGTTGCCGACCGGGACGAGGCGGTAGGACTCGAGGTCGACCATGCGGGAGCGCTGGATGTACTTCACGCCGGTCTTGAGGTAGCCGGGGCGGCCCAGGATGTTCTCCGAGTCCCAGCGCACGTCGAACTTCGCGCTCATCGTGTCCTCGTCGACCAGGCCGGTGTCGTCGCGCGTACGGCGCAGCGTGTACTTGCTCGGCGTGTCGATGGCGGGATCGACCTCCCAGCGGACGAAGTCGAAGGCGCCGATGTCGAAGGTCATCGGGCCGGAGCCGCGGTTCGGATCCGCCGTGGTGCCGCCGGCGTTGCGGAAGGCCAGGATGCGGTTGGAGGGTGTACGCTCCTCGGCCGCGGAGTAGGTCAGCATGGGCTCGAAGGTGAAGGCGCCGACGGTCTTCTTGCCGCCGACGACCACGTTGATGAGCTCCTGCTCGGTGAAGGTGCGGAAGTCGCGGCGCTCGGTGCGGGTGCCCGAGCCGAGGAACGTGCCGGTGGTGGGCGACGTGAGCGTCACGCCGGCCGCCTGATTGTTGACGGAGTGCAGCACCTCGACGGTGTGCTCGAAGCGCTTCGTGCCGGAATAGCTCGGGCGGATGTAGAAGCGGGTGCTGTCATCCGGACGGAATTCGAACGTCAGGTTGCCGCCCCAGCGCTTCAGGTTGCCCTCCTCCGGCTTGATCTCGAAGCCGTTGGGGAGGTAGATGTTCGAGCCGTTGATGTTGCGGAGGTTCCAGCTGGTCTGCAGCCAGTGGTTGGAATAGTCGCGCTGGTCGTAGCTGGCGCTGGCCGCGATGCCCCACTTGCGATCCGGGCCGAACTGGTCGGAGAAGGTCACCTTCGCCTCGTAGTTCTGCTTGTCCGTGTCCTCATTCGAATTGCCGACCACCGAGCCGGCGATGAACCGGCCCTTGCGGTCGAACGGGCTGGCGGACTTGATGTTGATCGTGCCGCCGAGCGAGTTGGCGTCGAGGTCGGGCGTGACGCTCTTGACCACCTCGATCTGCGAGATGTCTCCCGCGCCCAGCGTGTCGAGCGGAACGGCCCGGCCGAGGCGGCTGCCGCCGGGGGCCGCGAGGATGGCGCCGTCCAGCAGCACCTGGTTGAGGTTCGGCTCGACGCCGCGGATGCTGATGTAGCGGCCTTCACCCTGCTGGAGACCGGTGATGCTCACGCCGGGCACGCGGGCCACGGCCTCGGCCGCGTTGCGGTCCGGCAGATTGCCGATCGAGTCGGCTGAGATGAGGTCCGCAATGTTGGGCTGGCTCTGCTTCTGCTGCAGCGCGCGGGCGCGGCCTTCGCGGTAGCCCTCGACGACCAGCTTATCGAGCTGCAAGGTCTCGTCGCCCATCTGGATCGCCAGCGGCACCGCGCCGCTGGCCGGAACGCTGACCGAAGTCGTCTTGTTCTCGTAGCCGATGTAGCTGACGCGGACGCTGTAGTTGCCTTCCGCCAGCTCCAGGAAACTGAACCGGCCGCCACTATCCGCGGTGGTCGTGCGTCCGGTTTCCACCAAGGTGACCGTCGCACCCGGGAGAAAGCCTTTGTTGGAAGCGTCGGACACGACGCCGATAATATCGCCAGCCTGAAGCGGTTGAACCGCGAGTCCAATGCCGAGCGCAGCCAGGAAGGCGCGCGCAAGCAGGGTTTGCTTTAGTGATCATGGGGGTGAGGGAGGTGATCCATCCACGCACCAGATGCCAAACGAAGGGGTAAATAGCCCTAGTTGGACTCTCGTGCGACGTGGGGTTAGGGGTTAGAGTGGTGCCAGAAAGACTGTGAAATAATTGCCTGTCAACTGTTGAAATAAGCTGCGCAAAGATCGAACGATATACGTGAAGATACTTTCTTCATGCTTACTCAACCGTAATTATTCGAATTAAGTTAAACTTGGGTAGCAATTAACACAATCGTAACCCGTTTTTGAAATATCTATTCTATTTCAGGATTTAACTTGGGTAGATCGTCGAAGATTCGCCCAAACCGAATCCGAGCCAAAGCCACCGGGTTTGATGACGACCCATTTGGGATTGGAGGGGCGGGTGGAAGTGGCGGCGGTAAGCACGACTCCGGTTTCCGCTTCCTGCAGCAGATCGAGCCGGCGGATGTCCAGGCTGGCGCAAAGAGCCTGCGCGGTTTCGCCGCCGGTGGCGACGAGCAGTTCGGGTGGGGATCCGCGCGCGGCCAAGGCGGTGACGACTTCGCGCAGCCAGGCGACCGGCGACGCCGGGTCGACGGGGCCGCAGCTGCGGGTGAGGGCCACGGCGGCGGCGCCGGAGACGGCCAGTGTGGCGGCGATGTCGGCGACCGCCTGCGCCCGTCGGTCGGCGGAAGCGTCGACCTCGTGCAGCGGCACGCCGCACTCGTCGCGGAGCTTTTCGAGCTGGCGGCGGCTTCGGTCGTTCATGCTGCCCGAGACAAAAAGCGTGGTCGCGGGCCGTGGCCATGCGGGGCTGGCGGCGGCCTGGGCCGGTGGCAAGACCGCGGCCAGCGCGTGCGCCAGGCCGCCGGCGCCGACGAAGACGGCGGCCGGCTGCACCGCGAGGACGGATTCGACGAGCTGCCGCAGGTCGGCGTCGGTCTCGGCGTCGCTCGCCAGCACGCCGCCGGTCCGGGCGGCCTCGCCGGCCCGGCCCGCGCGCAGCGCGGCGAGGGGGAGCTCGGCGACGCCGGCGGCGCCGGCCTCGCGGATCCGGACGGCCAAGCGGCTTTCGGTGCTGGGCCAGCCGGGGTCCCGGCGGAATTCCGTCTCGGCGACCGGCACGCCGCGCACGCAGAGCACGCCGGCGCGCACGGTGCGGCCGACGGCGGGCGTGGCGGGGCACACCACCACCAGCGGCGGCGCCAGCTCGTCGACCAGGGCGCGCAATTCGGCGCCGACCGGGCCGCGGAGCGTCGAGTCGATCTTCTTGAACCGCAGCCGGCCGCCGGCGGCGCGCCGCTCGGCCAGCAGGCGGCGCACGGCGGGGCCGGCCGCCGCGGCGGGGGCGTTGCGCGTCTCCGAGCTGACGACCTCGAGCCCGGCCGCCGCGGGCGCCTGCGCGGGGCCGGCCAGCGAGAGGGTCACGCTCCAGCCGCGCGCGCGGAACGCCGCCCCCGCCTCGAGGGCGCCGCTCAGGTCGTCGGCGAGCAGGTAGGAGAACCCGGGCATCGGGCGCGGCGGCGGGCGCGGGACTCAGCGGGACACGAACTGCATCGCGTAGAGCGACGCGCCGCGCATCCGGAAGACCAGCCGCACGGGGCGGCCGGCCAGCGCCGAGATGTCGTCGTGCACCCGGCCGTCGGCGGACAGCCAGCGGACGCCGTGCTCGACGAAGTTGCCGTTGATGTACACGCACTCGTCGACGCCGAAGCCGGGGACCGGCCGGCCCTGTTCGTCGACGAACCCGACCTGCACGTAGCCGGTCGCGCCGGCGTCGACGTTGAGCATCAGTCGGCCGCCGCGGAAGCGCAGGGGATGGGTGGTGAAGCCGCCCTCCTTCTCGTAGGGCGCGTCGACGGACACGAAGCCGTCGAGGCGCTGGGACAGGCGCTGGACGACGGCCGACGGGGAGTCGGGATCGACGCCGTCCTTCCGGAAGCCGTCGTGGTAGCTCGAGCGCGTGTAGACGTACTGCCAGATCTCGTCGCCGCGCCGCACGAGCCCGAACGCGATGTAGGGCCGCAGCATCGGGAAGCCCTTGAAGCGGCCCACCGGCACGTACGCCGGGCGCGGGTAGCGCTTCCAGGTCAGGCCGTCGCGGCTGACCGCGAGCTGGGTCTCGACCAGCCCCGTGCCGAGTTCCAGATCCTTGCGCGCGAGCACCTGCCGCGTCTGCGGGCCGTCGGCGGGGTAGTGGAAGAACCAGAGCGGAAACGCCACGTAGGTGTCGGGCGCCCACGGGTACTTGATCGCGCGCGGGTTGTAGATGTCGGTCGCCACGGGATCGAGCGCCGGGTCGGGCGCGAACGAGATCGGGTACTCGATGCTGAACCCGCCGGCCGACAGCGGGCCGTTGTCGAGCCACCAGGGGTCCATGATCTGGTTCTTGATCCGCCGGGTCTTCGCCACCTCCTCCTGCCGCGCGCGGGTCACGGGCGAGAAGGGCCAGGCGTCGAGGACGTCCTTGACCTCCGTGCGCACGAAGAAGCGCTCGGTCTTGCCGCCGGGCGTGACGCCGTAGTCGGCGCGGTGGTGGGCGACGTAGACCTGGCGCTGGTCGTCGTAGTAGATCGTCGAGGCCGAGCCGGCCCAGAAGGGCAGCGCCGTGACCTCGTTGCGCCGGAACGTCCAGCCGTCCGGCGACGTGTAGACGAAGAATCCGCCCCGTTCGTGGAGGCCGACGAGCAGCTTCCAGCGCTCCTCCGGCGGGCCGTTGGGGTCGAGGAAGACCGCGCCGCGCTTGGCCGGCGACGGCGCGACCATGTTGCCGCGCCCGCCGCCGAGGTCGGGCGCATCGAAGTGGATACCGTCGCGCGAGGTCCAGACGGAGACGCCGTTGCGGCCCTCGCCGTAGAGGCGGATGAGCCCGTCGGCATCCTCGATCACCGTGGTCCACCCGGTGCCGTACGGCAGCACCGTCTCCTCGATCCGCGCGGGGTGCGCGGTGAAGGTCACATTCTCCTGGCGGGCGAGCAGTGCGTCGTCGATGAAGAGGTGCTTGTGGCCCGCGAGCTCGACGACCGGGCCGGCCGGCCGGCCGCCGGGGAACTGGAGGGGCGGGCCCGCCACCAGCGCCACCGGCGGCCGCGGCTGGCCGTAGCGGCGCGAGAAGCTGCCGGGCGGGGCGAAGTCGGCGCGGTAGACCGGCTCGTCGGAGATCCGGAGCTCGTCGAGCGCGCCGGCCAGCGGGCGCTCCCAGCGGCCGTCGCGGCCGACGCTGAAGTAATCCTCGTCGCCCGCCGGCAGCGCGCGAAGGCGCGCCGCGACCGTGGCCTGGAGCCGGCCGCCCGCGTAGTGGCGGACCTCGCCGCGCGCCTGGTCGTAGACGAAGGCGCAGTGGGTCCAGCCCGCGCGCAGCTGCGCGGGGTCGGAGCGGAGCCGGAGGTCGGCGCCCGCCGCCTGGTTGACCAGGCGGAACGCGCCCTCGGCGGGCAGGTAGGTGAGGCGGGTGACGACGTCGTTCTCGCCGCGCGGGCCGGCGCCGACCTCGAGCACCACACCCTCGCCCGATGCGCCCGCGGCGGCCTGCAGCCAGAACTCGACGGTGAAGTCGCCCCCGCCGAGGTTGAGCGGGCCGCGCGTCGGGTGCTCGAACGGCGTGCGCCGCAGGTGCTGGTCGCCGTTGACGAACGCGGCGGCGAAGGTCGCGTTGAACCAGGTCATCGGCTCCATCGTGCGCCCCGGGGGCTTCGGCGGCACGTTGAGGCCGAACGCGTAGACGGACGAGTTGGTGAACTCGGCGTGTTCCTCGGCACGCTGGTAGACGGGGTTGAACGGCGCCGGCTCGGCGGCGCGCAGGGCCCGGCCGAACTTGCCGGGCACGATCTGGCCGCCGCGGCCGAGGATGAGGTAGTAGGTGTGGGGGCCGTTCTCGTTGAGGATCGAGCTCGGGTAGAGCCCCTCCTGCTCATCGAACAGCCAGAGGGCCACGGTGCCCGCGCGGGCCGGGGCGGAGGCCAGGGCGGCGAGGAGAAGGAGGGGGAGGAGGCGGAGGTATGGCATGGGGGAGCGACAGGTTGAGGCGGGGGGAGAGCGGCGCCCCGGGCCGGGGGCGCCGCGCGGTCAGGCGGGGGTCACGGGCTTCACGGCGGAGCCGGTGGCCCGGAGGCGGTTGGCCGCCATGGTGGCGGCCAGCTTGAGTGCCTGCACGAGGGAGCGGGCGTCGCCGCGGCCCGTGCCGGCGTTGTCGAAGTCGGTGCCGTGCTCGACGGACGTGCGGATGATCGGCAGGCCGAGGGTCACGTTCACGCCCAGCCAGATGCCGAGCATCTTGGCGGCCACGTGGCCCTGGTCGTGGTACATGGCGATCGCGCAGTCAAACTGGCCCTGGAGCGTGCGGAAGAAGACGGTGTCCCCGGCGAAGGGGCCGCTCACGCGGTAGCCGAGGGCCCGGGCCTGCTCGATGGCGGGGGTGATGTACTTGATCTCCTCGTCGCCGAAGATGCCGCCCTCACCCGCGTGCGGGTTGAGCCCGGCCACGGCGATGTGCGGATCGGCGATGCCGAGCTCCTGCACGCCCGCGCGGGCGATGCGGATGACCGTCACGATGCGCTCGGGCCGGACGCGTTCGATCGCCTCCCGCAGGGAGACGTGGGTGCTGACGTGGCAGACGCGGAGCTTGTCGGCCACGAGCATCATCGTGACCTTGGGCTTGCCGCACAGCTCGGCGAGCAGCTCGGTGTGCCCGTCGTAGAGGTGGCCGGCCGCGTGGAGGGCGGCCTTGTTGATGGCGGAGGTCACGACCGCGTGGGCCTCGCCCGCCAGGGTAAGCTCGACGGCGCGGCGGATGTACTCGTAGGCGGCCTGGCCGGCCGCCGGGCTGACCCGGCCGCGGACGAACCCGGCGGGGGCGACGTTGGCGAGGTCGACGACGTCGAGCGTCGTCGGGTCGTCGCCGGCCTCGGCCGGGCTGCGGACCACGCGGATCTTCACGCCGGTCCGGGTGATCTCGGCCGCCGCGCGCATGACGGCGGCGTCGCCGATGACCACGGGGCGGCAGACCGCCCGCACGTCCGGCGCGCCGCAGCCCTTGGTGAGCAGCTCGGGCCCGGTGCCGGCCGGATCCCCCATGGTCACTGCCAGGATCGGCTTCGCGGCGGCGGTCATGGGAGGAGACCCTGTTCGCGCAGGCCGGCCCGGAGCTGCTCGACGGTGGCGTCGTCGACCGCGCGCAGCGGCGGCAGCATGTGGCGCTCGGCCACGCCGAGGAGCGCAAGGCAGGCCTTCATCGCGGCCATGGACTGCGGGACCGTGCGGCCCTTCTGGTAGACGAGCGAGATCGCGTCGATGCGCCGCTGCGCCGCGTCGGCCCCGGCCTCGTCGCCGGCCACCAGCCGGTCCATCAGCTCGCGGGCGGCCCGCGGGGCGATATTGCCGGCGCTGGGCACGAAGCCGTCGGCCCCGGCGCGCATGGCCTTGCTGGTCGCCGCGATCATGCCGGCGAAGACGGCAAAGTCGGTCCGGCCGCGGAACATGCCGGCCAGCTTGACCTGGCGCTCGACGTCGGGCTCGGAGTCCTTGATGCCCGCGATGCGCGGGTGGTGGCTCAGGCGCTCGATCACGTCGAGCGGGATCGAGTGTTTCGTCGTCTGCGGGATGTTGTAGAGGTAAAGCGGCCCCTCGATCCGGTCGGCCAGCGACCGGAAGTGATACTCCATCTCCTCGCCGCCGATGGGGTAATAGGACGGCAGGTGCGCGACCACGGCGTCGGCGCCCGCCGCGAAATAGGCGCGGGTCAGCGCGACGGAATGCGCCAGGCTGTTGTCGCCGATGCCGCCGAAGACGACGGCGCGGCCGCGGACCTGCTCGATGGCCAGCTGCGTGTAGCGGATGCGCATCTCCAGCGGCATCGACACGGCCTCGCCCGTGGTGCCCGCGATCAGCAGGCCCTGGCTGCCGGCGGTGACGACGTGCTCGACGTGCCGGCGGGCCGCAGCCTCGTCAAGGGCGCCCGCGGCCGTGAACGGCGTCAGCATCGGCACGATGGAGAATCCGCGCAGCTGCGCGCGGGAAAGGGACTTCGTGGTGAGTTTCTTGCTCATGGGAATGGGTGGGGAAAGTCGGGAGGTGGCGGGTCGGGAGGTTTTTCGGTGGGCTAGAACGCTGCGCGGTAGATCTTCTCGGCGTCGGCGGCGGTGAGGGCGCGCGGGTTGTTCTTGAGGAGGCGGGTGACCTTCATCGACTCCTGCGCCAGGCGGGGCAGGTCGGACTCGGGCACCTTGACGTCGCGCAGGCGCTGGGGGATGCCGCAGTTCTTGGACATCTCGACCAGGCGCCGCAGGCCGGCCTCGGCGGTGGCGAGGGCGTCCGCGCCGCGCGGGCAGCCGAGCGCGACGGCGATGTCGGCATAACGCTCCGGCATGGCGGGCAGGTTGAAGCGGAAGACGTGGGGCATCAGCAGCGAGTTGGCCACGCCGTGCGGCACGCGGTACTCGCCGCCGAGCGGATACGAAAGCGCGTGGACCGCGGCGGTGTTGACCGGGCCGAGGCAGAGGCCGCCGTAGAGGGCGCCGAGCATGACGTCGGCGCGCGCCGCGCGGTCGGTGCCGTCGCGCACGGCCGCCTCCATGCTGCGGCCGATGCGCCGGATGCCCTCGAGCGCGTACACGTCGACGGTCGGGTGGGCATGCTGGTTGGCGTAGGCCTCCATGCAGTGGACCAGCGCGTCGATGCCGGTGGCGGCGGTGACGGCGGGCGGCATCGACACGGTGAGCTCCGGATCGCAGATGGCCATGTCGGGCACCAGGTGGGGGCTGACGACGCCCTTCTTGAGGCGCTCGGCCTCGTCGAGGAGGATGGCGTTGGGCGACACGTCGGCGCCGGTGCCGGCCGTGGTCGGGATGCAGATCAGCGGCGTGCCGCGGCCCCGGAGGAGGCCGATGCCGAAGACCTCGCGCACGGCCTGGCGGCCGTCGAGGAGGGCGGCCACGAGCTTGGCCACGTCCAGCGGGCTGCCGCCGCCGAGGCCGAGGACGACGTCGGGGCGGAAGGCGCGCGCGGCGGCGAGCACCTGCTCGAAGAGGGCGATCTCGGGCTCGCGGTCGACGCCGCGGAAGACCTCGACCGCGAGGCCGCGTCCGCGCCACTGCGCGAAGAGCCCCGGCTGGGCGTCGGCCACCTGCGGGCTGGTGATGACGAAGAGCCGGTTCCAGCCGGCGGTCGTGAATTCGTCGGCGCTCTGGCGGATGCAACCGGTGCCGAACAGGATGCGCTTCGGCTGCTGGAGGATGATCGGGTTCATGGTCGGTAGGGATTGCCGGGGTCGCCGGGGGGCGGCACCGCCTCGGTGCCGCCGCGGGCGGGGTCGAAGGCGGGATTGGGCCGCATCTCCTGCGCGCCCACCTCGCGCCGCCACTCGCGGAGGCGCGCCGCGAGCGCGGCGCAGAGCGCGGGCTCGGCGGCGGCGAGGTCGCGCGTCTCGCCGGGATCGGCCTCGAGGTCGTACAGCTCGCAGGCCGGGCCGGCCGCGCCGCCGAGGCTGCGGTCGAACCACTCGATCAGCTTGTGCCGGCCGGCCCGGATGGCGCCGGACGGCGCCAGGCCGAGGTGGTGGTAGTGCGGGAAATGCCAGTGCAGGGCCGCGCGCGGGGGCGGCGGGACGGCCGGGTCGAGCAGGTGGGCGTGCAGGCTGTGGCCGTCGAGCCCGGCCGGCACGGGGGCGCCGGCGGCCGCGAGCAGCGTGGGGAAGAGGTCGGTACCGAACACCAGCGCGGACCGCGCGCCGGCCGCGATCCGTCCGGGCCAGTGCCAGATGAGGGGCACGCGGATGCCGCCCTCGTAGAGGTCGGCCTTGGCCCCGCGGAGCGGCTTGCGCTCCGTGCTGCGGCCGAAGGCGCCGTGGTCGGAGGTGAAGACGACGAGGGTGTCGCGCGCCAGCGCGGTCGCGTGCAGCGTCTCGAGCAGCCGGCCGACGCTGCGGTCGACCTCCTCGACCATGGCGGCCACCACCGGACGGTTGCCGTCGCGCTCGGCCCCGGGCTTGGCGGCGTATTTCCGCACCTTCGCCGCGGACGCCAGCTCGGGCCGGTGCAGCGCGTTGTGCGCCACCACGCAGAGGAAGGGCGCCGACCGCGGCGCGGTCATGAAACGGACGGCCTGGTCGGTGATGCCGTGGATGTGATGCGGGTCGCCCTCGGGGTCGGCGGCGGCGGGCGGCTTGCGCGTGACCACGACGTCGTCGAAGCCCTGCGACTCCGGGTCCGTCGGCCGGCCGGGGCGGTAATGGTAGTCGGGCGCCAGGTGCCACTTGCCGAAGTGCCCGGTCGCGTAGCCGCGGGCCTTGAGCGCGTCGCCGATCGTGACCACCTCCACCGGCAGGTGGGCCCGCCACGGCGGCGTGAGCAGCCGCGGGTTCGGCGGCTCGGTGCCGGGGATGTAGTTGGTCAGGTGCAGGCGGGCCGGGTGCAGCCCGGTGTAGAGCGCGGCGCGCGCCGGCGAGCAGACCGGGCTGGCGCTGTAGCTGCACGCAAAGCGTGCGCCCTCGCGGGCCAGCCGGTCCAGGTGTGGCGTCTCGTAGAAGGTGCTGCCGTAGCATCCGAGCTGGTGGACGCCCATGTCGTCCACGATGATCACCAGGATGTTCGGCGCGCCGCTCATGCCTCGCCGGGCCCGGCCGGGGAGGCGGGATACTTGATCTTGTGGCTCCAGAACGTCAGGTCCTCGACGTTCTCCGGCCGGTAGCCGCCGAAGAGCTTGCTCGCGAGCCAGCCGGTGCCGAAGAGGATCAGGTGGCCGAAGACGCCGATGAGGATCGGGTTCATCTCGAAGTTGAAGCCCAGGTCGAGCACGCGGTTCTTCGGCTCGGTCAGGATCGCCCAGCTCATGTAGAGCACGCAGCAGGCCATGCCGATGTAGCAGCCCCGCCGGGTGGCGGTGCGCGTGCCGAAGCCGAGGGCGAAGAGGCCGAGGGTGCCGGCGGACAGGATGGTGGCGATGATGATGGCGCGCTCCATCACCGGGGCCGAGCCCTTGGACGGGATGAGCATCGTCGCCGCGCAGGCGGCGAGCACGCCGCCGGCGAGGACCATGATGCGGCCGCAGAGCACGCGCGCCTGGTCCGAGGACTGCGGGAAGAAGTGCGTGAAGTAGTCCGTCGTCGCGACGGTGGCGACGCTGTTGAGGTCGGAGCTCACCGTCGACATGGCGGCCGCCATGATCGCGGCCACCACCAGCCCGAGGATGCCGTGCGGGAGGTAGTGGATCATGAAGAACGGCATGACGCTGTCGCCCATCTCCGGGCCGGGCACCCGGGCGAGGGAGAAGAAGCCGTAGAGGCAGGCACCGATGAACATGAAGGTAAAGAACACGGGCACGCAGATCATGGCGCCGGTGAAGGTCGCCTTGCTGGCCTCGGCGTCCGTGCGCGCGATCAGGTAGCGCTGCACCAGGTGCTGGTCGGTGACGTAGCGGCGGGTCCACTGGACGCCGTACGCGAGGCAGAAGAGCCAGAGCGTGGAGTTCTCCTGGTCGAACAGGCTGGCCCAGCTGAAGTCGGTCGACCCGAGGGTCAGCCGGCCGCCGCGCCAGGCCTCGCCCACGACGGCGAACGGCGCGCCCGCCTCGGGCGCGAAGAGGAGGCGCAGGAGCACGAACGTGCCGCCGAGGATGAGGACCGTGCCCTGGGCGACGTCGGTCCAGACCACGGCCTTGATGCCGCCCATCATGGTGTACGCGGCGGTGAAGAGGGCGGTGCCGAAGATGACGAGCTTGATGTCCCAGCCCGTGATGACGTTCACGGCCAGCGCGGTGGTGAGCAGGGTGACGCCGATGTCGAAGGTGCGGTCGGCGAGGAAGCCGAACGAGGTGTAGAAGCGCCCGCCGATGCCGAACCGCTGGCCGATGTACTCGTAGGCGCTCATCCGCACGACGCGGCGGTAGAACGGCACGATGAACTTGGCCACGAACAGCAGCACGATCGGCAGCAGCATGTGCGGGGCGAGCAGGATCAGGCCCTTCTGGTACGACGTGCCGGGATGGCCGACGAAGGTGCCGGTGCCGATGATCGTGCCCATCAGCGTGAAGGCGACGACCCAGCCGGGGATGCCCCGGCCAGCGATGAAGAATTTCGCCGCGGTGTTCTGGCCGCGGGAGACATAGACGCCGATGCCGGCAATCAGGGCGAAGTACATCGCCAGCACGATCAGGTCGAGGGGTGAGAGACTCATAGGGGTTGGGATGGGATGGAACCGAACAGGATAACCTTCAGGGCATCGTCCGTCCGGTATGCCGGCGGCCGATATCGGCCACTTCTTTCATGCCCCCGGCGATGATGTCGATGCCGGCGTCGATTTGTGACACGATATCCTCCGCCATGGCGTTATCGAGGATGTGCAGGCGGTTGGCCTTGCTGGCGGCGATGACCCGCTGGGCGGCGGCGGCCAGTTCCAGGGGCTGGACCACGCCGGGCTTGCGGCCGTAGTCGAAGGCCACGTCGAGGTGGCCGCTGGCGTAGCTGGTGTCGCGCGGACCCCATTCCGCGAAGCTCAGTCCCGGCACGGCGGCGATCGCCTCGGTGTTCTCGAGGCCGGCGCGGTCCTCGATCTTGACCCCCAGCATGAGCTCGCCCTTCGGGTTCAAGGGCCAGGTGTCGGCCACGGCGTAATACTGCTTGGGCGTGACGCCCCAGATGCGCGAGGCGAACTCGTGGGCGCCGAACATGCGGAGGCCCTCCCCCAGCCCGTCGCCCTGCCGGTTGATCTCGTAGCGGCTGGCGCGCACGAAGGCCCGGACGGCCTCGGGGTTGCGCGCGTGGCAGAGGTGCAGGCCGTGCACGCCCGCGGCGAGCGCCTGCTGGATCATCCAGTGATTCGCGCGCACGGTGGCCTCGTCGAGGCCGTAGACGGGCAGGGTGACGATGACCGCCGGCGTGCGGTGCCCGCTTGGGGTCGGGCCGCCGTCGACCAGGCCGCGCATGAAATCGCGCAGCTTCGAGAAGTCCATCGCCGCCCCCTCCATGTCGTACATGAGGATGTCGGCCCAGCCCTTGGCCAGGGCCTTGCCCTCCTCGTAGCCGCCGCGGCCGTAGTCGTAGTACACGGGCTGGCCGGCGGCGAGCAGCTCGATGGCCTTGTTGATGCGCTGGGGGCCGGCGTAGGCGGCCGGGGCCGGCGCGGACGCGCAGGCGGCGGAGCCGGCGGCGAGCAGGAACAGGGAGGCGAGGAACAGGCGGGTCATGGGGGAAGGAGGGGGTTAGCGCAGCCGGGCGCCGAGTCCGGCCGGCGCGCCCGCCTTGGGCGTGAAGGTGCGCAGGATGTGGAAGTTCTTGGGGGCGACCGTGACGGCGTCGAGCCGGCCCCAGATGACGATCTCGTTGCCGCCGGCGCGGGCGATCACGCGCCACTGGCCGACCTTGCCGCCCTTCACGCGCTTCAGGTTGTCGCCGAACAGCACGGGGCGGCCGGCGAAATCCGCGCCGGCCGGGAGCGGATCCTTGGTGACGAGGGTCGTGGTGAAGGTGAGGGGGTCGAACCGCAGCGACACCAGCGCGCCGTCGAGCGCGTCGTCCGCGAAGATGTCCGCCACGGCGAGGTGCGGGCCGCCGGGGACGGAGGCCTCGGCCATGTTGCCCGCGAACGTCACGCGGGACTCGACCGGGCCGACGGGGCCCTTCAGGACGTTGCCCACGTAACGGCTGGGCCCGAGCGACGGCTTGTCCTCGAGGAACTGCCAATCCTGCCAGACGGTGTTGCGCTCCGCGAAGATCTCCGAGCGCTGGATGTAGAAGCCGCCTAGGTTCTCGGCGATCAGGTTGTCCGCGAAATGCGCGCGGGTCTCCATCGTCACGCGCATGGCGCCGGAGTTCTTCGACGAGTTGGCATTCCCCACGAAGACATTGCGCCGCACCTCGATGTTGAACTGGTCGGCGGGCGGATAGGCGTCGAGCGGCGCGTCGTAGCGGTGTTCCTGGCCGCCCAGGAAGAGGCCGCCGGCGTCGTCGCCGCCCTCGTTGGCGACGATGATGTTGTCCGCGATGCGCGGGGCCGACCACAGCGCGACGAAGACGCCGCCGGCGTCGTTGCGCGTCAGCGCCTCGTTGGCGACGACGACGTTGCCCGAGAATTCGCCGCCGGACCAGTCGAACCAGGACACGGCGCCGCCGTCGGAGCTGCGCATCGGGTCGTCGAGCCCGGCGCGGTTGTTGGCGAAGACATTGCGATCGACGCGGGGCGAGGACCGGCGGTCGACCGCGAGCGCCGCGCCACGGCCGCACTCGGTGGAGTTCGCGTAGAAGAGATTGTGCTTCAGCCGCGGCGCGGCGCCGTTGAGGCACATGACCGCGCCGCCGTCATTGGCCGTCTCATGGAGCAGCGGCGGATTCCAGGGCATGGGGATCAGGGTGCGGTTGTTCACGAACACGCAGTTGAACACCTCGGGTGACGTGGCGTCGCAGAGCAGGGCGGCGCCCTTGCCGCGCACCCGGCCATTGACGAAATGGAAGCCGTCGATGCGGGCATGGTCCGCCCCGATCGCGATCCGGTTCTGGCCGGCACCGTCGAGCTGGGTCGGATGCGCATAGATGTCCCGCTTCCCGCCCGGCGCGGCAAACCCGCCGTAGAGATCCACGTGCGGCTTGAGCGCGAAGGTCGGCTGCACATAGCGCCCCTGGGAAACCAGGATCGCGACCCGCGCCTTCTCGGTCGGTTTCCCGGCGGCCTCGAGGCCTTGCACGATGGAGGCGAAGGGGCGGGTGCTCGAGCCGTCGCCCTTGATGTCATCCCCGCGGGCTTGGTCGACATGGAGGACCAGGGCGTAGGCCGTGAGGTCGACCGGAGCGACAGGCTTCGGGCCGGGGCCGGCGGCGAAACCGACCGATGTCAGGATCAGGGCGGCGAAGAGTGCGGGCACAATACGCCGGAGGGGGGGTAACGCGGGGGTTTTCATGAAATGCGGAGGGGGTCAGTCCGTCGGCTTCAGCACCGCCACGGAGTTGCCCTCGACGAGCTGCGGCTCCACCAGGATCTTGGTCGGCACGGCATCCGCCTTGTTCCGGATCCGCCAGAGCAGTTGCTCGACGGCGCGGCGGCCGATGGCCTCCGCCCGGACATCGATGGTGGTGAGCGCGGGATTGAGGCCCATGACCAGGGGCCGCTCGTGATTGAACGAAAGCAGGCTGACATCGCGGCCGATGACCAGGTTCTTCCGGTGGAGGGCCTGGTAGACCTGCACGGCGATGCTGTCCGCGCTCACCACGATGGCGGTCGGGCGGTCGGCGGCCGGCAGGTTCTCCCAGCGCTCGAGCAGGGGCAGGATGTCGATCGGGTTGGTGATCGCCGGCAACGGCCAGCGGACCTCGGGCGTGATCAGCTTCTCGAAGTAGCGCACGCTCATCCCCATCCGCTGCATGTGGAGCGTGATGGCCCGCTTGAGGCTCTCGGACCGGGTCTGGCCGGGGCGGGGGTGCAGGTAGCCGATGCGGCGGTGGCCGCGGGCGTGGAGGTATTCCGCGGCGGTGCGCGCACCGACGTCGAAATCAAAGCCGCACATGTCGCCCTCGCCCGAGTCGGGCTTGCCCAGGAGCCAGACGTGCGGCAGCCGGTTGATCGCCTCGACCAGCGCCGGGCTCGCGCAGGCCCGCAGGTCACCCAGCAGGGGGCTCTTGATGATCAGGCCGTCCACCTGGTTCTTGGCCAGGAACGCCGGCACGCGGTCGGCGGAAGGCACGTTGGCGAGCAGGAGGTTGATGCCCTCGGCCGCCATCGCCAGCTCCACCCCGTGCAGCGCCTCGCTGATGACCGGCAGATGTGTCAGCGAGTCGTCCATGCCGATCAGCAGCACGCCGATGTTGCCGCGGAAGCGCTGCACGCCCGGGGCGTTCGGCGCCAGCCCGCCCTTGTTGCGCCGCCGGAGCGGCTTGTAGTTGATCTGCGCAATCGCATCGAGCACGCGCTGCCGGATCTCCGGGCCGACCGCCTCCGGCGTGTTCAGCACCCGCGAGACCGTTCCGACCGCCACCTTCGCGGCTGCGGCCACGTCCAATACCGTAGGCTTCGCGGGAGAAACAGGGGTAGTTCTTTCCACGCGGGTAGGTCTGCGATGAAAGCAGGACCGCGCAAGAAAAATGTGAAATAGCATTTGAAATTTTGTCTTTCATTGCTGAAAGTCCGCTGCAGTTAGCCTCAATCCTTACTTCTAGGTAATGATTGTAAATAGGTTACGACTTCTTTGACGGTCGCGGATGATACCCCAATTTCCCCAATGAAAATGCCATTTGAAATAGCAGGAACCTGTTTTCGCCCAGCTGTTAGCCCGGGTAGGATGCAGGACGAATCCCAAGCGGCGAAGCTGCGGAGCGGGCTCGCGGAAACCACCGGCGCTGGACCTTGGGGGTCAGGAGAGGCGCTCCGGTTACAGGGCGGTGTGCGAGACCTAGACCGCTGCGGCGTGCAACGGCGCGCGCAAATCGTCGCGGGGGTGGCGTGCGATCCCATTCGCCATGGCGACGATTTATTTTCTTCTATTTCAGACTGGTTTCCGCCGCGCGCCGGTCGTTAGTCGCAACCGAATTGTCATGAAATCCACGCTGATTGGCCTGCTTGCGGCGACGCTTACCCCCATGGCTATCGCAGAGCAACCGTTCGTTAATTCCCTCGGCATGCGGATGATTCCGGTGTCGCCAGGCACCTTCCAGATGGGCGAGTCCAACGCCACCCCGGCGAAGGAGTTCGACGTGCCGGCCTACCTTCGGCGCGGTGACTGGGACGAGCATCCGGTGCATGCGGTGACGCTGACGCAGCCATTTTTCCTGTCCGAGGCCAAGGTCACGGTGGAGCAGTTCCGCCGGTTCCGCGCGGATTATTCCGGCAACGAGCAGACGGCGCCGCACGCGACCGGCATCAGCTGGGACGAAGCCCAGGCGTTCTGTGCGTGGCTGAGCCAGCAGGACGGACGTGCTTACCGCCTGCCCACGGAGGCGGAGTGGGAATACGCGGCGCGGGCCGGCACGACGACGCTGTTCTGGTCGGGGGCGGTTCCGCCCGAGGCCGGCGCGGCCAACGCCTGGGGTTTTCGCGGCCTGCACAACGGCATCGGTGAGTGGTGCCTGGACTGGCACGCCGAGTATCCGCTCGGCCCGCAGACCGACCCGGCTGGTCCGGTCGGCGGCTGGGCGCGGGTCGTGCGCGGCGGCGGCCTCGACAAGCACACCCCCTTCTACGCGCGCTCGGCCAACCGCGGTGGCATGCCGCCGAATTTCCCGCCGGTGCCGCTCGAGCAGATCCGGCGGATGGCCGCGGGCGAGGCGCAGGCCGACCGCGACCCCAAGGGCGCGGGCCAGGAGCGCGAGGGAGAGTACAAGAGTGAATTCCTCTACCAGTCCTTCACCCGCAGCGTCCTGAACAACCAGGGCAACCACCACATCGGCTTCCGGGTCGTCTGCGGTCCGCCGGCGCCGAAGCCCGCCGCCCCGGCCGCCGCCGCGTTCGCCCAGCTGGGCGTCCGCCAGGCCGGCCCGCCGGCGTCGATCGGACCCGATCCGATCCGGCCCTGGTTCCGCAAGCGGCACCTGCTGCCCACCCCGCCGGAGAACACGGCGCCGGACAAGCTGGCCGCCTTCCGCGCCCTGGGCTGGCCCCGCGGCTTCCTGCGCCACATGCACAGCCCCGGCCTGGAGGTCGCCGGCAACGGCGACGTGCTCTTCATCTCCTTCACCGCCGTCGGCGAGCTCGATCCCGACGTGGCCATGCTGACCACCCGCCTGCGCTTCGGCGCCGACCAGTGGGACCAGCCCGACCTGTTCCTCGATCTGCCCGACGTCGACGACCACGCGCCCATGCTGTGGAACGACGCCGGACGCCTCTGGTTCTTCTTCGGCTCGAACCGGCTCGACGCCGGCTTCCCGTTCCAGTGGATCACCTCCGACGACCACGGCGCCACCTGGAGCCCCGTGCATTTCCCGCTTTTCACCACCCCGGTCGGCGGCCACTCCGCCCAGCCGATCACCAGCGCGTTCCGCGACGCCTCCGGCCGCATCTACGTCGCCAGCGACGCGATCGGGCCCGAGTCCGTGCTCTGGCAGAGCGACGACCACGGCCGCACCTGGCGCGACCCGGGCGGCCGCAGCGGCGGTCGCCACACGGCCTTCGTGCCGATGAGCGACGGCCGCATTCTGGGCATGGGCGGCAAGAGCTCGAACATCGAGGGCTTCATGCCCAAGTCGATCTCGAGCGACGGCGGCCGCACCTACACCGTCACCAAGACGCCCTTCGCCCACCTCGGCAGCAACCAGCGGCCGACGCTCATCCGCTTGGCCAGCGGCCGGCTCTTCATGGCCGGCGACTTCCAGAGTGAAAAGGGCGTCCAGCCCGCCGGCGTCACGACGCGCGGCTGCTACGTCGCCCTCTCCGACGACGAGGGCGAGACCTGGCACATCCGCAGGCTGCCGGGCACCCAGCGGCACGAGCGCCAGGACCGCGCGACGATGATGAACGGCGACACGCTGGGCTACTCCGTGGCCCGCCAGGCGCCGAACGGCGTCATCCACCTCATCGCCACGATGACCGACCCCTGCCTGCACTACGAGCTGAACGAGGCCTGGATCCTCTTCGGCCAGGACCCGACCGGCGACGACGAGACGCTGCGCGCCAACAGCGCCCGGTCCGTCCGCGAGGTGCGGGAGTACGCGGAGCACGACGCCGCCGGCCGCATCACCCAGCGCTACCGCGGCGGCATCGGCAACGACGGCCGCTTCCTGCTGCACGGCCCCTCCACCTGGTACCACGCCAACGGCAAGGTCCAGCGCGAGGCCACGTACCAGCTCGGGCGGCTGCTCGGCCTCGAGAAGTTCACCGACGCGGAGGGCACGGTCTGCTGGACGCGCGACCACCGCGCCGACGGGTCGATGGTGTGGACCAATTTCTGGCCGAACGGCAAGGTCCGCACGCGCTCCGCTTGGCGCGACGACTACGCCGTGGGCCCGGCGGTGCTGAACGACCCCGCGGGCCGGGAAGTCTACCGGGTGGAGTTCACCCGGGGCATCCCCGGGCAGGAAACGGGCGCGCCCGGGGAATACTGAGCCGTGCGCGCCGGACTTCACCGCGGGCTTTTGCTGGCCGCCGCCATGCTGGCGGGCGGCGCCGCGCGGGGCGCGGACGCGCCGGTGCCGTCGCCCCGGCCGCCGAACATCCTGTTCATCCTCGCCGACGACATGGGCTGGAACCAGGTCTCGTACCACGGCTCGACCTACTACGAGACGCCCCACATCGACCGGATCGCGCGCGAGGGCCTCCAGTTCCGCCACGCGTACTCCGCGGCCCCCATCTGCTCCCCCACCCGCGCGGCGCTGATGACCGGCAAGGCGCCGGCCCGGCTGCGCCTGACCGACTACATCCCGGGCAAGCTCTGGGAGGAAAAGCCGCTCGTCACCCCGCGCATGCAGCAGGGCGTGCCGCTCGAGGAGACCACCGTGCCCGAGATGCTGCACACGCGGGGCTACGTCTCCGGCCTCTTCGGCAAGTGGCACCTGGCGCCGACCTACGACTACGAGCCCTGGCGGCCGCTGGACCCGGAGTCGCAGGGCTTCGACGAGGTCTACCACACGCGCAAGCCCGAGAGCGAGAATCCGCCGCCGAACGACCGGCACAACGCGATCGCCATCACCGACCGGGCGATCGACTTCATCGAGCGGCACCGCGACCGGCCGTTCTTCTGCTACGTCTCGCACAACGTCGTGCACACCCCGCTCTTCGAGGAGCCCGACCTGATCGCCAAGTACGAGAGGAAACCCGGCGCCGGCGCGCCCGAGAACGTGGCGGTCATGGCCGCCATGATCGAGCGCATGGACGAGGGCGTCGGCCGGCTGCTGGCCACGCTGCGGCGGCTGGGGCTCGAGGAGAACACCGTGGTGGTGTTCATGTCCGACAACGGCAACATCGGCGCGCGGCAGCAGCAGACGCCCTTCCGCGGCGGCAAGGCCACGATCTGGGAAGGCGGCCTGCGCGTGCCGCTGGCCGTGCGCTGGCCCGGGGTCGTCAAGCCGGGTGGCTCGAGCGACGAGCCGGTGGTGACCCAGGATCTCTTCAGCACGCTGATGGAGGTGGGCGGCGTGGCATACGAGCCGTCCGCGCACGACGGCGTCAGCCTGCTGCCGCTGCTGGCCGGCCGGAGCTCCACCCTCGGCCGCGAGGCGCTGTACTGGCACTACCCGCACTACCATCACCTCGGCGACTTCCGTCCGGGCAGTGCGATCCGCATGGGCCGCTACAAGCTGATCGAGTGGTACGAGGGCTCGCTGCTCGGCCGCGGTCCGGCCGTCAGCCTGTTCGACGTCGTCGCCGATCCCGGCGAGGCGCGCGACCTCGCCGCCGCGGAGCCGGCGCGCGCGGAAGCCATGCGGGCCCGGCTGCGCGCATGGCGCGCCGCAATCGGCGCCCAGGAAATGACCGTGCGCTGAACCCGCAACCTGAACCGCGCCCGCCTGTCCAATCCTGCTGCATGGCCCCCAAAAGCAACGTGACGGTCAGCCCCTTCCCGCGCCTCCTGCCCACGCTGCTCGACCCCGCGTGGGTGCGGCTCGACCTGGCGGCGGCGTCCGAGGCCGAGGCCGTGCGCCTCACCTGCGCGTCGCTGGCCGGCCACCGCGCCGTGGCCGACCTGGCGCGGCTGGAGCGCGACATCCTGCAGCGGGTCCAGCTGCACTCGCTGCAGCTCGCGCCGGGCATCACCTTCCCGCATGCGCGCACGACGGCCGTGCGCGACTTCGTGCTCGCGCTGAGCCGCTGGCGCCTGACCGGGTCGGACCCGGCGCAGCAGGCAAACCTGCTCATCCTCCTCGGCACGCCGTCGGGGCGCGTGACCGACCACCTCGCGGTCCTCTCCTCGCTGGCCCGCGCCTTCTCCCAGCCCGATCTCCGCGAGGAGCTGCTCGCCGCCGCGACTCCCGCGGCCTTCATCGACGCGATCAAGCTCCGGCTGTAGGGCGGCCGGTTGCGGCCGCGCGCGATCTCAAATCTCAAATTTCAGACGCCGATCCGTGGCAGCGAGCGTGAGCGAGTGGTCTGCGATTTCCCGCAGCAGCCGTGCCGACGCTCTCCCCTGCAGCGCACCTCCGGCGGGCCCTATGGTGCAGTCGCAGCCCCGTGAAATCCTCCTGTAGGTTGTGAGCTCGCTCGCAACGCGCAAGCGCGCGGCGCCGACCTCGCCGACTCAATCTTGAGTTGGACCGCAGTGCTCTTTCCATTCGCCTCTTCGACCCCATTCGGCTGTTTTCTTTGCTGCTTGGCGGCTTTGCGTGAGCCCTACACCGACCGGGAAAATGTCTCACGCAAAGCCGCCAAGGCGCAAAGGTTTCCCTTCCGGGGATCAGTCCGCCGACTCGAAACTGGCGCTGGCGACCGCACTGAAGGCGCGTACGACGGGGACCAACCGCTGGCTTGCGAATCTTGAGTGGACCGCAGTGCTCTTCCATTCGCCTTGTCGACCTCATTCGGTTGTTTTCTTTGCGGCTTGGCGCCTTTGCGTGAGCCCTACACCGACCGGGAAAATGTCTCACGCAAAGCCGCCAAGGCGCAAAGGTTTCCCTTCCGAAGATCAGTCCGCCGACTCAAAGCTGGCGCCGGCGGCCGCGCTGAAAGCGCGTACGACGGTGACCAACCGCTGGCTTGCGAAGACGCTGCGCATGGGCAACCCCCGCGAAGTCAACCGCAAGGTTGGCACCTGGAGCCGCCAACCCGATCCCGCGCTGCAAAAGAAACTCCGATGAACCCCAAACCCTAAAGGGCCTGACCCGTCCGGCTTCTTTGCCCATAAGGCAACGGGACGACGCCTACGGGCAATCGGAGTTGAGCCCCGCCGCGTTACACCACCAAACAAAAGGGCTGCGCCTCTTGAGACGCAGCCCCTCGGTAGGAAGCAGGACGATGGTCGGGATGGACCGACGCAAGGTCCGGATGGGGTCAGGGATTCCTCAGTACTTGAACGTCACACCCGCGAGATAGGTGATGCCGAACTGGTTGATGAGCGTTATGTAGCGGGGATCGCCCTGGTAGTTGCGATCGGTATCGTTGGTGATGTTCCGCACCTCGGCATAGATGGCCCAGTTGTCGTCGAGCCTGACGCTGCCCTTGAAGTCGAGCATTCCTCTCTCGTCGCCGTAAGAGTCCGCGATTGGAGAGGCTCCGATGCCTTCGAGATTGGCGCCCTGATAGTGATACGCCAGGCGCGCGTCGAACCGGCGGTTCTCAAAGTAGAGCTGCGCGTTCAAGATGGAGTCCGGCTGGCGGAAGAAGGTGACTTCGTCCGGACGGTCAAACGTGCTCACGCTCGATTCGATCCAGGCGTAGTTGAACACGACGCCGAATCCATCGAACGGGGCCGGCAGGAACTTGAAGTTCTGCTGGTAGGTGACCTCAATGCCATCGATCGTGCCCGGGTTGGCGTTGAACCTCGACTCGCGATAGAGCGTCTCGAAGTTGCGTCCCGCGAACACGACATCGATGTCCTCTCTGAACCAATCGTAGATCGGATTCTTGATCCGCTTATGGAAGTATCCGAGCGAGATCGCGCCGTCGTACGGCAGGTAACGAGTGAGGAACACGTCGACATTCATCGACTCGTAGGGCTTGAGTTCGGGATTGCCGGTTTCCAGGGTGCCTTCGTACAAGCCGTTGTTGTTGGTGTCCTGGAAAGTCAGCTCCGCGATCGGAACCATATCGAGGAAGTCGGGGCGACCGATCGTGTAGGTGAGCGCGCCGCGCAGCACCATCTTCTCGTTCACATCGTAACGGAACTGCAGATTCGGCAGAAACGTGTTGTAGTCGTGATCGAGGGTGATGCCTTCGACGGCGTTTTGGGCGCCGGCAAGGAAGAGGTTCGACGAAAGCGACTCATCGGTGTGCTCGAAGCGCACGCCGCCAAAAATGCTCAGTCGCGGGTTCACGTCCACGGTCGCCATCAGGTACGCCGCCGAGATCTTCTCCGTCAGGAAATAGAAGTCCTCAAGCGAGTTTCCCAAGGCGTAGGCGGTCTGGAACAGCCAGTTCGCATTTCCGTGATCGACGTAGGGATTGGGCGACGGAACTTCGGGAAGCGTGTCGTCCAGCCATTTGAGAAGGGCGCCCGTGTTATGTTGGAGGCCAAAATAATACCGGCCGTCCTGGAAGGTGGGTCCTGGCGTACCCAGAGGTCCGGTGCCAAAGTCGCTGGTAAACTTGGTCCCAGCGGCGGGCCCCCTAGGCGTATACCCGCTTGCAATGTCGAACACGGATTTCCGGCGCTCGAGGGCCTTGACGCCGGTCTTGATCGTCGTGTTCTTGCCGAACACTTCGCCCTTCCACTCGAGATCCGCGCGCCCCGTCTTGGTCTTTTCGTATACCCATGTTTGTTCGGGGCGAACAATCGACAAGTCCCAGTACTGCGGCTGGTAAAGCTGGGGGGTGAAGGTGAACCTCGGAGAATCCGCGTTCGTTATGTCATAATAGGACGGACCGCTCGCCTGGATAGTCGCCAAATTAGGAGCCGACACCAAGAACTGAACGTACGTCAGAAGCGGCCAGTTCTCCTCCGCCTTTGAATAATTGGCCGAGGCGCTCAGCTTCAGGCTTTCGGTCAGGGGCAACTCGCCTCCCGCCACGATTTGTTCCGTCGTCCGCTCAGTCAGGCTGATGCGGCCTTCGTAGGTTGCGGTTCGGAGGGTGGCGATACCTGCGGTTGGGGAACTGGCTGCACCATGACGGAACCGGATCGTGTTCTGCGGACGATCCAAATAGTTTTCGTATTCGGTCGTGTAGAGGCGGAGGTAGAACCGGCGATTATCGTCGGGGCGGTACTCCAAGTTGACAGTCGCTGCCGTATTGCCGCGATGGCCGTCCTTTTGTGAAAGGCGAATCTCGTCCGGCAGGAAGTAGTTGTTCGCCGTGTAGAAATTGTAGCGCCGGATCTCGGCCTCCTGGGACCTGTAGGGCGTCCGCGAGTTGTAGAACGAACCGAAAACGCCCACTTTGTTATCCCGAAAGCGCTGCGCATAATTCAGCGAAAACTTGTAGAGGTCTTTTTTGGCGTTCATGTCGTTCAAGCCTCCTTCGGCTGAGCCAAAGAACGTCATCGAACGATTGTAATCAAACGCGCTTGGCGTGATGATGTTGATGGTGCCGCCGATCGACTGGAGGTCCATGTCCGAGGTCACGGTCTTGTGCACCTCGATCTGCCCGGCGGTCGCCGTGCTCAGCACGTCCAGCGGGGCCGAACGTCCGGAGCGGCCACCGGAATCGGACGTCGCGACCGTCTCGCCGTTGAGCGTGATGCCGTTGAGGCCGGGCTCAACGCCGCGGATCGTCACGAAGCGGCCGTCACCATCGGCGATTGTACTCGAGACGCCGGCGAGCCGGCTCAGCGCTTCGGCCACGTTATTGTCGGGAAGATTCCCGAGGGCGTCGGCGGAGATGACGTTCTTGATGTTCTTCGCGGCGCGCTCCGCTTTGAGGGAGGCGGCGATGGACTCGCGGAATCCCTTCACGACGACGGTTTCCATCTGGAGGGCCTCGTCTTCGCCCTTGGGGGGCTGGGCGCTCGTATTGGTGGATTGTGCGAAGGCGACGGGGGTGCCGGCGCTGAGCAGCAGGACTAGTCCCGCCGCGAGGGCTGCGCGCAGGGAGCTTGTTCCCCTGAACGCAGAGTGGTGCTGGATGTTCATTATCAGCTGGAGTTTAGGTTTTTCGGTTTAACTGCCTGGGTGCCAGTCTCCGTCGATTCCCAAGCCATTGAAAATCAAGGGCTTGGGAACACAACAGAGGTGCGACATCAAGGGTGCTGCCTGGGGAGAGGCATACCGACGCTTTGCAGGCAAACTATTTGCCCGGATGGACGCAAGCGCTCCGGATATATCTGATAATAACCTCAGATTTGTAAAGCCTTTCAGGCATATTTGTACTATCCGCATCCGGAGGATCGAATCCTATAAGCAGGGCCAAAGCGGGGTCAGGCCTTGGGGTTTGGGGTTGACGGTCGTGGGCGCCGCAGGACTGCCCGGCATGGCGCGGCCACTCCGAATGAAATCCGCGGACGGGGTTTATCACGTGCTGAACCGCGGCAAATACCGGGCGGACCTGTTCCGGACGGAGAACCAATCGAAGATGCCATGTCATGCAATTGACGAGGGGAACGCGAACCGGGTCAGGCCAAACGCTGTTCGGCTCTCCGCGGGTGCCCGACCCGCCCCCAGTCCTCCCTTGCCCCGGCCGGCGACATTCGGCAGGTAACTGCCGATGACGTTTTTGCCGCTTTCCGTCCCCCGGTGGTTCCGGTTGCTCGCGTTCGCGGGACTCGCAGCGCTCGGGCTCGCGGCACGGGCCGCGCCTTTGCTTTCGCCGGAGCTGCACGCCGACCGGCGGGTGACCTTCCGTTATGCGGGACCGGAGCAGGGTCCGGTCGAGCTGATCGGACGCGGACCCGGCCAGCATCACGATTTCCCCGAGGACACTTACGCGATGACGCGCGGCGCCGACGGCGTCTGGGAGGTGACGGTCGGCCCGCTGCTGCCCAGCCTGTACTGGTACCGCTTCCGCGTCGCCGGCACCGAGGTGGTCGATCCCGTGAATGGCTCGGTGCACGACTTCTTCGCCGGTCCGTGGAGCCAGGTCGAGGTGCCCGATCCCGCGCCGCAGCCCTGGCAGCCCAGCCGCGCGGTGCCGGCGGGCCGGGTCGAGATCCGCCGGATCAGCACCCAGGGCGCCGTAGGCTGGGACCGGCCCGTGTACGTCTACCTGCCGCCCGGCTACCGCGACGACGCCCCGGAGCCGCTGCCGGTCGTGTACCTTTTCCACGGCTGGGACTTCAACGAGCGGAGCTGGATCGAGGACGGCCGGGTACCGACGATCCTCGACAACCTGATCGCGGCTGGGCGCGCGCGGCCGATGGCGGTCGTGATGCCGCTCGGGTTCAGCTTCGTGCCGCTGGGCGTGCCGCACTGGCCCGCGGACGAGGAGGCCCGCTGGCGGGAGCAGATCGTGGCCGGGCTCATCCCCTGGATAGAAAAAAACTACCGGGTGGGCGGCGACCGCCGGAACCGCGCGCTCGCCGGCTTCTCGATGGGCGGAAAGAACGCGCTCGTGCTGGCCCTGGGCGATCCGACGCTGACGGCCTGGGTCGCCGCGTTCAGTTCCGGCCGCAACGGCCTGCGCAACTATCCCGAGCGCTACGAACCCGCGCGCGCCCCGGACGCCCCCCGGATGCGCCTGATCTGGCTCGGCTGGGGCAACCGCGACCTGTACGCCGACCAGGCCAGGACCCTCGTCGAGCGCCTGCGGGCCGACGGTTTTTCGGTAACCGCCCACGAGAGCGACGGCCGCCACACCTGGCGCGTCTGGCGCGACAGCTTCAGCGCGTTCGCGCAGCGGGTGTTTCGACCGGAGGAGGTTGAACAGGGACGCCATCCATAGGTCCGGTCATCCCTCGGCTTTGCTCGGGACCCCCGCGACTCTGCTCGGGGCCTGAGCTTGTCGAACGGGGAGACCGGCCCTACTCAATCGTTCGACCGCTTCAGGCCCAGGATGTCGCTGTAGTCGTAGGTGAGCCCGGCCACGTCGGGCAGCGCCTCCAGCACTTGCTTGAGTCGCGCGTGGACCTCCGGCGGCTGCCGGCCCGGACCGTAGGCGGGATGCGCGTAGACGTAGCCGAAACGCTCCGGGTCAACGTAGAGTTTCACGCCGTGCTGCCGGCAAAGCGGGCCGTAGGATTCGGCCACGTCCTGCTCGATCGGGGGCAGGTTGAGCCCCTCCTCCTGGTTTTGCACGTAGCCGGACGCCCGCTGCATGAGCCGGGGGTAACGCGCCCGCTCCTGGGAAATGTGGCCCACCACGATCTCATCGACCAGCCTCTCGCGCACCCACTGCCGCCAGGCCAGCGTCAGGTTGCCGAACGGCGGCCCGAGGTGGTCGCCCTGCGGAATGCCGATCGCCAGCCGCTGGCCCTTCGCGTTCAGGTGCGCGCGCACGTCGCGCAGGAACTGCGTCAAATACTCGCCGCGCAGGTCGCGCCATTTCGCGAGGTCGAAATCCTGCAGCAGGATGTTCCGCCCGTAACGCTTCTCGTATTCCCGGACGACCGGCTCGTTGAACCCAAACTGGTCCGCGTGCTCCGGCGGCGCCGAGTGCGTGCGGATGCTGAGAAAAACCCCGTCGAAGGCGTAGGCGTCCGAGAAGGTCGTGATCATCCGCAGCATGTGCTCGCGCACCTCGGGGTAGGCGTACTCCGGGACGCCCCAGTGGTATTTCCGGCCCGAGGCCGTCGGGCTCCGGTCGCAGGCGAGGAACTCCGGGTGGTCGCGCGTGAAGCGCGACTGCCAGGGGAACGGCACGCCGTTGCCGAAGATGACCGCCGGCGGCGAGCCCTCGTCGAAGATCGTGATGTACGCCTGGATCTCGATGCCCTCGCGCTTGAGGGCCTCCACCGCCACGGCGACCAGGTTCTGCTCCCAGGCCGCGCGCGTCGTGCGGCCGGCGAGCTCGGCATAGCGGTCGCCGCCGATCCGCGCACCCTCGTGGAAAAGCAGGATCCGGAAATCATCGACGCGGAAATGCACCTTGGTCACGCCCTTGTCCTTCCAGGTCCGCACCGACTCCCGGAGCTTGTCGGGCGTATCGAGCGCCGCGGCCCCCTGGCCCTCGTGCTGCCAGATCACGTCGCCCCAGCTCAGGGTCAGGATCTTTTCCTTGGCAAAACCGACGGCTCCGGCGGCGAACACGAGAAACGTGAGAATGACTTGGTGAAGGCGCATGGGGTGAGTCGGGGTTGCAGGTCTTGAGGTCTGGATGTCCGAAGGTCGGAAAGTCTTAACGTCAGGGGGTCGCCGGTTTCCCAGTCCCATGAGTGTACATGCTTGGTTCAACCGCCTGGGTCCGGCTAGGGTCGGAGGTCTTTTGTTCGGGCGGTCGCATAACCGATGCCGGTGGCGCCGTAGCCGTTGGCCGAGAACCAGGCGCGCAGCTCGCCTTCGTGCTCGACGATGGTCGGGTAGCAGCGCTGCCCGTCGTCGAACGCGCCGGGCGCCCCCACGCCCATCTCGCCCTCGGGGCCGGATGGCAGCCAGGCCCAGTGTTGGCCGTCGGGACTCGTGAGATGCCGCACGCGATAGGCGCGGCTGAAGGTGTTCACCCAGAGGTGATACGTGTCCCCGATTTTCACGATGCACGGCTTCGAGCAGATGTATTCGTAAGGCGCGGCCTCGAACCGCCGCGGGCTGATGAGCAGGTGCGCCAGTGGTTTTTCCCAATGCAGGCCGTCCTTCGATTCGGCGTAGGCGATCCCGACCTCGGGTAATGTGTCGCCATGACCCGACTCCACTCCGGCTGGCCGCGGATAATAACGGCCGATCGCCGTGTAGTACATCCGCAGCCCCTCGCCATGTGGCAGCACCCAGAGACTGCCGGTCGCCATCCGGTCGTACGGCTGGTCGAGGGCCAGGCAGGGGTTGGCGGCCGCGTAGGTCCAGGTCAGCCCCCCGTCATCGCTCGTGGCGACGCAGGTGCGGTTCTCCACCGCCCCGCCGCCCGCGCCCTTGCCCCAGGCGCACACGTACATCAGCCAAGGCCGGCCGGAGCGCGGAACCACGTGGGGAAAGGAGGGGCCGAAATAATTGTGCTCCGTTTCCGGCTGGCGCTCCAGCGCGACGCCCAGCGGCTTCCAGTCGTTGGGGGCGTCGACCGAGGACGTGGCCATCAGCACGCGGTGAAATCCCCGGCGGTCCGTGCCCCAATAGTACATGCGGTAGGTGTCTCCCAATCGGATGACATGCGCGGCGCCGGCGCGCTTGGCGTCGAGATCGCCGAACAATTGGCCCGGGCGGATGACCGGCCGGTCCGATGCCACCGTCCATTCCAGCGCCCGGACGGCTGGAGCCGCGAATCCGGCAACCGCCAGCAGGAGCCCGACCGCCGCGCGCCACCGCCGGCCCGCCGCGCGGCGGGAGGCGGACGGACGGGGTGGCCCGCTCGGGCCGCGCTGCTGTCCGGCTTGGGGAAACGGACGGGGAGTCATGATCGCCTGGAGGAAGCTATTCGCCGATCACGATGAACTCCATGTCGCCCGCGGCGAGCTTTCGTCCTTTCAGGTGGGCGACGCCGGATTTGACGGACACGGTTTCCCGGCCGGTCAGCCGGCCGTCGGCGTCGTAACGCGTCACGCGGTGGCGGTCGCCCTTGAGCCAGAGCGGCAGCGCGAGGCGGAGGTCGGCGGCGCGGGCCTCCGCGTCGTCGTTGATCACGATCACGAGCGCCCCGTCGCCCAGGATGTGGCCGCGCACGTACGCCGGGCTGGTGCGGGCGAGGATGCAGTCGCCGACCGGGACGCCCTCGGTGAAGAACGCCAGGAACTGCTTCCGGCGTGCGGCCGCCTGCTTGACCACCGGCGAAAGCGCGGGTTTCTCCCCGAGGATGGCGCTGCCGTTCTCGCCGTCCGGCTTCCGCAGCAGGAAGTTGAGGTAGGCGCCGTCGGCGAAGCCCTGCTTCACCGCCAGCGGCGTGGACTCGATGTTGTAGTTCACGCGGGGGCTCGGGAGCACGTTGATGATCGGCGAGGCGTCCGCGATCTCGAGGTAGGTCGTCGTGGTCAGGTGCCCCTCCTTCACCTGGTTGGACATCCAGTTCCAGGTGTAGTCGAGCACCTCGCCGTCCCATTCGAGCCCGCTGATCGAGTTGGTCTCGGCGTTGAAGCTCGACTCCGGGTCGAGCTTTCGCGCCCGGGCCCGGACTTGCTTGATCACCTGGTTGAGCGCGACGTTGTCCTCGTAGCGCGACGACAGCGGTCCGTCCGGTCCGCCGCCGCCGTACACGTCCCAGGTGAACGACGTCAGGCCGCGGTCGATCCACGCGCCGAGCGAGCTGACCACGTCCTCCTGCCATTGCCGGTTCGAGGGCGGCACGGTCTGGCCGGCGTGTTCCAGGGGCAGCCCCTTCAGGTAGACCGGGTTGAAGTTCGGGATCAGGTCGCGGTGGAAATTCCACGCATTGCGCGCCGTGTACGCGACCCCGTAGCGCGGGAGCTGCGTGTGATGCAGCAGGTGGATGCCGAGCGCGCCGGAGACGTGGACGCCCAGGTCCCGGCATTCCTTGATGGCGGCGATCCATTCGTCCTCCGTGCCCAGCACCTCGCGGTGCGGGATGGGCATGCGGAGGTGCGTGCACCAGCGCCAGGCCACGAGCTCGTCGAGCCCGTGCTCCCGGGCGTCGCGCGCGATCGCCGGCAGGTCCTTGTACCGCATGGCGGCGAGCTCGGGCACGGTCTCCTGCGAATCGGACATCCACACGGAGAGGTAGCCGAGCCCCTCGCGGATGCGCCGCGGGATCTCGTGCGGGGGGGTGACCTCGCGGATGTACTGCCGGTAGACTTCGGCGCCCTTGGCCCAGCCGCCCACGTGCGGCGTGAGCACGTACTCGGCGCTCTCCCACGTCTCGCCCGGCGCCACGCGTCCCGGCTGCCAGCAGGCCAGCCGCAGCCGGTCCGGCTGCTCGTCGGTGACCCGCGTCAGGATGTCGGGCCGCCGGTAGTCGCGGTCGCGCCACTTGCGCTGGAACAGGCTGAATCCGCCCTGCAGGCTGCCGTAGTCGAGCCAGTTCATCACGTTCGGCCCGTAGGAATAGGCCGTCGCCTCGTAGATCCGCCACCCGCCGTCCACCGGCCAGAAGGCCGCGCGGTGCCGGTTCTCCGCCTTCTGCGTGAACGGGGTCACGGCGCCGCGGGCCATCGTCAGTTTCGTGTCCTCCGGCGACCCGATGGCCCGCAGCCCGGCCAGGTCCGGGAAGAGGACCTGCGGCAGCGGCTGGGCGAAATGGTTCTCGATCCGGCAGCGCAGGAGCACCGAGCGGCCGTCCGGCGCCGCCGTGATCGTCACGCGCGCGTGGGCGTATCCCTCCGGCAGGCTGACGTGCGTGCGGCTGGGCGCCAGCTTCGGCCACGTGATCGTGAGGCTGCGGTCGGTCTGCTCGAACTCGGCCGCCGAAAAACGCGTGGCCAGCCGCATCGGCACGTAACCGGAGACCGGGAACGCCACGTCGAGCAGACCCGCCGTCTCGCGCTCGGCGGCGAGGATCCGGCCCACCTGCGGGTAGCTGAGCGCCACGAGGCCGCCGGTCACGGCGTCGAACTCCAGCTCGAGCCCGTTGAGCGTCAGCCGGCGCGTGGCGGCGCCGGAATCGAGGGCGAACAGCAGCAGCAGGATCGCGCCGAGGAAGCGGCCACGGCGCCGCAGGAGGGGGAGGCGGGGTTGGGTCATGGGGGAGCGGAAGGGACGCGCCGGCCGCGGGGGGACGGGGGCGACGAGGGCCTTCCCCCGTCGCGTCCGTTGGCGGCGCCGGCATTCATCCTATACTTCACCGGTTCGTTAAGCCGCGAGCCCCGCGATGTCGAGCCACGGCGCGCCCATGCAATCCGCGCACAGGTAATAGCACCAATCTCCATGTCGTTGCGCCGGTCCGGGCTGATAATATGGAGCCGGGGCCAACTCAGTGAACCCCGGGCGCCCGGTTGACAAAAGCCGGCGTCTGGGGGAATCCTGGTGCGGTCTCGCACCTACCTGTCCCGCACCATGCGCTCGCCCCCGTTCCAGGCCGGCCTCGTCGGCTTTGACCTCACGCCGCGCTTTCATCCCACCTGCGGCGCCCGCGGCTGCAACCCGGAGATGCCGGAGCTCGACCAACCGCTCCTGGCCCGCTGCCTGGCGCTCGAGCAGGACGGGCGGCGCCTGGTCTGGTTCGGCTCCGACCTGGTGGGCGAGGGCGTCAAGCGCACCGACGCCCTGCGCGCCGAGGTCGCGGACGCCCTCGGGCTCCGGAGCGAGCAGGTGGTGTGGTCGAGCAGCCAGACGCACTCCAGCGGCGCGATCCCCGGCGGCGGCACGGGCAGCAGCGTCAGCAACCTGAGCCGGCAGGATCCGGCCTTCATGGCGGAAGAGCAGCGGCGGTTCATGCGGCTCTACGTCGACGCCGCCCGCGCGGCGCTCGCCGCCCTGGAGCCGGTGCGGGTCTGGGCCGGCCGGGGCTACTGCGACTCCGTCAGCTACAACACCCGCCTCCCCCTGCCGAACGGCGGCAACAAGTTCAGCCGGCACCACGCCGAGGGGCTGCAGAGCGGGAAGTATTTCGACCCGACGATCGGGCTGGTGCGGTTCGAGGCGCGGGATGGCCGGACACTCGGCGTCATCTTCAATTTCTGCTGCCACCCGGCCACCATGATCAACGACCGCATGATCTCGCCCGACTGGGTCGGCGCCGCCCGGCAGCACATCGAGGAAGCGATCGGCGGCGCCCCCGCGATGTTTCTGCAGGGTTTCTGCGGCGACGTGAACTGCCACCATCTCTTCGGCACGCCCGCGCAGGCCCGCCGCACCGGCCGCCGGCTGGGCGAAGCCGCGGTCCGCGCGCTGCCCAGCCTGGTGCCGGTGCGGCCGGAGCCGTTCCGCTACGCCTTCAAAACGGCCGAGATCCGGCTGCAGCCGTGGCCCGCGCGCGCCGAGCTTGAACGCCAGCTCGCCGCCCGGCAGGCGTATCTGGAGGAGCTCGCCCTGGACCCGGCCGCGACCTGGTTCGCCGGCGTCAATCTCGCCGAGCAGCTCTCGCCCGCCCAGCGCGCGACGCTCGCGCAAATGCAGATCCGCTATTTCGAGCAGGCGCTGCGCCTCGTCGACGCGGGCCAGCCGCCGCCGGCCGCCCTGCCGATCACACTCGGCGCGGTGCGGATCGGCGATCTCGCCGCCGCCCTGTCGCCGGGCGAAAACTTCACCCTCACGGGCCGGCGGATCCGCGAGCGCTCCCCCTACCCCCACACGCTGATCAGCGGCGACACCAACGGGCTGCTCGGTTACCTGGGCACGGACGACGAGATCGATCGCGGGGGCTATGAGACGTATTCGTTCTGGACCGTGCCGCGCCGCGACGGCCTGCTGACCCCGCCGGCCAAGGGCGCGGCCGACACGGTGGTCGCCACCTGCCTGGAGCTGCTCGAACAGCTGCGCGGCCCATGAGCGGCCCGGAGGAGACGAGGCGCTCCGCCCGGCCCTGGCTCACGCCGCCTTGGCGAACGGCGCTCTTCCTGACCGTCGCCGGCGGCTTCAACTATGCCGACCGCTCGGCGTTGAACGCGGTGCTGCCCGCCGTGGCCGCGGAGATGGGGCTGGGCTCCGCCGCCCTCGGCCTGCTCGGTTCGCTGTTTCTCTGGAGCTACGCGGTGGGCTCGCCGTTCGCCGGGATCGCCGGCGACCGGTTTCCGCGTCGCACGCTGGTGACGATCAGCCTGGTGGCTTGGAGCGTGGTGACGATCCTGACCGGCTGCGCCCGCACCTACGCCGAGCTTGCCGTCCTGCGCGTCGCCCTGGGCCTGGCGGAGTGCCTGTACATCCCCACCGCGGTCGCCCTCCTCGCCGAGCAGCACGGCCCCGCCACGCGGGGCCGCGCCGTCGGCCTGGCGATGATCGGGATCCAGGTCGGATCCACCGTCGGCGGCACGCTCAGTGGCCTGTTGGCCGACCACCACAGCTGGCGCACAGGATTCTGGATCCTCGGCGCCGGCGGGCTGCTGCTGGCCCTGTTCGCCCGGCCGATGCTGGGACCGGCGCCCGGCACCACGCCCGGCGGGCCGGGGCGGAGCGGATCCTGGCGGGAACCCTTTGCGGTCCTGCTGCGGTCGCCCCTCTACCTGCTGCTCCTGGCGGCCACCGGCCTCGGCAGCATCGGGCTGTGGGCGATGGCCACGTGGCTGCCCCTCTTCCTGAAGGAGGAGTACGACATGAGCCTGGGCGCCTCGGGATTCTACGGTACCTTCACCCTCGCGCTCTCCGTTATCCTCGGGGCGGTGGCGGGAGGCTGGCTTTCCGACCGATTCGCCCGCGGCCATGTCGGCCGGCGCCTGCTGCTGATGGCCGCCAGCAGCCTGATCAGCGCCCCGGCCGCGGTGATCTTCTTGCTCGGCCTGCCCTTCCCCTGGCTTTTCGCCGCCATGGTGCTCACGGGTTTCGTGGGCTCGGTGGGCGGCACCAACCTGATTCCGCTGATGTGCGATGCCGTGCCGCCGGCCGGCCACGCCACCGCACAGGGCGTCATGAACACGCTGTCCGTCATCGCCGGCGGCGCGGGGGTCGTGCTCGCCGGCATCCTCAAGCCCTCCGTGGGCCTCGACGTCCTGTTCGCCGCCCGCGGAGGCATCGCCCTGCTCGTGGCCGGACTCTACCTCTACGCCTACCTCGCGTGGCATCGGCACCAGTCGGCGCGTACCACCGGCTGATTTCGCCGGGGCCGCTGTATCGCGGCATGCCCCTTCCTGACTGGCCATCCATTCTCCTCGGAGAGCGCCGATTTGAGCTCCGTGTAGGTTCACAACCGCGTGGCGCTGTCGGACCCATATCCAGATCTTCCACTACGTATACCCTCTTTTTATGGCATGCATTCGGTAGTGTTGCTGAAAATTCACATTGCTAGTGAATCCATCAGGTAATTTCAAGTGTCATTAATCACTTCAATTTAATTACTTATGTAATAATTTGAGCCTATTTGGCAGAAATCAAACCTGAACTATAGGCCTCGACAGCCGAATACCGTCGGCTGTATTCGAATATATCTCAGCTGAAATTGCGTCTAGTTTCAGCAAACCAGGATAAAAACCCAACAGACCCATGTACTCTATACATCGTTCGATGGTTGCGGTTGACCACCGCAGAACTGCAAGGTCGTTCAGGGCGAGCACGTTTGCGTTTGCCCTTTTTGTTGGCTGCGGAGCGGCAATTGCCCAGCAATCCGCTCAGCCGTCTTCCTCGCTTGAGAAGAAAGCAGAGGTGATCGAGCTGGAAAAGCTGGTGGTTGAAGGCTCCCTGCTGGGCCAGGCCAAAGCTCTGAAAGGCACCAAGGAGGCCGTGAACCTCGTGAACATCATCTCATCAGACAAGATGGGAACGTTCCCCGACCTTAACGCGGCTGAGGCGCTCGGGCGCCTTCCGGGCGTCAGCGTGATCCTGGAGGCCGGCGAAGGTCGCTTCGTGTCGATCCGCGGCGCCCGTCCGCAGTACAACGGTACGCTAGTCAATGGATTCACGCTTCCTTCCGCCGACGCAGAGACCCGGCGCAATGACTTGGTCACGATTTCTAATGCGCTCATCGAGACCATTGTCGTCACCAAGGCTGCAATGCCGGACATTCCATCCGACGGTATTGGTGGCGTGGCGAACATCCTGATGCGCAATCCGCTGGACTTGCAGGCGCGGATGATCACAGCGTCGGGTTTTGTAGGCGTCAATGAACTGGGCGCCCTGCAGGACCGCGAAAGTTTCACTTACGGAGATTTCATCGGAAAAGAACAGCGCTTCGCATACACGATCTCGCTGAACCGGCGCGAGTCCGACTCATACTACGACGAAATCGAGTCCAACGGCGCGGTGCCCACGGCTGGAACCGGCGGATCGACCGTGAACGGCATTGTGCAGTTTCGCGATCAACGCACCGAAGCCGTCCGGCGCAACGAGGGCTTTGACCTCGCATTCGCCGCGCGGCTCGGCGACCACACCCGTCTCGTGGCCCGCGGCTTTCATTCGTTTGGTCTGCAAGATCAGCGTATCTACCGCTACACCTACAGCGGCTTTGCTCCTTACAGAGTCGGCGGTTCGGTGGTCGATTTCGATGCCGATGGCGGCCTGATCACGGGACGCGTCGCCGCGCTCTACCGCCAGCGCACCTGGCGCCTGGAGGTCAAGGGGTGGAACCTGACCGGCGTCACGGAACTGGGAGACTCGATCACGCTGGACTACGGTTTCTCGAGCTCCCGCTCATTCGAGAAATACCTGTCCGACTTTTACTTCAGCGGCGTCCGTATCAACAGCTACGGCGACCCGGTCCGTCTCCTCATGAATTCGGACTCCTACAAGCTGATCCCCACTGGCGCGACTTCTACGGCCGTGCTCACGAATCCCGCGAGCTACCCCATCGCAAGCAACGTCGACGCTCCGCAACGCAAGGACTGGGAGGCGGAGAAGACCCCCTACGTCAACATCGCGAAGGAGTTCGAGATGGCCGGCGGCGGCAAGCTGGAGCTGAAGACCGGCACCTACCTGCGTTTCAAGGGCAAAGCCAATCCGAACGAGGTCTATTCCCGCACCCAGACCGGCACCCTCACCTTCGCCAATCTGGGCAACGTCGGCCCGCTCGACGATTTCGATCAGAAGAATATCAATCTCGGCGTGCGCTACAACCCGGAGGTTGCCCGCGGGCTCGTCACGGCGAATCCCGGCTCGTTCGGACCGCTGGTCGCCGCTCTGCTGCCCGGGGGCACCGCCATGTACGATGCCCGCGAAGACATCTACGCCGGCTATGCCATGGGCACCTACACCAAGCAGAAACTGACGCTGGTCGCTGGCGTGCGCTACGAGAAAACGGACGAAAAATTCGTGCGCCTGACTTCCGCGGTGGGCGGCTTCTACAAGGAGTTCTCCGATAGCTACGACCACTACATGCCGTCGGTTCACCTGAAGTACGAGATCAAGCCTGACATGTACATCCGCGCTAGCTGGACAAACACCGTCGCTCGCCCCGACGCCAGCAATATCTACAGCACAGAGACGATCGATCCCGTCAACTTTACGATCTTCTCCCCGAATCCGGGCCTCGAGGCGCTCACCTCGAGCAACTTCGATCTTTCCTTCGACTGGTATACCGGCGCCCTCGGTCAGTTCATGGTCGGCGTGTTTTCCAAAGACATCTCAAACTTCCCGTTCGAGGTCGTCGATCAGGTCGTGATCAACGGCAACAACTACCGGCGCACGTCCGTCCAGGCCAACACGGACGGCATGATCCGCGGCTGGGAGGCATCGTTCCGACGCAATTTTGATTTTCTGCCGGGTTTCCTCAGCGGGCTTGGCCTGGACGTCAACTATTGCGGTCTCGACTCCGAGATCAAATCGCCCCTCCGGTCGGACAGTCCGGAACTTGAGCAGCAGCCGGCCTACATCCTCAACGCCTCCCTCATCTACGCCTACAAGGGCCTCTTCCTTCGCCTAGCGATGTCGGACACGGGCGAACAGATCGAGTCCACTGGCGGCGTCCCGGCTGACGACGAAATCACGACCGAGCGCCAGCTGTGGGACTTCACCGCGAGTTACGACTTCGGCCGTAACAAGAACTACCAGTTGTTCTTCGAATGGCGAAATATCACCAACGAGCCGACCCTCTCGTACTGGCGGACCTCTGGGCTCCTGGCCCACAAGTGGAACAGCGGCGCCACGATCGGTGGCGGCGCCCGCATTCGCTTCTGATCGCAATCCCTCTGCTTCCTTCGGGGCCGGCCATTATTGGCCGGCTCTTTTTTGGCTCACGACAGGCAGTGGGCCGCGGATCAAGGCGCGTGCCTGCCCTGCGCCCCTCCCGCGGCGATGCCAGCCAAGTCCGGCGGCAGTCCTGCCCGATCTTCACGTCCGCTTGCTTATCCGGCAGTGCCAAGGTAATGCTTCCCGCTCTCCATGCCACTCACCCAGAATTTGTGGTATCTTGGCGCCCAGCTCATGGCGTCCATCCAGGCTTGCGACTTGGCGACGTCGCGCCGCCACCTGCAGACGATTCTCCGCGTGATCGCCACCGAGCCGTGGAGCCGCTTCTCCCACTACCGGCTGCGCACGCTCCAGATCCTGACGAACGCCAACCGGGCGGCCTTCGGCGCCGGCGCGCCGGGTGACGAGCTGGGGCGGCACACCCGCTGGATCATCACCCGCCTCGACCGCGTGAAGACCTGGCCCCAGCTCGAGAAGCTCGCCCACGACGCTCTGGAACGCACCGTCGCGCTGGTCCCGCGGCAGAAAGCCTACCAACACCGGGTCGCGCGCGAGGCGATCGACTACATCCGGATCCACTACGCGGAGGCCGTCAGCCGCCAGCAGCTGGCCGCCCGGCTGCGCTGCAGCCCGGCCCATTTCAGCCGCGTGTTTTCCCGCGTCACCGGACATTCCTTCAAGGACTTCCTGCAGCGCTGTCGCCTCGAGCGGGCCAAGGAGCTGCTCCGGGAATCGCACCTGCAGGTCGCCGAGATCGCCGCCACCGTCGGCTACCAGGACCCGTTCCAGTTCTCGAAGATGTTCCGGAAGCGCGAGGGGGTGAGCCCGCGGCAATTCCGCGAGTCGCGCCAAGCCGGAATCATGCCGTTGCGGGTTGAGTGAGGAGAGTGAAGGGCTGATTTTCCGGCTTTCTCGCGCTTCCCCGGGCTCAATCCCGCCGGGATGGCCGTGCAGAGCGGAAAGGCGGGGGAACTCCGGAAGGCAGGAGGGGCGGGAGGGACGAGGACGGGAAATCGCCCCGACCCTGACGACCCCGAGGCCGGATCGCTCACAGCCCACCCCTTAACCCCATCGCGCCCTTCGCGGCCCTCCCCCCTTCTCCCCGTAGTTCCGCCCGGGAGGGCCGGGATCAACCAAGACGGGCCCGCTGATTACGCCCAGGGCCGCGAATGGAGGCGTGGGAGAGCATGCGATTGCTGATGATCGCACGATGCGGCGCGCGACCATGCCCTGATGCCGCGGCCTTCACTTCCCCGGCGCGCTCCCTCGACCCGCGCGGACCAGCGGGGCCACGCGCGTGGCCAGCAGCTCGATGGCGCGCAGGGTCTTGGCCGCGGGAATCGAGCCGCCGTTGAGCAGCAGCGTCACCCGTCCGAAACCCCCGAGCGCGGCGTGCGCCCGCAGGATCTTCTCCGCCACGAGCTCGGGCGCGCCGACCAGCAGCGCGCCAGTCGGCCCGCAGAGCGCGTCGAACTGCGCGCGGGTGGTCGGCCCCCAGCCGCGCTCGCGGCCGATCTGGGTGAAGGCCTCGGCGTAGGCGGGATAAAAATCGTCGGCCGCCTGCGCGGTCGAGTCGCCGACGAAGCCGATGAAGTGGATGCCGACCTCCAGGCGCTCCGGCGGGTGCCCGGCACGCGCGCCGGCCTCGCGGTAGAGATCGAGCAGCGGCCGGAACCGGTGCGGCTCGCCGCCGATGATGGCCAGCACCAGCGGCAGCCCGAGGCGCCCGGCGCGGATCACCGAGGCCGGCGTGCCGCCGACGCCGATGCGCACCGGCAGCGGCTGCTGCACCGGCCGCGGATAAACCCCCTGCCCGGTCAGCGGCGCGCGGTGCCGGCCGGACCAGTGCACCTCGACCTGGTCGCGGAGCTGCAGCAGCAGCTCGAGCTTCTCGGCGAAGAGCGTGTCGTAGTCGTCGAGCTCATAGCCGAAGAGCGGGAACGACTCGATGAAGGAGCCACGGCCGACGATGATCTCGGCCCGCCCCCCGGAGATCAGGTCCAGCGTGGCGAAATCCTGGAACACCCGCACGGGATCGTCGGAGCTGAGCACCGTGACGGCGCTGGCGAGCCGGATGCGCCGGGTCCGCGCCGCGGCGGCGGCCAGGATGACGGCCGGAGCCGACGACAGGTACTCGGGGCGGTGGTGTTCGCCGAGGCCGAACACGTCGAGCCCGGCCTGGTCGGCCAGCTCGATCTCGGCGAGCAGCCCGCGCATCCGCCCGGCCGGGTCCAGGGCGGCGCGACGCGCCGGGTTGAAGCTCGTCTCCACGAAGCTGTCGATGCCGATCTGCATCCGGCAATTGCAGCCACCTTGGCGGGATTGTCAAAAGGCCGCCGCCGCGTTCAACGTCCACCATTTTTCTCGGCTTTTCCTGCTGACCCGCGGGGCCCGTTCCTGCACCTTGGCGCACCCCATGAACCGTCGAAAATTCCTCGCGACCACGATCGTCGGCACCCTTGCGGCGCGCTCCCTCCTCGCCAGCAGCGGCCCGACCGCCGGCACCATCACCCCGCTCGGCAAGCTGGTCCACGACTGCCTCATCCCCGGCCAGGGCCGGGACAACGGCGCCTTCCCCGCCCACCCCAACGGCATCCGGCTGAGCAAGGACCGCTTCCTCGTGCTGTATGCGACCCGCGGCTGGCGCGGGGTCGACGAGGACCGCAGCATCATCTACCAGGTACGCGTCAAGGGATTCGACGGCGTGATCCTCAAGGAGGGCATGCTGGCGTCGTCCACCGACGCCTGGGATCCGCTCGGCGACGGCAGCCGGCACTTCATGGCCCAGGGCCATCCCGGCGGTTTCGGCGTGCCGAAGGGAGCGCTGATCGACGGCCGGCCGGCGCCGCACGCGAACCTCTTCGTCATCTGCTGGTATCGGTACGCGCGGCCCTTCGCGGGTCCCGACCGGGTCGAGCGGCCGCTCGCCGCGAAGACGCACACCGTGTGCTGGGTGCAGGTGCGGTTGAACGACGCCGGCAACGACATCGAGATCGTCGAGCCCGAGTCGCTGCTGCGGTCGCCGGACTTCGATCCCGCCGATCCGGCCGGCCGGCTCAGCAACATCACCTTCATCCAGGCCCAGAGCTACAACGCCTCCGCCACCGAGTGGGTGCACCAGGGCTCGGGCGCCTGGCCCGACCGCAACGACCCCAAGGCCGCCGGCCCGGTGGCGTTGAAGTTCCGCTACCATCCCGCCCGGCACCGCTACGAGTGGGTGGAGACCGGCCCGCGGTTCTTCCCGCCCGGATTCGAAGCCATCGAGGGCAGCCTCGTGCGGCTGGACGACGGCTGGGCCATGTACGCCCGTCCCCACAAGGACGCGAACCTGCCGCTGCTTTGGGTGCGGTTGGACGATCCCTTCTCGCTCGCCGGCCGGAAGCTGTTCAACCAGCCGCGCGCGGGCCAGCCGATCGTGCGGGCCCCGGTGTCGGCCTACCGCTGCGCGGACGGCCGGATCCGCGTGTTCACCGGCGACCGCGAGGGCTCGCCCTACCAAAATCGCCGGCACCCGCTCTACTGCTGGGAGGCCGACCCGCGCAACGACTTCGCGCTCACCCGCCGGCAGGTCGTGTTCGACCTCCTGGCCACGGATTCAGCGCTGCGACCCGAGTCCGAACCGATCGCCGACATGTGCAAGGTCCTGCCGCACAGCGGCGGCAGCTCCCAGTGGCTGGTGCACCGCTTCCGCACGGAGTCGATCAACTACCGGCGCGAGCGCCCCGCCTCGACCAATCCCGAACCCCAGTTCCGGGTGTCGCCCGCCGTCACCGACGACGAACGCGCCCTACACGGCATCTACATCGCGCGGCTCAATCTGGATGGAAGTTATCCGGACGTGTGGTCGTTCTCCGGCTGAGTGGCGGAAACAGGGAGCGCCTGAAGGTCGAAAGCCCGTGTCGGGACTCTCTTCTCTCAACTCATCCTCTTCACTCTCCTCGATTTGCGTCCATCCGCGCTATTCGCGGGCGTCTCTTTCATCCTGCTTTCCTGAGTTCCGCATCCTCTCTGCGCAGCCATCCCGGCGGAACTGAATTCCGGAGTAGTCGTGAGAACTTTACGGTTCAACTGCAGGAGTGAGTGTCAGCGGAACCGGAGCTTGGATTTTTCGGCGCTCGGGGCGTGGGCGCGGACGCGCTGGCGCGCCTCGCCCTCGATCACGTCCAACCGGTGATCCCGGGCGATGCCCGGGGCATGAAAACGATGGGCGGGATCGCTGAGACGCTTGGCCAAGGTCGACCGGATGGTGAGCGGCGGAGGTCCTCCGGGTTTCGATGAACCGTCCTCCGCCAGCAGCTGGCGCTTCGCCTCGAACCAGTGCTCCCAGTCGGCCCCGTCCGGACATCCGCCCTTGAGCCACAGCGCATGCGCGCGCTCGCGGATTCGATACTCGGTGATTTCGGCGGGTGTTTTCCTGCCACGGGGGGTTGCATTCATGGTCTGCTCCTTCTGGCAGAAGCATACTCCCCATCTTCCCGCCGCACCGGGCATTCCTTGGTTTTTCCGCGCCGGATCTTGGCCAGAGGACCAACCGCCCAAGCTGCAGGAATCCCAACGTCTTCGCGGCTTTGCGTGAGTCATATACCGACCGATAAATTGGCTCACGCAAAGTCGCCAAGGACTACTCGGTGGCTCACCGGTGGAGCCCTTTTCGCCACTCAGGCAAATGGAGGCGGGGCCATCAGCCCCGCAGGTCACCAGCCACGACGCCAGTCGACCCGCTCAGAAAATCGAGAACTTTTCCGGCACGTGGACGATGTCAGCGGATCTCAGGTAGAAATTCTCGCCCTGCTTGCCTTCCAGGAACAGCTTGAGGTTCAGTTTGTAGTTCTTCGTGACGCCGTTCTCCTGGCGGATAACGAGCACGGAGCGCGCGTCGCCCTTGATCGGATCGAAACCACCCGCCTCCATGATGGCCTCGAGTGCGGTGATCGGGCGGTCGGATGCGTATTTGCCCGGGCGCAGCACGGCGCCGGAGACGTAGACCGCGAACGAGGTCGAGACGACCGTCACACGGACGTCCTTGGAGACCAGCTGCGACGAGAAGCGCGACACCAGATCCTGCTCGAGCGCCTGCGGTGTCAGGCCGGCCGCCATCACCTCGCCCACCAGGTCGAGCGTGATCCGGCCGTCGCCGCGGACCTTCTGGGTCGTGTCGAGGTTGGCGGCGCCGGGGAAGGAGACCTTGAGGACGTCGCCCTCGCGGATGGCGAGCACCTCGGGCTCCTTCGCCGCCGCGGCCGGAGCGGCCGCGACTCCGGGAGTCGTCGACTGGCAGCCCGTGGCGAACACGAGTCCGGCCGCGCCCAGCAGGGCGGCCGCCCGGGCCAGCCGGGAGCAGCGGGAACGGAAGCGGACAAGGCCGCGCGTCGAAGGCGGCAGGGATCGGGAAAGTGCGGAGTTCATGGTGGCGCCTGGGTTGGAGCTGGGTCGGCCGGCGGGACCGGCGGAGGCGTCATGGAGTAGTTGAGCCCCCCGGCCCCAGCAAGCCGAAAGCCGGTGCGGCGCGGGCCCGGGCGGCGTCAGTCCATCAGCACGTTCACGATCGCGTTGCCGATGCCGACCAGCGCCGCCCCGGAGATGAGCCCGGCGCAGATCGGCTCGCAGCCCTCGACCCAGAACGCATGACCCCGCGTGCCCGGCTCCCGGTTCCGGCGTCCCTGCCACCAGAACACCAGCGCGCCGACCCACATGGCGAAGCAGGATTCGGGCGGCAGCACCACGCCGAGCCCCATCGACACGGCGGACAGCGGGAAGCGCCCCTTCGTCCGCACGCGCAGGATCTCGAACGTGGCCGCGGCCACCGCGGCCACGGTCATGGCGATGACCGCCGATGGCGGCAGGTTGCCGACCCCGCGGGCGATCAGGTCGGCCACGCCCTTCCACTGCAGCGCGGCCGGCATCGCGAAATTGTCGGAGACGATGGTCGAAACCGAGCGCACCCCGTCCTTGTCCGGCGGCAGGAACAGGAGGAAGAACAGCGGCGTCGAGGCGAGCGCGCCGGCGAAGATGCCGATGACATGGCCGACGGCCTGGTGCCGCGGCTTGCCGCCGAGCATGTAGCCGGGCTTGATGTCGGAGAGCAGGTTGGCGGCGTTGGCCGCGATCTCCGACGTCATGCCCGCCGGGATCAGGTTGTTCGCCGGGTTGCTCCGGTCGATCGCCCCCATCGTGAACTGCGTGATCTTGGCCAGCGAGCCGGTGGGGGTCCACGACGTGAGCGCCATCGAGTTGGTGCAGATGACCGTGAGGACGAAGATCAGCGGCAGCGAGACGAAGGCCATCAGCCAGGGCACGCCGAAGAAGGCGTGCGTGACCTCGGCGGCGAGGACGCTGAACACCGGCACGCCGACGTACGACATCCACAGCGGCAGCTCGATGCCCTTCAGCACGTCGGGCCCGGCCGGGGTCGCGGCGGCCGGCTTCCGGCGGAGGTTCCGGAAGGCGCTCGTGAAGATCTCGGGCTTGCCGAAGAGGCCGACCAGCGAGCCGACGACCATCATCGTCACGCCCCACCATAACGACCACTGATTGACGATCTCGCCGCGCGAGATCGGGACCAGCGCGCCGCTCGGGGCCGTGTAGGCCTTGATCTCGCCGCGGCTGATCATGATCGGCGCCAGCACCGCGAAGTTCAGGAAGGCGCCGAGCACGCAGCTGGTCGCCACCCGGATGCCCATCAGGCCGCCCACGCCCAGCATGGCGGCGTCCAAGGTCGCCCGCAGCCCCAGCTGCCGCACGTCGGTGCCGAGGATCTTCGGGATCCAGAGCTCGTACTTCGCCGCCGCCAGGTAGTAATAGGTGTCCAGGCGCTCGAAGAAATGCCACGGCTCCTTCAGCCCCGCCCAGCGATCGAGGCGCAGCAGCTTGAACTGCACCAGCTTCATCCAGCCGTCGCTGCAGAGGAACTGGTAGAGGCCGGTGATGACGCCCGTGACCGCCAGCAGCTTCGCCTGGAAAAGGCCGGCCGCCGCCTTGCCGGTGTAAAGCGTGTCGAGCACCACGCCGCACGCCCGGCCCTCGGGGAAAGGCAGCTGGTCCTCGTTGATGAAACGCCGCTTCATCGGGAAGGCCACCAGCACACCGAGGATCGAGATCACCGCGTTCCAGATGATCATCTGCCACCAGGGCACGATATGCCCCGTCACCAGCATGTACGCCGCCAGGCTCGAGATCAGCGGCATAACCATGTAGCCCGCCGCCGTCGCGATCGACTGCGTGCAGTTGTTCTCGAGGATGGTGAAATCCTTCACGATCCCCAGGCCCGACAGGATGCGGAAGAACGCGAACGCCATGATGACCGAGGTCAGGCCCACGCCGATCCCGATGCCCGTCTTGCCGCCGATGTACAGCGCGGTGGCCGCCAGGATGCCTCCCAACACGAAGCCCGTGACCCCGGATCGGAACGTAAGCTGCGGCATGTCGCCGCGATAGACATGTTTGAACCACCACTCGTCCTTCTGCGCACGCGTCCAGGTGCGGATCTGCTCTTCACTCAGCTGCGGAATGGCCATTGAGGGGATGCTTGAGGTTGACCAAAGGCGAGGCCGCCTCGCGACCTGCCTCCGGGGATGAACGGTTTCAGGCCAACGTGGGCGGTTCTGTGCCGGCACGCAATCCGTCTCTCCCGACCTCACTCGATTCACCCTTAGGTGGGTGCCCGCGCCCGCCGGTGCCCCGCAGCCCGAATTCCTGTAACTTTTATCCTGCCGGACGGTATTCCCGACATCCACCCCCGATGACCACGATCCATGTCCCCGGCGACGTTCACCGCATTGCGCATACACTCCGGCGCCGCTAGCCTGCCTGCCGCCGTGGAAGCCCCCTCCGACCACGAACTGATGATCGCCGTGCGCGCGGGCGAGGTTCGCCGGCTGGGGGACCTCTTCGAGCGGCATCACCGGGCGCTATACGGCTTCTTCGTGCGCCTGACCGGCCAGCCGGCCGCCAGCGAGGACCTGGTGCAGATCGTCTTTTACCGCATCCTGAAATACCGTCACACCTACCGCGACGAGGGCCGGTTCTCGGCCTGGTTCTACCATCTCGCGCGCAAGGTGGCGGCCGATCACTTCCGCAAGCATGCCGCCGCCCCGGTGCCGGCCGACCCCGCCGACCTCCAGGCCCATCCCGACCAGGCGCCGCCGCCGTCGGACCGGGCGGTGGCGGCCGACGACCTGACGCTGCTGCGCGTGGCGCTGGTCCGCCTGCCGCTGGAGCATCGCGAGGTGCTGGTGCTTTCCCGGCTCCAGCGGCTCGAGCACCGGGAGATCGCCCGCCTGCTCGACTGCACGGTCGGAGCCGTGAAGGTCCGGGTCCACCGCGCGCTCCAGGAGCTGCGCGAGGTGTATTTCAGGATCCGCCGGGAACGCCCGTCCTGATCCCCCGCCAACCCGTTTCCACCCGCCACCGCCATGATGAACTGCCAGCGCGTCCAGGAATGCTTCGTCGACTACCACGACGGCTCGCTGCCGGCCGACGTGGCCGCCGGCCTCCGCGCCCACCTCGCCGGCTGCCCCGCCTGCCAGCGCGAGTGGTCCGCCCTCCAGGAACTGAGCCGCAAGCTCGACTCGCTGCCCGCCACGGAGGAGCCCGGGCCCCGGCTGCGCGCGCAGTTTTACGCGATGCTCGAGACGAACCAGCGCGAGGCCGACGCCCCGGGCCCCTTCGCCCTCGCGCGCGGCCGGCTCGACCGGTTCTGCGCGGCCCTGCTGCCCGCGCAACCGGCCGGGCAGCTCGCCCTGGCCCTCGCGCTCCTGGCCGGGGGCCTCTTCGCCGGCCGGCATTTCCTGGCTCCGCCTCCGGCCGCGGCCGTCGACGCCGCGGCCCGCGCCGAACTCGCCGCCCTCCGCTCGCAGCTGGATTCCTTCGGCCAGCTCGTGACCCATTCCCTGCAGCAGCAGCAGTCGACCAGCGAACGGCTCACGGCCGTGCTCGCCACGATGGCGCTGCCGCACCCCGACCGCCGGGTGCTGACGGACCTCGTCGGCGCCCTGGCCTTCGACCCCTCGGTCAACGTCCGGCTCTCCGCCGTCGACGCGCTCGCGCCGCATGCGGACGACTCCCTCGTCCGCGCCGGCGTCCTCTCCGCCCTGCCGCGCGAGCCGGCGCCGCTGGTCCAGGTGGCGATGATCGAGCTGCTCGCCGCGTCCGGCGAGGAACACGCCATGCCCGTCTTCGAGCGGCTGGCCCGCGACGAGGCGATCGACCGCAACGTCCGCGAGGCCGCCCGCCGGGCCCTCGCGGCGCTGCGCCTCGCCGAACCGCCGGACCCCCGTCCCGCCGCCGCCGGACGCCCGACTTCCCCCGCCCTCACATGAAAACCGTCCTTCCCCTGCTCCTGGCCGCCGGCCTCGCCGCGGCCGCCGCCCGTGCCGCCGACAATCCCGTGACCGCTACCGCGCCGCTTTCCCGCCCGGGCCAGCCCGCCACCCTCGTCATCGACCTCCCCTGGGCCGCGATCCGCATCGACGGCACCGACACCGAGGCCGTGACCGTCGAGTCCACCCTGGCCCGGAAGTCCGCCGCGCCCGTCCGGCCCGGCGGTCTGCGCCGCCTCGACGACGAGGTCAGCTTCGAGCTGGCGGAACAGGACAATGTCGTAAGCCTCCGGCTCGCCGGCGACAACCCCCGCGCCGGCCACGACGCGGAGTTCCGCCTCCAGGTCCCGCGCGCCATCGCGCTGCGGATCAAGGCCGAGCCGGGCGGCGACCTCGAGATCCGGGACGTCCAGGGCGACATCGAGGTCAGCACCATGAACGGCGAGGTCCGGCTCGAGGGCCTCGTGGGCTCCGCCGTCATCAACAGCCTGAACGGCGAAGTGCGGGCCGTCTACACCCGCGCCCCGGTCAAACCGGTCTCCATCACCTCGATGAACGGCCAGATCGACCTGCGCGTCCCTGCCGACACCAAGGCCAGCGTGCGCATGAACACCCTCAACGGCTCCATCCTGACCGATTTCGACGAGGCCGCGCTCAAGACGACATCCGAGGGCTCCCGCAGCCACCACCGCTCCGGAACCGCCCGGAGCACGTCGTCGGCAGAAACCCGGCACGAAACCGAGGAAGCCGGCCGACGGGACTCGGCCGACGCAGGCACACCCGCCATTCCCCGCCCCCCCCGACCGCCCCGCGTTCCCCGGCCCCCCCTCACCGGCGGCAAAATCGTAACCGGCACTCTCAACGGCGGCGGCGTCGATATCAAGCTGTCCACCCTGAACGGCGAAATCTCCCTTCGGCAGGCCAAGGCGGAAACCCCCTGATCGCTACGACGAGACCGCCAAACTTTCCAGCGGCGGACCCGGTACAGAGGCAGGACTCTTCTCTGCTCAGACTTTAAGGAACGGGGGGCCTTGGGCCTCGCCGGGCTATTGCTTTTGCCCGCTTGTCCAAGCGCGAAACCCGCCGGATTTCGAGATGAACGCCCGTTAAACGTTCGATAAGCCAGTAACGCAAAATGCTTTAGGGTCTTCTTTTAGGTTGCCCAGGCTCTTAGGCAAACCTACCTAGTGCACTTACACCTCTCGCAGTTAATACCTGCTGTCAGTCGATAGATGCAAGCGTCAGTCCAGTTAGTATAAAGTCTAGTACAACGGGCCTTCCTAAAATCATTAGCAGGAGGGATCTTATTTGCCATGGTCTTTTGAAAAAAAGATCGCCTCGGGCTTTGTCCTGGCGGTCGTGTTCCTGCTGGCCATAGGCGGCACTGCCTGGTGGGGCGCGGTGCGTATGGTTAACACCTTTCGGTGGGTCGATCACACGCATGAGGTTCTGTATCAGCTGGAGTCGACGCTGGTCGACATGCTCAACATGCAGACTGCCACGCGCGGCTATCTGCTGACGGGCGACGAGAAATTTCTGGAGCCCTATCAGGCGGTGTCGGCGCAGATCGGCGCCAATTTCGACAAGCTGCGGACGCTGCTGGCCGACAATCCCCGGCAGCGGGAGCGGATGACGCGTCTGGACGAAAGCATGCAGCGGCTTGGCGACATCATGCAGGCGCACATCTCGCGGCGGCGGCATGGCAATCCCGGCACGGTCGACCCGGTCCAGCTGGAGTTGGGCAACCGCACGCTCGTCGAGGTGCGCACGCTCATCGCGGAGATGGAGTCCGAGGAGCGCCGGCTGCTGGCCGCGCGTTCCGCCACGGTGCAGGAGCAGCAGCGCCGCGCCCTCCTGGGTTTCGGGCTCGGCACGGTGCTGGCTACCGGGCTCATCCTGGCCGCGGGCCTCGTGGTGCGCCGCGACTTCCGGCGCCGGCAGCAGGCGGAGGAAGAGCTCGACCGTTTCTTCTCGCTCACCGTGGACATGATGTGCCTGGCCAGCTTCGACGGCTATTTCCGGCGCCTGAACCCGGCTTGGGAACGGACGCTCGGCTACACCAAGGAGGAGCTGTGCGCGCGGCCGTTCATCGATTTCGTCCACCCCGAGGACCGCGAGCGCACCCAGGCCGTCGCGGCCGGCCTCACCAGCGGGTTGGACGCCCTGTCCTTCGAGAACCGCTACCGCTGCAAGGACGGCAGCTACCGCTGGCTCCTCTGGAACGCGCGGTCGCGGGTGGCGGAGCGCACGATCTACGCCTCCGCCCACGACATCACCGACCGCAAGCGGATGGAGGAGATCCACTCGCACTTCCGGGCCCTGTTCGAATCGCTGCCCGGGCTCTACCTGGTGATGACCCCCGACCTGAAGATCGTGGCCGCCAGCGACGCCTACCTGAAGGCCACCCTCACCCAGCGCGAGCAGCTCGTCGGGCGCGGCCTGTTCGAGGTGTTCCCCGACGACCCCAACGACCCCGCCGCCACCGGCGTGGCCAACCTCCGGGCCTCGCTCAACCGGGTCATCCAGACCCTGCAGCCCGACACGATGGCGATCCAGAAATACGGCGTCCGGCGGCCCGACGGGTTCTTCGAGGAGCGCTACTGGAGCCCGGTCAACTCCCCCGTCATCGGCGCCGATCGGAAGCTGGAATACCTCGTGCATCGCGTGGAGGACGTGACCGACTTCGTCCGGCAGACGCACCACCGCGAATCCGGCGAGTCCGGGCTGCGCGCCCGCGTGGAGCAGATGGAGGCGGAGGTCTACCTCAGCGCGCAGAAGATGCAGCTGGCCAACCAGCAGCTGCACGCCACGAACGCCGAGCTCGAGGCCTTCTCCTACTCGGTGTCGCACGACCTCCGCGCGCCGCTGCGCCATGTCGACGGCTTCGCCGGCCTCCTGGAAAAGCATGCGGGGGCCGCCTTGGACGAGAAGAGCCGCCGGTACCTGAGCACCATCTCCACCGCGGCGCGGCAGATGGGCCGGCTGATCGACGACCTGCTGAGCTTCTCCCGCATGGGCCGGGCCCAGATGCAGCTCGCCGAGGTCGACCACGCCGCCCTCGTCGCCACCATCATCCGGAACGGCGAATACGCCAAGAGCGGCCGAGCCATCGACTGGCGGATCGGAGAACTGCCCCGGACCCGGGCCGACCACGCCATGATCCATCAGGTCTGGTTCAACCTCATCGACAACGCCGTGAAGTATTCCGGCAAGGTCGAGCAGCCGGTCGTCGAAATCGGCTACCGCCACGACCCGGCGGCCGGAGAGCACGTCTTCTTCGTCCGCGACAACGGCGCCGGCTTCGACATGCGCTACGCCGACAAACTTTTCGGCGTCTTCCAGCGCCTGCACGGGCCGTCCGAGTTCGAGGGCACCGGCATCGGCCTGGCCAACGTGCGGCGGATCGTCACCCGCCACGGCGGCCGCACCTGGGCCGAGGGCCAGGTCGGCGCCGGCGCCACCTTCTCCTTCGCCCTGCCCAGCACCCCCGCCACTTCCCCATGAAAAGACTGCGCCCCATCCTCCTCGCGGAGGACAATCCCAACGACGTCGAGCTGATCCTGACCGCCTTCCAGGGCGCCAATCTGCTCAACGAGATCCAGGTCACGCGGGACGGCGAGGAGGCCCTCGACTTCCTCTACCGCCGCGGCCCCTATTCCGGCCGCACCAGCCCGCAGCCGGCCGTCATCCTGCTCGACCTCAAGATGCCCAAGGTCGACGGCCGCGAGGTCCTCCGGCAGGTGCGCGCCGACCCCCAGTTCCGGCACGTGCCCGTGGTCATCCTCACCTCGTCCCGGGAGGAGGCCGACCTCGTCGCCAGCTACCAGCTGGGTGTAAACGCCTTCGTCGTGAAACCGGTGGACTTCCAGGAGTTCATCTCCGCCGTCGGCCAGCTCGGCTTCTTCTGGGCCCTCCTCAACGAGGCGCCGCGGGTCGATTCCAATCCTCCGGCCTGATTGCCCGCCGCCGCATGCATCTGCTCCACCTCGAGGACAACACCCACGACCTTACCCTCGTCCGCGAGCTCCTGCTGACGGAATGGCCCGACTGCGTCATCACCGCCGTCGACAGCCGGCCGGCCTTCATCGCGCAGCTGGTCCCCGGCCGGCACGACGCCATCCTGTCCGACTTCAAGATGCCGGGCTTCAGCGGGCTCGAGGCGCTGGAGCTCGCCCGGAACCGCGTGCCCGACACGCCGTTCATCTTCGTGTCCGGCACCATCGGCGAGGACCGGGCGATCGAGGCCGTGCAGGCCGGCGCCGCCGACTACGTGCTCAAGGATCGGATGAAGCGCCTGACCACGGCGCTGCGGCGCGCGCTGCGCGACAGCGAGGAGAGGCGGAACCGCCGCCGAGCCGAGGCCGCGCTGGCCGAGAGCATCGAGCGCTTCCAGCTCATCGCCCGCGCCACCCGCGACGCCCTCTGGGACTGGAACCTCCTCACCAACGAGATCTGGTGGAGCGAGGGCCACGCCACCCTCTTCGGCTACCCCGCCGACGCGGCCGCCGGCTCCCACAACTCCTGGCTCCTGCGCATCCATCCCGGCGACGTCGGGCGCGTCCAGGGCGGGCTGCAGCAGGTCATCCACGGCACCGCCAACACCTGGGTGGACGAATACGGCTACCGCCGCGCCGACGGCAGTTATGCCGACGTGCTCGACCGCGGCTACGTGCTGCGCGACGCCAGCGGCCGCGCCATCCGCATGCTCGGCTCGATGGAGGACGTCACCGACCGCCGCCACGCCCTGGCCAGCGTCACCCGCGAGCGCGACTTCTCCCACGCCGTCCTCAACAGCCTGCCGGGCATCTTCTACCTCTTCGACGAGCGGGGCCGGTTCCTGCGCTGGAACCGGCGTTTCGCGGAGGTTTCGGGCTACACCGACGCCGAGATCGCCGGCATGGACCCGCTCGATTTTTTCGCCGGCAAGGACCGCGAGGCCGTGCGCGGACGCATCGCGCAGGTCTTCGCCACCGGCCACGCCGAGGCCGAGGCGGATTTCCTCACCCGGCAGCAGGCCGGCATCCCCTACCACTTCACGGGCCGGCTCATCGTCCTCGACGGGCAGCGCTGCCTCATCGGCATGGGCGTCGACATCTCGGAGATGAAGCAGCTGCAGGAGCAGTTCCTGCGCGCGCAGCGGCTCGAGGGCATCGGCATGCTCGCCGCCGGCATCGCGCACGACCTGAACAACGTGCTCACCCCGATCCTCATGGCGGGCCCGATGCTGCGGGTCCGCGCCACCGACCCCCAGGACCAGCGGCTCCTCGGCACCCTCGAGCACAGCGCCGAGCGCGGCGCCGCCCTGGTCCGCCAGATCCTGGCCTTCGCCCACGGCACCGCCGGCGAGGCGAAGCTCATGCAGGTGAAGCACCTCGCCCGCGACATCATCGAGATCATCGAGGGCACCTTCCCCAAGTCGATCACGCTCGACCACCATTTCCCGGCGGACACCTGGCCGATCCGCGCCAACCCGACCCAGATCCACCAGGTGCTCCTCAACCTCTGCGTCAACGCCCGCGACGCGATGCCGCGCGGCGGCACCCTGCGGCTGCGGGCCGCCAACCAGCGGCTCGACGCCGAGGCGGCCCGCGCCATCCCCGACGCGCGCCCGGGCAGCTTCGTGGTGCTCGAGGTCGAGGACACCGGCACCGGCATCCCGCCCGAGGTGCTGGACCACATCTGGGAGCCCTTCTTCACCACCAAGCAGGCGGGCAAGGGCACCGGGCTCGGGTTGTCGACCGTCCGCGGCATCGCCGAATCCCACCAGGGTTTCGTCGAGCTGCGCTCCGCGCCCGACCGGGGCACCACCTTCCGCGTCTTCCTCCCGGCCGCCGAGGAGGGCGCGACCGGCGGGCCCGAGACCGCCGCGCCGTTCCTGCCGCGCGGCGAGGGCGAACTCCTCCTCCTCGTCGACGACGAGGCCACCAATCGCGACGTCGCCCACGCCACCCTGGCGCGTTTCGGCTACCGCGTCCTGGCCGCCGCCAACGGCACCGAGGCTGTCGCCCTCTTCATCCCGCGCGCCGAGGAGGTGCGGCTGGTCATCACCGACCTCAACATGCCCAACCTCGACGGCGCCGGGCTCGCCCGGATCCTCCTCCGCCTCAAGCCGGGCCTGCGCATCCTCGCCGTCAGCGGCCTCACCGGCCAGCCGGAGACCGGACCAGACGCCCCCGAAAGCTTCGCCGACGGCTACCTGTCCAAGCCCTTCAAGCCGGAGCCGCTCCTGCTCAAGGTGCACCAGCTGCTGCAGCTGCCGCCCCGCGCCTGACGCGCCTCCTCCCGGGCGCGAGCCGGATCGCCGGAAGGAAAATCGTTCTCGTTCTCCCCGGCGTTCCACGCTCTGCTTCCGGCGTGGCCCGCTCCCGCACCGCCTCCACCGCCCGCCTCCCGCTCTCCCGCTGGCTCCAGGACCGCGCCGCCGGCGTCCTGCTCCACCCGACGTGCCTGCCCGGCCCGCAGGGCTGCGGCGTGCTCGACCAGCATGCCCTCCGTTTCCTCGATTTCCTCCAAGGCGCCGGCTGCAAGTACTGGCAGGTCTGCCCGCTCGGACCCACCGGCTACGGTGATTCGCCCTACCAGTGCTTCTCCGCCTTCGCCGGCAACGGCTACCTCGTCGACCTGGCCGCGCTCGTGCCCGCCGGGCTGCTGACCGAGTCCGAACTCGCCCCGCTCGCGGCGCTGCCGGCCGAACGCGTGGACTACGGCGCGCTCTACCGGCTGAAGCCGGGGCTGCTCCAGACCGCGGCCGCGCGCTTCCTGGCGCGGCGCACGGCGCTGCCCTACGGCGACTTCGCCGCGTTCCGGCGCGCGCAGGCCGGCTGGCTCGGGGACTACGCCTATTTCCGCGCCCTGAAGGACCACTGCGGCGGCGCGCCCTGGTGGGAGTGGCCCGCCGAGGCCCGCCAGCACGCGCGGGCCGTCCGCGCCCCCCTGCGCCGCCGGCTGGCCCCGCAGATCGCCGCTTACGAGTTCGAGCAGTACCTCTTCTTCGGGCAGTGGGCCGAGATCCGCGCGGCCGCCCGCGCCCGCGGGCTGGAGATCATCGGCGACCTGCCGATCTTCGTCGCCGGCGACTCCGCCGACGCCTGGGCGCAGCCCCGCCTCTTCGAGCTCCACCCGCGGACGCTGCGCCCCGTCGCGGTCGCCGGCGTGCCGCCCGACTACTTCTCGGCCGACGGCCAGCTGTGGGGCAATCCGCTCTACCGCTGGGACGTCCACCGCGCCGAGGGCTACGCGTGGTGGATCGAGCGCCTGCGCGCAGCGTTCGCGCTGTGCGACGTCGTGCGCATCGACCACTTCCGGGGCTTCGACGCCTACTGGCGCATCCCGTGGCCCGCGGCCAACGCGCGCCACGGCGCCTGGACGCCCGGACCCGGCCTCGACCTCTTCCGCGCGTTCCACGCCGCGCTGCCCGCGGCGCGCATCATCGCCGAGGACCTGGGCGTGCTCACCGAGTCGGTGGCGCGCCTGCGCGAGGACACCGGGCTGCCCGGCATGCTCGTGCTGCAGTTCGCCTGGGGCGGCGACGCGCGCAACGCCTACCTGCCCCACCACGCGACGCCGAACGCGGTCGTCTATCCCGGGACGCACGACAACGACACCACCGTCGGCTGGTACCAGCACGCCCCCGAGGTCGAGCGCGACCATGTCCGCCGCTACCTGCGCGTCTCCGGCGCCGACATCGCGTGGGACTTCATCCGCGCCAGCTACGCGAGCCCCGCGCGGCTCGCCGTCATCCCGCTGCCGGACCTCCTCGGCCTCGGCTCCGCCGCGCGCCTCAACACACCCGCCCGCACCGAGGGCAACTGGCAGTGGCGCGTCCGCGCCGACGCGCTCGCCGGCCTCTCCGGCCAGACCGCCGCGTACCTGCGCGAGCTCGCCGCGCTCTACGGCCGCTGAGCGCGGCCCCGCGCCGCACCCGCGGAGTTTTCTCCGCGCGGAAAAATTTTTCGCGTTGGAGCGGCGCGAAAAAAATTTCGCTCCAACCTGAAAATTTTCGTGCAACCGCGCGGAAAATTTCTGTAATGGAGGCATGGCCAAGAAAAAACCCGCCAAGAAGAAGGCAAAAAAGAAGAAGTAACGCCTCGCGTTGCTTCCTTTCGCACCAACGACGCCGGCTCCTTGATGAGCCGGCGTTTTTTTTGTCCGGCGGCTACTTGACGGCGGCCCAGACGCGCTGGACGTCGTCGTGGTCGGACAGCTCCTGCAGGAACTCGCCCACCTCGGCGCGGGCCGCCTCGTCCAGCTCCGGGTAGGTCTTGGCCACGTAACCCAGCTCGGCGGTGACCACGCGCCAGCCGTGCTGCTTCAGCCAGACCGAGACGGCGTGCACCGCGCTGCGCTCCGTCACGAAGCGCGCCCCGCGCGCGCCCTCGGGGATGTCGTCGTTCTGCGCGTGCGTCAGCGGCTCGAAGTCGTTCGCGCCCGCCTCGATCGCCGCCGCCTCCGGATCGGCGGCCGCGTCGGGGTGGTGGGCCTCCACCAGTCCCACGTGGTCGAACAAGAACTTGTTGCTGCCCGCGTTGCCGAGCACGCCCTTCTTGAAGAGGACCCGGATCTCCGGCGTCAGCCGCTGGTGGTTGTCGGTCATGCACTCGACGATCACCGGGACCTTGTGCGGCGCGTAACCCTCGAACACCACGTGATCGAGGTGCGCCTTGTCGCCGCCCACCCCGGCGCCCTTCGCGATGGCGCGCTCGATGGCCTCGCGCGTCACGCTCGCCTTGCGGGCCTTCTCCAGCGCGGCGTGCAGCCGGGCGTTCGCCTCCGGATCCGCGCCGCCGAGCTTGGCGGCAACCGTGATCTCCTTGACCAACTTCCCGACCGTCTGGCCCTTCTTCAGGTTGACGATCGCCCGTTTCGCGTGAAGCCACTGGCGTCCCATAAGGCGGCAAGGCTTACCCGGCGCACCGAACGCCGGCAACCCGGAAGTTGGCCCCCTTTCTCCTTTCTCCCTTCTCCCCTCTCCGTTTTTGATTTGGGGTGCGGGAAGCTTCTGCGTTCATTGGCGGTCGCCCATGCATTGGATCACCGCCAGCCTTGTCTCCGCGTTCTTCATCGGCTGCTACGAACTGAGCATCAAACATGCGGTGCGGGACAACGCGGTGCTGCCGGTGCTCTTCTTCGCCAATGTCTGCAGCGCGGCGGTCTGGGGCGGCCTGCTGGGCGTCGCCGCCGCGGCCCCGGGCCTCCTGCCGCCGGTGTTGGTCACCACGCCGCCCACCGCCGGCCAGCACCTGCTGCTGTTCGGCAAGTCGGCCCTCGTGGCCGCGTCCTGGATCTTCAGCTACTTCGCGCTGAAGCACCTGCCGGTCACCCTGGCGTCGCCGGTGCGCGCGACCGGGCCGGTCTGGACCCTGCTGGCAGCGCTGCTCGTCCTGGGCGAACGGCCGACGTGGCTCGAGGGCGTCGGCGTGGGGGTGACGCTGGGATCGTTCCTGCTGCTGTCGAGCGCCGGGCGCCGGGAGGGCGTGCACTTCCACCGCGACCGGTGGTTCGGCTTCCTCGTCGCCGGCACGCTGCTGGGCGCGGCCAGCGCACTCTACGACCGCTACCTGCTCGGCCGCCTCGGTTTCAGCGCCGCCACCGTGCAATGCTGGTTCTCCGTCTACCTCGCGGTGATCTTCCTGCCCCTCGCCGTCGGCTGGAGGCTGCGCTGGTGGCCGCGCCACGAGTTCCACTGGCGCGGCAGCATCCTGCTGGTGTCGCTCATGCTGCTGGTGGCGGATTTCATCTACTTCGGCGCCCTGCGCCACCCGGACGCCATGGTGTCGCTGGTCGCCAGTTTCCGCCGCGGCAGCACGCTGGTCGCGTTTGCGGGCGGCCTGCTCCTGTTCGGCGAGGCCTGGAGCGGCCGCAAGCTGGTCGCCGTGCTGGGCGTGCTGGCGGGCATCGTGCTGACCCTCCTGGGCTGACCCCCTAATTAACATTGAGCCGGAGTCCCGACTGCGCTTAGCTCGGCCGCATGAAGCTGCGGGACGTGCGCCTGGCCCTCTGGGCCGGGCTTTGCTGGGGAATCTCCCTGACTCCGCTCGGAGCGCAGGTGTTTGTCTGGACCGGCGTCGGCAACGGCTGGTACGAGCAGCTCACTCCCCCCAACGACGGCACGGCCGTGCTGCAGTTCGGGCCCGCCCTGCGGACCGATGTCGTCCTGACCGGCAGCCTGGACGTGGATGCGATCGTCTTCGGCGACGACGAGAACTACACCGTCAACGCTCCCTCCCCGTTCACCCTCACCCTCCGCTCCGGACTGTCCTCCGTCGGCGCCGATCTCAACCGGCTGAGCTTTGGCGCCAACCTCGACCTCAGCCTGGTGGGCACCCCCGTGCTCAATTCGTCGAGCAAGGCCATCATCATCAGCGGCCGTCTCACCGGCAGCCCGACCCAGGTCACGCTGACGGGCGCGAGCAACGGCGCCTTCATCTTCAACAATCCGGGCGCGGGCAACACCTACACCGGCCCGACGATCGTCGGCTCCGCGCTCGGCACCCCCACGGTCGCGTTCTGGAACTCCTCGCCGTTCGGCAGCGGCAACGTTTCCTTCTACGGTGGCGGCACCCTGGTGGCGCACAACACCGTCACCCTGGCCAACAACCTCACGGTCAACACCAACGTGGCCGGCGGCACGCTGTTCTTCCGGTCTTGGGACAATCCGCTGACGCTGAGCGGCGCCATCACCCTGGCGAACAACGCCACGTTCGCCATCCAGCCCGTGGGCCAGAACGTCGTCTCCGCCGACAACTCCGGCTCCTACCCCCTGCCCGGCTCGTTCATCCGCCACCCGGTCGTCATCACCGGCACCATCGGGGAAAGCGGCGGCGCCCGCGTCCTGACCGTCAACGGCCAGAGCACGCTCATCCTGCAGCCGGCCGCGGGCACCAACACCTACACCGGCGGCACGGTCGTCAACGGCTCGCTGATCTTCGGCAACAACAACGCCATCCCGACCGGCAGCCAGAACGTGACGGTGAACGCGACCGGCTACGTCGGCTTCGGCGACGTCAGCAGCGGCAACTTCGCGACCCAGCTGGCGCACATCAACCTGGCCTCGGCCGGCGCCGTGGGTGTCGACACCCTGCCGGGCGGCCCGACCGTCACCTATGGCGACCCGATCAACCTGAACGCCTTCACCAACACCAGCGTGCGGATCGGCACGGCCACCTCCGCGATCCTGACGGGCAGCATCATTCCCGAAGGCCCGAACTACCAGTTCGGCAACGGCGGCGGCACCCTGTACGTGTCGACCAACCTCGGCAACGTCACCGACCCCACCGCCAATCCCACCGGCCAGGCTTCGGCCCTCACGGTCGGCGGCAACGGCCTGGCCCTCCGCCTCCTGCTCCAGGGCACCAACACCTACGCCGGCGGCACCACCGTGACCAACGGCGTGCTGGTGTTCGACTCCGCCACCGCCATCCCGGCCACCGGCCAGCTGATCGCCGGGGGCGCCGCGGCGACCATCGGCAGCAGCTACGTCGGCTACACCGACATCGTCACCCTCGGCTCCGCCTTCACCACCCGCTTCAACGCCGCGTCCACCTGGGGCATCATCGGCTTCGACACGCACGCCACCAATCCCACCGCCACCATCAGCGGGGTCAACCTGACGGGCTTCAACGACGGCGTGTTCCTCGGCACGAGCACGTCCGCGATCCTGACGGGCACGCTCACCCCGAGCACCGTGGCCAACCCCACCTACGTGCCGGCGGCGCCCGACCTCAACTACGCGCCCAACACGCTGCGCTTCACCGCCACCCACAGCGGCGTCCTGACGGTCAACAGCAACCTGACGGGCTCGACCGCGGTCGTCCTGGGCTCCCCTACCAACCTCCACGTGTACTCGAGCGGCACCGTGATCCTCGGCGGCACCAACAGCTATTCCGGCGGCACGCTCATCAACCCCACCCCCGGCGGACTCACCGTGGCGGTCGCCAGCAACGGCGCCCTCGGCACGGGCCCGGTGTCCGTGGGCCCGGGCAACGGCGGCAGCCGCGCCGGGCTGCAGGCGACCGTGGCCGGTCTGGACCTGGCCAATGCTATCTCCTTCCTCGCCGTGCCGGTCGGCACCGCGGCCCAGGCGCTGCACTTCACCGGCACCAACCCCTTCACCCTGTCGGGCCAGATCTCGGGCGCCGGCAACCTCGAGCTCATCAACCCGTCCCCGCTCACCGTGACGCTGGCGGGCGACAATATCGGGTTCAGCGGCATGCTCGACGTCTTCAACGGCACGCTCAACCTGGCGCACAACCGCGCCACCGGCACCGGCACGCTCGCATTCAACTCCCCGGCCGCGACCGTCGCCTTCACCGGACCCGCCACCGCCCCGGTCGTCCACGGCATCAGCGGCGATGCCGGCAGCCTCGTCGTGCCCAACGGCACCGTGCTCGCGTTCGACCTCGGCAACAGCCTCATCCACGACTTCGCCGGCGTCATCTCCGGCGCGGGCGGCGCCGCCACCACCGCCGCGCTGATCGTCGATTCCACCAACCCGGCCGGCGACAACAGCCTCTACCTCTCGGGGGCCAACACCTATTCCGGCGGCACCACCATCACCAACTACGGCATCCTCGCCCTCGGCCACGACCAGGCCGCGGGCTCCGGCGCGGTCACGCTTAACGCCCCGAACGGCGGCCTCGTGCTGAACACCGGCGTCACCTTCACCAACGACCTGATCTTCACCGCCGGCACCCTGGCCGGATTCGGCACGTTCGACCCGTCCAACCTGCCGGTCATCACCATCGGCACCAACCAGCGCGTCCTGCCCGGGTACCCGGCCGACCTGCCCCGCACCACCGGCATCCTGACCTTCGCCTTCAACACGGCGTTCGCCAACGGCGGCGTCTACGAATGGAACCTCCAGGAGCCGGATAGCAGCGAGGGGTTCTCGCAGCTGCTCATCAACGGCAACCTCGACCTGACCAGCCTTTCGCTCAGCGGCTTCACGATCAAGATCTCGACCTACGACGGCAACGGCGACCTCGGCCTCGCCAACCTGGTCGCCGGCACCTCGTATACGATGCCCATCCTGCAGACCTCGGGAACGATCGCCGGCTTCGACCCCGCGCGATTCACGTTCGACACCACCGATTTCCAGAACGGCGCCTACCCGCTGACCAACTTCTCGCTCTCGACCGACCTGGGCAGCCAGATCCTCTACCTCACCTTCACGCCCGTCCCCGAGCCCTCCACCTGGGCCCTGCTCCTCTCCGGCAGCGCCGCTCTCGCCGTCGCGGCCCGCCGCCGGGCCCGGCGCGGCGGCGGGCCGCGCGCCTGAACCCGGCTCAGGAGCTGCCTGTGAGCAGCAGGGTGACGAAGCTGGCGCACAGCCCGAAGATGAAGGTCGTGTACGCCAGCCGCAGGAAACGGTATTTCTTCGAGGCGAGGAAGACGCCGAGCGTGTAGATCTCGCGGACCTGGACCTCGTAGACCCGCGAGGGATCGTTCAGCACCCGCTCCATCTCCGCCTCGTACCGCTCGTAGCCGAGGCCGATGAAGTCGCCGAAGAAGAGCAGGTTGAAGCCCGGGCGGTCCACGTCGGGCGGCGCGTCGGCGGCCGGAGTGAACGGGACCTTCGGCATCACCGCGTAGGCGGCCAGCACGATCGTGATCAGGCTGAAGCCGATGAGCACCAGCAGCGACCACTGCGAGCCGGCCTTCATCGCCTGCGGCGCGGCCAGCGTGACGACGATCGACGCCATCGTCAGCAGCATGTTGGCCTTGAGGTCGGCCATGCTGCTGAGCTGCACATGGTGCATGCGCGTCTGGCGAAGAAGCTGGTCGAGATGATTGGCGGGGGCGGCGATTTTCATGGCAGGACGGGTGGGATCGGCCTCCGCACCCTACCCGCCCCGTCCGGGGACACAAGGCGGCGGTGTCCGTCCCGGTCCGGCCATTCCGCGGTTTCCTTTTGCCCGCCGATGGCTAGCTTGCCGGGTCCATGCTCGCCGATTTCATCCAGCTGATCACCCGCCGGACGCCCGACACTTACGAACGGGCGTTCGTGACCGAGGTGCACGCGACCCGGCCGGTGCCGCCTGACCCGCGGGTGGAGAAGTTCATCCTGGCCTGCTGGGGCCTGATCGCGGTGAAACACGTCGTGGTGATCTGGGTGGTGCATCGCTACGCGGTGCCGTTCCACCAGCTGTGGGTGAACGCGCCGACCTTCCTGCTCGGCCTGATCGCCACGCTCGCCTACTACCGGCGGGAGTAGCCGGCGCCACGGGCGCGGCCGCGCGCTCCGCACTCAGGTGCCGGGCAGGCAGAGGCAGGATGACATCAGCTCGATGTCGGCCTTGGCCCACACGCGCCGGAAGCTGGCCTCGACCGGCTCCGCCTCGGCGGCGCGCCCGAGCTGCCGGAGGGTGCGCGCGAGGCCGAAGAGCGACCAGCCGTTGTCGGGCCACTTGCGCAGGTCCTCGCGGAAGACCTGCTCCGCCTCCTTGTAGCGGCCCGCGGTCATGAGCGCCGCCCCAAGCGCATGGCGGACGGGGATGATCCAGTCCGGCGGCTCGTTGTAGCGCACTTTCTGCTCGCGCTGCACGCCCTCGCGCAGGCGGGCCAGGCCCTCGTCCTGCCGGCCTTCGCGGAAGAGGATCTCGCCGTCGACCATGGCCTCGGCCACGTCGAACACCGTCGCGCCGTGGTTGTTGCCGAAGAAGGCCTCCGCCGGCACCCGGGCGCGCGCCGCCACGAACGCGGCCTGCTCGCGACGCGCGTCGGCCGTCCGCCCTTTGGCCGCGTAGGCGATCGCCCGCGCGGCGTGGCGCAGGGTGCGGGAAACGGGCAGGCTCTCCGCCGGCTCCGGCGCGGCGAGCACCTCGTCCCAGCGCCCGAAGCGGACCAGCGCCTCCAGCCGCATCGGGCCGAAATAATCCTGGAGGAAACCCCAGTCGGCGCGCCAGGCGTCGTCCTGCGGCAGCTCCGCCAGCAGGGCGTCCATGTGTGACAGCGCCAGCTGGCTGCGCCCGGTCATCATCGCGGCGAACGCCAGCATGTGGCGGTTGTGCCCCATGTAGAGCCACAGCATGCCGCGCGGCTCGCCGAAACGCTCGCGGGTCGCGCGGTCGGCCTTCACCGCGAGGTCGTTGGCGACCACCGCCTCCTCCCACTGCCCGACGAGCACGTCGAAATGCGAGGGCATGTGCACCATGTGCCCGAGGCCGGGCTGGCGCCGCCGCAGCTGGTCGGCCGCCGCGCGGGCGCCGCCGGGCGAGGGCGAGGCCTCGAGCGCGTGGATCGTCAGGTGCATGGCCTGGGGATGGTCGGGCGCCAGCTTCCGCACCGCCGCCAGCGTGGCGACGATCTCGGCGGTGCCGGGATGCGGCGAGCCGTCGGACTGCCAAAGGTCCCAGGGACGCAGGTTCATCATCGCCTCCGCGAAGAGCACGCCGATGTCGGCGTCACCGGGATGCGCGGCCCACAGCCGTCGCATCTCGTCCGCATAAGCCTCGTCGAGCGGACGCCGGTCCGCCGGCGGCGTCTGGGCGAACCGTTTCGCCTGTGCGGCGATCAGCTCGCGTTCCAGCGGGGTGCCCCGGGCCGCATGCCGGCTGGCCTGCTCCAATGCGGTCCAGGCCAGCTGCGCCCGCGCCGGCGTCACCATCGGGAAATTGATGTGCGGACCGCACGCCACCGCCACCCCCCACCAGGCCATCGCGCACGCGGGATCGAGCCGCGCCGCCTCCTGGAACGACCGGATCGCGTTGTCGTGATCGAACGAATACAGCAGCGCCAGGCCCTGGTCGAAATACCGCTGGGCCTGCGGCGACTGCGTGGTCACCGGCCGGTGCAGCCGGCCGATCTCCGCCGCGTCGAGCAGCGGGATCTCCGACCCACCCGCGACGGACGCAAAAACCTGGATCATCAACGCGCACGCGACCGCCAGGACAGCCGGAATACGGGGTTTCATGCCGACGAGGCTACCAGTTCGTCGGGGGATGGCGATAGTGGCCTATCGGCTAGGGGAGCAACCCCCAGCGCACCAGCGCCGATCAGGTCCAGTCGTTCGGCTCCCTGTCCCGGTCCAATGGAATTTTTGATTGGGGATTCCGCCATTTCGACTCAAACTGACAAGTCCCTCTCTTTTCCCGCCTCCCGCCTCCCGCCTCCCGCCTCCCGCCTCCCG
>JAEUGX010000054.1 GCA_016795545.1 Opitutaceae bacterium
CACTCATGGGGGGAAGGTCACCGCAGCCGCCGGCGTGCCGCAAGGGGATTGTGCACGGCGGCGCCCTTTTTGCGCCGGTTGGTGCACGTCCACCAAACGCGGCCCTTGCCGAGCGGGCGGCCGGGGCCTACATGTCGGGGCATGCCCAATGCTAACCCCGCGGCCGCCCCCGCGCAGCTCTTCGACCTGCAGGTCAACGGATTTGCGGGCGTGGATTTCCAGCAGCCGGACCTGACCGCGCCGCAGCTGGAGCGGGCCCTGGGGGCCCTGGCGGCGCGCCGCACGCGCATCCTGTTCACGCTGGTGACGGACCGGATCGACGCGCTGTGCGCCAAGCTCGAGCGGACGGAGGCGATGCGGCGGGACTCCCGCTTCGCGGGCGTGATCGCCGGCTATCACCTCGAGGGGCCGTACCTGTCGCCGGAGCGCGGCTACCACGGCGCGCACCCGCCCGAGCTGCTGAAGGCGCCCGACCCCGGCGAGTTCGAGCGGTTGTGGCGCGCGTCCGGGGAGACGCTGCGCCTGATCACGCTGGCGCCGGAGTGGCCCGGTTCGGCGGACTTCATCCGGCATGTCCGGGCGCACGGCGTGCGCACGGCCATCGGGCACTCGGCCGCCGGCGACGGGGAGATCGACCGGGCGATCGCCGCCGGCCTCGGCATGTGCACGCACCTCGGCAACGGGGTGCCGGTCCAGCTGCACCGTCACGACAACATCATCCAGCGCCTGCTGGCGCGCGACGAGCTCGACGCGGTCTTCATCCCCGACGGCATCCACCTCCCGCCGGCGACGCTGCGGAATTTCGTGCGCGCCAAGCCGGCGGCCCGGGTGCTGTTCACCACCGACTGCATGGCGGCGGCGGGCGCTCCGCCCGGGCGGTTCCGCATCGGGCGGCTGGAGGTGGAGGTCGGGGCCGACGGCGTCGTGCGCGAGCCGGGCCGGGAGAATTTCGCGGGTTCGTCGCTGACGATGGATGCCGCCCTCGCCAACGTGCAGCGTTTCCTGGACTGGCCGGCCGCCGAGGCGCTGGCGGCGTGCTCCGGCCGCGTGCTGGCGGCGCTGGGCCTGGTTGAAAAACCCCTTCCGTGATGAGGGGCGGACCAGCTGGGCGGAGTTCGGGCCCCGCCTCCATGGCCGCCGGTTCGCGGGTCCGGCCTGGCGCGGGCCTGGCAGGAGTTCTGCTTTCGCTGGCGGCTTTCTTTTTCGCCGGCCCCGCGGCGGCCGCGCCGGCGGTGCGGCCGAACATTCTGCTGATCTACACGGACGACCAGTCGCACCGGACGGTGGGGTGTTATCCCGAGGCGCCGGACTGGGTGGAGACGCCGCACATCGATGCGCTCGCGCGGCGGGGGGTGAGGTTTTCGCATGCGTATACCGGCACCTGGTGCGCGCCGTCGCGGATGACGCTGCTGACCGGGCGGCTGCAGTTCGGCAACGAGTCGATGGGCGGCGGCGTGCGGAGCTCCTACGATCCCGCGCGGTGTCCGTTCTGGCCGAAGGTGTTTCGGCAGGGCGGCTATTACACCGGGCAGATCGGCAAGTGGCACACCGGGCCCGACACGGGATACGGCCGGGACTGGGATTACCAGGCGGTGTGGAACCGGCCGGGCCACCCGGAAAACCTGGCCAACTATTATTACGACCAGCTGATCGAGTTCAACGGCCGGCCCGCCGAGCTGGTGAAGGGCTATTCGACGGACAACTACACGAACTGGGCGGTGGATTTCATCCGGGGCGGACCGCGCGACCCGGGGAAGCCGTGGTTTCTCTGGCTCTGTTACGGCGGGGTGCACCTGCCGGCCACGCCCGCCGAGCGGCATCTGGACGCGCATCCCGATCCCGAGGTGGCGGTGCCGGCGGACATCTATCCTCCCCGGGAGGGAAAACCGGCCTACGCCCGCGATCGTGCGGACTGGGTGCCGGGTCCGGATGGCCGGCCGGTCACGAAGGACGGGCGGCCCACCGTGACGGGGAGGAACCGCCTGCAGGACTGGGTGCGCCAGACCAGCCAGGCGACCCTCTCGATCGACGAGGGGGTGGGGAGGTTGATCGAGGCCCTGCGCGAGTCGGGACAGCTGGAGAACACGCTGGTCGTGTTCACTTCCGACAACGGCTTCGCCTGGGGCCAGCACGGCTTCCGGCACAAGATGGCGCCCTACGACGACAACCTCCGGACTCCGTTCATCGTGAGCCGGCCCGGCACCGTGCCCGAGGGAAAGGTCTGCGCCGTGCCGGTGGGGGGACAGGATCTCGCGCCGACCTTCCTCGCCCTCGCCGGACTGGAGGTTCCGTGGCCGTTGCACGGGCGCGACCTGGCGCCGCTGCTCCGGGAGCCGGGCGCGCCGTGGCCGCATCCCCTGCTGATGGCGATGACCGGGGCGCGCTACGGTTCGGACACGAAAGTGATCCCGGCCGACTGGCGGCAGCAGCCGTACGGCGACATACCCTGGTGGCTGTCGCTGACGTCGGGCCGCTACAAGTACATCCGCACCCTGGTCGAGGGCGAGATCGAGGAGCTCTACGACCGGGAGACCGACCCGGACGAGCTCCGCAACCTCGCGCTCGAGCCGACGCAGCGTCCGCGGCTGCGGGCGCTGCGCCAGGCATTGGTGGAGGAATTGCGCCGGCAGGGGGCCGCGATGGTGGACAACCTGCCGGAGGTGAGGGAGGGCGCGGGCGAGGCCGGTCGTTGACCGGCCCGGTCCGGCCTGAGCCAGGATCAGGCAGTTGGCTGCATAAATTCCGGGGTGGGGCAGCCGAGCTGTGGTGACACGGCGGCCACGGCGAACTAAGAGTAGAGCCATTGCGCTAGTGCGTGAAGGGTTCTGCCCGGTCGGCATAAGGCTCACGCGAAGACGCCAAGCCGCAAAGAAAAGAGAGGCAGCGGGGGTGAGTCAGCGATGGATTCCGGCATTGGCGCTAAAACGTTGTTGCATCAGGGGCGCGCCGGATTTTCTTGGTGGCCAGGCCGGGGTTGATGCGTTTCCCTTGGCCTGCTTCCATGCCGGCCACCCTCCCAACCAGACTTTGTGCCCACGGGGTCGAGATCGACCAGTCGCCGGAGAAATTCGGCTTCCTCCATGAATCGTCGGTGACGGACGACATGGCCGGGATGCACCGGCGCATGGAGGAGGACGGCTACGTTTACATGCGCGATTTCTGGCCGCGGGAGGAGGTGCAGGCGGTGCGCGACTCACTGACGGACCAGCTGCGGCGCCTGAATTTCCTGCGGCCCGGGACGGATCCGGACGAGGCGCGGGCGATTCCCGGGCGCGAGGTGGGCCGGGCGATGGGCAATCCCCTCGACCAGAAGGACGCGCGGCTGCGGGAACTGGTGTTCGGGCCGAAGCTGCTCGGGTTCTTCGAAAAATTCCTGGGCGGCCCCGTGCGGCATTTCGACTTCATCTGGTTCCGGACGAAGGGACCCGGCCTCGGCAGCCCGATCCACTGCGACCTGGTGTACATGGGACGTGGCACGCACAATCTCTACACGGCCTGGGTGCCGCTCGGCGACGTGTCGCTCGAGCTCGGCGGCCTGATGGTCCTGGAGGGCTCGCACCGGCAGGCGGAGCAGCTGAAGGCCTACCTTGCGCGCGACGTGGACGCCTACTGCACCAACCAGGACGACGCGGCGGAATATGCCTCGGGCAGGAAGTGGTGGGACGGCACGCTCTCGAAGAACGCCGTGGCCATCCAGCAGAGCCTGGGCGGACGCTGGCTGACGTCGCCGGAGTTCCGGCTGGGCGACCTGATGATCTTCAACATGACCCTCGTGCACGGCAGCCTCGACAACCAAACCGACCGGATCCGGCTCTCGACGGACACCCGCTACCAGCTCGCCGTCGAGCCGGTCGACGAACGCTGGGTGGGCGAGAAGCCGCCGGGTCATGCGGCGGCGATGCGGCGCGGTCGGGTGTGCTGACCGCCATGAGCCGCCCCACCGCAAGGAAGATCCACGGATTCTGGCCGCCGCTGCTGCTCGAGACGCAGGCGGACGGTCGCCTCGACCTCGAGGCCGTCACGGCCGGGGTGCGGTATCTCGCGGCCGCGGGCGTGCCCGGCCTGTACACGGCCGACACCGCGAGCGAGTTCTACACGCTGGAGTTCGAGGAGTGGAACGACCTCGTCACCCATTTCCGCGCGGTCGTGCGGGCGACCGGGCTGCCGGCCGGCGCGGGCTGCACGTGGACCAACCAGGCCGGCGCGCTGCGGCGGATCGCGCGCGCGCGGGAGCTCGGCTTCGACAACATCCACCTGTCGCAGCCCTACTGGGTCCGGCTCAACGAACCGGCCCAGCGCACCTTCTGGCGTGCCGTCGCCGAGGTCGCGGGCGACCTGCCCATCATCGTCTACTCCGGCAGCCAGGGCCAGCTGCCGCTGGACGGCCCGCTGCTGCGGCGCCTCCGCGAGTACTGTCCCGCCATCGCGGGCACCAAATCGCCGGGCTTCGACTCGGTCGCGACCAACAGCATGCTCCACCACTGTCCGGATCTCTGTCACATGGTCCACGAGACCGTGCTGGCCTCCTGGGTGGCGCTGGGCGCGACCGGCTGCTTCTCGAACCTGGTGGGGCTGTGCCCGCCGCTCGCGGCGCGCTGGTTCGGGCTGATGGACCGGGGCGAGTGGGGCGAGGCTTTCGCGATCCAGCGGCGGGTGAACAGCTTTTATGAGGAGGGCCTGATCCCGATCCGCCGGGCCGGCTTCGTGGCGGACAAGGCCATGCTCGAGCTCGGCCGGGTGCCGGGCACGTCCCGGCGCCTGCGGCCGCCGTACACGCCGGTGCCGGACGACCTCTACCGCGGACTCGAGGCCGCCGCCCACCGGCACCTGCCGGAGTTCACGGCCATGCTCGCGGCGCGCGGCTGAGTCGCCGCGCGGGCCGCTCCGGCGCCGCTTTTCACTTGTGCCTAAATCGATCTAACCTTTCCGGCGCGCGGCGGGCTTTTCCCCGCCGGCCCGCGCCGTCAACCCCGCCGTCCCGCATGGCCCTGTGCCGCATTCCCCCCGGTCGCGCCGCCCGCGCGTGCGGCCTCGCCCTGGTCCTCGGGGTGGCGGCGGGCGCCCGCGCCGCCGAGACCCTGTACAACGGCATCGTGCTGCCCGCCGAGTGGCCGCCGGCGTTGCGCGAGCTCGACCGGGAGGCGCCGGATCCGCCTCCCTACCTGGCGCGGCCGCCGGCGGTCATCCCGATCGACGTCGGCCGGCAGCTGTTCGTGGATGATTTCCTGGTGGAGTCGACGACCTTGGCGCGCCGCTTCCACCGGCCGACGCCGCACGCCGGCAATCCGGTGCTGCGTCCGGACCGGGCTTGGGAGAAGGCCGGCGCGCCGGACGCCAACGCCATGCCGTTCAGCGACGGCGTCTGGTACGACCCGCGCGAGCGGCGCTTCAAGATGTGGTACCTGGCCACGGCCCCCGCCGGCACCGTGGCCGCCCAGCCGGAGGGCGGGCTGGTCACCGGCTACGCGACCTCGCGGGACGGCATCCGCTGGGAGAAACCGGCCCTCGACGTGGTGCCGGGCACCAACATCGTGCAGCCGCAGCCGCGGGATTCCGGGCTGGTGTGGCTGGACCGGGAGGCGGCGGATCCCGCGCGGCGCCACGTGATGCTGCGCGTCGCGCGCGCCCCGGAAAACAACTACTGGTCGGCGCAGGTGCATTTCTCCGCGGACGGCATCCACTGGTCGGACGCGGCCGCGTCGAGCGGCGGGTTGCCGTGGCTCGGCGACCGCTCGAGCCTGTTCTACAACCCGTTCCGCCGCGTCTGGGTCTACAGCCTGCGCAACTCGATCCGCCACGACCCCGCGCTGGTGGGGGTGCGGGCCCGGCATTACCTCGAGCAGCGCGACGTGGCTGCGGGCCTCGCGGAGTGGGCGCGGCGGCCGTGGGTCGGCGCCGACCGGCTCGACCCGCGCCACCCCCGGTTCCCCGGCTTCACGCCGCAGCTCTACAACCTCGACGCGGTGGCCTACGAGAGCCTGCTGCTCGGCCTGTTCTCCGTGCTCGAGGGCCCGGAGAACGAGGACAGCGCGCGGCTGAAAATCCACAAGCGCAACGAAATCCTCGTGGGCTACAGCCGGGACGGCTATCACTGGTCGCGGCCGGACCGGCGTCCGTTCATCGGCGTGGACGAGCGCGACGGGGCGTGGAACTGGGGCAACGTCCAGTCCGCCGGCGGCGGCTGCCTCGTCGTCGGCGACCGGCTCTACTTCTACTACAGCGGCCGGCGTTGGGATTCCGGGCCGGGTCGCGGCGAAGGCAGCACCGGACTGGCCTTCCTGCGCCGCGACGGCTTCGCGTCGATGGATGCCGTGGCCGCCGACGGCGCGCTGACGACCCGCCCGGTCATGTTCGGCGGCGCCCACCTGTTCGTCAACGTCGCGCCGGCGGGCGGCGAGCTCCGCGTGGAGGTTCTCGGCCCCGACGGCCGGCCCCTGCCCGGATTCGCCGCCGCGGACTGCCGCCCGGTCCGGCGCGACGGCACCCGGGAGCCCGTCCGCTGGCGCGGCGCCCGCGACCTGTCCTCGCTGCGCGGCCAGCCGGTGCGCTTCCGCTTCCACCTGAGCGGGGGCGGGCTCTACGCGTTCTGGGTCAGTGCCGACCGCGGCGGCGCGAGCGGCGGGTATGTCGCCGCCGGCGGCCCGGACCTGCCCGGCGCCCGCGACCTGCCCCCCGCGCGGCGCCGGCCCTGAACGTCCGGCCGGCGATGCAAAATCAGGGTTGACGCACCGGGGCGGTGGTTAAATCGTTTTAGCAAATTTGCCCTTCACCGGCCCACGCATGTCCAGCAACCCGACCTCCCTGGCTTCCCGTTCCATCCTTCGCGGCATTTTCTCCGCCCAGTGGCTGCCGATCGATTCGGCCGGGCGGCTGGACCGCGCCTGCCTCGCCGCGCACCTCGCCTTTGAGAAGCGGAAGGGGATCACCGGGGTGCTGGCGCTGGGCAGCACGGGTGAGTTTCCGTTCTTTTCTCCCGCGGAGCGCCAGGAGGCGCTGGCGGTGGTGGCGGAGCTGGCGGCGCCGCTGCCGGTGTTCGCCAACATCACCGACATCCGGCCGAAGGTGGCGATCGAGCTGGGCCGGACCGCGAAAGCGCTGGGGTACCGGGCGGTCGCCCTGATGCCGCCGATCTTTTATCCGGTGTCGCAGGCCGACATGCTGGCTTACTTCCTGCGGGTCGCGGAGGCGGTCGACCTGCCGGTGATCCTCTACAATTTCCCGGAGCTGACCGGAAAGAAGATCCAGCTGGAGACGGTGGCGGCGTTTGCCGAGCGGGCGCCGATGGCCGGCATCAAGCAGAGCGGCGGCGAGTTCGCCTACCACCAGCCGCTGATCGCGCTGGCGAAGGAGAGAGGTTTTGCCGTGTATTCGGGGGCGGACACGCGCCTGCCCGAGGTGTTCGGGCTGGGCGCCGACGGCTGCATCGGCGGCCTGGTGAACATGGCGCCCGAGCTGATGGTGCACCTGTTCCGGGTCTGCCGGGAGGGGCAGCCGGGCAACCCGAGCCCGGCGTTCGAGCAGCTGAAGCACATCGGGGCCACGGTGGACCGGTTGACCTTCCCGCTGAACGTCGCCGCCGGCATCGAGGCGCGGGGCTTCGCCACGGGCGAGCCCAAGGCGGTCGTGTCGGCGGAATCGGCCGCGATCTACCGCGGCATCGTCCGGGATCTCCGGGCCAGCTTCCAGGAGTGGAACCTCGAACTCGCGCCGGGTCGCGCCGCCTAGCGCCCACTCCCTCCCGTTCCGCGTCCGGTGCCCGGCTCGGCCTGCCGGCGTCCGGGGGCTCGGTTGGCGGTGCCGGGGGCGGAACCGCTCCCGCCGCCCCCGCGGCCGAGCAGAAATCCCCGCCCGATCCGGTCTTTCCACTTTTCACCCCCCGCCCCCCGCGTCAACAATCCGCCGTCCGCTTTCCCCGCCGCCGGCCCGCCGGCCTCCCCCCGTGCGGCGGCCAACCCCGATCCACGCCATGCCTACCGCCCATTCCCTGTTGTCGGCCGCCTGCCTGCTCCTGGCCTTCGCCTCCGCGGCGATCCCCGGCGCCGCGGCCCTTTCGCCCACGCTGCAGCGCCACGCCGCCGCGCGCAACGAGGGGCTGCCGTCCCTCGCCGTCGACCTCACCGAGGCGACCATCGTCGCGGTGCCGGGACTCACGGGTCCGCGGCTCAAGGCGGTCCGGATGCTCGGGGAGGAGATCGAGCGCCGGACGCTCGTGACGTGGCCGGTCCGTCCGCGGCCGGACGACGCGGCCGGCGCCGCCGTGGTGGTCGGCACCTTCGACGAGGTCCGCGCGCTGCTCGGGCCCGCCGCGGCCGGCCTCGGGCTGCGCGAGGCCGACGTCCGCAGCGAGGGCTACCAGATCGTCACGCGGCCGGGCCGCGCGCCGCAGGTGGTCATCGCCGGACGCGACGCGCGCGGCGTGCTCTTCGGCATCGGGCACCTGCTGCGGCAGCTGCACTGCGGGCCGGCGCGCGCCGGCCTGACGGCGCCGCTCGACGTGGTCACCAGCCCCCATTACCCGTTGCGCGGCCACCAGCTGGGTTACCGGCCGAAGCCCAACGCGTATTCCGGCTGGGACGTGCCCCAGTGGGAGCGCTACATCCGCGACCTGGTGCTCTTCGGCTGCAACGCCATCGAGGTGCTGCCGCCGCGGACGGACGACCTGCCCGACAGCCCGCATTTCCCGCGGCCGCAGCTGGAGATGATGGCCGCCATGTCGCAGCTGGCCGCGGACTACGGGCTCGACGTGTGGATCTGGTACCCGGCGCTCGACGACGACTACGGCAACCCCGCCACGGTGGCCGCGGCGGTGGCGGAGTGGGGCGAGGTCTTCCGGGCCCTGCCGCGCGTCGACGCCGTGCTGGTGCCCGGCGGCGATCCCGGCCACACCCCGGCCCCGCTGCTCTTCCCCCTGCTCGAGCGGCAGGCGGCCAACCTGCGCCGCTACCACCCGCAGGCGACGCTGTGGCTCGCGCCCCAGGGCTTCAAGGGGCCCGACATGGACTATTTCTTCCGCTACCTTTCCGAGCAGAAGCCCGCCTGGCTCAAGGGCGCCGTCTTCGCCCCCTGGATCCACATGGAACTGGCGGAATTCCGCCGCCGCGTGCCGGAGTCTTACCCGATCCGTTACTACCCCGACATCACCCACACCAAGGAGTGCCAGTATCCCGTGCCGGACTGGGATCCCGCCTTCGCCCTGACGATGGGGCGGGAGCCGATCTGCCCGCGGCCCGACGACATGGCGCTGATCCTGCGGCTCCTGCAGCCGCACACGATCGGGGCGGTGACTTACTCGGAGGGCGTGAACGACGACGTCAACAAGGCCCTGTGGTCGGCGCTCAGCTGGAATCCGGACGCGGACGTTGACGGCATCCTGCGCGACTACGCGCGGACCTTCATCAGCGAACGCCTGGCCGAGGACTTCGCCCGCGGGCTCCGCGGGCTGGAGCGCAACTGGCGCGGCCGGCTGGCCGAGAACGCCGGGGTCGACGACACGCTGCGCGCCTTCCAGGACATGGAGCGGCGCGCCCTGCCGGCGGACCTGCGCAACTGGCGTTTCCAGTCGGCGCTGTACCGGGCGTACTCGGACGCCTATGTCCGGGCGCGGCTGCGGAACGAGCGCCGGCTCGAGGCCGAGGCCCTGGCCGCGCTCGCCGCCGCCCCGACCGTCGGCGCCGCGGCGGCCATGGAGCGGGCGGCCGCGATCCTGCAGGAGGTCGAGACGAAGCCCGTGGCCACCGGACTGCGCACGCGGATCTACCAGCTCGCGGAGGCGCTCTTCCAGAGCATCAACTACAAGTCCAGCGTCCCGCTCTACCGCGCCACCAACCAGCGGCGCGGCGCGACCCTCGACACGATCGACTACCCGCTCAACAACCGCCTCTGGCTCGACGCCCAGTTCACGCGCCTCCGCGCCCTGGACACCGAGGCGGCGCGGCTGGCCGGGATCGCGGCCGTGGTCAACTGGACCGACCCGGGCCCCGGGGGCTTCTACGACGACCTGGGCAACGTCGGCGCGCAGCCCCGCCTGCAGCCCGGCGTCGGCCACGCCGCCGACCCGGCCTTCATCCGGACCCCGCTCAACGCCCACTTTCCCGCGGACGGGCCGCCGCTGCCGCTGCGGACCTCCTGGGTGGACTACATCTGGGGCCTCAACGACCTGCCGATCACGCTGCACTACCCGGACCTGGATCCGGCCGCGGAATACCAGGTGCGTGTCGTCTACCCGAAATTCCGCGCGGCCGCCGCGCAGGCCAAGGTGCGGCTGCGCGCGAACGGCGACATCCTGATCCACGACTACCTCGTCCAGCCGTCGCCGGTGGAGCCGCTCACGTTCGACCTCCCGCGGGCCGCCACGCAGGGCGGGCAGCTGACGCTGACCTGGAACCGCGAGATCGGCGCCGGCGGCAGCGGCAAGGGCTGCGACATCAGCGAGGTATGGCTGATCAAGAAGCCGGCCCGGCGCTAGGCCGGGCCGGGGCCGCCTAGCGGAAGCGGCTGACCTGGAAGAGCGGGTCGGGCGTGGCGCGGTCGAGCGCGAGGGCCGCGGCGAGCTCGCCGACGGCGGGAGCGAGCTTGAAGCCGTGGCCCGAGCCGCCGCCGACGGCCAGCACGCGCTCGTCGTCGGGATGGCGGTCGATGATGAGGTCGCGGTCCGGCGTGTTCTCGTACTGGCAGGTGCGGGACTCGAGCAGCGGCGCGCCGGCCATGCCGGGGAAGCGGTAGGCGAGCCGGTCGCGCGCCCGGGCGAGCCGGCCCGGGTCGGGAGCGCGGTCGACCTTGGTCGGGTCGATCACCTCGCCCAGGTCGTTGCACGAGATCTTGAAGCCGCGGTGCTCGTTGCCGGGGATGCCGTACCAGCTGCCGTCGGCGTTGTCCAGCCACGCGGGCAGGGCGGTGTCGGTGTACGCGGGCTCGCCCGGGGGCGGGCCGAAGTAGAACACCTCCTGGCGGGTGGGCCGCATCCACGGGCCGATCCAGTCCGGCAGCACGGCGCCGAGCCACGGCCCGCAGGCGAACACGTAGCGGTCGGCCCGCAGGCTCGAGCCGTCCGACAGGCGCAGCTCGTCGAGCCGTCCGCCGGCGCCGCGGCGCGCCTCGACGCGGGCGATCCGCAGTTCTCCGCCCGCGGCGGTGAAGCGGGCGACGACCTCCTGGACCGCGCGGCGCGCCAGCAGCCAGCCCGCGCGCTCCTCGAGGTAGACGGTGCGCACGCCCTGCCAGTTGACCTGGGGGAAGCGGGCCGCCGCCTCGGCGGGGGTCAGCCGGGCCAGCGGGAAGTTCCACTGCCGGAGGAAGCCGAGCGAGTCGCGCACGAAGGCGTCGTCGTCGCCGAACAGCCAGAGCGCGCCGATCCGCCGGATGAGGCGGAGCGAGGCGGCGGCTTCGAGCTCCTCCCAGAGCCCGAAGCTGCGGTCCGTCATGCGCACGTAGTGCCCCTTGGGGCCGTACGCGCCGCGGATGATCCGCGACTCGTCGCCCGAGGAGGAGCGGGAGTTAGACGGACCCCAGGCGTCCACGAGCGTCACCTTGGCGCCCGCGCGGGCGAGCAGCCAGGCGGTCCAGGCGCCGAACACGCCGGCGCCGATCACAGCGATTTCCTTGCGTTGCATAGAGAGGGTTCAGCGGCCCAGCGGCACGACGGTGGCGATCGCGTCGCCGACCTGGACGGACCGCTTCCGGAGCACGCACACGACGGTGCCCGCGTGGTGGGCCCGCACCGTGATGCCGGGCGACCCGTCGAGCGGCAGGATGCGGCCGAGCGTCTGGCCGCGGCGGACGACGGTGCCCGCCGTGACCGCGCGCAGGAACTGCCCGGCTGCGGCCGCGGGATGGTTCACCTGCAGGTGGGCCTCGTCCTTGCTGGTCGCGATCCGGACGACGGTCGGCCGCAGGCGCGGGTTCGGGCCCTGGAGGAAGCGGAAGCGGAGCAGGAAATGGCGGAGCCCGCGGTGCAGGGCGGCGCGGTCGTCGGGGTGGACGTCGCCGCCGCCGCGGCACTCGACGTAGATGGCCGGCACGCACTCGTCCGCGGCCGAGCTCAGGGTGCGGCCCGGGGCGGGGTGGCTCGCCCAGGTCCAGAAGTCGTCGAAGCAGGTGCACATCTCCGCCTGCACGCGGTCGATCTCGGGCCGGCCCGTGACCACGTAGCCGCACCACGGCAGCAGGTCGCTGATCACGCCGCCGCTGTGCAGGTCGAGGTAATAGTCGGCGTGCCGGAGCACGTGGCGGAGGAAGAGGTCGGCCACCCGCTCCGCGTGGTTGCCGCGGGGGTTGCCGGGGAACACGCGGGCGAGGTTGCTGTGGTCGACCGGGTGCCCCCGCGTCCCGGCGAGGAAGGCCTCCTCGTGCAGCACGGGGATCAGCACCAGCGTGCCGCAGATCCGGCGGGGGTCGAGCTGGTCGACCAGCTCGCGGAGGACGGTCGGGCCTTCGTATTCGTCGCCATGCGTGGCGCCGTTGATCACCGCGACGGGGCCGGGACGGCCGCGCAGGACATACGCGGTGAAGCCGGGCCGGGAGCCGAGGCGCTTGATGTGCTTGCCGGGCGCGAGCCGCGCCCAGAATGGTTTACCGGGGGAGGTTTTCATGGAGGGAGGGACAGACTGCATGATGCACCCGGAACCCGGTGGCAATCGCCGTTCTGCGTGCTCCCGGCCCGCGCGCGGCGGGCCGGGGGCGTCCTCACTCGACGCGGACCTCGACCCGGCGCACGAGCGGGTAGGCGTCGCCGTTGGCGCTGAGCAGGTCCAGGCGGTACTGGAGCGCGCGATGGCCGGGCGCGAGCGCGAAGCGCCCGCCGGCGGCCTCGGTCCACGCCGCCGCGGCCAGCTCCGCCGCCGTCGCCGCGCTCCGCACCTGGATGCGCACGCGCGCCTGGAAAGGCGTGGCGGCGTCGACCCGGATCGTGCCGCCCTGGCGGGCCTGGTCCCAGGTGAAGGTGCGCGAGGTGAAGTTCTCCTCGTACCGCCGGTGGTAGATGTTGCCGACATCCTGCTCCCACATGTAGTGCGGCCCGATCACGGGCAGGTACTGCACGCGCGGATTCCGGAAGCGGTTGCCGTCGTTGAAGTAGATCGGCGAGTCGAGCTCGTGGCCGGGATCGGTGGAGTGCGCGGTGAACGCGATGTCGAGGCGGCCGTCGTGGTCGAAGTCGGCCAGCACCGCGTCGTGGCCCGAGTCCAGCACCAGCGCGGTCCGGCGCCGCGAGTTGTAGCCCTCGGCGGAACCCCAGTAGATGTAGGCGGGCAGCTGCTCGCGGGTCAGCTCCCCGTGGTAGTGGGGGGAAACGATGTCGAGGTAGCCGTCCCCGTCGAGGTCGGCCACCGCCATGCCGACCGGCGTCATGCCGGGCAGCCACAGCGAGTCGGACTGGCTCCAGCCCTCGGGCCGGCCCCAGAAGATGGAGAAGCCGGTGTCGCTGCGGTCGCTGCCGGTGTCGATGTAGCTGCCCGTGACCAGGTCGAGCCAGCCGTCGCCGTTGAGGTCGGCGGTCTCGGCGTCGATCGGCGTCGGGTAGAGCAGCCGGTGCGCGCGCGACTCGCTGAAGCCCTCGGCCGAGCCCCAGTAGGTGATGACCTGGTTCGTCATGAAGCAGGTGGTCACGATGTCGAGCCACCCGTCGCGGTTGTAGTCCGCGATGAGGCCCACGCCCTGCCGGTCGGACCGGGTCACCAGCTGCTGGCGGTCCTCCATCCGGTAGCCGGCGGCCGAGCCGTAGTAGATGGACAGGGCGGCGGCGGGGTGGAGCGTGTGGTGGGAGGTGCCGACGACGACGTCCAGGTACCCGTCGCGGTTGAGGTCGGCGACGTCGATGCCCATGGGGCGCGGTTCCGGCAGGATCTGCCGGCGCGAGGCGTCGAAGCGGGTCTTGCCCGGGCCGTGGATCGCGCCCTCGGCGCCGCCCCAGTAGATGTTGACGCCGGCGCTGTCCGCGCGCGACAGGTTCTCGTCGCTGGCGTCGCCGCCGTTGACGACGATGAGGTCGACGTAGCCGTCGTGGTTGAGGTCGGAAGCGCTCGACTTGTAGCCGCCGAGGTTGGGGATGTCGGTCATGGCCGCGGTGGAGAAGCCGCCGGCCGAGCCCCAGTACATGCGGATGGGCACCGCGCTGTCCAGGGTGGCCTGGACGCTGTTGCTGAAGACCGCCACCGCCGGTGCACCCGGCCGGACGCGGGCGATCCGCACCCCCTGGCCGCCGGTCGTGGGCACGGGCTGGATCCGCGACGGGGCCCGGCGGCGGCCGTCGCCGAAGTAAACGTAGGACGAGGCGCGGGTCGTCCCCTGGCCCTGGTGCACGGCGATGGCGAGGTCGCCGTGGCCGTCGCCGTCGAGGTCGCCGACGTCCGCCGTGATGGCGTTGGGGAGGGCCAGCGTGAGGGGCGCGGCGGTGTCGACGCCGTCGGCCGTGCCCCAGTACACCGCCACGGTGGTGCGGGGGGTGGGCGGCACCGGGTCGGCCGGGTACACCAGGCGCAGCTCGGTCAGGACCAGGTCGGGAAATTCGTCGTCGTCGAGGCGGCCGACGGCCACGTGCGAGGCCGGGCGCGTCGCGTGGGTGCGGACCTGGCCGGCCGGCTCGATCTGGTAGAGGACTTCGGCCCGGGTGGTGACCCACAGGCGGTCGCCGCCCTTGACGGGCTGGGCGCGCATGCACTCGAACCGCGGCAGGCTGCCGTCCGCGGGCGCGGGCAGCGCGAGGGTCTCGGCGAGCCGCAGCCGGCCGGTCGCCGGATCGATGGCGAGGTACTGGATGGCCCCCAGGGAGGTGAGCACGGCGGCGGTGTACTGGCGCTCGGCGCCGAATTCGCCGACGACGACCTCGATGGCGTTCGGGACGCCGAGGTCCTGGAGGCGGTCGAGGATGTAGCCGTCGCGGCCGCCCCAGAACACGCGCAGGATGCGGCCCGCCGGCTGGCCGACGATCCAGGCGGCGGTGTTGATGGTGATCAGGTCGGGCCAGCCGTCGCGGTTCAGGTCGCCGACGGCGAGGTCGTCGTCGCCGAACAGCGCGGGCTGCAGGCCGGCCACGGCCCCGAAGCCCCCGTTGACGGGCAGCTGGCGGGTGAGGCGCGACGAGCTCCAGCCGTCGGCGGCGCCCCAGGCGATGGTGAGGGAGCTGCGGTTGCGCTGGATGTTCTGCCGGTTGGGCATGAACACCAGCTCGTTGAAGCCGTCGCGGTTGAGGTCGCACTCGATCGCGCGGCTGCTGCCGTCGACCCCGAGGTTCGCCAGCTGCAGGCCCCCGTCGGCCCGGGCCGTCGCCAGCGTGGCCGGCAGGTAGTGGTACGAGTCGTGCGAGCTGTTGAACAGCAGGTCGAGGAAGCCGTTGCCGTCGGCGTCGAACCGCTTGATCGTTTCGAGCTCGCCGCGGGGGTTGACGTGGAGGTTCTGGCCGGCGTTGCCGAGGGTGCCGGCGGCGAAGCCGGGACCCTGGTCGGTCCACTCGTTCGCGCCCCGGGCGGGGCCGGCGCAGGCGAGCAGGAGCAGCAGGCTGGAAACGGCGAGCGGGTGGCGGAGCGGCGGAGGCATCGGGGATCGGGTTGGAGGTGGATCCGCCGCGCGGCCGCCCGGCGGGCGGCGCGCGGCGGGGGACAGGGGGCGGGGGATCAGAGCAGCGCGTACATCTCGTTGACGCACGTGACGCGCACGGACTGCGAGTAGTGGTGCACCGAGATGTCGGGCGTGAGCGGGGTCGGGACCGAGAGCAGGAACTCCGCCCAGTCGGGCTTGATGTGGGCGACGTACGCCAGGCGGAAGGTGCCGAGCACCGCGTCGGGGGCGGCGTCGAGGTCGGGCAGGAGCACCGGGCCGGTGTCGAGCTGGTAGTAGCGCTCGCGCGGGCTGAAGTTGGCGGTCACCGCCGGGTACTCGAGCGTCAGGGTGTAGTGCTTCGCTTCGATGCGGGTGCGCGACACCACGGTCTGCTCCGAGGCCAGCACGGCGTTCAGGTCGTCGATGTCGTCGACCTTCCGCGCGTCGACCCGGCGGATGTCGGCCGCGAACACCGTGAAGGCCTCGGCCGGGTTCACCAGGTGGCGCTCGGGCTGCGGCCCGAGGCTCGGCGGGTAGAGCATCACGCCCTTGTTGGTCTTGTCCCAGCGTTTGAGGGCCAGGAACTGGTCGGGGCCGGCGATCATGCAGAAGTCGGCGTTGGGCTGGGTCCAGATGTCGCGGTCGACGTTGACATGCTCCGTCTTGCATGACGCTCCGAGCAGGTAGGGCGTGGTGCGGCCGGTGCGGCGGTCGGTCACCTCGGCGAGGCACTCGGAGCGCACGCGCACGTGGTTCAGCGTGAACGGCGGCTTGTGCGAGACGGTCCGCGGGGGCTTGGCGACGGTGTCGACGCACCACCGGACATAGGAGCGGTTGGAGTCGTAGATCTTGACGGGATTGGGCATGGGAGAAGGCCGGCGCCCCGGCAGGGGGCGGGCGGCAGGACACGGAGCCAAATCGGCGATCCGGAGACAATCGGTGAACACTGGTTTGTTGTCATGACCAAAGCGCGCTTCCCGGGCCGCGGCGCTTCTCCCGGCCGGCGATGCCCGCTGGCGCCCAGGCGATCGCTTCGGGATTCACTTTCCGGCCGCCGTGGTCATATCCTGGCCGTCGTTGTCCGTACCCCACCCATCCTCGCCGTTCCGCCGGGTTCCGCGGCCGGCCGCCGCCTGGCTGCTGGCCGGGCTGGCGGCGGGTTGCCTGGTCGCGGCGGAGCCGGGGCCGATGCGCTACCTCTATCATCCGCCGGAATCGGCGCTCGACCGGCGCTACGAATACCAGTGGCGGATGCTGGAGCTGGCGCTCGAGCGCACGGTGCCGGAGTTCGGGCCCTACGAGATGAAGCCGTCGGCGATGATGACGGAGCGGCGCCAGCGCCACGAGCTGATGCACGCCACCGGCGCGCTGACGCTGATGTACCTCAGCCCCACGCCCGAGCTGGAGGCGCGGCTGTGGCCGGTGCGCATCCCGATCGACAAGAACCTGGGCGGCTACGGCGTGTTCCTGGTGCGGCGCGAGGATCTGCCGAAGCTGGCGGCGGTGCGCGAGGCGGACCAGCTGCGGGCGTTCACTTTCGGCCTCGGCCAGGACTGGGTGGACGTCGGCATCCTCCGCGCCAGCGGCCTGCGGGTGGTTACGGGTTCCAGCTACGACGGGCTGTTCGAGATGCTGGCGAACGGCCGGTTCGACCTGTTCCCGCGCGGGGCGGTGGAGATCCTGGACGAGTTTGAGCAGCGCCGGGCGCGGCTGCCCAACCTGGCGATCGAGCCCGGGCTGGTCTTCTATTACCCGCTGCCGATGTATTTCTGGTTCTCCCGGACGCCCGAGGGCCGGCGGCTGGCGGCGCGGGTGGACGCCGGCTTGCGCGCGCTGCTGGCCGACGGCACCTTCGATCGCGTGTTCGACGAGTTCCAGCGGGAGAAGATCCGGCGGCTGGCGCTGGGCGCGCGGCGGATCATCCGCATCGAGAACCCCAACCTCGGCCCCGAGACGCCGTTCGCCGACCGCCGGCTCTGGTTCGACCCGGCGACGTACCGGCTGGATCCATGACCCCCCTCCGCTCCCAGGCGTTCCGGAGCCAGTCCCTGGCCCTCACGGTGGCGATCGGCCTCGCGGTCGTGACCGCCGCGGTTCTGGGCGGCTTCACCTGGCTGTCCCACCGGAGCGAGCGCACGCGGCAGCTGGCCCAGCTGCAGCAGGAGCAGCGCGTCCTCGCGGAGCAGCTGGCGGTCAGCCTGTCGCTCGCCGTCTGGAATTTCGACCGGCCGCAGATCGCCCGCGTGGTGAAGGCCGGCATGGCCAATCCGGACGTGGTGGCGATCGCGGTGCGGCTGAGCGACGCGGAGCGGTCGGTCATCGGCCGCCGCCGGAACGGCCCGGGCGCGAGCGAGCCGGTGGATGACCTGCGCTTGCTGCCCGCGGACCGCCCGGCCTTCACCCGGCCGGTCCTGGTCGAGCGCGAACCGGTCGGCGAGCTCACGCTCTCCTACACGCCCGAGCACGTCGAGGCCCGCCTCCGGCGCGAGCTGGGGTGGCGGCTGGGGCGGATCCTGGTCCTCGACCTCGTGCTCATCGCCAGCGCCTATGCCCTGCTCTGGTGGCTGCTGCTGCGGCCGCTGCGCCTGCTGGAGGACGACGCGGCGCGGATCCGGCGGGGGGAGGCGGTGGTGCTGGCCGACTCCGGCGGGCAGTTCCGGGGGGAGATGGGGAGCCTGCGGGCCTCGCTGGGGGCGATGCTCGAGCAGCTGCAGGGGCGCTACGACCAGGTGGTGCGCAGCGAGACCCGGTTCCGGCAGCTGGTGCTGAACGCCGAGATCGGCATGGCGCTGTTCGACCGCGACCTGGTGCCGCTCGAGATCAGCCCCTCGCTCTGCGCCATCCTCGGCGCCAGCCGCGAGGAGCTGCTGTCCTCCGATCCGCTCAGCTTCCTGTATCCGGCGGACCGGCCGGCGGCCCAGCGCGACCTCGAGCGCCTGGTGCACGGCGGCGTGTCCGCCTACCGGCGCGAACGGCGCCTCCGGCGGCGCGACGGCGAAGTGGTCTGGGCCGAGCTCTGCATGAACGTCCTGGGCGACTCGTCGGGCCGGATCACGCACTATTTCCTCCAGGTGCAGAACACGACGGAACGCAAGCGCCGGGAGCAGGAGAACGAGCGCCTCAGCAACCTCTTCCAGGTGCTGAGCCGGATCAACCTGGCGCTGGTCCGGGCCAACACGCAGGCCGAGGTTTTCGACGCGATCGCCCGCACGCTCGTGGAGACCGGGCGCTTCCAGACGGCCTGGATCGGCTGGGGCAACGAGGCCACCCGCATGATCGAGCCGGTGGCGGTCGTGGGCGACGAGCTCGGCTATGTCGCCGGGCTCGACATCTCCACGGATCCGGACCACCCGGCCAGCCGCGGCCCGAGCGGCACGGCCTTCCGCGAGGCGCGGACCTATGTCTGCAACGACTTCTTCGCCGACGCGGCGACGCTGCCCTGGCGCGAACGGGCGGAGCGCAGCGGCATCCGGGCGTCGGTCGCGCTGCCGCTGCGCCGGGCGGGCCAGGTGCGGGGCCTGCTGACCGTGTATGCGGCGGAGCAGCATTTCTTCACCCCGCAGAAGATCGAGCTGCTGGAGGAGGCGGCGGACAACATCTCGTTCGCGCTCGACGTGCTGGCGGAGCGCGACCGGCGCCGGGAGGCCGAGGCGGCCCTGCGCCGGAGCGAGGGGCGCCTGCAGTTCCTGCTCACCGCGACGCCGGCGATCATCTACTCGCTCCGGCCCGGCGGCGACTTCGGCGTGACGTTCCTCAGCCGCAACGTGCGCGAGGTCCTCGGGCACGAGGCGGAGGAGTTCGCCGCCGATCCCGGCTTCTGGCAGGCGCATCTCCATCCCGACGACGCCCGGGTCATCGACCGGTCCTTCGCCGGCCTGGCGCGGCAGGACACGCTGGTCCGCGAGTACCGCTTCCGGCGCCGCGACGGGGTGTACCGCTGGATGCTCGACGAGACGCGGGTCGTGCGCGACCCGCAGGGCCGGCCGCTGGAGCTGGTCGGCTACTGGCTCGACGTCACCGCGCGCAAGGCGGCCGAGCAGCAGCTGGCCGACCTGGCCGAGCGCCTGCAGCTCGCGCTGGAGATCGGCCGCGTCGGCGTCTGGCAGCACTGGCCGGGACGGCAGCAGACCCTGTGGGACGCCAACACGCACGCGCTGTTCGGCGTGGCCGCCGGCGCGACGCCGCATTCCCTCGATCAGTTCTTCGCGCTGCTGCACCCCGAGGACCGCGCGGCGTATGCGGCGGCGTGGGACGACCTGGTCCGCACCGGCCGCGAGCTGCGGCTGCGTTTCCGGCTGGTCCGGGCCGGCGGCGAGGTCCGGCACGTGGAGGCCCACGCGGTGCTCCGGCGCGACGAGGCCGGCGGGCCGGGTTGGGTGCTGGGGGTGAACATCGACCTCACGGACGTCGTGACCGCCTCGACCAACGCGGAGCGCTACCGGGCGCAGCTGATCCAGGCGCAGAAGATGGAGACGCTCGGGCAGATGGCGGGCAGCATCACGCACGACTTCAACAACCTGCTCACCGGCATCAACGGGTTCGTCGAGCTCGCGGCCCTGGCGCTGCCGCCCCAGCACAAGAGCCTGAAGATGCTGGAGCACGCCATGCGGGCGGCGGACAGCGCGCGCGAGCTGGTGCGCCGCATCCTGGTGTTCTCCCGCCAGACCTCGGCCAAGCAGCAGCTGCCGGTCCGCCTCAGCGACGTCGTGCGCGACACCGCGCCGCTGGTCTCGACGCTGTTCCCGGCGTCGATCGCGCTGGAGCTCGACCTGCCCGCGCAGGAGCCGCCGGTGATGGCCGACGCGGGGCAGATCCAGCAGGTGCTGATGAACCTGTGCAGCAATTCGGCGCATGCCATCGGCGTGGTCCGCGGCAGCGTGCGCATCAGCGTCGACACCGTCGCGGGCGAGGCGGCGCGGGTGCGGCTGCGGGTGGCGGACACCGGCTGCGGCATGGACGAGGCGACGCTGCGCCGGGTGTTCGAGCCGTTCTTCACCACGAAGAAGGCCGGCGAGGGCACGGGGCTGGGCGTGCCCATCGTGCTCAACATCGTGCAGGACCACGGGGGCACGGTGGACATCGCGTCGGAGGTGGGCCGCGGCACGACCTTCACGCTCCAGTTTCCCGCGTGCGCGCCGGCGCCGACGCTCGTGCCGGCCCGGGTGGAGGCCGGCGCGGGCGATCGCGGCGGAGGGCGCGTCCTGGTCGTGGACGACGAGCCGACGGTCACGACGCTGGTCACGGCCCTGCTCCAGCGCGCCGGCTATTCCGTGGTGGCCTGCGCCTCGCCGCAGGAAGCCTGGCGGGCGCTGGCCGCCGACGCGAACCGGTTCGACCTGGTCCTCACCGACTACCTCATGGCGGAGATGAACGGCAGCGAGTTCATCCGGCGCGCGCGCGAGCTGGCGCCGGAGCTGGGCGGAATCATCATGACCGGCAACCTCGGCGAGATCGACGCGCTCGTGCGGGGCGGCCACCAGGTCGTGGCCAAGCCGTTCGACAACGCGGCCCTGGTCGAGGCGATCCGCCGCGAGCTCGAGCGCCGCGCGGCGCGGCGGCCTACAGCTGCACCAGGCCCTCCTTGATGGCGATGCGGACCAGGTCGGCCAGGCCGTTCACCTTGAGCTTGGCGAACAGGTTGAGCCGGTGAAATTCGACGGTCTTGGCGCTGAGCCCGAGCTGGTGGGCGACCTCCTTGGTGTTGCGGCCCTCGGCGAGCAGCTGCAGCACCTCCCGTTCGCGCGGGCTCAGGAGCTCGGCGAGCGTGCGGGCGCGGTCGCCCTCGAGCACGCCGGCCAGCCGGGGGCTCAGCCAGCGCTCGCCGCGGTGGGCGGCGCGGATGGCCGCGAGCAGGCAGTCGAAGGTCTCGTCCTTGTGCACGTAGGCCAGGACCCCGGCGGCGAGGGCGTCGGCCACGAACCGGCGCTCGTCGTGCGACGTCAGCAGCACCACGCGGCCGCCGTATCCGCGGGCCCGGAGCTGCCGGACGGCTTCGAGGCCGTTGAGCTCGGGCATGGAGATGTCGGCGACGACGACGTCGGGCCGGTGGGCGAGCACACCCTCCACCAGGGCCCGGCCGTCGGCGGCCTCGCCGACGAGGCGCAGGTCGGGCGTCCGCTCGACCAGGAGCCGGATGCCGTTCCGCATCACCCCGTGGTCGTCGCCGACGAAGAGCGAGATGATCGGGCCGGCGGCCGGGTTTTGCACGGGAGGGATCATGCCAGCGCACCGAATCGCCCAGCAAGCGCGATCTCCCGCGCGGGCGGGGCGCGGCGGGTCCTCAGCCGGCGTTCGCGGCCTGCTGGAGGCGGCGGAGCGCGTCCGCGTTGATGACGCGGTCGAGGTCGAGGAGGGTCTTCACCTGGCCGTTGACCTTGGCCATGCCGGAGATGTAGGCGGTGTCGATCTGGGTGCCGAAGGCCGGCGTCGGCTCGATCTGGTCAGCGCCGAGGTTGACGACCTCCTCGACGCTGTCGACGATGAGGCCCATCGGGACCTCGCCGCTGCCTTCGAGGAAGACCTGGACGACGACGATGCAGGTGCGTTCGGTGAACTCGCCGCGCAGCCCGAATTTGACCCGGAGGTCGACGACGGGGATGACGCGGCCGCGGAGGTTGATCACGCCCTTGATGTGTTCGGGGACCTGCGGCACGGGGGTGATCTTCTGGAGGCGGATGATCTCGCGCACCTTGAGCACGGGGACGCCGTAGGCCTCATCGGCGGCCAGGACGGTGAGGTAGCGGCCGGCGGCGGCGGTGGTTTCGGCAGGCAGGCTCATGGCGCGGGCTCAGTTGAAGAACTTGTCCTGGTCGCCCGCCGCCACCCCGGCGAGGGCCGGCGTGGTCCCGAGGGCGGGGGCGGGGGGCGCCGCGCGGCGCTTCGAGGGGGCCGCCGCGGGCTTGGCCGCGGGCTGCGGCGCGGGGGACGCGGCGCCGTGGTCGCGGGCGGAGCCGACGAGCTGCCGGAGCGTGCGGACGGACTCGCGCATCATCTCGGCCTGGGCGCTCAGCTCCTCCGACGCGCCGGCCGATTCCTCGGCGCTGGCGGCGTTGGACTGGGTGACCTTGTCCATCTGCGCGACTGCGGTGGTGACCTGGCCGACGCCCTGGCTCTGTTCGGTGGAGGCGGTGGCGATCTCGCCGACCAGCTCGTCGACCTTGCGGGCCTTGGCCACGATCTCCGCGAAGCTCTGGGCGACCTTGACGCTGATCTGGGCGCCGTGCGTGCTGCGGGCGACGGACTCCTCGATCTTGGCCGCGGTCTCCTTCGCCGACTGCGCGGAGCGCTGGGCGAGGGAGCGGACCTCCTCGGCGACCACGGCGAAGCCGGCGCCGGCCTCGCCGGCGCGGGCCGCCTCCACGGCGGCGTTCAGGGCGAGGATGTTGGTCTGGAAGGCGATCTCGTCGATGGTCTTGACGATTTTGGCGATGTTGGCGGACGAGTCCTTGATCGCGTCCATGGCCTGCTGCATCTCGGCCATGCTGCTGGCGCCGGTCTCGGCGGCCGCGCGGGTCTGGTTGGAGAGGGTCTTGGCCGCCCCGGCCGACTCGGCGTTGCGCTTCGTCATGCTGGCGATCTCCTCGAGGGAGGCGCTGGTCTCCTCGAGTGAGGCGGCCTGTTCGCTGGCGCCCTCCGCGAGCGTCTGGCTGGAGGCCGACACCTGGCCGGCCGCGGCGGCGGTCTGGTCCGCCCCCGAGCTCAGCTGTTCGGTGATGGTCGTCAGCACGCGGTTGGTGCCGCGGATGATGAAGTAGCCGACCGCGATGCCCAGCAGGAGGCCCAGCGCCGTCGCGACGATGACCACCTGGGTGGTGCGGGTGGCGCTGGCGTCGATGCCCGTGCCGAGCGCGTCGCCGTTGGCGGAATTGTACTGCAGCAGGGTCTCGGCTGTCGCCGCGTACGTGCGGTAGCTGGGGAAGAGCGACTCGTGCAGGAAGACGACGGCCTCCGGGGAGGCGGCGTCGACGAGCTCGTGGTACTTCTGCCGCAGCGGCCGGTAATGCTCGCGGGCGTCGATCAGCTTCTGGAAGTTGGCCCGGTCGTCGGCCTCGGTGATGGTCGCCTCGTAGGACTTGGCCGCCTGATCGGCCTGCTCGGTGAGCTCCTTCATCTCCTGGCGCAGCTCGACGCGCTCGGCCGCGTTCCGTGCGTGGCCGTAAAGCTGGGTGCGGATCAGGCCCTTGGCCAGGGTGCTGTACAGCTGGCTGCTGTAGATGAGGCCGGGCATGACGTCGTTTTTGAGCGTGATGCCGTCTGCCCGGATGGCGCGCAGGCTGCCCCACACGACGGCGCCGATGAGCGCCAGCAGAGTACAGAGCAGGCCCATGCCGAGGGTGATGCGTTTGCCGATGGTCCAGTTTTTCATGATATAAATGTGAATTTGCAGGATTGTGCCGGCTGAATCGACGCCGCCGGGCGTGGCTTGAGGTAAAAGGGCGCCACGGGTCCCCAGGAAATTCCTGGCCGGCTCAGGCGGGCTCGAGGAGCCGGTCGACGACCAGGCGGAATTCGTCGAGGTCGAACGGCTTGCGCAGGAAGTGCCGGATCCCGGCCTCGCGCCACGCGGGCGCGTCGTCGTCGAGCAGGTTGCCGGAGACCAGCATCACGGGCAGCCCGGGTCGCAGGCGCAGGACCTGTTGGGCGAGGTCGTAGCCCGTCATCTCGGGCATGGTCAGGTCGGTGACCAGGGCCCCGTAAAACCCGGGTTCCTGCCGGAAGTCCTCCAGGGCGCGCTTGGGGTCGCCGAACGGGAAGGCCTCGTGACCCAGCCGGGTCAGCACCCGGCAGAGGTTCTGGAGCACCTGCGGCTCGTCGTCCACGACCATGATCCGCCGGCTCCGGGACGCCGCCTGCAGCAGCGGGAACGGGGCGGCGGACTCCGCCGTCGGCGCCGCGGGTTCGCCCGCCGCCGCCGGGAAATAGAAGTCGAAGGTGGATCCGCGGTCCGGGGCGCTTTCGACGGTGATGACGGCGCCGTGGGACTTGGCGATGCCGTGGACCACGGACAGCCCCAGGCCCGAACCTTCGCCCGGCGCCTTGGTGGTGAAGAACGGCTCGAAGATGCGCTCCTGCACGGCGGGCGTCATGCCGCAGCCGGTATCGGCGACGGTCAGCCGCACCACCGGCCGGTCCGGGAGCTGCGGGTGGCGCAAGCGGACCGCGGCCGCGGCCCGCTCGTGGCGCAGGCTCACGGTGAGCGTGCCGCCCCGCTCGCGCATGGCGTGGCCGGCGTTGGTGCCGAGGTTGAGCAGCACCTGGTGGATCTGCGAGACGTCGCCGGGGACCGGCGGGCAGCCGGCGGCGAGGTGCGAGCGGATCGCGATGGTCGATGGCAGCGTGGCCCGGAGCAGCCGCAGGGCCTCCTTGACCACGGGGCCCAGCGGCATGTTGCGGTGGCGCTGCTCGCGCTGGCAGCTGAACGTCATGATGCACGCGACGAGGTCGCGGGCCCGCCAGCTGGCGTGCACGGCGTCGCGGAGGTAGGCGTCCACCGGCCGGTTCGACGCCAGGTCGTTCTGCGCGAGCTGCAGGTTGCCGAGGATGCCGGTGAGGATGTTGTTGAAGTCGTGCGCGATGCCGCCGGCCAGCGTCCCGATCGCCTCCAGCTTCTGCGAGTGGCGCAGCTGCGCCTCGAGCTGCTTGCGCTGCGTGATGTCGGCCCGGATGGCGATGTACCGGCGGATCCGGCCGGCGGGGTCGGCGATCGGCACGATGGTCGTGTCGACCCAGTAGATCGTGCCGTCCTTCGCGCGGTTGCAGATCTCGCCCTTCCACACCTCGCCGCGCGCGAGGGTGCGCCAGAGGTCCCGGAAGAACTCGGGGGGATGGTGTCCGGAGTTGATGAGCCGGTGGTCCTGGCCGAGGAGTTCCGCGCGGGAATACTTCGAGAGGGCGCAGAACTTGTCGTTGACGCTCACGATCCGGCCGGCGGCGTCGGTGACCGCGACGATGGCGTGCTCGTCGAGGGCCATCTTGAGTTCCTCGATCTCGCGGCGCGACTCGCCGAGCGCGGCGTCGGCCGGAGCGAGGCGGTCGGGATGGCGGCAGGGGGGTATGACGTGGGCGGCGGCGGACACGGGCGGGGGAGGCGTCCAGCAAGCTAGCGCCGGGCGGGGATGTCCAGTGGAGCGGACCCAGGAATTTCCTGGGTACAGGAGCGGTCAATTCCCTCGTTCCCGGGCCGTAATTGGGGGAGAGTATCTCCATGACTCATACGCTCCTCCCTTCCAGCGCCGCCTTCGCGGCCGGGCCCGCGGCCGGCGCCTCGATCCTCGTGATCGACGACGACGACTCGGTGCGCGACGTGATCGACCTGGCGCTGACCCATGCGGGCCACCGGGTGACGACGATGAGCAGCGGCGCGGCCGCGATCGCCGCGTTCCGCGACGTGGCGCCGGACCTGGTCATCACGGACATGCTCATGCCCGACAAGGACGGGCTCGAGATGATCACCGCGCTGCGCCGGCTCGATGCCGGGGTGCGGATCATGGCCATCTCCGGCGGCGGCCGCTACCTGGGCGCCGTCGACGTCCTGCGCGCCGCGCAGCTGATGGGCGTCCGGCAGGTGCTGCTCAAGCCGTTCGGCATGCGCGAGCTCAGCGCGATGGTCGAGGCGGAGCTGGGCCGGCCCGCGGCCGCGGCGGTCTCGTAGCCGTCGGCCGCCCGGCGGGGCAGGCGGATCGCAGGGTGGGGGGGGGAAGTCCGGCTCCGGCCGGTTTCAGAGGCGCTTTTCAGCGTGACCCGTGCGCCCGGTTGGGCGAGCCTCCGGCCTCCCCACACCCCATGCAACGCATCACCGCCCTGCGGGCCCTGGTCCAGGAAGGCGTCGACCAGGGCGCGGATTATCACGCCAAGCCCGACGGGCATTGGATCAACAGCACCGTCATCGCCACGCCGATGAGCCGGTATCCCGAGTACCAGGCCACGCGCCGCTCGTTCGGCATCGACGTGCTCGGCACGGTGCTGGTGGAGGTGGAGGCGGAGGACGGCACGATCGGCTTTGCCATGACGACCGGCGGCGTGCCGGCCGCCTATCTGATCGAGAAGCATTTTCGCCGCTTTGTGGTCGGGCAGCCGGCGCACAACGTCGAGCGCATGTTTGACCAGATGTATCATGCGTCGCTCTATTATGGCCGGAAGGGCCTCGCGCTGAACGCGATTTCGGCGGTCGACTGCGCGGTCTGGGACCTGCTGGGCAAGCTGCGGCAGGAGCCGGTCTGGGCGATGATCGGCGGCAAGCTGCGGGAGCGCCAGCCGATGTACGCCACCGGCCCGCGGCCCGACCTGGCCCGGAAGATGGGCTTCCTCGGCGGCAAGCTGCCGCTGCCCTACGGCCCCGCGCACGGGGAGGAAGGGTTGCGGCGCAATATCGAGCTTGCGGCCCGGATGCGCGAGGCGTGCGGGCCGGATTTTTTCCTGGCGTTCGACTGCTGGATGGCGCTGACGCCGGCCTACGCGCTGCAGCTGATCGAGGCCATCCGGCCGTTCAACTTCCGCTGGATCGAGGAATGCCTGCCGCCCGACAATTACGCGGGCTACCGGCAGCTCGTGCGCCAGCGCAGTCATCCGATCATGATCGCGACGGGCGAGCACGAGTACAGCCGTTGGGGTTTCGAGAACCTGCTGGAGACCGGCGTGGATCTGGTCCAGCCCGACATCCACTGGTGCGGCGGCCTGACCGAGCTGCTCAAGATCAAGGCGCTGGCCTCCGCCCGCAGCCGGCTGTGCGTGCCGCACGCCTCGTCGGTGTACAGCTACCATTTCGCGGTGGCCAGCGACGCCACGCCCTTCTCCGAGTTCCTCATGATGGCGCCGCAGGCGGACCACGTCGCCCCGATGTTCGCGCCGCTCTTCACCAACGAGACGGTGCCCGTCGACGGCCATGTCATGGTCGGGGACGCGCCCGGCTTCGGCGTCGACCTGAATCCCGCCCTCCGCTGGCAGCGGCCCTTTCCGGCGTGAGCGGCGCGCGCCGCGCCGCCGTTTCCCTCCGCCGTGCCGCCCCGGCCCCCCGCGTTACCGCCGTCCGTCCCGTGCGCTGAGGCGCTGCGGCGCGCGACCGCGCGGCTGGTGCCCTTCCTGCTGCTGCTGTACATCCTCGCGTTCCTCGACCGGGTGAACGTGGGGTATGCGAAGCAGGCGTTTCTGCGCGACACCGGCCTGAGCGAGGCGACGTACGCGTTCGGGGCGGGCATCTTCTTCCTGGGTTACGCGCTGTTTGAGGTGCCCAGCAACCTGGCCATGCACCGGGTCGGGGCGCGCGTCTGGATGTGCCGGATCATGGTGACGTGGGGCCTGATCTCGGCGGCGATGGCGTTCGCCTGGAGCGAGGCCAGCTTCCATGGGCTCCGCTTCCTGCTCGGCGTCGCGGAGGCCGGCTTCTTTCCCGGCGTCATCCTCTACCTCACCTACTGGTTCCCGGCGAGCCGCCGCGGGACGGTCATGGGGCTGTTCTACCTCGGCGCGCCGCTGGCCCAGATCTTCGGCGGGCCGGTGTCCGGCCTGCTGCTGGAGTTGGACGGCTTCGGCGGGCTGCACGGCTGGCAGTGGATGTTCCTGGTCGAGGGCCTGGCGGCGTCGGCGGTCGGCGTCTGGACCTTCTGGTATCTGCCCGACCGGCCCGCGGATGCGGCCTGGCTGGACGCGGCCCAGCGGAGCGCCCTGGCCTCGGCGGTGGCCGCCGAGGAGCCGGCGCACGGCGACGGGCACCCGGGAGTCTGGGCGATGCTGTGCCGGCCGCGCGTCCTTTATTTCGGCCTGATCTACGGCCTGATTCAAATCAGTGTCTACGGGGTCATCTTCTACCTGCCCGCGCAGGTCTCGCGCCTGCTGGGACGCGAGGCCGGCCTGGCGGTCGGGCTCGTGAGCGCCATCCCGTGGACCTGCGCGCTGGCGGCGGCCTTCGCCCTGCCGCGGCTGGCCGGGCGGATCGGCCGGCGCCGGGCCGTGGTGGTGGCCGCCTTGCTGGCCGCCGGCGCGGGCATCGCCGGATCCGCGTCCGGCTCGCCCGGGTGGGCCCTGGCGGCGCTCTGCGTCGCCACGGCAGGCTTCATCGGCGCGCAACCGCTGTTTTGGACCTTTCCGACCGGCGAGCTCACCGGAGTCCAGGCCGCCGGCGGCATCGCGCTGATCAACTCGCTGGGCGCGCTCGGCGGCTTCATCGCCCCGAACCTGCGGGTGTTCGTCGAGCGCAGCGCGGGTGCGTCCACCGCCGGGTTGTACGCGCTGGCGGGCGCCAGCCTGCTGGCGGCCGTGTTGGTCGCCGTGCTCCGGGAAGCTCGGCCTCGGCCCGAGCAGGCGTAGCTCGCCAGACGCCCGAGCGTGGTTTCGCAGGGGTACGGCAGGGCCGTGAGGGGGAAATCATACGCTATTTGGCGTAACCAGTGCGGGTTTTTGGCGTTTCATGCGTCTTAGTATGCAAACACCCACATACCTTCACCCATCCCCATGAACGTTTGCGTTACTCCGCCCGCGTTGGCTCCCGCCCTGTCCGCCAAGGATCTGCATCGCCTGACCCCGGCCGAGCAGGTCGTGGCCCGGCACATCCTGCACGGTTTTACGAACAAGCAGATAGCCGTTCAGCTTTCGAAGGCGCCTTCGACCGTGAAGGCGCAGGTGTCGTCGATTTTGCACCGTCTGGGCGTGCGGACGCGGGCGGAGCTGATCGCGGCCTTTATCGATCCTGCCTTGACGCTGTCCGGCCATGGCCGCGGCGAGTCGGGCGCCGCCGCCGGGGTCGATCCCCAGGAAGCCGGCGGTGTCATCTCGGCCGTGTCAGTCAGTCGAATGCAGCGGTGACGCGCTTGTTTGGTCACTTGGTGCACGATCGTAGTGAAAGTGTGTTGTGTTCGCCAGCCGCTGCCGGGTCGCACCACCCGGCAGCGGCCACTTTCCTCGATTGCGGATGGCCATGAATGAGCGCAACGTGCTCCGGGCCAAGCTGCACCCGGTGCGGCTGACTTCCACGGAATCGGGGGAGATGGATTTTCCCGCGTCGATCCGGCTTTGTCCCCGCCTGTGCTGGGCGGCCGGGCTGGCCGAGCTCGAGCAGGTGGAGGTGTGCAATCTCACCGGGCCGGCGCGCGTGTCCGCGACGGTCCTGCTGGGCGAGGAGGGCGAGGCCAGGCTGCCGGCTGGCATGAGCTTCGGTTTCGAGGCCGGCGACCAGGTCGCGATCATGGGGGTGACGCGGGTCCCGGTCCGGAGGCTGCCGCACCACGCGGCGCTGCTGGTCCTGGTGGATCCGGAGCGGAACGCGGCGACCGAGATCCGCCGCCAGGAGGCGCGCGAGCTGGCGCGCGAGCCGTCATTCGTGCCGACGCCGGCCCCGCGCCGGTTTCGGGAAGTCCGGCTGGTGCCTTGAAGTTCTCGCTGACCCTCACGTTGCTCGTGACGCCGCACCCGTCGGCGTTGCTCGACCTCGCGGTGGTGCTGCGGCGGTTCGCGCCGGCGCCGGAGTCGCTGCTCTGGTCGACGATCCCCGGCAGCGGCGAGGCCCGCGCCTGGCTCCTGGTGGAATTGTCCGCGGAAACGGCGGAACTGCTGTGCGTCCACCTGGGCCGCATCGCGGCGGTGCGCCGCGTCCGCTTGAGCCGGTCCGTCCCGCCGTCCGCCCCGGCGGCGGCGCGCGGCTAGGATGGCCGCGGCCGGAGGGCGGGTGCGATTCAAGGATGGCCTGCGGGCCGGTTCTTATCCTAGCGTCTGCAGCTACTATGCAAAAGCGATGGATGCGGGGTGGGGTGGTGGCGGCGGCGGGCTTGCTGGCGGCCGCGGGTGCGGCGGCGGAGACCGCCGTCCGGGAAACCAAGGTGCGGTTCATCCGCCAGGACACGCCGGCATTTTCGGTGCCCGCGTACCGGGGCGAACGCTATTCGGAGCTCGTGCCGGACACGCTGGACATCCAGGAGCGGATCAACCTGGCCGTCAACGGGCTCACGGGCCCGACCGACGCGGAGAAGGACTACCTGATCTATTTCCGCACGGTGCTGATGGCGAAGCCGCCGAAGCTGCAGCACGACGACTCGGACATCTGCCAGATGAAGTTCATGGAAGCCCTGCCGCTGATGCGGGTGGCGAGCGGCAGCGACTGGAACGCGCAGGTCGACCCGGTCTGGATGCGCACGGCGCTGCGGATGATCGGGCCCGACGGGTTGGCGTACTGGCCCTCGCTGCCCTGGGCGCCGAACGCCGATGTCTGGAATCCGCATGCGATCGGAGCCGACCACTACGCGATGCCGCTGTTCTGCGGCCGGCTGCTGGGGGCGATGTCCGTCTACCTGCTCCGCGACCCGTCCGGACCGTGGAAGGACGAGGCGCGCAAGGTGGTCGACGGCCTGCGCGGCGTCGCGATCGAGCAGGGGGACTACGCCTATTTCCCCTACGGCGGCTTCGCGCCGGGCCGGCCGCGGGTGCGCACGGCGGAGATGCCGCTGGGCATCGCGTCAAGCCTGGCGGGCTGGACCACGCAGGGGCTGTCCCAGTACTACCGCGCCAGCGGCTACGAGCCGGCGCGCGAGCTCGCGGGGCGGCTGGCGCGCTACATCGCCTACCACGGCAAGTATTACGGGCCTGACGGCGAGTTCCTGCCGAACAACTCGGGCTACGAGGACCGGCTCGAGGAGATGCGGGCGCAGGGCATCCCGGTGACGTCTTCCCTCGTGCACTTCCAACACCACACGGTGCCGCTGCTGGGCATCCTGGACTACGCCCTCGTGGCGAACGACCGCGAGCTGGCCGAGTTCGTCCGGCGCTCCTTCGATTGGGCGCGCCGGCAGGGCAACGACCTGGTCGGCTATTTCCCGGAGAACCTGAACAACCCGAACGAACTCGAGACGGCCGAGACCTGCCAGCTCGCCGGCATGATCGGGCTCGCGCTCAAGCTGAGCCAGGCGGGCCTGGGCGACTACTGGGACAACGCCGACCGCTGGATCCGCAACCAGTTCGCCGAAAACCAGCTGCAGCAGGCGGATTGGATGTACCACATGATCGAGGGCACGCTGACGACGAACAAGATCCGGATCGCGCCCTCCGCCGTCGACCCGGTGGTGGAATCCGCGGACCGCGTGCCCGAGCGGGTGGTGGGCGGCTTCGCCGGCTGGCCCACCGCCAACGACTGGTTCGTCGGCCACGGCACCGGCATGCAGCAGTGCTGCACGGGCAACGGAACGCGCGCGCTTTACTACATCTGGGAGCACATCCTGACCCGCACCGACGCCGGTCTCCGCGTCAACCTGCTGCTGAACCGGCCGTCGCCCTGGGCGGACGTGCTCAGCCATGTCCCGTACAACGGCCGCGTCGAGGTGAAGCTGAAGCAGGACTGTCCCCGGCTCGAGGTGAGGATCCCGTCGTGGACCCGGCCCGCCGAGGTCGCCTGCACGGTCAATGGCCAGCCGCGGACCCTGGCCTGGAACGGCCGCTACGCGGTGGTCGGCGCCGTCGCGGCCCGCGACCAGGTGGCCGTGACCTTCCCGATCGTCGAGCGCAAGGTCGGCGTCGATATCCAGCGCCAGCACTATTACCTCACGATCAAGGGCCACGACGTGGTCGACATCTACCCGCGCGGGCGCTTCGCGCCGTACTACCAGCGCAACCACTACCGGCGCGACGACACCCGCTGGCGGATGATGCCGCGCTTCGTGTCGGCGGAATCGATCGTCTGGTGACCCGGCGCGGGTCCGCTCAGGCGGCGGGGCGGGTGAAGTGCTTGAACAGCGCGTAGCCCGTGCCCGTCGCGCCGCAGACGGCCGCGGGCACCAGCAGCGTGTCGTAGCCGATCGCGCCGTAGCCGTAGCAGCCGAGCACGCCGCCGAGGAAGAAGCCCGACAGCAGGACGAGGTAGAGCCGGGTCCGGCGCCAGTCGATCCGCTCGCCGCGGGCCACGAGGCCGAGCATGATGCCCAGGTCGGTGATGATGCCGGTCATGTGCGTCGTGCGGATGACGGCGCCGCTGTAGCTGGTGGCCATCGCGTTCTGGAGGCCGCAGGCCATGGCGGCGAGGTAGTCGCCGGCGACGGCGCCGTGGCGCAGGAAATAGGCGGCGGCCGCCAGCAGCGCGGCCTCGCCGGCGAGTGCCACGCCGTAGCGCCGGCCGGCCTTCAGCGTGCTCTGCCGGATGATGAGTCCGCTCAGGACGCAGCCGCCGAAGAAGCAGCCGAGAGTGGCGGCGGCGTGCAGCGCCAGCGCGCCGTCGCCCCGGGCGAGCTCGATGCCCAGCAGGGTCACCGTACCCGACAGGTGGGAGATCGCCTGATGATGGGCGCCCAGGAAGCCGACCGCGTTGACGCACCCGGCCGCGCCCGCGAGCAGCAGGCCCCCGGCCATGATCCAGAGCGGAACCGGCTTGGTCAGCATGATGGGCCGCATTCAGGCAAGTCCGCGGCCGGCGGTGAACCGCAAAACCCGGCCGTCCGGAGACAGAAGCCGCGCGCGCGCCGCCGATAAGCGCCGCCGATCCGCCCGCGCGTGCCGCTTTGCCGTTGGCAAGCGGCCGGCCGGGTGAAAGCTTCGGGGGCCGTCCCGCCATGATGCCTTCCTGGTCCCGTTTTTTCCGCCTCCGCGCCGCGCTCCTCGCCGGGGCCGCCCTGGCCGCATGGTCCGCGGCCGCCGGAGGCGCCGCGCCCCCGCGCACGCTGCTGCTGGTCGACGACCACGATGTGCTCTACCGCTCCGGCACGCGGCGCGTCCTGCATCCCGTCCAGCGACGCCCCGAGCCGGTGCTCACGCAGGAGCGTCCTTGGGAGATCACGCTCGCCTACAACTCCGTGCTGCGCGACCCGGCGACCGGGCGCTACCGGATGTGGTACCAGGCGCTGGGGTCGGTCTCCCCCGAGTCGGCGGGCATCGCCTACGCGGAGTCCGACGACGGCGTCCGGTGGCGGAAGCCCGACCTCGGGCTCGTGCCCTACCAGGGCGGGGACTCGAACCTGGTGCTGGCGCTGGCCGAGGGCCACTACGGCGCCTCCGTCGTGTTCGACCCGCGGGATCCCGACCCGGACCGCCGTTACAAGCTGGCGTGCTTCCGCGCGGGCGAAGTGGCCGGACGCCGGGTGATGGGGCTCGCGGCGGGTTTCTCCCCCGACGGGCTGCGGTGGCGGCTGGACCCGGAGTTTCCGCTCCTGCCCGGCAACTACGGCCGGCGTTCCGCCCCGCCGCTGGCCGGCGACGCCGCCTATGAAGGCGGCGTGCCGCATTCGGTGAGCGACGTGATCGACGTGATGTACGACGCCCCGCGCGGCGTGTTCGCGATCTACGCCAAGACCTGGCTCGACATGCCCGAGGGGCTGACGTTCTGGAAGCGCGCCATCGCGCGCACCGAGAGCCGGGATTTCCGGCAGTGGTCGCGGCCGGTGCTGGTGATGCAGCCCGACGAGTTTGACGGCGACGGGGTCGAGTACCGCCCGCCCGTGCGGCCGGTCCATCCCAACCGGCGCGGCGTCCAGCTCCACGGCGGGCCGGTCTTCCTGCACGAGGGCGTCTACTTCGCGCTGCTGCAGAAGATGGACGGCGAGACCACCGGCCGGATGCCGATCGAGCTGGCGGTGAGCCGGGACGGGCTCGACTGGCAGCGGCCGTTCCGGGCGGTCGACTTCATCGGGCTCAGCCCGGAGCCGGACCGCTTCGATTCCGGCTGCCTGTGGACCAACGCGACGCCCGTCGTGCTGGAGGACGAGATCCGGTTCTACTACGGGGGTTATTCCGGCCGGTGGAACGGCGACCTGTTGCGCCGGCCCTCCGGCATCGGGCTCGGCACGATCCCGCGCGACCGGTTCGCCGGGGTGCGCCCGATCGGGGAGGTCGGCCAGGTGACCTTCCGTCCGCTCGACCTCGGGGGCCGGGAGACGCTGACGGTCAACGCCGCGGTCGCCGGCCGCCTGCGCGTGGAGGTGCTCGACGAGCGCGGCTACGGGCTGCCCGGCTTCACGCGGGACGACGCCGTGCCGGTCACGGGCGACGCGCTGCGGCATGCGGTGCGCTGGAAGGAAAAGACCCTGCGCGACCTGCCGGCCGGCCGGAAAATGCTCCGGGTCCATCTGGAGGACGCGGAGCTCTTCGCGGTGAGCCTCCGCTGACCGCGCCCGCGCGGCCTTGCGCCGGGGCCCTGACTCGGCTGCACTGGAGCGACACGTTTCCCCATGATCAAACTTGCCGTTTCGTTCCGGGCCGGCCCGGAGGTTCACGACGTCAGCGCCGATCCCGGGTTCCGCTGGACCCGCGACGAGGCCTGGGCCATCGACGCGCCGCCGGACGGCGAGCCTGAGCCGCGGCCCGAGGCGCGGTGGCCGGAGTCCGCGCCCCGCACGGGCGCCGGCGGCGCGGTCAGCCCGCGGATCGTCGCGCTGCCCGGCGGCTACCGCCTCTTCTACACGCAGCTGCTGCCGCGGCCGGGGTTTCCGGCGGGGGCGGCGGACTACGACAACGCCACTGCCCGCATCCTCAGCGCCTGGTCGATCGACGGCGCGGCCTGGGTGCCCGAGCCCGGGGTGCGGCTGGCGCCGGCGGAGGGCGGGGCGGGGGAGTTCCGCGTGGTGTCCTCGGAGGTGGTGCCGGTCATGGACGGCGGCCGCCGGCTGCGCATGTACTACGAGTGCTGCCCGGGCCCGCAGTCCGGGGCCAGCACGATCCGGTCGGCGGTTTCGGACGACGACGGGCGGCAGTGGCGGCCGGAGCCCGGCGTCCGTTTCGGCGACGGCCGGCACAACTACTCGGCGCCCCGGGTCGTGTTCCTGCCCGACGGCCGCTGCCGCCTCTTCTGCGGCCAGCGCGGCCGCGGCATCGTGAGCGCGGTGTCCGCGGACGGGCTCGATTTTGTCCCGGAGCCCGGCGTCCGGCTCGGGCGCGCGCCGGAGCCCGGCCGCGGCAACGTCTTCGCGCCCGAGATCGTGCGGCTGCCGGACGGCTCGTGGGTGATGTACTACGCCGACTACGTCGCCGCCAACCGCGCCCACATCCTGCGGGCCACGTCGGACAACGCCCTGGACTGGCGTCCGGCGCCGACGCCGGTGCTGGTGCCGGGCGGGCGCTGGGACGCCGCCAAGTGCTCGGAGATGGGCCTGCTCGAGCGGCCGGCCGCGGCCGGAGGTGGGGGGCGCTTCCGGATGCTCTACGAAGGCTGCGACGGCACCGCTCGAGGCGAGCGGGGTGTCTGGCGCCTCCTCGGCGCCACGGCAGAGGCCTAGGCCCGGCTGGGACCCGGTTCATGGACAAGTCGCCTTACCACGATATGGCCTTTGACTTGCCGGTGGGGGGAATTTCCCTCGGATCCACTTTCGCCATGTCCGCCATCCACTCCGAGATTCGATCGCGCGAGGCAATCCGGCCGTCGCGCTCCCGCCCATGAAACCATTCTGGAGCCGGCTCCCTCCCGGCTTTCATCACCGGCGGATCGAGGAGCGGGGCCTCGGCTTCCACTGCTTCGTCTGGCGCGGGCGGCAGCCCGGCCCGACGCTGCTGATGAACGGGTGCACCCACGGCGACGAGTACGAGGGGCCGATTTTCCTGCATGAGCTGGTGCGGACCTGGCGTCCGCGCCAGCTGCGCGGCACGGTCGTGGTGGTGCCGGTGCTCTACGAGGCCTCCTACCTGGCCGGCCGCTACGTCAGCCCGCTCGACGGGAAGAACCTCGCGCGGGTGTTTCCGGGCCGGCGAAACGGCTCGCCCACCGAGCGCCTCGCGCACCTGTTCCGCGAGCAGCTGATCCGGCACTCCGACTACTACGTCGATTTCCACAGCGCGGGCGCCGCCTACGAGATCCTGCCCTGGGTGGGCTACCTGACCCGCGAACGCGAGGACGAGGTGCTCCGGCGGCAGCGGGTGATGGCGCAGTGCTTCGACCGGTACTGGTGCTGGGGCGCGCCGTACCTGGCCGGTCGCACGATCAGCGCCGCGTACGAGCTGGACATCCCGGCCATCTACCTCGAGGGCAAGGGCAAGGGCGACGTGGCGGCATCGGACCTCGCGGCCATGCGCCGCGGGTGCGCGCGCCTGTTCGTCGCGCTCGGCCTGCTGCCCGGCCGGGTGCAGCTCCGGCCGCAGCGCGTGACCCGCGAGGGCGCGGTGGCGGAGGAGGCCTACCTCGACTTTCAGCATGCCTCGCCCTGCGACGGCGCCCTCATGGCGATCGTCAAGGCCGGGGCGCGCCTGCGCAAGGGCCAGCAGGTCGGCATCGTGCAGCCGCTCGACGGCTCGCCGGCCCGCGTCGTCCGCGCCGAGCGAACCGGCCGGGTGATCTTTGCGCGCCGCCACCGCTTCCTGCGCAAGGGCGACGGCCTGGTCACCATCCTGCCCTGGCCCTGAGCGGGGCGACGGCCGGACTCTTTTCCCGACCATGAATCTTCACCCTTCGGTTGCAGACACCGTTGCCGGCCTCCTCGAGGCGCACCGGCCCGGCTACTCGCTGGCGCGGGCGTTTTACGAGGATCCGGCCGTCTACGCGGCGGACCTCGACCGCGTCTTCCTGCGGACCTGGCATTACGCCGGCCATGCGAGCCAGTGCGCGACGCCGGGCAGCTTCTTCCTCGACGAGTTCGCGGGTGATTCGATCATCGTCGTTCGCGGCCGCGACGAGCGGATCCGCGCGTTTCACAACGTCTGCCGGCACCGCGGCTCGCGGCTCGCCACCGAGGCTTCCGGCTGCGTGCGGGCGCTCACGTGCCCGTACCATGCGTGGACCTTCGGGCTCGACGGCCGCCTGCTGTCGGCCCCGGCGATGGGCGACGATTTCGATCCCGCCGGCTTTGGGCTCAAGGAGTGCGCGGTCCGGGTGATCGACGGCCTGATCCTCGTCTGCCCGGGCACGCCGCTGGATCCGCTCGATGACTTCGCCCGGGACCTCGAGCCGTTCATCCGCCCGTCCCGGCTCGAGCAGACCAAGGTGGCCGCGACCCTGCGCTGGCCGACCAAGGCCAACTGGAAGCTGGTCATGGAGAACTTCGCGGAGTGCTACCACTGCGGCCCGGCCCATCCCGAGTACTGCTCGGTCATGGCCCACGCGCGGAAGGACACGACCGGCAACCCGACGCTCACGGAGCAGTACAACCGCTTCGAGGACGAGTGGACGGCGCGCATGCGGGCGCAGGGAAAGATCACGGGCGGGGTCAACCGCCTCGAGGACCTGGGCTACCAGATCGTCCGCTTCCCGGTCGGCGAGGGCCGCTTGTCCCAGACGCGCGAGGGGCGCGCCGTGGCGCCGCTGCTCGGCGACTACCGCGAGTACGACGGCGGAGTCACCGGGGTGGGCCTGCGCCCCTCCTTCAATCTCTACGTCGACAACGACCACGCCGTGATTCTCAGCTTCGTGCCGCACGGCCCGCTGCTCACCGACACGGTCATCACCTGGCTCGTGCGCGCGGACGCCCAGGAGGGCCGCGACTACCAGGTGGACGACGTGACTTGGCTCTGGCGGGTGACCACCGACCAGGACAAGCGCATCGTCGAGGACAACCAGGCCGGCGTTTCCTCGCGCGCCTACGAGCCCGGACCCTATTCCCCCAAGGTGGAGGTGGGCCCGCCGCGGTTTCACCGCTGGTATTTCCGGCAGCTGGCCGAGGGCGTGCCGGCCGGGGCGTAAGGCGGTCCGGCCCCCCGTCGGTCACACCGCGGACCAGCCGGGCTGCGGGGTGCGCAGCACCTCGGGCACACGCCCGGCGGCAAGCTGCGCGACCGCGCGGCCGGCGGCGGAAACCTCGTCGGCGGTGACGTGGGCCGTGAGTTCGAGGTCGAACACCGCCCGGCCGCCGCCGGGCAGCATGACGACCCGGCCCTCGCCGCGCTCGAAGCTGCGGGCGTTGGGGAAGTTCGTGCCCGGCTCGAGGCCGGTGACGTAGCCGTCGGCCAGCGGCGCCGGGTTTTTCCACAGGGTGAACCAGGGCAGCTGGCGCACGTCGTAGCCGAGGCTCACGCCGCGCCGGCCCGCGGCGTCGCACAACAGCGCCCGGGTGCGGTGCCCGGCGTCGGCTGCCAGCGTCAGGAAAAAGACCTCCTCGGGCAGCCCGGCCGTCGGCGCGGGGTAGCGGTCCCAGCCGTCGATCCGCCGCGCCGAGGCGGCGTCGCGCGGCGCCACCCGGAGCGCCGGCACGTGGAGCCGGGCGCCCTCGCCGAGCAAGGGGGCGCCGAAGTTGATGTGGTAGAGCAGCTGCATGGGCGCCGGGGCCGTCGCGAGGTTCTCGATCTCGTCGTGGACGGTGAAGCCCGGCTGGCCGACCCGGGTCCGGATCGTCGAGGTCAGCCGCAGGTTGACGAAGAAGAACCGGACCTCGGCCACGACGCCGGTCACCGCGATCTCGCCGGTGGCGCCGTCGACCGTCACCGTCACGTGCGACGCGGGCAGGTTGGCGATGCGGCCGTGCATCGGCAGCCACTGGCGGCTGACGGGGTCGATCTCGGACGCGCCGTTGCTCTGGAGGCCGCAGCGCACGAGCAGCTCGTCGAAGCCGTCGAGCCACCCGAGGCCGCCGGGCTCGCCGAGCGGCACGTGGCGCGGGTGGACCGGGCCGCGCACGGGCGACTCCCAGCCGATCGCCAGGTCGCCGCGCCGCGCCTTCCACACGCCCATGCCCCGGGTCGGGATGACGGTGAAGGCCAGCGTGCCGTTGTCGACGTGGATCAGGTCGACGCCGTCGCTCACGCCCCCGCGCAGGCTCTGGAGCCGGACGCGGTAGCCGCGGGCGGGACCACCGACCGTGTCGGGGGTGATTTCAAGCGGCTCGGCCTGGAGGCCGGCCGGCACGTCGAGGAGGACTTGGGAGTAGAGGGCCATGGCGGGAGCGGCGCCGCCACGGGCGGACGCGGGCATCCAGCAGACGGCGCTTTCGCCGGGCCGTAAAGACCGAATCGCCGGCGTCCCGGCGTTGACTTCGCTCCGCGTCCGCGGGAACGTGACCCGGCCTCCCCGGGCCGTGCCGGCCCCATCCGCAGCCTCAACCGGAGTTCCCTATGCGCCTGGCCCGGCCTGACGCGCGCGTGCCGTCCGGCGGGCATTTCCCGTATGGCATTGATCAATCTGTCGATTCAAGGAGCGGCCGCGATCGGGTAGCCTGCTGCGGTCGGTCGCACGGCCTGACCTGCGCCGTGCTCCGTTCCCGTCTCCGCGGGCCGGCCCGGAGAACCTCCGACTTCCGCCACATGAAACCATCGCGAACGCTCCTTGCCCGGATGCTCGGGCTGCCCCTCCTCTGCCTGGTCCTGGGCGCTCCACTCGGCGCCATGATATTCCGGCCGGACAAGGGTTCGATGTGGGATCCGTCGGTGATCTGGCATGAGGGCAGGTATTATGCCTTCATGATGTACGACACCGAGGGGGACGACGCCTACTGCCTGCTCGCCACCTCCCGGGACGGCGTTCACTGGGAGAACGAGGGCACCATCGTCGACGAGCACGCGCGCGAGAACGGCGCGTCGTTTTTCAAATGTTTCGTGGCGAAGATCGGCGACAAGTTCATCATGAACCACGGCGTGGGCCGTTTCCAGGGCGGGCGGCAGCTGCCGCAGGACACGATGCGTTTCCACCAGTCGAAGGACCTGCGGCACTGGGAATACATCACGAGCACGCATCCCGATCCCCGCTGGTACCGCCGCGACCGCTGGGACCACATGTACATGCTGCCGAAGGAAGAGGGGCGGCCGGAGGCGGGTTTCTGGGGTTACGTGGTGGCGGTGCCCAAGGAGGGTTTCGACCTGCCGGCCATGAAGCAGTCGGTCGACGGCCTGAGCTGGGAAGTGTTGCCGCCGGCGAAGACCGAGTGGGGCGACACGCCGCCGATCAACCACCTCGAGTACGGCGGCTGCGAGCGGATCGGGGGCAAGTACTACCTGATCGGGGGGACCTTCCGGTACATGGGATCGCAGGGCTACAGCGTCTTCACCCTGGTCAGCGACGGCCCGCGCGGCCCTTTCCGGCCCGATGCGGAGGCCTACCGGCTGTGCGGCACCACCGGCAAGCCCCTGACCTGGGCCGCGGCCTGGGTGCGCGGCAACGGCGAGCTGCTCGTGAGCAATTACACCTCGATGGAACACGGCAAGCCGGCGCCCTGGTTGCTGCCGCTGCGCAAGCCGATCGTGGACGCGGCCGGCCACCTGCGCCTCGGCTGGTGGCCGGGCAACGAGGCGCTCAAGGGTGAGCGTCTCGCGCTCGGCCGCGGGGAAGTGGCGCTCGACGGCCGCGGCCGGTCCGGCCGCCCCGGGGTGGTGTATCTCGACCGGAACTTCGACCTCGGGCAGGGCGTGGTCATCGAGGGCACGATCCGGGCCCGGGCGGCCCCCGGCGGACCGGCGTCCGCGCGGCCGGCGGCGGGCTTCGTCATCGAGGAGCAGCCACGGCAGGCGATGGCCCTGCAGCTGGGGATTGGCTCGGCCGGGGACCGGGAGACGCACATCGGACGCCTGACGGACGACGCGGCCGGCGGGGCGGTCTTCGTCTCCGAGGACGTGACGGGCCAGGGCTGCGCCACGGTCAACGGGATCGACGACGGCCGGACGCACACGTTCCGGCTGCTGTGCCGGCAGCGTATGTTCGAATTGTACGTCGACGACCTGCTGGTGCAGACCTACGTGTACCAGGCCGGCAGCGGAAGGTTGGGCTTCCTGGCGGACGGCAGTCAGGCCGAGTTCGCCGAACTGCGGGCTTGGGCGATGTCGTTCCCGGCGTCGGCGCCCGGCTCCTGAACCGGTGGCGGGCGCCCGCTCGGCCATCAGCGCATGCAGTGGCGGGGATGATCGACGCGAACGTCCGATCCCTGCCCTCCCGGGCAGGGCTACGGGAAAGGGGGGCCGCGAGGCGAAAGGACGCTCGGGGCGGAAAGAGACGGAATCGGGAGAGACCAGCCGTTCCTTTTTGCGTCGCTTCCCGAACTTGGCGGTTCAGCCCTTCGTGCCCGGCCTGCCCGATTGCCTCGGGCACGCTCGTGCCGCAGAGGGCTGGGGTTGAGGGTGAAATCACCCGAGTCTGGCGGATTTTCCCGGCCCCTTTCGGGGCAGTTGTCCGGAAGTCCGGCTCGCGCTCAACTCTCCTCCTGCAACTCGCTACGGACTGAGCGGCTCAGAAATCGAACTGGTCGATGTTGTCCCGGGTGAAGACGAAGGGCTGGCCGAGGAGGATGTTGTCGCCGCGGATCTCGAACGTCCCGAGCTTGCCGGCCCGGATGCTGGTCGAGCCGGGCTTCAGCTCGCCCTTGACCAGCGCCACGGCGCTGTAGACAGCGAGGTAGCCCAGGTCCTCGGTCTTCCACAGGACGACGCTGTCGGTCACGCCCTCGTGCACGTAGCGGCGGTTCTCGCTCGGCAGGCCGAGGCCGACGACCTTCACTCGGCCGACCTTGCCTGCCTGCTTGACGGCCTCGGCCGCGCCGGGCACGGCGGGTGAGCAGATGGCCAGGATGAGGTCGAGTCGGGGATGGGCGCTCATGAGCGCGGTGGCCTCGGCCTGGGCCCGGTCCTTGAGGTCGTCGCAGGGGCGGACCGCGACGAGGCGGATGCCGGGGTACTTGGCCGCGAGGCGCTCCTCGATGTGCTTCTGCCACTCGCGCTGGTTGCCCGCGGTCAGGGAGGCCACGATCAGGGCGAACTCCCCCTTGCCGCCCAGCAGGCGGCCGGCCTCGTCCATCAGCGTGTAGCCGATGCCCTGCGGGGTGGCCTGGTTGACGAAGAACGAACGAGCGTCCGGCATCGCGTCCGCGTCGTAGGTGATCACCTTGATCCCCTGCTTCTGCGCCTTGCGCAGCGCGGTGGAGATGGCCTCCTTGTTTTCCGCGGCGACGGCGATCACGTCGACGCCGAGCGTGATCCAGTTCTCGATGATCTCGTTCTGCCGGGCGGCGTTGGGGTCGGTCGGACCGTCGAAAAGAAACTCGATGCCCAGCTCGCGCGCCGCCTGCTCGGCCCCGGCCTTGCACGAGACGAAGTAGGCGTTGCCCTTGGATTTGGGCATCATGGCGACGAGGTAGGAGGCCGGAGCCGCCACGGCGGAGCCGAGGACGGCCGCCAGCGCGATTAGGGGAAGCAGGCGGGATTTCATCACGGAATGGAGTTGGGGGGAGGGGCGGAAGCAGCCGGGGCGCACGCCAGTGCGGCCGGTTGAGAATACATGATTGGACAATCACACGCGCGGGCGCAACAGGAAGTTCTCAGAATGAGGAGGGCTCCAGAAAATGACAAAGGTATACAAAAAATGACCTACCTTGTGGCCGATCCGCGGCTGGCCGGCGGAGGCCGGTCAGGCGGCGCGGGGCGCGGAGTTGACCTTGTGCCGCCAGGAGCCGGGCGTGACCCGGAAGTGGCGCTTGAAGGCGCGGGAGAAATCGGGGGCGGACTTGAACCCGCATTGTTCGGCGATCTGGTCGAGGGTGAGGCGGGAGCTCATGAGCAGCTTGGCGGCCTTCTGCATGCGCAGCTTGGTGAAGACGGCCTTCGGGCTGCGCCCGAGGCGCGCGTGGAAGTGGCGGCGCAGGTGGGTGGGGGAGACGTGGACGTTCTGCGCCACCGCGCGGAGCGACGGAGCCTCCGCGAGGTGCGCGCTGTACCAGGTGAGGGCCTGCTCGACCCGGTCGCGGGCGACGTGAGAGTGCGGGTGCAGGGGTTTGGCCGCCAGGTGGTCGAGCGCGATCAGGGTCAGACGGAGCAGGACCTCCTCGTAGCGCAGCTCGCTCAGCAGTGTCGGGTGGCGGAACTCGCGGTCGATGGCGCGGGCGAGGGCGCGGATCTCCGCGAGCTGCGCGGGCGCCAGGTTCTTCGCCAGGCAGCCGCGGGCCTGGGCGGCGTGGCGCAGGATCTCCGGCACGTCGGCGAAATGAAACACGGCGCGGTCGCAGCGGCGGGTGCGCGCGTCGAGCACGTAGCGGGTCTGCGGGGGAATCACCCAGAAATTGGCCCGGCCCGCCTCGGCGGAGGAGGGCAGCGGCGGGTCGAAACGCGGCTGCAGCGAGCCGTCGAACAGGCAGAGCACGATCCAGTTGTAGCGCACGCACAGGGTGTCGGGGGCCGCCTTGAAGTCGCGGACGCCGTAGGCGAGGGATCGAAGCATGGACGCGAGGGTGGCCGCCGATCCGGGGAAAGGCAAATCCGGCGGTGACGGGGATGGTTGAAAATGCCAAGAACGAGGGCGGTTATCCTATTCCCAGGCCGCGGGACTTGGGGTAGGATGCCTTCCTTGCCATCCCGCCCCTCGCGGCGAAACGTCGAGCCCCACCCAACCCCCAATCCCGGAAATTACCATGAACCGCAACTGGCGCAACCTGGCCTGGTCGGGCGTCTATCCCGCCACCCTCTGTCCCTTCAATGCCGACGAGTCGATCGATGAGCCCGGCCTGGCAGCCTACATCCGCGACCTCGCGGCGGTGCCCGGCATCCAGGGCCTCACCTGCAACGGCCACACCGGCGAGATCATGTCGCTCCGGCCGCACGAGCGCGACCGTGTCACCAAGGTCGTGGCCGACACCGTCCGGACCCTGCCGCGCAAGGTCAGGGTGATCTCCGGGGTCAGCGCCGAGGGCAGCCTCGAGGCCATCGACCACGCGCTGGCGGCCAAGGCGGCCGGGGCCGACGCGGTGCTGCTGATGCCGCCGCACCACTGGCTGCGGTTCGGCCGCTCGCACGCCACCGCGGTGGGCTTCGTGCAGGACGTCGCCGAGGGCGCCAAGATCGACATCGTGCTGCACCAGTATCCCGCGTGGACGAAGGCCGGCTACAGCCTGCCCGAGATGCTCGACATCATCCGGATCCCGCAGGTCGCCTGCATCAAGATGGGCACGCGCGACATGGCCCGGTGGCGCTACGACTACGAGAAGCTCAAGGAGGTCGAGCCGGGCAAGGCGATCATCACCTGCCACGACGAGTACCTGCTCGCCTCGCTGCTCGAGGCCGCGGACGGCGCCCTCGTGGGCTTCGCCGGCTTTGTGCCCGATCTCATAGTCAGCCTCGTGGAGGCTGCCCTCGACGGCGACCTGGCCAAGGCGCGCGAGGCGCAGAAGCTAGTCGATCCCCTGGCGCGCATCGTCTACAGCTTCGGCGAGCCGTCGAGCGAAGCGCACCAGCGCATGAAGTGCGCGCGCTGGCTCATGGGCAAGCTGTCGAGTCCCGTCGTCCGGCGTCCGCTGCGGCAGCTCGATGCGCGGAAGGTCGAGACCATCCGGCAGCAGCTGGAGAAGATCGGCTTCAAGTGCCGCCAGGCGGCCTGAGCTCAGGCCGTTGAAATTCGGAAGGCCGTATGCTGGGAGCCTGATCGCGCGCCCGGGTCCCCCGATCGACCGCGACCCCCGAGCTCGGTTGGGTGCGGGCAGGACGCCCGCGCCGGGAGCTGGCCCTTGGAAAAAGTGCGCACCGTTCATAGCGCTACGCTTTCAATGGTACGAAGAAAGGCCGGGGAGCGCTTGCGCATCGGCGTGAATAAACACGAGCCGCCAATGGCGCAGGGTCGGGCAGACAAGAGGTTCGCCTGAGCGGCGAAAGCTGCGGTCGGCCGAAAATCCCGTTTTTCCCTTAGCCGGAGTCATGCCGTTGGACATGACGCATTCTGGACGAATTTCCGTGCGGTTATTCAGGGTGGAAAACCGCGTTCGGCTGAGAATCGATGTCCGTACGGAAAGCGGGGGAATGCAGGTGACCGGGAAGCCCCGGCCAAGCATAGTGGACCGAGAAATTCGCGCAGTGCCGCGAAAAGGAACGGCTGGTCTCTGGGGCAACGGCGCTTTCGTTTTTAGCGAAAAACGCCCCGACCAGGTGCGGGATCGGATGGCGCGGTTGGCGGCGGGGCGCGTCCGGGGCTCCCGTCCCGAGTCGCAGTTCCCCATCGCTAGGGGGCGATTTCCTCGAGCTTGCGGCCCCGCGTCTCGATCATGAAAAACGACACGCCGAGCGCGACTCCGCAGATCAGGCCGAAGGCGATGAAGACGCTTGGCAGGCCGCCGAATCCCACCAGGTTGGCCACGAGCACGGGGCCGGCCGACGAGCCGAGCCGCAGCCAGGCGGTGGCGAGGCCCGTGGCGGAGGCGCGCATGCGGGTGGGGTAGATCTCGGGCGTGTAGAGGTAGAGCAGGGCGTTGGTGGAGCCGACCAGCGCGTAGGCGAGGGTGGCGAAGCAGGCCACGCGCACGACCGAATCGGTGCCGAGCAGGGCGACGGCGATGAAGCACGCCGCGCCGCCGGCGTAGGTGAAGCCGGCCCATTTGCGCCGGCCCAGGTGATCGACCAGCAGGGCGCAGGCGAGCGTGGCCACCACCTGCATGACGTTCGTCAGCGAGGCGGTGCGGAGGGCGACGGTGAGGTCCAGGTTGTAGACGGTGCGGTAGAGGGTGGGCAGCCAGTTGTTGAGCCCGTTGGCCACGAGGTAGGAGCAGAACCACAGGGTCCACACGATGAAGGTGCGATGCCGGTAGACGCGGGAAAACAGCTCCCGCCAGTCCGCCCGCGGCGCCGGTGCGGCCAGGGCGTCGACGGGTTCAGGCTCGGGATTGACGCGCTTCGGCGTGCTGGCCTCGAGCTGCTCGATCAGGCGTTCGGCCTCGTCGTGCCGTCCGCGGCTGATGAGCCAGCGCGGCGACTCCGGCAGGAACAGCACGAGGATCGCGATGACGATGCCCGGGACGCCGCCGACGAGGAACATGCTTTTCCAGCCGTAGCTCGGCACCAGCCAGGCGCCGAGCTGGCCCGTGACCATGAGCCCGATCGGGAAGATCATCTCGTAGAGCATGAAGAACCGGCCGCGGGCCTTGGTGGGGGAGAGTTCGCTGATGTACACGGCGGCCACCGGCACCTCGCCGCCGACGCCGATGCCCTGGATGAAGCGGCAAACGAGCAGCCACTCGTAGTTGCCGGACAGCATGCAGCCTATGGCCATGACTGACATCAGGCCGATCGAGAACATGGCGCTCTTCACCCGCCCGATCTTTTCCGCGAGGCTGCCGAAGAACAGCGCGCCGATGAACTGGCCGATGTAGCCGATGGAGATGAGCAGGCCGACCTGCCCGACGGAGAGGTCCCAGAGCCCCTTCAGCACGGGCAGGACGAAGGCGAGCGACAGGGCGTCGAACGCGTCGAAGAACGTCGCGCTGCCCATGATCACGCGCGGCTTCATATGCCACCGCGAGAAAGGCACATTGTTCATCCGCGCGATGAGGGTCCGTCCGCGGAGATCCAGGGCGGAGGCGGTGGATGAGCTCATGCGGAGGCCTTGGGACGGAGGATGGGTTTCTGGCAATCGATCATTCCGAGAAGAAAGCAAAGTCGCTGATGCCAACGCGCGGTTGTCAGCGTGCCAGCACCACGATTGCAGGAAAAAGCCGGGAGGGAGGCGAGTCTGGCGGAAACTTTTGTTGTGAAATAAGATGAAGAACGCGTGTCACTTGCCGGCAGGGTGATTGTCGGCCTGTCCTGCCGGCGCTGATCGTCTGCGGATGCATCGGGCCGCGAGGGGTTGGGCGTTGGACAAGCCGGGCGGCGGGTGCGAGGAAATCCGCGGGGCCGGAAGTCGGGTGGCGGAGCAAGGGGCGGGTGCGAGACGCGATCGGGCGGGCGAATGAAGCCGCGCGCGGATTGCTTGTGCGCGCGCGCGGCCTGTGCGGCATGAAGCCTTGTTCCCGAGCGAATTCCGATTCCGGGCTCAAATTTCCCGGATTCCATCCGATAGTTGGTTGACAAGCCCAGGGGCCCCCCTCTTTTTTGCCCCTTCTTTTGGTAATTCGTTGCCCGGTAGCTCAGTGGCAGAGCAGGTGACTGTTAATCACTTGGTCGCTGGTTCGATCCCAGCCCGGGCAGCCATTTTTAGCCACGTGTGTGGCAGCTAGTTACGGGTGAAAGAAGGGCCACTGTCAGTGGCGGTGTCAGCGAGGTCTAGCGGGGCAAAACTAGCCCTCCAGAATTCGCCAATACCCTGCTGAAACTCGCCCACTACTCGCTAACGCGAGTTGTTCGGATGCCGCTACGATTCAGTGCATCCCATGAAAGCACGATTCACCCTGTTCCGCCGCGGCGAGACGTTTTACAGCCAAGACAGCGAAAGCGGCCAACAAACCAGCCTGCGGACGAAGAACGAGGAAGAGGCGCGCGCGCTCCTTCACTCCAAGAACGAAGCATTCCGGCAGCCGACATTGAACCTTCAAATCGCCCGGACCTACCTTTCCGCAGCCGACCCGCAGGTCGCCAAACGCACCTGGCAGGTGGTCATGGATGAGATGGGCAAAACCAAACGCGGCCCAACCAAGACCCGCCACGACCGCGGCATGCGGGACACGGCTTTCGACATCATCCGCAATCTACCGCTGCTTGAGACGCGGGCCGATCAATTCCTCCAAGTGCTTTCCGCCGGCACTGTGTCGACGAACATGTTTCTGGTCCGCCTGCACAACTTCGCCCTGCAGATGAACTGGCTCCCGTGGCCGGTGCTCGCGAAGAAGCGCTGGCCCCAGGTCACGTTCAACGAAAAGCGAGCCGTGACGTGGGCAGAACACCAAGCAATCCTCGCGCACGAGAACAACCCGGAGCGGCGCGCTTTCTTCGAATGCTGTTGGCATCTCGGCGGCGCCCAAACCGACATCGCAAGCCTGACCGCCGAGAGCATCGACTGGGAGAATCGCATCGTGAGCTTCCATCGCCGCAAGACCGGCACTCCTTCGATTGTTCGGTTCGGGGATACGCTGGAGCGCGTGCTGCGGGAACTCCCCCGGTTCGGCTCGTTGTTTCCAAACCTCTTCGACCGGCCGGAAACCGACCGCTCCCGCATTTTCCGGCTCGCCTGCAAGCGGGCGAAGATTTCGGGGGTAACGCTTCACTCCTATCGTTACGCGTGGGCGGAGCGGGCCAAGACCTGTGGATATCCGGAGCGCTTCGCCCAAGAAGCGCTGGGCCACCGCAGCAAGGCGGTGCATCGCGCGTATGCGCGAAACGCTCAGGTCACGCTGCCGGCGCTGGAGGATTTTGAGAAAAAGTCGAAAGCGGCAGTTGCACCAGCCGTTGCGAACCCGGCTGCTTAACCACCGCCCGACATGGCCCGCTCTCGTCCATTCTCGCGCTTCGTTCGATTTGACACGGGTGTGACAGTGTCACACCCTTTTGGGCTGCTGACCTTCATCGAAACCACCACGTTCACGCGGTTGGTGCACGAGGTCGTCAGCGACGATGACTACGCCGAATTCCAACGCGAACTCGCACGCCACCCCGATCAGGGCGACCTGCTCGAGGGGTGCGGCGGCGTTCGCAAAGTCCGGATGGCGGCGCGTGGCAAAGGCAAGAGCGGCGGGGCACGGGTCATCTACCTGTATCTCCGCCACCGACAGAGAATCTATCTCCTCTATCTTTTTACGAAAGGCGACGCCGCGAACCTTTCCGCTGCCGGTAAGAAAACGATGCGCGAGCTAGCTCAACAAATCCGTCACGAGGTGCAGAATGAAGAAGGAAATCCAGTTTAACGAAGCGGAGCTGATTGGCGGCATGCGCGAAGCGTTGGAGCACGCGCGGGGCAAGCTGACGCTCAAGACCACGAAAGTCCCCCGCCGGACTCGCACTATGTCCCCGGCCGCGATCGCGCGAATTCGCCGCAAGCTCAAGGCCAGCACGCCCGTCTTCGCCGCTTATTTGAACGTCACTCCCGATACTGTCCGGAGTTGGGAAAAGAATCGGCGGCAACCTTCTGGTGCGGCCCTACGGCTTCTACAGATCGCCGAAAAACGCCCGGAAATCCTGCTGGCCTCTTAACGAGCCGGGAGGCTCGGGATCTCATCGGCAACCGCCACCACTGGCGGCCGCCAGATCGAACGAGGCTGGTTGGGCGCCGGTAGGGCGACGGTGCGCGCGGCGAATGACGACGCGCTCGCTCAAACCAAAAAGGAACTGATGCAGGCGGAGGTCCGCTTGGCGAAGGCTCGGACCACGGTAGTCACGGCGGAGATCGACGTGAAAACGCTCACCGCCAAATTACGCGCGCTGGCGAAGTAGTTTTGGCGGGAGGAGCCGCGCCGGCATCCAGCCGGCGAAAAAAAGGCGCGAGGTCGAAACCTCGCGCCTTTCGCTTTTACAGCAATGAGAGCTGCGCAGGGTCGTCTTCGACCGGACTCGTTTCCTCCTCCTCGATCTCCGGTTCCTCGTCATCGACCACATACCCGGACGGCAAGTCGAGCGGCAGTTCCGCGGTCACGGCGGGCAGGTCGAACGCGGGCTCGCGGTCCGCTTTGGACGGCAACTCGAAGTAGGCGCGTTGCGCGAAGTGCGTGCCTTCGGGTGGCGGCGGCAACTCGCCGCGGGCGAGTTGGCGGAGGAAGGCCAGCGCGCTCCGCCGGGCCGCGAGTGCCGCGGTGCAACCGATGATGGTCCATGCCGGTGAAGTCGGCGCCGGTTGAAACCGCGCGTCGGTGTCGATGAGCTGCAGGAGCCGAAAGGCCCCGCGCCAGAGCGCGAAGCGCTCCGCGTCGGGCGCAAAGAAGCCTTCCGCCAGCGCCGCCTCCGCATCGATGGAGACGCCGATGAAATTCCCGAGACGGTCCGGCGTCGGCACCGGCGTGCGCCGAAGGCGGGCCAGCAAGGCCGCGCGGTCGCGGTCCTGCGCGACCGCGAGTGCCTCGAGGAATTCGGGGGAGACGGCATCGGCGTCGAGCGCGCCGGAAACCCCGCAATGGCCGGCGAGCGAGCGGTAGCCCGTGCTGCTCACGGGAAAATATCCGCGCTCCACCGCCACGAGCGCAGCGCCGAAACGGCCGGGCACAAACCCGACGGGACGACCGCGCACGCAAAAAACGTGAGTATGTTCGCTCATGGAAATAGAGGGAGCGGCGCCGCCGCCGCTCCCGTTGAGGTTCAGTTGCGCGAGAACTCCTCGGCGAGTTGCCAGAGCCCTTTGTTGAGCTTCTGGCCAAGGACGAGGCTGGCGACAGGCCGCGTGGTGTTGCGGCGGATGCCCATCCCGTCCGTATAGCCCATGTAGCGATCCCCGCCGCGCAGGAGGTGCTCCTGCACCACGTTGAACGTAGTCCACAGATCCCGCTTGTCGTCGCCATAGCGCAGCGGCGTCAGCAAGGCTCCCGGTCCCAGCAGCCGCGTCACCGGCTGTTCGGCATCCCAACGCAGCGCCGCCGCGCGCCGGGCGAATTCCTGCTGGCTGGCTTCGGTCAGCGTCACCGCCTGCCAACGGGCCACCGCGTCGAGAACCCGCGGCGTGCTCTCCGCCACCGCCCGCGCCGCCCCGATGAACTTGTCGGCCGCGACGTCGACATGCCGGATGGCGACATGCGCGAAATCGGAATCGGCGACGGTCAGGCCGTTGCGGCAGACGAGACGGTAAAGCCCCGCATCGATGCGATAAGCGCGCGTGCCGTCGTGTGCGTTCTGCAGGATGAGTTCGGGCCGGGTGTCCCCGACCGCAAGGGCGCGCTCCAAGTCCGCGCAGCGCGCGAACCGGACCTCGTGCATTTGGAAGCCTTCGCGCGGCGCGAGACGCACGCGCTGCTGGTGGGCATTGACCGGCTCCCAGCCTTCCTCGCGCAGGAGATGCACCACCTCGGCGGTGGAAACGAACGTGTAGCGGGAGGAAACCCCGGGCCGGGCGGACTCGGCAAACACCGAAGGCGTGCGGCGGCGGAGATCGTCGAGGGAAAGCGCCCGGAACGAGCGCGTGGGATCGGAAGCAACCGGAGCAATCGTAGCAGTCATGACTTTTGCGGATTTCATGCGCCCCCAACGAGGGGCGCACGGGTTGCAGCGGGCCGCGCTGCGCGGACCCCACCCGAGCCGAACCGTTAAATCGGCCGCCCCGGAGGGATGCCTCCGGCCAGCACCGTCAGCGCAAGGTGGAGCGCAGGCTTGGCGAGCAATACCTTGAGGCGCGGACGGGACGAGGCGCTCGCGCCGCAGGCCCGCCAGCCGGCGTAGGTGCTATAATGAGGCAGCCCACAGGGCGCGGCTTCGCTGACCAAGGATGTGCGAGCGGGGCAACGAGAGCGAGCGACCGAAAGCCCAGCGGCGTCTGAGCGCCGGCGGGCGTGTCGCGCCGGGCGCGACGGCGAAGAACGGGGCGTTGCGGGGTGTCCCCGCTAGAATGGGGAGCGCGAGACTCGGGCTCGCGCGCGGGGATTATGCCGGACGTCGGCGCATGCCGCATAAGGGATGCGCGTCACTGCCAGAACAGGTTCAGTTCATGCGGCATAATCCTCCGCTCGCTTGAGCTGGAATGGCTTTCCCTTTGACACGCGAAGGGAGTGTGTATCCTTCGTGTGTCGAAGGAAGCTGCATGACCAAAATCGATCTACTCCAGGGCACCCTAGACATGCTCATCTTGCGAGTGCTCGCCCGTGGCGAAATGCACGGGTGGGGTATCGCTGATCGGCTAAGCCACCTTTCCAGAAATGCCCTGAAACTTGGTGAGGGTTCGGTTTATCCCTCGCTCTATCGCATGGAAGGAAAGGGCTGGATTAAAGCCGAATGGGCCCCGTCGGATAACAACCGCAAAGCGAAGTATTATTCGCTAACGAAGGCCGGTCGTAAGCAGCTCGAAACCGAGCAACAAAACTGGGACCAGCTCTCCACGATCATCGCCGAGATTATGCAGAAGGCGTGAATTTGTAGTCGCGCATCCCGCCATGAAGACGCTCCTCGCAAAACTCCGCGCACTAGTCCGCCGCAGGAATCTGGAAGCCGAAATGATGGAGGAAATGCGACAGCACCTCGAGCGCCGCACACAGGAAAAGATCGCCGATGGCCTTTCCTTCGACGAAGCACGTTACGCCGCGCAACGGGAGTTCGGCGGTGTGGCGCAACTGCAGGAGCAGTGTCGGGACGAGCGGAGCTTCATCTCGGTAGAACAATTTGTTCGGGATGTTCGCTACGCCGCACGCTCGTTGCGCAAAAATCCGGGTTTCACAATCACCGCTGTGGCGACGGTGGCGCTCTGCCTTGGCACCAACCTCACTCTCTTCGCCCTCATAGACTCGATACTTCTCCGGCCGCTGCCGTTCCCGCACGCGGAGCGGCTCGTCACGATTTTCAACACGTATCCGAAAGCGGGCGTCGAGCGAGACGGCGCGTCGCTGACGAATTATTATGAACGACGCGGGCAGATCGCGGCGTTCTCCGATCTCGCACTTTTCCGCGCCGAAAGTGCCACGGTAGGCGAATCGGGTGTGACTGATCGGGTCGACGTCGCGCGTGTGTCGCCGGACTTTTTCTCCACCCTCGGTGTCGCGCTTCAACTCGGCCGACCGTTTCGGGAGGAAGAGGCTACCCAGCAAACCCAGCGCGTCGCGATCCTCACCGACAGGTGCTGGCGCGAGCGTTTCAATGCTGATCCGCAGGTGATCGGCCGCACGCTTCGCGTGAACGAAGTTGCGAGGGAAATTGTCGGCGTTCTGCCGGCGGACTTTCGCTTTCTCTCCTCCACGGCGCAGCTCTATCTGCCGCTCGCGTCTGATCCACAAAGCCGCAGCCCCGCCGCGCGCCACTCCGGCAATTCGATCGAGATGATCGCGCGCCTGCGGCCCGGTGTCACGCTGGCGGACGCACAGGCCGAGGTCGATGCACACGATGCTTCAGTCGCGGAAACTTACCCCCAGCCAAAGCTCATCTCCGATGCCGGCTTTCGTTCCGTGGTGGTGCCGCTTCAGGGAGATCATGTGCGAGCCATCCGCCCGATGCTCTTACTGCTGCAAGCCGGCGCCTTGCTCCTGCTACTTCTGAGCTCGATCAACCTGGTGGGTTTGCTCCTCGTTCGCGCGAGCGGCCGCGCCCATGAGGTCGCTGTTCGCCGCGCCCTCGGAGCTGCGTCCCGGCACATCGTCACCGCTTCGGTGGTCGAGACTGTTCTGTTAGCCGTAGTCGGCGCCGCGGGCGGCGTGATCCTGGCCGCTTTCGGGGTCGATGTGATACGCGTGCTCGGCGGCGACCGCCTGCCGCTCGGAGCGACGATCGCGTTTGGCGCGCGCAGCGCGATGGTCGGCTGCCTCAGTGGCACCGTGCTGGGGCTGGCGCTTGGCGTGCCAGTGGCATGGTTTCACGTCCGGCCCGGTCTCGGAGGAGTTCTTCATTCAACGGCCCGCGGTGGACATGAGAATCGAGCGACACGGAGGCTGCGCAACGGTTTGGTTGTCGCGCAAATCGCGCTAGCCTTCGGCCTGCTGGCTGGCGCCGGCTTGCTCGGCCTCAGCTTGCATCGCGTGATGGCTGTCTCTCCCGGATTCCGCCCAGATCACGTGCTGTCGGGAGCGCTTACGCTACCGGCAAGAACCTATGACAGTCGGTCGCGACTCCTGACCTTCGCGGATCGATTAGCGGACAAAATATTACGACGGCCCGGTGTCACCGCGGTTGGGATCGGAACGAGGCTGCCGTTCGCGGGCAATAACGTCAAAAGCGCCATCACCGTCAAAGGCTACGTCGCGCCTCCTGGCGACTCGGTGCGGGGAGTTTACACCTATGGCGTCACTGGCGACTATTTCGGGGCGATGGGCATACCACTGCTGCGGGGCCGCGTGCTGACGGCGGACGATTCGCGCGGCAACGTCCGGGTGTGCGTGGTCGACGAAGACTTTGCCCGTCGTCATTGGGCGAAGGGCGATCCGCTTGGTCAACGGCTCTTTGACGGCTCTACCGAGCGGCCCGACGCCGAAGGCTTCACTATTGTTGGAGTCGTTGGCGCGGTGAAACAGGCCGGGCTCGCTGAAACGCCTACCGGTGCCGTCTATTTTCCCCTCCGCTATCGGTCCGATTTCAATATTTTTGTCGTTGTGCGTGCGACGACACTGCCGACCACGTTCGGCGCGACGTTGGCAAGCATCGTCCGCCAGCTCGATCCCGAGTTGCCGCTCAGCGATCTGCGAACGATGGATGAGCGTATCACGAATAGCTTGGTTACGCGCCGCTCACCAGCGTTGCTGGCAAGCCTCTTCGCGGTGGGCGCGTTGCTTCTCACCGCACTTGGGACCTACGGAGTCGTCGGCTATGCCGTAGCTCAACGCCGCCGCGAAATCGGCGTGCGCCTCGCGTTAGGGGCCGAGCCACGGCAGATTCGCGATCACTTTCTAGCATTCAGTCTACGCTTGCTCGCGGCGGGCGTGGGTCTCGGCTTAGTCGCCGCGTGGTGCATCGGTCGCGCATTACAAACGCTCCTTTTTAATGTGCCCACGATCCATCTCGGGACTATTACCGGAAGTGCCGCAGTGCTTGCCCTGGCATCGCTCCTGGCCTGCTGGCTGCCTGCCCGCCGTGCAGCGAAGGTTGATCCGATAGTCGCGCTGCGCTGTGAATGACCGGCAGCCTGCTAGCAACGAGAAGCTTGGAGGATCCGACGTCCAGCGTGCCATTGAAGAGGATGCGAAAGGTCGGGCGACCACTTTGCTAAACGGTAGGTCGCATCGATGCTGCGATGGTGAATACATCGCTCATTTCATCCAACATCCTCGGGGCGCTGCGCAGCAGTCCCCTTTTCCCGCACGTGGAGCGCTACATCGCGGTTCTCTTTGGACAAGGCTACAAAGCCCGCACCGCAATCTCGCACTTATACCTATTCCACGGCTTTAATGAATGCCCTGAACATTCTTTTCGCCTTCGGCCCAATAGTCGTTCTTCCGCAGGTGATGCGACAGGTAGCTGCCGCCTTCGCGAATGACTCCGACCGTGATCATGCGGCCAAGCAGATGCGCTGCGGTCGATCGTTCAATCGCCGGCGTGTCCCGAAAAGGTGGTAGCGAGTCTACCCCAATCGGGGGAGCGCGCGCCCATCCGTCCGAATCGCGATCGAGTCCGGCCCAGACGTGTATTCCTTCCACATTCTTGGATTTTCATCCGGGTTCTTGTGCCAGCAATTGAGGAACACGTGGGCGCGATGCGTCTCCTGAATCGCGCGGATCCGGTCCATGGGCAACTGCCCGGCCGCCGCCGCGAAGATGGCGCTAGGGCGCTCCCGGTTGCCCGCTGTAAACCGGCCTTCCAACCCGTCCTTGAATTTATCCGCCCGGCGAAAATAGATCCGTTTCTCCGCGATCACCGAACGGCTGAAGCGATAATCGCCGTACCGCCACACGACCGTGGAACCCGGCGGCCGAGTAAACAGTTTCTCGGGGCTGTGAACTTCCCCCAAAATCTGGACGGGGCGGCCGGTTCGCCGATCTATGATCGCCTGAAATACCTTGGGTCTTGATTCGCCCATCGATTTCGAATTTTGACCTGCTCGCGTCCGAAAGCAACGATCCTCAATGCTTCGCGCGAAAGCCCGGCGGAGGAAACGGAATGAACCACTGGCGGTTGACTGCCTCGTCCATCAGGTACGAATTCAGGAAAAGCTCCGCATGGTCCGGTTTCGACCATGCATAAAAATTGAACCGCGGGATAGCGGACGTCAATTCGCCGCGCCGCCGCCTGATTGGATGCAACTGTCGCGGACGCGGAAATCGCCAGGTGCGGAGCCCTGGGCTTATCGCACCGGAAAATCGGCAACCACCCGTCAGCTTGCGGCCTGTTGGATACCGGCGCTGACGGGAATACGCACTTCGATCCGCTTTTTTGTCCACGTAGTGCGCTGAGGTCGTGCGGATAAGAGACAAGAAATCGCCTATACTTTCCCGCGTTCCTGAAAAAACGTCGGCCGCGCGCTCGGTAGTGCTTGGCCGAGCTGGTTCAAGGGAGCTGGGGCGGGCGTCTAGTTCTCCAGGGAGAAGGCAAACAGCTCGGCGTTGTTCAGTTCAAATTCGAGGCTGAAGGTTTCGTTTGAAAAGGCGCGCAGATCCGCCTCGGTTCCGTCGGCGCGCCTGAGGCGCAGGGCCTGGCCATCGCCCGTGAGCGGCGAGAAGTCGGCAAAGCCGTATCCCGCGACGACGCCGCCGGCGGCGTTCCGGAACTGCACCCGGAGGGTGCCGCCGGGAGCGCTCTGCATGTTCAGGGAAAGCCGCGCCGCCCCGCCTCGCGGCAACTGGAATGCCACCGTCTGCAGGCGTCCCGGGGCCGGGCCGAAGGCGGCGCGGCCGACGAAGCGGTCCCGGGGCATCCGGACCAGGCCGATCTGGCGTTCGGTGGTCGGCTCGATCTTGTGGCCGCGCTTGTAGCCTCCGTAGTAAAGATAGAGTTCGTCGCCGACGGGCACGGCGGAGCCGATCCAGGACATCGCCCGGTCCCAGCTGCCGGGGACGGGATTGCGGTCGAAGAAAACCTCGGGGTGGCGCTGCCAAGAAACACCATCGCGGCTGGTGACGAGCGAAGTCCAGCCGATGCCGGCGACCGGCCCGCCGGCCTCGGCGGACTGGTCGTCGCGCAGCACGCGCGCAAAGCCGACCAACAGCTGCCCGCGAGCAAACGTGCCGCCTATGGCATAGAACTCGACCGCGCCGTCGTCGAAGGCCTGGGGCACGCCGATGCGCCAGGGCTGACTCCAATGTACGAAATCGCGGCTGGTGCTTTGGCCGATGAGGCGCCGCAGGAGCGCGCCCGCGGTGGCGCCGTGCACGGCATAATTGTCCTCGGGTGCGGCGGGGAGCTTGTGCAGCAGCGAATAATGTCCGCGTAACGGATCCCGGAACACCTCGACGATGTCCTGGACGCCAAAGCCCCAGCGTTCGTCGTTTGGCTCGTAATAGCGCAGCACGGTCTCGTTCGTGTAGGAGACCCAGTGGATGCCATCGGCAGAGTGAGCGACATGGACGCCGGGAAACGGCCGGTCCTCTCCCGACCACCAGGCGGTTTTGAATCGTTCGGCCGGTTTGGGAAAGTCTGGGCCCTCATCGAGGACTGAGGCGCCGAAGGTGCCGTACTTGCCACGGAGCTGACGCAGCACGCGGTTGTCGGGGCCGAGGATGTTCAGGGCCGGGGTCTGCCAGTGGACGCCATCGTCGGATTCCGCGTAGGCCAGTCCCGTGTCGGGCCGGCCGTCGAAATCAACGTCCGGTTGGGCGATGATGTAGTTGTACCACATCCGGAACCGCCGGGTGTGCGGGTCGCGCACGACCGTGACAAACGGCTGGTGCACGCGCGTCGGCGCCGCCAGGACCGGACCTGGCAGGTCGCGGACCGGGGAATGGGTCTTCCGCGCGAGACCTTCCGCATGGGCGATGAGGTAGTCGTCGATCAGCAGGTGCGGACCCTGAAGCGCGCCCACAGGCTGCGTGGCGGCCGCAGGCTGGGCGAGTTTGAGCGGAGGCATTTCTCTCGCTGCGAGCGAAACGCAGGCGACAACCGTGAGGATGCTGCTGCGCAGGAGGGTTGAGTATGCAGTCATCGTCGGGCTCGAACAAACGCGGGGGCAGGCGTTGGCGGCAATTACCGCGCACTGGTAATATCCCTTTTCCTGACGGCCGGAAACGAGCGGGTACACGAACGTCAACCGGCGCCGACGTCGGCGCTCATGGGCGTGGGTGCGCCAGGGTTGGGCCCGCCAACGGCGGAAGGTGGCACCGCGGTGCGGTTGGCGCCGGGCAACCTGCCGGCCGGCGGCCAAGGGGATTTTTCGGCGATCTGTCACAAAACGGCGGTCGATTCCGTCTGGACTGGTGTATGAACACAAATCCCTCGGTTTCCTCAGGCCAAAAGATCGTCGTGGTGGGCGGTTCCGGCCTCATCGGCCGGCCGCTCGTCGGCCACCTCCGCCGCCTCGGCCACGAGGTCGTGGTCGCCGCCCCGTCGTCTGGCATCAACACCGTCACGGGCGCCGGCCTCGCGGCGGCGCTCGCCGGCGCGGACGTGATCGTCGATGTCTCGAATTCGCCGTCCTTCGAGCCCGGGCCGGTGCTCGAGTTCTTCGCGCGCTCCACGCGCAATCTCCTCGCCGCGGGGCGGGCCGCCGGCGTCCGCCACTTTGTGGCGCTCTCGGTGGTCGGCACGGACCGGCTGCCCGACAGCGGCTATTTCCGCGCCAAGCTCGCGCAGGAAAGGCTCATCCAGGCGTCCGGTATTCCCTACACGATCGTGCGGGCGACGCAGTTCTTCGAATTCGCTCCCGCGATCCTGCAGGGCTGCACCCAGGGGGAACTGGTCCGCGTCCCCCCGGTCCGGATGCAGCCGATCGCGGCGGCCGACGTGTCCGCGGCGCTCGCCGAACTGGCACTCCGCGCGCCGGCAGGCGCCGTCCTCGAACTGGCGGGCCCGGAGGCGTTCAGCCAGGAAGCCTTTCTGAGGCCGCTGCTGTCGCCGGCTGACGGCCGCCGGCTGGTCGTCGACCCGTCCGCCACCTACTTCGGCGCCCAGGTCGACGACCACAGCCTGACGCCCGGCGCGCATCCGCGGCTTGGAGCCACGCGGTATGCGGACTGGCTCGCCAAGGGCCGGCCGATCGCGTCTGCTGCCGTCGCGACATGATCGAGGTCTTCACCGCCCATCGTTCCCTGCTTTTCGGCATCGCCTACCGGATGCTGGGGCAGGTGGGGGAGGCGGAGGATGCCGTGCAGGATGTCTGGCTGCGCTGGCGGAAGCAGGACCCGGCGGCCGTCACCTCGGCCAAGGCGTGGCTCGTGGCCGCGACCACGCGCCTTTGCATCGACCGGCTCCGCTCCGCCCGGCGTCAGCGCGAGCAGTATTACGGCATCTGGCTGCCGGAGCCGCTGGTGCCGGCCGTCGAAGTCCATGGCGGCACGGCCGCCGAGCTGGCGGATTCGCTCAGCATGGCGTTCATGCTCATGCTCGAGGCCCTCGAGCCGACGGAGCGCGCGGTATTCCTGCTGCGCGAGGTTTTCGACTACGACTACGCCGAGATCGCCGAGATCGTCGGGAAATCCGAGGCCAACTGCCGGCAGATTGTCCGGCGGGCCAAGCAGAGCCTCCAGGACCAGCCGCCGTCCGCCGGTCCGCCGACCGAGCACGCGCGCCAGTTGGTCGAGCTCTTCCTGGCGGCCACCGCCTCGGGTGACGTCAACCAGGTGCTCTCGCTGCTCAGCGCCGACAGCACGGTGCTGAGCGACGGCGGCGGCCGGGTGAAGGCCGCGGGCCGTCCGATCCTCGGGGCCGACCACGTTTCGCGGTTCCTGCTCGGCATCTGGCCTCGCTTCATCGGGCGGATGCAGCGGCGCGCGGTCACGGTCAACGGCCGACCGGGGCTGCTCCTCAGCCTGGCCGGCGAGGTGCAGTACGCCTTTTCCTTCGACATCGCCGCCGACCGCGTCCGGGCGATCTACATCATCTGCAACCCCGACAAGCTGCGCCACCTCGCGCACCAGTGACGCGGGCTTGCGCGCTTGGGGTCCGGCGCGCCAACGCGGCGCTTGCCATGCCGCACGGAGCAAGGCTCGATCAAGCGGATGACACCCGAGATGCCGTCCCGCCCCGCCCCTTTGGAGATTCCTCGCCGGCCCTTCCGCTCGGGATCCTGGCGGGGCCTGGCCTGCCTGGCTGCGGTGGCGGGCGGCCTGCTGGCCTGGACGCCGGCCTTTGCGGCGCCGGGGACGACGGGGATCGTGAGCGTGGACTTTGTCGGTCGCCGGGCGACCACGCCGCAGTGTCACGCCTCGACCATCGTGGAGACGGCTTCCGGCCGCCTCGTCGCGGCCTGGTTCGGCGGCACGCACGAGAAGCACCCGGACGTCGGCATCTGGGTGTCCCGGCAGGTGGACGGCGCCTGGGACGATCCGGTCGAGGTGGCGGACGGCGTGCAATACCGCCGGGCCGACGGCAGCCTGGTCCGGCATCCCACCTGGAACCCGGTGCTGTTCCAGCCGCGAGACGGGCCGCTCTTTCTCTTCTATAAGGTAGGCCCCTCGCCGCAGGAGTGGTGGGGCATGCTCATGACCTCGGATGATGACGGCCGGACCTGGAGCCAGCCGCGCCGGCTGCCGGAGGGCATCCTGGGACCGATCAAGAACAAGCCCATCCAGCGGGCGGACGGCGCCTGGCTCTGTCCCAGCAGCACCGAAAGCGCGGCCGACGGCTGGCGCGTGCACTTCGAGCTGACCCGCGACCTGGGCCGGACCTGGCAGGTGTTCGGACCGGTCGACAGGCCGCCGGATTTCCACGCGATCCAACCCAGCATCCTGGAGCATCGCGATGGCCGGCTGCAGCTCCTGGCCCGGACGAAGAACGACGTGCTAGCCATGAGCTGGTCCTCCGACCAGGGGGCGACCTGGAGCCGCCTGGAGCCGTCGGGCCTGCCGAATCCGAGCTCGGGCACGGATGCGGTCACGCTGGCCGACGGCCGGCACGTGCTGGTCTACAACCCGACCAGGCGGCAGCCCGACGGCCGCGGCGGTCCGCGCACGCCGCTGCAGGTGGCGGTTTCGGAGGACGGAGTGCGCTGGACGGACGTCGCCGTGCTCGAGACCGACGACGCCCGGCACGGCTACTCCTATCCCGCCGTAATCCAGACCCGGGACGGACGCGTGCATGTCACCTACACCTGGCGCCGCCTGCGCGTCCGGCACGTCGTGCTGGATCCGGCGGCCTTTCCCCGCCGGTCCTAGCGGGGCCGGCGCTGGTCCGGTAGACGGAACGGTGGTGCGCGGTTGAGGGGAGGGGAGGAGCGGAGCCAAGCTGGCTCCGAAAGCGCCGGCGCACTCGCACCGCGCGGTTTTGTCCTCCATGCCCACGGATACCCGCCTCCCGCCTCCGACCCTTCCCCAGAGCCGCCAGCGTGTCGACGCCGACGTGGTCATCCGACGCCTGCAGCGGTTCCAGGCGCTCGAAATCCTGACGGCCCGGCTGCTGGGCGGCTGGATCCCCGGGGTGGCGGTCTGGGAGGTCAAGCACCAGCTCGGCGCCCACCTGTGGCAGGACGCCTCGCACAGCCGGGAGTGGCGGACTCGGCTCTGGGAGCTGCGGGTGCCGAATCCCGACCGCGGCCTCGGCGAGCAGCCGCGGCAGATCATCCGCGCGCTCGGCGCGGCGCAGGCCGACTACGAGGTGCTCGCCGGCGTCTACTTTGCGCTGAAGACGGAACTGGCCGCCGCCTACGCGCGGCTGGCCGAGACGACGAACCCGGTGTTCGACGCCCCGACCCTCGCCGTCATCCGCCGCATCCTGCCGGAGAAGGAGGCCCAGCTGGCCTGGGCGAGGCAGGCCGTCCCCGCGCTCGCGACCGACGACGCGGCGCGGCACCGGCTGGAACGCTGGACGGCCTTCGCGCGCGAGGCCCTCGCCGCCGCGGGCGGGGTCGAGGGCGAGATCCCGGCCGCGGCCGAGCCGGTGACGCCGCCGCCGGGCTACGGGGTCCCGCCGCTGCCGTTCCCCGCCGCCCGGCGCGACGCGCGCTTCACGGTCAACCTCACCGGCATGCCGCTGCCGCCCGAGGACGACGTGGCCGGACGGGTGCGCTACCAGTTCTTCAATTACGCCATGGAGATGCAGGCCGTCGAGACGCTCGGCAGCGTGCTCTGGGAGACCGAGGGCATGGAGTGGGAATTCTACTACGACCTGGCCCGGCACTGCTATGACGAGGAGCGGCACTCGGCAATGGGCGAGATGCGGCTGCGCGAGCTCGGGCACGGCGTGGCGGACTTTCCCCACTCGGTCGCGAACTACGCCTGGCGCCAGCTCTTCGACCCGCTGCGGCGCTACTGCGTGCTCACGTACGTGATCGAGGCCGACTCGTTCCGGTACAAGCACCAGACCTACCAGCAGCACCTCGCCCGCGGCGACCTGGAATCGGCGCAGGCCGTGCTCTGGGACATCATGGACGAGACGCTCCACGTGCGCTTCGGCCAGAAATGGGTGCCCGAGCTGATGCAGCGCTACCGCTACGAAGGTTCGCTGGAGGCGCTGGAGGCCGAATGCCGCGAGATCCTCCGCACCCACACGGTAAATCCGCTGCAGCGGAAGTATGCCGAGCCCGAACGGAAGCCGGCCTCCTAGGCCGGCCGGGCCGAGGGCGGGGCGTCCGGGCGGAGAAATGGACGTGTTTTCCCGCGGCGATCGCCCATGCTGGGCGGACGAATCATGCAGACCTCCGAGCCGCTGCTCCGCAGCCCCCACGGCTTCAAACGTTTCTTCCCGGACGCCGTGCGGCCGCCCGGGACGGGGCTGCACGTGCGCGGTCTCGGCATCCGGGAGCTGATGCCGCCCGGGCTGGTCGACCGTCCCGAAGGCACGGACGATTACCTCTTCATGCTGTTCCATGATCCGGCGCTGGTCGGCGCGCGGGCCGGCGCGGCCGCCCTGGCGGCGGCGGACACGATGATGATCTGGGCGCCGCGCCAGCCCCAGTGCTACGGACACCGGACCGAGCGGTACACGCACAGCTGGCTGCACGTCTCGGGGGCGCGGGTGGGGGAGATCCTCCGGACCTCGGGCCTGCGCGCCGGCCGTCCCTTCGGCCTCGCCGAGGTCGCCCGCTTCCTGCAGTGCCTGACCGGGATCCACGGCGAGCTGGCCTTCCACGTGCGGCCGGACCCGCGCATCGTGGGCAACCTGCTCGAGAACTTCGCCCGGGAGGCCGCGCGCCAGCTCCGGGAACCGCCGGCCGAGCGCTGGGTCGCCGAGCCGCTGCTCGCGGTCATGCGCAAGATCGACGCGTCGCTCGGCAGCAGGATCGATCTCTCCGAGCTGGCCGAGGCCGCGGGCATGTCCGTCTCCACGCTGTCGGCCCGTTTCCGCCGGGCTTTCGGGCTGTCGCCCATGGCCTACCTGATCCAGTACCGCATGCGCTACGCCGCGCACCTGCTCCGGGACCGGAACCTCCACGTCCGGGAGGTCGCCGCCCGCGTCGGCTACGACGACCCCTTCCATTTCTCCAAGCTCTTCAAGAAACACTGCGGCACCAGCCCCCAGGGACTGCGGCGGCGGCTGGATCCGCCGCGGCCGGCGCCACGCCGCTCCCGGATTGCCTGAGCCAAATCTTGCCGCTGAGAGTTGGGTGATGAGGGTAAAAAGCTGATTTCCCGGCTTGCCCGCGACTTTCCAGGCGTCAAACCCGCCAGGATGGCCGTGCGGAAAGGAATGTGGAACTCAGGAGAACGGGACAGGAATCATCGGAACACGGTTGCGGTCCCCGTTCCGTAGCCCTGCCCCGGAGGGCGGGGCTCAGCCTTCCGACTGGATCAGCGCTTCAACGGCGTGAGTCCGCAGAGGTGTTCCGCGGCACCCGCAAGAAAATACATCCAATTTCCCGCCGAATCCATGGACCCGGGCCGGCGGAAATGGCATGCTCCCGCCTATGACGCGTTCGTCGCCGCTCTTTCCCTTCGTGCATCCACGGATCCTGCAGACCGCATTGCCGCTGGGGGGCCTGGGCGCGGGATGCGTCTGCCTCAACGGGCACGGCGGGCTGCAGGATTTCTCCCTGCGGCATAACCCGGACACCACCGCCTACCCGCTCAAGGGGGTGCGTTATCCCGACGCCGGCTTCGCCGTGCTGCGGGCCGGGGGCGCCCGCCCGGTCACGCTCCTGGTCGAGGGGCCCTTCCCGCGCGAGAAGATCTACGACCAGGGCATCTGGGCCGCCGCCTATCGCGGAGGCTACGAGGGTTTGCCCCGTTTTCGCCGGGCGCGTTTCACGAGCGGCTACCCGTTCGGCCGGGTGGAGCTCGAGGACCCGGAGATGCCGCTGGCGGCGGAGGTGCTCGGCTGGAGCCCGTTCGTGCCGCTGGACGACGTGGCCTCGGGCATCCCGTGCGCGCTGCTCGAATACCGGCTGCACAACCGCTCGCGGCGGCCGGTTTCCTTCCAGTTCTCCTACCACCTTTCCCACCTGGCGAACGGCGGCTCCGGCTGGGAGGGCACCCGCAACCGCGTGCTGGCGGGCCGCGGCGTGCTGTTCACCAACACCGAGCCCGGCGACGCCGAGATGCACGGCAGCGCCAGCCTGACGGTGCTCGGCCACCGGCCCAGGGTGAAGGCGATGTGGCTGCGCGGCGGGCCGTTCGACGCCGTCTCCGCGCTGTGGCGCGAACTGGAGACCGGGGGCTTCGAGCCCAACGACGGGCAGGCCGGCGCCGGGCGGCCGGGCCGCAACGGCGGCTCGATCCTGGTCGAGGGCCGCCTCCGGCCCGGAGGCGACGTGGTGCTGCCGGTCGTCCTCACCTGGCACTTCCCCAACAGCCGGCTGAACTTCACCAGCCACCGGCCGCTGCCCCCCGGCTGGCCGGCGCGGGCGGAGCCGCGGACGTGGCATCCGTTCTATGCCACGCAGTGGGCGGACGCCGGCGAGGTGGCGGCCCACGTGCACCGCCACTACTGGCGGCTGCGCGAACGGACGGTCGGGTTCCAGCGCGCGCTGCTCGGATCGACGCTGCCGCGCGAGGTCCTCGACGCGGTCTCGGCGAACCTGGCCATCGTCAAGTCGCCGACCCTCCTGCGCCAGGCCAGCGGGAACCTGTGGGCGTGGGAGGGCTGCGGCGCCGCCTGGGGCTCGTGCGCCGGCAGCTGCACCCACGTCTGGAACTACGCGCAGGCGCTGCCGCACCTGTTCCCCCGGCTCGAGCGCACGCTGCGCGAACAGGAGCTCGAGCGCTCGATGGACGACTCCGGCCACGTGAACTTCCGCTCGGCGCTGCCCGACGGCCCGGTGCCGCACACCGACCATGCGGCGGCCGACGGCCAGCTCGGCGGCATCATGAAGCTCTACCGGGACTGGCACATTTCCGGCGACACGGAGTGGCTGCGCGGGCTGTACCCGCGCGCGCGGCGCAGCCTGGAGTACTGCATCCGCACCTGGGATCCGCGGCGGCGGGGAGGCATCTTCGAGCCGCATCACAACACCTACGACATCGAGTTCTGGGGTCCGGACGGCATGGTCGGCTCCATCTACGTCGGCGCGCTGGCCGCCATGGCCGCGATGGCGCGGGCCGTCGGCGCCGACGCCGACCACCGCGGCTACCAGGCGCTCGCCGCCCGCGCCGCGCGGTTCATGGAAAGCGAGCTGTTCAACGGCGAGTACTACGAGCAGCGGGTGCAGTACCGCGGCCTGCGCGACCGTTCGCTGGTCGAGAAGCTGCGCCGCCGCGAGGGCGACCCCGCGACCCTGCGCCTGCTGCGGCGGGAGGGCCCCAAGTACCAGTACGGCACGGGCTGCCTGTCCGACGGCGTGATCGGCGCGTGGATGGCCGCGCTCTACGGCGTGGAAACCGGCCTGGACCCCGCCCGGATCCGCCGCAGCCTGCGGGCCATCCACCGGCACAACTTCCGGCGTTCGCTGTGGCGGCACGCGAACTGCCAGCGTTCCTCCTATGCGCTCGGCGAGGAGTCCGGCCTGCTGCTGTGCTCATGGCCGCGCGGCGGGAAGCCGACGCTGCCGTTCATCTACAGCGACGAGGTGTGGACCGGCATCGAGTACCAGGTGGCCTCCCACCTCGCGCTCGAGGGCCTGAGGCGCGAGAGCCTCGAGCTGGTGCGCGCCGTCCGCCGCCGTCACGACGGCGCGACCCGCAATCCCTGGAACGAGTACGAGGCCGGGAGCTATTATGCGCGGGCCATGGCCAGCTACGCGCTGCTGGCCGGCTGGTCGGGCTTCCGCTACTCGGCGGTCGACCGCACCCTGCACTTCGCCCCGCCGCCCGGACGCAAGGTCTTCAGCGTGTTTTTTGCCACGGCCTCCGGATATGGGACGCTTACCCGCGAGCGCGGCCGGATGACCGTCGCCCTGCTCGAGGGCGGGCTGGCCCTCGACCGCCTGGTGTACGGACGGGCCCCGGCGCGGGTGCTCACCTGTCCGGGCGCCGTGGCCCGCCCCGGGGTGCCGCTCCGCCTCGCGCTCACCGGGCCGCGCTCAGGTAATAAGGAATGAAGGCAAAATCGCGGGACGCGTCGCCGGCGTTGTGTTTGTTTAATCTATTCCTGAGCATGATGATAGGATGCGGCGGGTGAGCATCGGGGGGTGGGGGCGGAGGCAGGCCGAGTTCCCCGACGGAAAACTGTGCCGCGCTACGAAGTTTTGATTGCATCGGAGGGGTGTGCTCTTTCAACTCGACCCTCTTTTCCATTACGCCTGCCTCCAATTCCGGAGTCACAGGGGGAACGAAATCATGAAAAAATACCAACTCACCGTCACGCCCCGCGAGGGCACCGGCCGCAGCGCCTCCCGCCGCCTGCGCAAGGCCCAGAAGATCCCGGCGATCCTCTACGGCAAGCACACCAAGCCCGAGACCCTGGCCGTCCACGCGCCGGAGTTCGTCAAGCTCCTCAAGGAGATCGCGGGCCGCGCGGCGCTCATCGAGCTGAAGCGCGATGCCGGCGCCACGGCGCTGTCGTTCCTCCAGGAGATCCAGCGCGACCCGATCACCGATCGCTACCTCCACGTCGACCTCCAGGAGGTCAAGGAGAACGAGAAGATGGTGATCAACGTCACGGTCCACATCGTCGGCGAGGCCTACGGCGTCAAGACCGAGGGCGGCATCCTCGAGACCGCGTCCCACCGGCTCCGCATCCGCTGCCTGCCGAAGGACCTGCCCGCTTTCATCGAGGTCAACGTTTCCGAGCTCAAGGTCGGCGAGGCCATCCACGTCAGCGCGCTCAAGACGATCGCCGGCGTCGAGTTCCTCGACGATCCGAACCAGGCGGTCGTGCTCTGCGTCGAGCCGCCGGCCGAGGAAGTTGCCGCCGCCCCGGCCGCAGTGGAAGGCGCCGCGCCCGCCGAGGGTGCCGCCGCCGCCCCGGCCGAGGGTGCCGCCGCCGCGGCCGCTCCGGCCGCCAAGCCCGGCGACGCCAAGGCGGCTGCCGCCGCTCCCGCCGCCAAGGGCGACGCCAAGGCCGCCGCTCCGGCCGCCGCCAAGCCGGCCGCGCCCGCCAAGAAGTAAACTTTGTCCCTGGTCCGCCCGCCCGCGGGCGGACCGGTTTGTCCGCTGTTCTTTGAGTCATGTCCGTCACCCTGATTGCTGGACTGGGCAATCCCGGGCGCGAGTACGCCGGCACCCGCCACAACCTCGGCTTCACCGTGGTTGAGGCGCTGGCCGCCGCCGAAGGCCTCGACTGGCAGCGGGAGTCCCGCTTCCAGTCGGAGATCGCGCGCTGGACACCCCGGCCGGGAATCACCCGCCTGCTCGTCAGGCCGCTCACCTACATGAACGAGAGCGGCCGGGCCCTGCGCCAGCTCCTGGACTTCCACCGGGTTCCGGTGCAGGACCTGATCGTGGCCTACGACGATCTCACGATCGAGCTCGGCCGCGTGAAGGTTTCCGTGACCGGCAGCGCCGGCGGCCACAACGGCATCGCCAGCCTGCTCGAGCACGTCGGCAGCGGATTCCTCCGCTACCGCCTCGGCATCGGCGCCCCGCGGCCGGCGGACATGGACCTCAAGGACTTCGTGCTCGGCAGATTCACCAACGAACAATCCATCCAGATCGAACAACTCCTCAACACCTTCGTGGACGGCCTTCGCCTGCTCATCAACCGCGGGCCCGCCGAAGCCATGAACATCCTAAATCGCAGAGACCGTCATGAACCCGAACAAGCGTAACTACAAAGCCACCTTCATCCTCGACAACCGCGGCAAGGAGGACTCCGTCGAACAGATCATCGAGGGAGTGAAAAAGGAGATCGCGGCCGTGCAGGGCGAAGTCACCGCCGTCGAGAACCTCGGCCGCCGCGACTTCGCGCGCAAGACGGACAACAAGTTCCCGTCCGGCGTGTACATACTCGTCAACTTCTCGGCCCCCGCGGGCGCCCCGACCCAGCTCCACGAGCGCCTGCGTTTGAACGGCACCGTCTACCGCGCCCTCGTCGAAAACGCCTGACCGCGACCCCGCGTCGCCTCCTCCCATGGCCAATCTCAACAAAGTCATGCTCATCGGCAACCTGACGCGCGACCCCGAGCTGCGGGTCACGCCGAAGGGCACCGCCATCTGCACGTTCAGCATCGCGGTCAACCGCAAGTTCCGCGACGAGTCGGGCGCCGACCGCGAGGAAGTGACCTACGTTGACATCGAGGCCTGGGGCAAGTCGGGCGAGAACATCTCCAAGTACTGCACCAAGGGCCGCCCGCTCTTCGTCGAGGGCCGGCTCCGGCTCGACCAGTGGGAGGACAAGAACACGAAGGAAAAGCGCAGCCGCATGAAGGTTGTGCTCGAGAATTTCCAGTTCCTGGGCAGCGGCCGCGGCGAGGGTGGAGCCCCCGCCGGCGGCGAGGGTGGGGAAGCCCGCAGCTACGCCCCCCGGAACGCCGCCCCGGCCCGGCCCGCGGCCCCCGCCGCGCAGGAGAACCTGGACGAGGACGTGCCGTTCTGAAACGCCTCCGTGCCCTCCCTTTCCCTTTAACCGAAACCCGATTCCTCCATGGCTAACAGCGAAGTCCTCCTCATCAAACCAGTCGACGGCCTCGGCGCCGAAGGCGACCAGGTCAAGGTCCGCGCCGGCTACGCGCGCAATTTCCTCCTCCCCCAGGGCATGGCCGTGCCGCTGACCGTGGCCAACCGCAAGCAGGTCGAGGCCCTCAAGAAGGCCCGCGGCCTCCGCGAGGCCAAGGAGCTCGACGGCGCCCAGGCCCTGGCGAAGCAGATCGAGAAGACCAGCATCGCCATCGCCGTGAAGACGGGCGAGGGCGGCAAGCTCTTCGGCGCGGTCACCGCCAACGACATTCACGACAAGCTGGCCGCCGCGGGCGTCACCGTGGAAAAGCGCCGCATCCACCTCGGCCAGCCCGTCAAGACCCTCGGCAAGCACGAGGTCAAGATCCGCCTGCATCCCGAGGTGACCGTCGAGCTCTCCTTCGACGTCGTTTCCGAGAACCCGATCGAGCCCGCCGCGTCGTAACGCCACCCGCGTGGCGTTCGACCCCCACCGGACATGGCCCTGACGCCCGCTACCACCCGGCGCGGCCAGCCATCGACTGAACCGTCGCTGCCCGCGTCCGCGCCCGACCGCTCGCCGCCGCACAGTGCGGAGGCCGAGGAGCACGTCCTCGCCTGCTGCCTGATCGACGGCAGCGACACCATCGCCCGCTGCCTGGAGTCGCGCCTGTCGGCCGACTCGTTCTATTTCCCGGCCAATCGGTTGCTCTTCGAAACGATCGTCGAGCTCTACCAGCGCAGCCCGCCGGTCACGCTCGAGATCCTCGCCGAGGAACTGAAGACCCGCCGCCAGCTGGACGCCGTCGGCGGCTTCGCCTACCTCATGCAGGTCACCGGCAAGATCCCGACGACCGCGCACGCCGGGTATTTCATCGAGAAGGTCCGCGAGAAGCACCTGCTGCGCGAGCTGATCAAGACCGCGACCGGCGCCATCGAGCAGGCCTACGGCTTCACCGGCGGCCTCGAGGAGTTTGTCGACAAGGTCGAGCAGGACCTGTTCAAGGTCACCCAGGCGCGCGTCAGCGACAGCGCGCAGGAAATCAAGGAGGCGGTCAAGGACGCCAACACCGTCATCGCCAAGCTCCTCATGAAGAAGGGCGAGCTGACGGGCGTTACCTCCGGGTTCAAGGACCTGGACGCGATGACCTTCGGCTTCCAGCGGCAGGAAATGATCGTCATCGCCGCCCGCCCCTCCATGGGCAAGACCAGCTTCGCCCTGAACATCGCCGAGGCCGCCGCCATGCCCAAACAGGGGAAGGGCGATCCGGTCCCCACCATGATCTTCTCGCTCGAAATGAGCTCGTCCCAGCTCGCCCTGCGCATGCTCTGCTCACGCTCCCGCGTGAACATCAAGCTCCTGCGCGACGGCCTGGTCGGCCGCGATGGCCGGGAGGTCAATGCCCTCGGCCAGACCGCGGAGGAATTCAAGAAGGCCCCGATCCTGATCGACGATTCCAGCAACCTGACGATCATGGAAATGCGGGCGAAAGCCCGCCGCATTTACGCCCGCCGCAAATTGGGGCTCATCATTGTGGACTATTTGCAGTTGTTGAGCGGTACGGATCCCCGGGCACCGCGCGAGCAACAGGTGGCGGAAGTGTCGCGCGGATTAAAGGCCATGGCGAAGGAACTAGACCTGCCCGTGATAGTCCTAAGCCAGCTTAACCGCTCGTCGGAGAAAGAGAACCGTACGCCCCGTTTGTCGGACTTGCGTGAATCTGGATCCATCGAGCAAGACGCCGACGTTGTTCTCATGCTGTCTCGCCCCAAGGATGCGGACGAAAAATTCCAGACCGCTGCCGGAGCCGCGGATTTAATCGTTGCCAAGCAACGCAACGGACCGGTAGGTGATTTGAAACTAACTTTCCTCCAAGAAATTACGCGCTTTGAAAACTTCACAATGTAACCCGGTTTTCCGGGTTCTGATCGCCACGTTTTTCCTGTTCGCCGCCTATGCGGACCTGCCGGCCCAGACCAATCTCGCTCCTGAGCAGGCGGCGGCTCCGACTTACCGGATCGGCACGATCACGGTCAAGTTCGTGGGCATGGCGAACGTCAGCGAGCAGATTGTGCGCGCCAACATGGCGCTGCGCGAGGACACCGAGCTGGACGAGGCTCTGATCGACCGCGACATCCGTTCGCTTTACCGCACGGGCCTCTTCGAGTTCATCGAGGTCAAGCGCGAGTCGCGGCCGAACAACGTGGTGAACCTGTCGATCGAGGTCACCCCGAAGTTCCGCGTCCTCAGCATCCGCTTCGAGGGCAACAAGGCCTACAAGGAGCGGCGCCTGACGAAGGAGATCAAGACGCTGGCCAACGGCCCGCTTGACGAGCGCCAGATCAAGGACGACGCGCAGAAGCTTTACGAGTTCTACCAGAAGGCCGGCTACAACCAGGCCCAGATCACCTACAGCATCGACCGCAACCGCAGCTCGGGCTTCGGCACCGTGACCTTCAAGATCCGCGAGGGCGCCAAGGTGAAGATCCGCGCGGTCAACTTCATCGGCAACGACCACGTGAAGGCGCGCAAGCTCCGCAAGGAGATGGAGACGAAGAAGTGGCACATGTTCTCCTGGCTGACCGGCGGCGGCCGGCTGAAGGACGACGAGTTCGACGAGGATCTCGGCAAGCTGCGCGACTACTACAAGGAGCAGGGCTTCCTCGACGTGGAGATCGCGGAGGACAAGATCACGCTCGACTACCCCAAGCCCGACCGCCTGGTCATCACCATCCGCGTCAACGAGGGCCGCCGCTACTACATCGGCGACATCGCCTTCAAGGGCAACAAGCTCTACTCCGAGCGCCTGCTCCGGCTGGTGCCGCGCCAGCGCAAGGGCATGGTGTTCACGCCGTCGAAGCTCGACAAGGACGTGGAGACGCTCGAGGACTTCTACGGCCGCGACGGCTACCTCGACACCCGCATCCGCCTGGTCCGCAAGCCCAACCTGCAGACCGGCAACATCGATCTCGAGTACCAGATCACCGAGAGCGAGAAGTTCCAGGTCGAGTCGATCACCATCGAGGGCAACACCAAGACCAAGAGCATCGTGATCCTGCGCGAGCTCGTGCTCGGCCCCGGCGACGTCTTCGACACGGTGCGCATGAAGATCAGCAAGCTGCGCCTCGAGAACACCCGCTTTTTCGAGGAGCCGGTCAACGTCACGCCCGAGTCGACCAACATCCCCGGCCGCCGCAACCTGAAGATCTCGGTCCGCGAGGCGCGCACGGGCAACCTGACCTTTGGCGCCGGGTTCAGCTCGCTGGAGCGCGCGGTGGTGTTCGCCGAGGTCACCCAGTCCAACTTCGACCTCTTCAACCGCCGCTCGTTCTTCCAGGGCGACGGCCAGAAGTTCCGCCTCCGCTTCCAGATCGGTTCGCAGTCCAGCGAGGTGATCCTGGCCTTCGAGGAGCCGTGGCTCTTCGAGCGTGAGCTGGCCCTCGGCTTCCAGGTCTACCGGACCACCTCCGACTACAACAGCTCCTTCTACGAGGAAATCCGCACCGGCGGCGAAATCTACCTCCGCAAGCGCCTCTTCAACTGGCTCGAAGGCCGGCTGTCGTACGTGTATGAGATCATCGACATCGACAACGTCTCGTCGTCGGCTCCGCCGTCCATCCTCTTCCTGGCCGGCACCTCGGCAACCTCCCGCGTCGGCCTGACGCTCAGCCAGGATACCCGCGACAAGATCATCAACTCCACGCGCGGCACGTTCGGCATGCTGAACCTCGCGCTGGCCGGCGGCCCGCTCGGCGGCGACAACAACTACTACCGCGTCGAGTTCCGCGGCTCCAAGTTCTTCCCCATCGCCGAATTCCAGGAGCAGGTCCTGTCCGTCATCGGCCGCGTCGGCGTCGTGGAGAGCTTCGGCGACAGCAACAAGCTCCAGACCCGCACGATCAACTTCATCGACCCGAATACCGGCGCCTCCACGCCGCAGACCATCACCTTCGTGCCCGGGGTGCCGTTCTACGACCGCTACTTCCTCGGCGGCCCGCAGGACCTGCGCGGCTTCGAATTCCGCGAGGTGGGGCCGAAGGACTCCGGCGGCGTGCCCGAGGGCGGCAAAAGCTACGGCTTCCTGAGCCTCGAGTACTCCATGGACATCGTCAAACCGGTCCGCTTCGCCGTGTTCTACGACGCCGGCTTCGTCAACCGCGACGCCTACGACTTCAACCCGTCCGAGTACAACGACAACTTCGGCATCGGCCTCCGGCTCTTCGTGGCCGGCGCCCCCCTGAGCCTGGACTTCGGAGTTCCCTTGACTGGCGACCGGTTTAACAGGAAGGGTACACAGTTCAATTTCTCCTTCGGCACCCGCTTCTAACCCCCGATTGCTGCTTCCTCTATGAACAAGCTGATTCGCTCCCTCATCGTCCTGGCCGCGTCGACCGCCGGGGCCACGGCCCTGCTGGCGCAGCCGGCCTTGAAACTGATCACCGTCGACATGGCCCGAGCCTACGACAACTACTATAAGACGGAAGAGGGTAACGCCAAATTCCGCGAGGCCGAGCAGAAGGCGAACGAGCAGGTCGAGGAGCTCAACAAGCAGGGCCAGACCCTGGTCGACGAGTACAAGGAGCTGGTCGAGCAGTCCAAGAGCGCCATGCTCACCCCCGAGGCCCGGACCAAGGCCGAGGCCGACAGCCAGAAGAAGCTCGAGGACATCCAGCGCAAGCAGAACGACGTCCAGAATTTTCGGGTCAACACCCAGCGCTCCCTCCAGCAGCGCATGAAGGTCCAGCGCGACCTGCTCCTCGAGGAGATCACCAAGGTCGTCAATGACCTCGCCAAGGCCCGCGGCGCGACCCTCGTGATCGACAAGGCCGGCCCGACCCTCTTCGGCATTTCCAGCGTGCTCTACTCGGACCCGGCCTACGACATCACCGACGAGGTGCTGGCCGCCATCAATCGCGACCGTCCGCCCGCCGCGGCCGCTGCCGCGCCGAGCCCGGCGGCGACCCCGTTCACGGTTCCGAACGTCGGCGGGCAGCCGGCCAAATCCGAGCCGAAGAAGCCGTAAGAATCCTTGCCAAGCCCTGTTCCCGCGAACAGGGCTTTTTTGTGCCCATGCCGGTCGCCTACACCCCCGCGGAGATCGCTGCCATCGTCGGTGCCCAGCGCACCCTCGGCCACACGGAAGCCAAGGTCGGCGACATCGCCTCCCTCGCGGCGGCGCAGCCCGGCGACCTGTCCTTCCTCGGCAACGCCAAGTACCGCTCCCAGGTCCCCGCCAGCCGCGCCAGCGTCCTGCTGCTGCCGCCCGACTACCCGGGCGAGCCGGGCCCCGACCAGGTCTTCCTGTTCGTCGACCACCCTTCCGTGGCCCTGGCCCGCCTCTGCTCCCGCATCGAGCAGCAGCTCTGGCCCAAGCCGCCGCCGGGGATTCACCCGAGCGCCGTGGTGGCCGCCACGGCCCGGATCGATCCCACGGCCAGCGTCGGGCCGCTCTGCGTGGTCGAGGACGCCGCCACGATCGGCCCGGGCACCGTCCTGGACGCCTCCGTCTGCGTGGGCCGCGGCGCGCGCCTCGGCGAAGGCTGCTGGGTGATGCCCGGCTGCCTCGTCGGCTCCTACTGCGAACTGGGCCGGCGGGTCCGCCTGCAGCCCGGAGTGATCATCGGCTCCGACGGCTTCGGCTACGAGTTTGTGCAGGGCCGCCACGAAAAGGTCCCGCAGATCGGCATCGTCGTCATCGGCGACGACGTCGAGATCGGCGCCAATTCCACGCTCGACCGCGCCCGGTTCAGCCGGACCGTGGTGGGCGAGGGCACCAAGATCGACAACCTCGTGCAGGTCGCCCACAACGTCGTCATCGGCCGCCACTGCATCCTCTGCGCCCAGGTCGGCATCTCCGGCAGCACCACGGTCGAGGACTATGTCATCCTCGGCGGTCAGACGGGCGTCGGGGGGCACATCACCATCGGCAAGGGCAGCAAGGCCGGCGGCCAGACGGGCATCTCCGCCGACGTTCCGCCGGGCAGCTACCTCAACGGCACGCCGGCGATCCCCTACATGCTCGAGCGACGGCTGCAGATCCTGCACCAGCGGCTGCCCGACCTCTTCAAGCGCGTCGAGGCGCTGGAGCGGCGCGCAGAATAAACTTCCCGCTTTTCGCAATCTCCGCTACCCACGCCGCTGCATGAGGGACACCAAGCTCAAAATTTTTTCCGGTTCATCGAATCGCCCCCTGGCCGAGGAGATTTGTCAATCCATGGGCGTGCCCCTGGGGGAGGCGACCGTCACCTGCTTCCCCGACGGCGAATCGTTCGTCAAGATCAACGAGAACATCCGCGGCGCGGACGTCTACATCATCCAGTCGACCTGCCCGCCGACGAACCATCATTTGATGGAGATGCTGATCATGATGGACGCGGCCAAGCGCGCCTCGGCGCAGCGGATCACCGCCGTGATTCCCTTCTACGGCTACGCCCGCCAGGACCGCAAGGACCAGCCGCGCGTCCCGATCACCGCCAAGCTGGTCGCCAACCTGCTCATGGCCGCGGGGGCGAACCGGGTGCTGGCCATGGACCTCCACAGCCAGCAGATCCAGGGATTTTTCGACATCCCGGTCGACCACCTCTTCGCCTCGCCGGTCTTCTTCCAGTACCTGGCCACCAAGCGCAGCAACAAGCTGGTGGTCTTCTCGCCCGACGTCGGCGGCATGAAGATGGCCGCGGCCTACGCCGACGTCCTCGGCGCCTCGCTGGGCCTCGTGGCCAAGAAGCGCACCAGTTCGACGACGGTCGAGGCCATCAGCGTGGTCGGCGAGGTCGAGGGCTGCGACGTGCTCCTGGTGGACGACATCACCGAGACGGCCGGCACGCTCACGGCCGCCGCCAAGATTCTCCGCGACCACGGCGCCACGAGCGTCCGCGCCGCCGTCAGCCACTGCGTTCTCAACGAGGTCGCCTACGAGCGGCTGAAGGGCGGGCTGATCGACGAGCTCATCACCACCAACTCCGTGCCGATTGACACCCGCGGGCTGCCGATCACGGTGTTGAGCATCGCCCCCCTCCTCGGGGAGGCGATCCTGCGCATCAATACCAACGAAAGCGTGACCAGCCTCTTCAAGATCAAGGGTTTCTAGGCGGGGCGGCGCGGAACCGTCCGCCTCGCTCCGTGTCTGTGTCCGCACCCTTTTCTCCCATGAATCCCAAGTCGGTCGCCTCCCTGTTCGCCCTCGTCACCTCCCTTGCCGGCCTCGCCATCGGCCTGCCGGCGGCGGACAAAAAAATCCCGGATACCGGCAAACCCGAGCTGAAGATCGACGCCGCTCCGGTCGGCGATCCCAAGGCTCCCGTCGTGGTCAGCTACGCGGACGCGCTGGAAAGCATCCGCCCGGCGGTCGTCTCCGTCTACTCGAAGAAGATGGTCCGCCAGCGCGTGCCGGAGTACATCCGCCCGTTCCTCGGCAACGTGCCCGAGCAGCAGCGGCCCCAGAGCGGGCTCGGCTCGGGCGTCATTGTCTCCGCCAACGGCTACATCATCACCAACAACCACGTGGTCGACGACGCCGACGAGCTCAAGGTGCTCCTCAGCGACGACCGCGAGTTCACCGCCAAGGTCGTCGGCACCGATCCCAAGACCGACGTGGCCGTGATCAAGATCGACGCCCGCGACCTGCCGGCCGCCACGCTGGCGGACAGCGGGAAGCTGCGCGTGGGCGACGTGGTCTTCGCCATCGGCAACCCCCTCGGCGTCGGCCAGACCGTGACCATGGGCATCGTCTCCGCCACCGGCCGGCGCGTGGGCATCCTCGACGAGGTCGCGGGTTACGAGGACTTCATCCAGACCGACGCCGCCATCAATCAGGGCAACTCGGGCGGCGCCCTCATCGACGCCCGCGGCCGGCTCGTGGGCATCAACTCGGCCATCATCTCCAACTCCCAGGGCAACATCGGCATCGGCTTCGCGATCCCGATCAACCTCGCGAGCAGCATCATGCACAGCCTGATCGACACCGGCACGGTGGCCCGCGGCTACCTCGGCGTGTCCACCGACGTGCTGGCGCCGGACATGGCGGAGTCCTTCGGCCTCAAGCCCGACACGAAGGGCGTCATCATCACCGACCTCAATCCCGCCGACGGCCCCGCCGCCAAGGCGGGCCTGAAGCGCGAGGACATCATCGTCGGCGTGAACGACCGGATCATCACCACCCGCGACGACCTGCGCCTGATCATCGCGCAGACGCCTCCCGATACCAAGGTGACCGTGAAGTACATCCGCGACGGCAAGACCCGCACCGCGGAGGTCACGCTCGGCCGCCTGCCCGACGACAACGCCCCGGTCGGGGAGCTGCTGCCGGGAGTCACGGTTTCGCCGCTGGACGCCGATCTCCGCCGCCAGCTCCGCATCGACGAGCGCGTCGAGGGCCTGGTCATCACCGAGATGGCCGCCAACTCCCCCTTCCGCGAATACTTCCCGCAGGGCGCCGTCATCGAGCAGCTCAACCGGGCCCCGGTGACCGACCTCGCCTCCGCCAAGCGCGCCCTGCGCGACGGCCGCAACATCGCGCTGATCTACTACCGCGGCGTCTACCGCTACGTGCTCTTCAACATCCGGTAGGCGCCCGCGGCCCGCCGCGGCTTCGCGTGGCCCGCGCTCTCCCCGTAGCCCCGCCCGGGAGGGCGGGGATCGGCCAAGGCGGCAACGGCGAGCGCCTGGCTCAGCTTCCCGGCTTGGTCGCCGGCAGCTTGGCCAGCCACTCCGGGACCTGGTCGGCGGGGTAGGTGGGGTAGCTCATCTCGAGCAGGGATACCGTGGGCACGTCGAACTTCGCCTGACCGGCGCTGCGGTCGACGAGCACGGCGACGGCCACGGTCCTCCCGCCCTGCTTCCGCACGATGTCGAGGCATTCCTGCACCCGGCCGCCGCGCGTGATGACGTCCTCCACCACCAGAATGCGCTCGCCCGGCTGCAGCGTGAAGCCCCGCCGGAGCACGAGGACGTTGTTCTCCTTTTCCGCGAAGAGGTAGCGGCACTTCGACTGGCGGGCGACCTCCTGGCCGATCACCAGCCCGCCCATGGCGGGCGCCAGGACGGTGTCGTAGGCGAGCGTGCCGAGCTTCTGCTTCAGGAGCGTGCCGAGGCGCTCGACCTCCGGCATGTGCTGGCAGACCTGCGCGCACTGGAAGAAATGCCCGCTGTGCAGCCCCGAGCGGAGGACGAAGTGCCCCTGCAGGAGCGCCTTGGTGCGCACGAAAATGTCGGTGACCTCTTGTTGAACGGCATCCATGCCGGAAACCTGGGGAATTCCCCGGGGAAGGGAAGCGATTTTCCGCGCCCGGGACCCGGGCCGCCCGCCCGGCGTTTTCTTTTCGCCACCGCGGCCCGGCGCGCTAGCGTGCCGCCATGCCGACGCCCGACCCACCCGCGCTCGAGGACGAACTGGGCGATGTCCTGGAAAAGGCCGCGCGCCACGCCCAGCTCTCGCTGGAGGCCCTGGCCGCGGCCGGCGGCGTCGATTCGGGGCGGCTCAAGGACGCGCTCGATTACCGCTCCGACCTGACCGTGGCCGAGCTGGGCCGGCTGGCGACGGTGCTCCGGCTCAACGAGGTCGGGCTCGCCGCACTGGCCCAGAACCGCTACCCGCTGCCCGCCCTGGCGGGCCTGCCGTTTCCGCTCTACCCCCTGCGCATGCCGTTCGGAGTCGGCGTGGCCAACGCGTACCTGATCGGCACCGGCGGCGACGCCGCCGTGCTGTTCGACACCGGCGCCAGCCACGCCGAGCTGCACCGGGCCTGGCCGGCCAACATCCAGCGCCTCGAGGCGGTCTTCATCACCCATTACGAGGCGGAGCACATCGGGGGCCTGGAGGTCGTGCTGCGCGAGTCCGAGCTCCGCCGCTTCCACGGGCCGCCGAGCGGCCGCTGGCCGCAGGTCCGCGGGCTGGGAGAGGGGCAGTCGGTCGAGGTCGGCGGCCTGCGTGTCACCGCCTTCCACACGCCGGGCCATGCCGCGGAGCACAACTGCTACCTGGTGCGGAGCCTCGCGGCGCCGGCGGGCACCCCGCTGCTGGTTTCCGGCGACCTGATCTTCGCCGGCTCGCTGGGCGGAGGCTACTTCTGCTGCCAGCGCCAGCTGACCCACTCGCGCCGGATCCTCGGGCTGCTGGACGACGCCACCGTCATCGCCCCGGGGCACGGCCCGCTGACGACCGCCGCCAATGAGCGGCGCTTCAATCCCTTCCTGGCCGAGTGAACCCGGCCCGCGGGCCGGTCGACGGCGTCGCCTCCGCCGGCGCGTGCGGAGGCCGGGATGACGGCCCGCGGTGAAACGAGGCAAGTCCGGGATGCGGCGGCACTTGCCGTGCGGGCCGCGGGCCGGAAACCGGCGGCCAAAATGTCCATGAGAATGGGCAGTTTATCCATTCCAGTTTGGGTCGTTTCATGCGATAAAGGAGGACATGATTCCACAACTTGGACAGGGGCGTTTTCGCTACGAGGAAGTGGCGGGCTGGGGCGGGGGGCCGCGGGGCCGCGCCGTGGGGATGGCGTCGGGAGTCGCGGTGGATTCCCAGGACCGCGTCTACGTGGTGGATCGCGAACCGCAGCCCTCGATCGTGGTGTTCGACCGCGCCGGCAATTTCCTCGCCCGCTGGGGCCACGACGTCTTCGTCCTGCCGCACGACATCTGGATCGGGCCCGACGACCGCCTGTTCATCGCCGACTGCGGCGATCACACGGTCCGGATCTGCACCCCGGAAGGCAGGATCCTCCTGACGCTGGGCACGCCGCCGCCGCATCCGCAGATGTGCGGGCAGCCCGGCCGCCTGGGGCAGCCGTTCAACATGCCGACCCGCGCGGTCCAGGCGCCCAACGGGGACATCTACGTTTCCGACGGTTACAAGCAGGAGTATGTCCACCGCTTCGCCGCCGACGGGACCCTGCTGCAGTCCTGGGGCGGGCGCGGCGCGGGCCCGGGGCAGTTCACGCTGCCGCACAACGTCTATCTCGCGCCGGACGGGCGCGTCCTGGTCGCGGACCGCGAGCCGAACAACCGCATCCAGGTGTTTGACGCCCGCGGGAAATTCCTGGCGGAGTGGCCGGGCCGGCTCTTTCCCTGCGGCCTCTACATCAGCGCGGACGGGATCGTGTACGTCGCGGAGGGCGGGGGCGTGAGCATCTTCGACCTCGAAGGCCGCCTGCTTTCGCGGTTCGACGTCCGGGGCGACCCCGAAGACGTGAACCACGGCGCCCACGGCATCTGGGTGGACCGGCACGGCGACATTTACGTGGGCGAGGTGGGCGCGCCGAACCTGCTCAAGAAATTCGCCCTGCTGCCGGCGGCGTCCTGACCGGCCCCGTCCAGGCGCCTCCGCGGCTCCCGCAATCCGTCCTTTTCCATGCCCAAATCACCCCCTTTCAGCTACCAGAAGCTCTTTTCCCGCGCGGCGGCGGAACCGTTCCCCGCCGGGATGCCGCCCCGCGGCAAATACGATTTCGCCGTCGCCTATCCCGATCCGGTTTCCCTGCCTTATCAGGGCCTGGTCTCGGCCCTGCTGACCGCGCTGGCCGAGGAGGGGCGCGACCTGGCCATCTACGGCGACATCCAGGGCTACCGGCCCCTGCGCGAATACGTGGCGGCCAAACTCGCCCGCGACCGCCGGATCAAGGTGGGAGCTGACGACATCATCCTGGGCGACGGCTCCGCGCAGCCGCTGCACATGGTCTTCGAGACGCTGGTCGATCCCGGCGACGTGGTCCTGGCCGAGGATTTTGTCTACATCGGCACCCTGCGCCAGCTGCGCCGCTTCCGGGCCAACCTCCAGCCCGTGCCCTGTGACGGGGAGGGCATGCAGCCCGGTCCGCTCGAGGCGGTGATCCGCCGGGCCATCGCCGAAGGCAAGCCGCCGAAGCTCATCTACACGGTGCCGACCTACCAGAATCCGCAGGGCTGGACCATGTCGCTGCCGCGGCGCAAGGCGCTGGTCGCCCTCGCGCAGAAATACGACATCCCGATCCTCGAGGACGACTGCTACTGGGATCTCCGCTACGAGGGCGGCGACGTGCCCTCCCTCTACACGCTCGATGGCACCGGCCGCGTCATCTACTTCTCGAGCTTCTCCAAGATCATCGCGCCCGGCATGCGCATGGGCTACATGACCGCGCCGCCGCAGCTGCTGGAACGCTGCCGGGGAGCCAAGAGCGGCGGATCCGTCAACACCTTCGCGGCCTTCGCGATCCACCGCTACGCCAAGAGCGGCCAGCTCGATCCGCACATCCGGGAAATCAACGCGATCCAGCGCTACAAGCGCGACACGATGCTGCAGGCCCTGGAGCGGCATTTCGGGGGCCAGGCGACCTGGAGCCGGCCGCAGGGCGGGCTGTTCATCTGGGTCAAGCTGCCGCCGACGGCCGACGTGGCCGGCATCCGCGACCAGGTGCTGGCGGACGTCGATGTCGGATACCTGCCCGGGCCGGCGTTCGCGACCGACGGCGTTTCGGGCAAGAACTACCTGCGGCTTTGCTTCGGCTACAACACGCCGGAGGAAATCGGCGAGGGCGTCGCGCGCCTCGCCGTGGCCTTCCGGCAGCACGGAGTCCCGGGATTTGGCCGCAAGCCGGCGCGCAAACGTCCGACCGCCAAGGCGGCGGTCTGACGGCGGTCGCCACGCGCATGGATCGGAAAGCGGCCAACCCGCGGGCCGGATGGCGACTCGCCTCATCGGGGCCGCGCCGCAGGCTGGCCACGCTCGCCTTCGCGCTGGTCCTCGGCGCGGCGCTGGCCGGTGGTCCGCCCCCGCCGGCGCGGGTGCCGCCCACGCGGGCCGACGTGCCCTACGGCCCGGAGCCGAGGCAGGTGCTCGACTTCTGGTCCGCCGCGACGACCGGGCCCGCCCCGGTGGTCATCTACCTCCATCCCGGCGGGTGGATCCGCGGCGACAAGGCGGAGGTGAGCCACGTCGAACGTTACCTCGCGGCGGGCATCTCGGTGGTGGCGATCAACTACCGGTTCGTCTGGGAAGCGCGGGCCGCCGGCGTCCGGCCGCCGGTCCGCTGGCCGCTGCACGACGCCGCCCGCGCGCTCCAGTTCGTGCGCCTCCAGGCCGCGGCCTGGAGGCTGGATCCGGACCGGATCGGGGCGACCGGCGATTCCGCGGGCGCCTTTGCCGGGCTCTGGCTGGCCCTGCACCGGGACCTGGCCGAGCCGGATAGCCCGGACCCGGTGGCGCGGCAGTCGACCCGACTGGCCTGCGTGGCGGTCTCGGGGGCCCAGACGACGCTCGATCCCCTCCTGATGAAGCAATGGATGCCCAACTCCTTCTATGGCGGCCACGCGTTCGGCATCGTGCGCACCGACGCCTTCAACGACATGGGGGACCCGGACGCCTTCCTGGCGCGGCGGGAGGAGATCCTGCCCTGGATCGAGGAATACTCGCCCTACTCGCTGGTGTCCGCGTCGGCTCCGCCGGTCTATCTCTACTACCGCGCGGCTCCCGCGCTCGGACAGGTGCAGGATGACCCGACCCACTCCGCCAACTTCGGGGTCAAGCTGCAGGAAAAGCTGCGCGCCGCCGGCGTGGAATGCGAGCTGGTCTACCCCGGCGCTCCGGGCGTCCGACATCCGCAGCCGGTGGATTTTCTGATCGCCCGGCTGGCGCCTCCGCCCCGCGGCTGACGACCCTCCGCGCGGCGGCGTTCAGCAGAACGCCATGGTGTTGACCGGATTCAGGTTCGTCGGCGCGGAACGGGCCACCCGCGCCGGCTTGAGGGATTCCGGCGAACGCCCCGTCTTCAGCTTGAAGAGCCGGGAGAAATAGAACTCGTCGTTGAACCCGGTCTGCTCGGCCGCCTCGCGGACCGTGCAGCCCGACGTGGCGAGCAGCTGCCAGGCCTTCTCGATCCGGAGCTGCAGGTGGTACTGGTGCAGCGTGAGGCCGGTCGAGAGCCGGAAACTGCGCCGCAGCCAGGTGTAGCTGGTGTTGAGCGATCCGGCCAGGGCGTGCAGGTCGATGTCGCAGTCGAGATTCGTGCGCAGGATGCTCTTCGCGGCCTGGATGATCCGGTCCGTGCCCTGGTCCTGCTGCTTGTGCCCGGCCAGGATGCGCGCCAGCAGCAGCATGGTCTGGGCCGCCAGCACCGGGGTCGCCTGGGGCGAGCCGGCCTGGATCTCGGCGAAGATGTCGCGGAAAGGCTCGACGATCTCCGGCCCGAAGCCGGGCCTGAGCACCGGCCGGAGCGGCGAGAAGGAACCCTGGCGCACCAGCTGGTCGATGTGGGGGCCGTGGAAGCCGACCCAGGCCTCGTCCCAGCCGCCGTCGCGCGGGGGAACGTAGCGGTGCCAGACCTCGGGGAAGACCAGGCAGAAGTCGCCGGCCTGGATCTCACACCGGCCGCTGGGCTCGCTCTCGAACGTGCCGCCGCCCGCGGGAAAATAGTGCAGCTGGTACTCCGGCAGCTTCCGTCCGGCCTGGATCGCGGTAGCCAGGGTGTCACCCGGCCCGGCCCCGGACGGCTTTCGCGTCCCCGCCTTCACGTACCCGGCCTCGGTGATCAGCAGGCCCCAGGACTCGTCCTGCGGCGCCGCCGGCACGTAGCGGGCGCTGCTCGGAGGGACCTGGCGGCTCCGGACCGGCGGCGTCGCGGCCGTCGGGCGGCTCCATGGCGCGGGCAGAGAGCTGGCTTTTCGGACGCTGCTACTCATGCGGATCGCATAGCGAGGGCGGTTCGGATCAATGCATCGCAGGGGGCCAAATTCAAGATTGCATGTCAAGCAAATGCTTGCGCAAATGGCAATCCGCGGACGTCGGCTTGGCCGCCGGTCGCGCGCATTCTGTCGCCATGGGTCGTCTTACTGCATCCCGTTCCCGCCGGTCTCAGTCGGGCCCGGCCGCCGCCGCGCCCCCGTTGGGGTCTGGGCGGAGGCGGCGGCTGGCGGACATCGGCGCGGCGGAGATCCAGGTGGCCGAGCGGTTGCGGCAGCTGCGGCTGGAAAAGGGGCTCACGCTCGCGGCGCTCGCTTCCGCGGTGGGCTGCAGCATGGCGTTCCTGTCGCGGGTGGAGAACCACAAGGTGTCGATCCCGATCGCCGCACTCGAGCGGCTGGCGGCGGCCCTGGGGGTGTCGATCAGCGCGTTTTTCGAGAACCAAGCGCAGCATGTGCTGATCTCGCTCTGCCGGAACGGAGAAGGTCGCAAGGCGGTGCTGCGCGGCCCGCGGGGCTTCGCTTACGAGATTCTGGTCGGGGACAAGAAAGGCAAGCTGATGGAGCCGATCATCCTCGACGTGACCGCCGTGCCGAAGACGCCGCTGCCGCGGCCGCACTCGGGCGAGGAGTTCAACTACATCCTCGAGGGCGAATGCGATTTTCTCTACGGCAAGCAGACGATCCGGCTCCGGCAGGGAGACGCCGTCTACTACGATGCGGCCATTCCGCATGGCGTCACCACGGTCGACGGCAAGCCCTGCCGCATGCTCGCGGTGGTGGCCTCGCGCGACTACCTCTTCCACGGAGACCTCGACCGGCTCATCAACGAGGGCGGGGCGCTGCCGGCGACCGGCGGCTGAACGTGGCCGCCGCCCGGGTGCAGGTGACAAAAAGTCCATGTCAAAGGGCAGTTTATCCATTCCGGCGGGACCCAAAAAATGGCATAAGGTAGGCATGATCCTCGGATACGGTGATTTTCGCTACGAACTCGTGCAGGGCTGGGGCAAGGGGCCCATGCCTTATTCCCTGGGCTATGCATCGGGCGTGGCGACCGACTCGCGCGACCGGGTCTACGTCGTGGACCGCGAGCCGCATCCGGCGGTCGTGGTTTTCGACCGGGAAGGCAATTTCCTGCACGCCTGGGGCCAGGGGGTGTTCAAGATTCCGCACGAGATCTGGATCGGCCCGGACGACCGGGTGTACGTGACCGATGCCGGCGACCACACGGTCCGCATCTGCACGACGGAGGGCCGGATCCTGCAGGTGCTGGGGACTGAGGGGAAGACGGCTCCGCTGGGCCAGCCGTTCTGCTGGCCGACGCGGGCGGTGCTGTCGCCGCAGGGGGAGATCTACGTGTCCGACGGCTACAAGCAGAACTACGTGCACCGGTTCTCCGCGGAGGGCAAGCTGCTGCAGACCTGGGGCGGGAAGGGGAGCGGGCCGGGCCAGTTCACGCTGCCGCACGGCATCTGCGTGGCGCCGGACGGGCGGGTGCTGGTGGCCGACCGCGAGCCGAACAACCGGATCCAGGTCTTTGATCCCCACGGAAAATTCCTCGCCCAGTGGCCGGGGCGGCTGATTCCGATGGCTTTGCACGTCGACGCGCAGGGGATCGTGTACCTGGCGGAGGGTGCCGGGGTGAGCATCTTCAACCTGGACGGCCGGCTCCTGTCCGCGTTCCGCGTCAGCGGCCGGCCCTACGACCAGCACCATGGCGTCCACGGGCTGTGGGTCGACCGGCATGGCGACATCTACGTCGGCGAGGTCATGCATCCCAACCTGCTGTGGAAATTTCGCCGGCTGCCGCCGGCGCCGCCCCCACCGCCGCCGTCCTACGCGCAGCAACCGCCTCCGCTCTGAACGCGCGGCCGGGCCGCCTTCCTCACCATGTCCACTCCTGCGATCGCCATCGCCGGCCGCCTCATCGGGCCGGAGCACCCTCCCTACATCATCGCCGAGATGTCGGCGAACCACAACGGGGACCTGCAGCGCGCCTTCCGCATCCTGGCGGCGGCGAAGGCCGCGGGCGCCGATGCCATCAAGCTCCAGACCTACACGGCTGACACGATCACCCTGGACAGCGACCGGCCGGAATTCCGGATCCAGACGGGCGGCCTGTGGGACGGGCAGACGCTGCACCAGCTTTACGCCCAGGCCCACCTACCCTGGGAATGGCACGCGCCGCTGTTCGCCCGGGCCCGCGAGCTGGGCCTGACGATCTTCTCCACGCCCTTCGATTTCACCGCGGTCGACCTGCTCGAATCGCTGGGCGCCCCCGCATACAAGATCGCGTCCTTCGAGCTGGTCGACCTGCCGCTGGTGCGACGGGTGGCGCAGACCGGCAAGCCGCTGATCATGTCCACCGGGCTGGCCAACGAGGCCGAGATCGCCGAGGCCGTGCAGTGCGCGCGCGACAATGGGGCCCGCGACTTGGTGGTCCTGCATTGCGTCAGCGGTTATCCGGCGCCGGCCGCCGACTACCACCTCCGCACGGTGCCGGACCTGGCGCGGCGGTTCGGGGTCATCAGCGGCCTGTCCGATCACACTCTCGACAACGCGACCGCCGTCGCCTCCGTCGCCCTCGGGGCCTGCGTGATCGAGAAGCACTTCACCCTGGACCGCCGCGGCGGCGGCCCGGATGACTCGTTCTCCCTGGAGCCGGCGGAGCTGGCCGCGCTCTGCCGCGACGCCCGCACCGCCTGGTCGGCCCTCGGCCGCGTCCACTACGACCTCAAGGGCTGTGAGGCCGCCAGCCTCATCTTCCGCCGCTCGCTGTACGTGGTGCAGCCCGTCCGGGCCGGCGAGCCGTTCACGCCGGACAATGTCCGCAGCATCCGCCCGGGCTGCGGGCTGCCGCCCAAAACCTATGACGGCCTGCTCGGCCGCAAGGCCGCGCGTGACATCGCCGGGGGCACGCCGCTTTCCTGGGACCTCGTCGCTTCCTAGCCCCGCGCCGCGGACTCGCCCGGAAGCGATCCCGACCTTGATCGGCCCCGTGTCATTCCTGATGCCGTCCCTGATCCGCCGCGCCGGATTCCTGGCCGCGCTGGCGGCCGGCGCGGCGGTGGCCGGGGCGGCGGGGGAGCCGGCTGAGGCTGCCGTCACGGTCACCCACGACGCGGCGCATCCCGGATTCAACTACTACGGCCGGTGGCATGCCGGCCGCACCGCGGTGACGGTCAACAGCGGCGCCCTGGTGGAATTCGCCTACACCGGGGATTCCTGCGTGCTCGCGTTCGACGTTGCCGGGATGGGGCATTTCCCGGGGATCTTCGTCCAGGTCGACAACGGCCCGGTCGAGCGGACGCTGCTGTCCGCCGGGGTCAGCACCGTCCGGGTGAAGCCGCCTTTCAACACGCGCCCGCAGGGAACCCCGCCGCACGCCGTGCCTTCGAGCCGCCACCACCTGGTCCGGTTCTGGGTCGCCACGCATTCGCTCTACCGGACGCCGGCGCTCGGCACGCAGTGGACGACACTGGAGGGGGCCTGCCGCTTCGCGGGCGCCGACCTGGCGGGCGGCGATTTGGTGCCGCTGCCGTATCAGGAGAACCAGATCGAGTTCCTCGGCGACTCGCACACCCAGGGACTGCGGTTGCTCTACACCGGAACCGAGGATGACATTGGGAACCAGCGTCCCTACGCGGCGTGGCCGCAGCTGGTGGCGGACCTCCTCGGCCTCAAGCCGGTGGTCACGGGCTTTGGCGGACAGGGCCTCACCACTGCCGGCACGAGCGGGGCGCCGCCAGCCATCCAGGCCTTCCCCTTCGTTCACGCTGGCGCGCCCTGGCAGCCGGTCGTGCGCCCGCGGGTGGTGGTGATCTACCAGGGCGCGAACGGATCGGCGCCGCCGGGGGAATTCGGGACGCTCTACGCCGACTACCTGCGCGTGGTGCGCGGCGCCTACCCGGAGGCGGTGATCTTCGCCGTCTGCCCGCACCACCGGCCGCACTACGCGCCGGCGATCCGGGATGCGGTCGCGGCGCAGCGCGACCGGCGCATGCTTTTCCTCGATTACTCGACCGGCGTGATCTCCCGCGACGAGGCGGCGGATGATCCGCAAGCGCACCTGAACCCGGGCGGCGCGGTGCGGATGGCGACCCGGCTCGCCGCTGACATCGCGGCGCGGCTGCAGCCAGGCGCGCCGGACGTCCGGCTCAGGTAATCAGGAAGACCGCCCAAGAAAATCGCCTCGCCAAGTTCGCGGGTGAGGTCGGATCAAGCACTCTTGGCTCCGCCGGCTGGTGCCGGCGCGGCTCAGCTCCGCAGCTGGAAGATCATCTCCACCTCGACGCAGACGCCGAGCGGCAGCTGGGCCATCGCGAGGGCGGTGCGGGCGTGACGGCCCGCGTCGCCGAACACGTCGCGCACCAGCCGCGACGCGCCGTTGATCACGAGGTGGCAGTCGGTGAAGGTCGCGTCGGCGTTGACGTAGCCGGTGATGCGCACGACCCGCTCGATGCGGTCGAGGGAGCCGGCATGCGCGCGCACGGCGCGGAGGACGTTCGCGGCGCAGAGCGCGGCGGCGCGGGTGGCGTCCTCCACGCTCACCTGGGAGGGAACCTTGCCGACGCCGGTCAGCCGGTCGCCGTCGAAGGGCACCTGGCCGGATGCGTACAGCGTCGTGCCGGCGATCGCCAGCGGATCGACCAGGGCGCCCTCGGGAGTACGGCGGTCGAGCGGGTAGCCCAGTTCCGCCAGCTTCTGTTCACGTTCGTTCATTTTTTGGTCCTTTTTGGCAGGGGGAAATAGTCGTCGTGCAGGGCGGCCACGTGCAGCGCGTGCCGGCGATAGAGCTTCTCCCAGCGGTGCGCTTCCGCCGGGGTGTACCGGAAGAAGCCCCGGCCGTTGAGGATGCCGCGGGCCCCGGAGTCGGCCAGCTTCCGGATGGCAGGGGGCAGCGTGCGGGCGTTGCTCAGGGTGGGCAGCACCTGCTGCATGGCCTTGGCGTAGGCGGCGGGGCCGCCGGTGAGGTCGATCCAGCGCAGGGGGCCGCACACGGTCGCCCACAGGCCGAGCGCGTTGCGCATGCCGCGGTCGATGGATTCGGCGTCGGCCACGCCGGTCTCGAGCAGGTGCAGCGCCTCGCGGTACAGGGCGTAGCCGATCCGGTTGACGATGAACCCGGGCACGTCCTTCCGGCAGAGGCACGGGTCCTTGCCCAGCCGGCGGCCCAGCTCGGCGGCGGCCCGGAAGGCGGCGGCCGTCGTGTGCCGGCCCCGGATGAGCTCCATGAACCGGGTCGCGTGCGCCGGCTCCGCCCAGTGCATGCCGATGAAGCGACCGGGATGGCGCCGGCGGCGCTGCATGCGGCTGATGGGGATGGCCGAGGTGTTGCTGGCGACGACCGTCGTCGCGGCCACCGCATCCTCGATGCGGGCCAGCGCCTCCTCCTTGGCGGCGGGGTCCTCGGTGACGCTCTCCACCACGAAATCGCAGCCGGCGAGCGGGCGGAAGTCGTCCGACGCACGGTAGCGCGCCGGCCAGGAACGGCGCAGCCCCGCGGGAAAGCCCCGCTGCCGCACGAGATCGTCGATCGCCTGGCCGATCGCGCGCCGGGCGACGGCCCGCTGGCGGGGACTGCGGTCGACGGCGACGACCGTGAAGCCGTGCGCCAGGAAACAGGCGGCGATGCCCCGGCCCAGCAGGCCGAGGCCGACCAGGCCGATGACTTCCGGCCGGGCGCGGGAGGAGCGGGGGCGCGCGGTCGGCATGTTTATTGCAGGCCCAGCAGGGTCAGCGAGTCGCGGTGGATCATGGCTTCGAGGGCCGCCTCGTTCAGCCGCGGCAGCCCCGTGCCCTTGGTCAGGTCGTTCAGGCTGCGCAGCCCGTTCAGCGTCGCGTTGACCGTGGTGAACGGGTAGTCGGTGCCGAACAGCACCTTGTCCCAGACCCCGTACTCCTGCACCAGCATCAGGCTGTGATAGAGCTGGAACGGACGGTAGTGCAGCGCGCTGATGTCGGCATAGACGTTGGGGTGCTTGCGGATCGTGACGACGCACTCGCCTTCGTAGGGGTGGCCCAGGTGCGCCATGATGATCTTCACCTCGGGGAAGCGGATGGCGACCGCGTCCAGGTGGCGGGGCAGGGTGCATTCCAGCGGCGCCTGCGAGATGAAGGTCGTGCCGGTGTGCAGCAGGACGGGCAGGCGGTGCCGCGTGGCATACTGCCAGAGCGGGTCCAGCCGCCGCTCGTCGGGACGGAAGCCGGCGTACATGGACAGCAGCTTGATCCCGCGCAGGCCCAGCCCCTGGTGCGCGTGCTCCAGCTCGCGCTGCCAGCCCTCCTGCGTGGGGTCGATCGACATGAACCCGATCAGCGTGTCGGGATGCGCGGCGACGTAGCGGGCCACGTAGTCGTCGTCGACCCACAGGCCGCTGAGCCGGGCCTTGCCGCCGAAGACGATCGTCCGGGTGTCGGGCGGCACGGTCGCGCGGTACTCCTCGTAGCGCACGGTGAGGTCCACCTCGGTCCCGGCCCGGGCGCGCCGGGCCTGGCGGCGGAAGTCGTCGTTGAAGTGTGCGGGGTACTCCCACGCGTGGCTGTGGACGTCGATGATCATGAGATTCTTCCCCGCGCGTCGACCGGCTCGCGGCGCGGCGCGGCGCCGGGCTCGAGCCACCAGAACGAGTCGTGCAGGTTCACGCAAGGGCAGATGTGGTTGGGGATCACGGTGACCCGCTCGCCGATCCGCGGCGGCCGGGCGCAGCGCGTCACGTCGACCTGCCCGTGCTCCTCGCTCAGCCGCGCGATCTTGGCGTCGGGGTATTCGACGACGTGGCCGTGCCCGCTGTCGCGGGCGGGCGGGCAGAGGTCGCTGGTCAGCGTCTTGCTGCCGGCGTCGATGATCACCTGGCCGGGCACGGCGTCGCTCACGACGGTGCAGACGAAGCGGGCCGCGCAGTCGTCGAGCGCACAGTAGCCGCCGCGCGCGGTGTTCAGGTCGTTGAACACGTACGTTCCGGGATGGATCTCCGTGCACGCCCGCAGCAGGTGGGACTGGCGGGCCGTCGGGGTCGAGCCGCCGGCCACGATGGCCGCCTCCAGGCCGTGCGCGCGCCAGCGGGCGAGCGTGGCGTCGAGCCGCGCCGACACGGCGGCCAGCGGCGCGTCCTGCGCGGCCGCCGGCGCCCAGACCTGGCCGGGATAGCAGAGGAGCCCGTCGAGCCGCACCCCGGGCGTCCGGGCGGCGAGCTGGGCCAGGGCGAGCGCTTCGTCGGCGGTGGCGACCCCGGTCCGGCCCATGCCCACGTCGATTTCGATGAGCACGCCCAGCGTGCTGCCCGCGGCCACGGCGGCCTCGGCCAGCGCCGTGATGGCCGCGGCGCTGTCGACGACCACCCGGATGGTCCCGGTCCGTGCGAGCTGCGCCAGCTGGCGGCAGCGCGGCGCGTCGACGGCGGGGTAAGCCATCATCACGTCGCCGCAGACCTCCTGCATCACGGCGGCCTCGCCGGCCTTCGCGACCGTGAGCCCGACCGCCCCGGCCTCCAGCTGGAGCCGGGCGATCAGCCGGCTCTTGTGGGTCTTGGTGTGCGGGCGCAGCGCCAGGCCGTGCTGGGCGGCGTAGCGCGCCATCTGCGCGATGTTCCGGCGGACCACGGCGCCGTCCACGACGAGGGCGGGGGTGGTGGCGTCGGCGGGCAGGAGCGCGGCGTAGGAGCCGGGGGCGGCGGCGGGCATGGGGGGCGGGGTCACGGGGCGGGGAAGTTCAGCGGGGCAGGGCGTCGCCGAGGAAGCGCAGCCAGTTGCCGTAGAACACCGCGTCGATGTCGGCGGCGGCGTACCCCCGGCGCTCCAGGATCGCCTCGAGCTGGTGCACGTCGGTGTAGGTGTCGAGGTCGCGCGGCGTCTGCTCCGTGCCGTAGCCGCCGTCGAGATCCGTGCCGATGGCGCAATGGCGCGCGTTGCCGGCGAGCTGGCAGATGTGGTCGATGTGGTCGGCCGCGGCCGCGATGCCGACCACCGCGGGGCTCGTCACGCCGCGCTTCCAGCCGGGGTGGAGCATCCAGGCGTCGAACGCCGTGCCGATGACCGCGCCGCGCCGGATCAGCTGCCGCAGCTGGTCGTCGGCGAACTGCCGGTCGCCGGGCACCAGCGCCCGGCAGTTGTGGTGACTGGCGAGCACCGGGCCGCGGTAGAGGTCCAGGGCCTGGGCGAACGACTGGTCGGAGAGGTGGGTGGCGTCGAGGATCATGCCGACGCGATCCATCGCCGCGAGCAGCCGCACGCCCGCCTCGCTCAGCGGGCCGTCGGTGGCGGTGCCGTGGGCGTACTGGCTGCGGCCGTAGTGGGCCGGGCCGACGGCGCGGAGGCCCTGGCCCCACCAGGCCTCGACCTGCTCGGGGCTGACGATGGGGTCGGCGCCTTCCATGCTCAGGATGATGCCGAGCGGCGCCGTCGCGGGCGCCCGGAGCCAGGCGTCCCAGTGGGCCCGGAGCTCCGCGGCCGTGGTCAGGAAGCGCAGGTGGCCCTGCTGCTCCAGCAGGCGGTAGTAGGCGAGGTGGCCCTGGGCGTGGGCGTAGGCGATGGCCTGGTTGCGGTAGTCGAGCTCCGTCCGGCGGTAGGTGGGGAGCTTGGACTGCTCGGGGCCGGCGCGGCCCATCACGGTGGTGAGGCAGACCGGCACGCGGGCGCGCCGCAGCTCGGGCAGCGTCAGAGTGCCGCGGCCGCGGGCGAGTTCATCCGTCATGCCCCGCTCGGTGGCGCGCACCTCCGCGACGCTGGCGAGCAGGTCGCGGTTGAAGGAGAGCGCGTTCCAGGCGAGGTCCAGGTGGGCGTCGATCAGCGGGCGCATCGGCGGACGGCGGGTAGGTCGGCGGGCCGCGGCTCACCCGCGGGCGAGGCTGCGCAGGGCGTCGTCGGTGGCCTCCAGGGTGCGGTCGATGTCCGCCTCGCTGTGGGCGAAGCTGATGCTGCCCTGCTTGACGATGACGGGGAAGTGGTAGATCCCGCGTTCGATCAGGGCGCGCCGGTAGCGGAGGTCGAAGGCGGCGTCGTGGTGCTCGAGGATGTCCCACCAGTCCGCCGGCTCCTGCCGGGCGAAGTACACGCAGCTGGCGCTGCCGACGCGGCTGATGACGGCGGGCACCTGGTGGCGCCGGAAGAGCTCGCGCTGCCCGGCCTCGAGGCGGGCGGCCAGGCGCTCGAGCCGGCCGTAGACGTCGCGCGCGGGGTCCATCAGCTTCTTCAGGCAGGCGATCGCGGCCGCGACCGGCACGGGGTGGCAGTTGTAGGTGCCGGCGATGAGCACGCGCTTGGCGGGGTCCGGGCTCGCGGCGAGGTCGAGGTACTTCGCCCGGCCGGCGAGGGCGGCCAGCGGGTAGCCGTTGGCGACGGCCTTGCCGTAGGTGGCGAGATCCGCGGTCACGCCCGCCACGGCCTGGTAGCCGCCGAGGCTGGCGCGGAAGCCGGTCTTCACCTCGTCCAGGATCAGGAGGAAGCCGTAGCGGTCCGCCAGCTCGCGGAGCCCCTGCAGGTAGCCGGGGCGCGGCTTCACCACGCCGATGTTCTGAAGGACGGGCTCCGTGATGAGGGCGGCGATGGCGTGCTGCTTGGCCACGCTCTCCACGGCGGCCAGGTCGTTGAAGGGCACGGCGTGGGTCAGGGCCTGCTCCTCGGGGGGGATCCCGGCGGTGAACGGGACCAGCGGGTACTCGGCTCCCTGCCGGCGAAAGCCGCCGAGCTGCTCGCGGGTGCTCATCAGGTTCGTCGCGACGGCGTTGTGGTGGCCGTTGTAGCCGCCCTGCATCTTGATGAGGTGCGAGCGGCCGGTCCAGGCGCGCGCGACGCGGATGGCCTGGGAGGTGGCCTCGGAGCCGGTGTTGAAGAACTGCACCTTCTCGGCGGAAGGCACGGCCTGGAGAAACAGGCGGGCCAGGACGCCCTCCTCGAGCGTCGGGCCGCTGCCGTAGTTGGACAGTCCGCTCTGGATCGCGGCGACCACGGCGGCGGCCTGGTCGTCGTCGTTATGCCCGAGGATGTAGGGCGCGAAGCCGGCGTGATAGTCGATGTACTCGTGTCCGTCGGCGTCCCACAGGCGGGAGCCCTTGGCGCGCACGAAGGCGATCACGGGATCGGCCTTGCGGTTGAGCGACGCCAGGCCGCCGGGGATGACACGGCTGTTGTCTTCCAGAAGTTTGAGTGAATTGGGCCAGTTCATTGCACGAAGGTTGGATGAGCGGGCGCGCGGGGAGAACGCGTACAGGCGACGTTCTGCCGCGGCGGCGCGGGATCAAGCCGATTCCGAGGGCGGCAGCGGCTTGACGAAGCAGAGGAGGGTGACCGCCAGCAGGAGGCAGGCCGCCGCGAGGTAGAGGTACCACCGGAAGTCGATCTGGGCGTCCCGCATCGCGCCGCAGGCGTACATGGCCGCGCCGCCCATCAGGCCGGCGAGGAGGTTCAGGACCCCATAGGCGGTGGAGCGGTAGCGGGCATCGGTCACCTGGCAGAGGATGGGCATGGTGTTGACCCCCGCGGTCGAGTAGAAAAGCCCGAGCAGGGCGAGGCCCAGCAGGGCGGGCGCCAGGGTGCCGCTGTGGGCGATCAGGAGCACGCACGGGGCGGAGAGGCCGAACATGATGCACGAGACCAGGATCCGGCCCCGGGGGTTGGTGCGGCTCCAGCGGTCGGCCCACACGCCGCCGCCCAGCAGCCCGAAGACGGCGGCGATGTTGAAGTAGGCGGTGGCCGAAAGGCCGGACTCGCCCTGGGACAGGTGGAAGGCCTCCCGGAGGTAGGCGGGCATCCAGCCGTTGAGCCCGCCCATCGCGAAGGCGCACAGGCCGAAGTTGAGGAAAACAAGGGTGAACGAGCGGTAGCTGAACAGGCTGGACAGCGCCTGGACAAAGCTGCCGGCGGGCTCCGTCCGGACCGTGACCGCCGCGCGCGGCGGATCCCGCAGGAAAAGCAGCACGGTGCCGCTCAGCGCCATGCCGGCCAGGCCGAACACGCTGTAGGGCATGTGCCAGGAATACTGCTCGGCGAGGATTCCGCCGGTGCCGCTCAGCGCCGAGCCGAGCATGAGGCCGGTGATGTGGACTCCCGTGGCCAGCGAACGGGTCCGGCCGCGGTGGTAGTCGGTGATCAGCGCCAGGGCGGCCGGCAGGTAGCAGGCCTCGGTGACCGCCAGCCCGATCCGGCAGGCGAGCAGTTCCTCGAACGTGGCGGCGTGCGCGGTCAGGGCCGTCACCGCCGACCAGAGGAACAGGCTGCCGATGATCACCGAGCTGCGGTTGAAGCGGTCGGCCAGGAAGCCGCAGAACGGGCTGAGCAGCGCGTACACCCAGGAATAGACGGATAGCAGCAGCCCGAACTGCGCGTCGGTCATGCGGACATCCTGCACCACCGAGTGATGCATCACCGCGAGCAGGCTCCGGTCCAGGTAGCACAGCCCGCCGACGAAGAAGAGGATGCCGACGACGGCCCAGGCGCGCGGGGCGACGGTGGGTTCGGGGGCGGAAGTCATGCGGGAGGCGGGACGAGGGCGGGCATCAGCTGCGGGGTCGGGCCGGCGTCGGTCAGCGGGGTCGGGCCGGGCGCGGGTCCCAGACCCGCGGTGAGGATGGAAAAAGGCGCCACCGGACGACGGTGGCGCCTGGCTAAGTCGCGTTCAATCGAATCCGCTCACCACCGGTAGGTCGCGGTCAGCCGGTACTGCGCGCCGTTGGTCGTCAGCACCAGGCCCGGGGTTGCGATCGTCGTGATGTAATATTCGTCGGTGAGGTTGTCGCCGTTGAGCTGGACGGACCAGCGCTCGTTGATGTCATAGCGGGCGAGCAGATTGTACGTGGCCGGGTAGTCGACGTAGTAGGTGTTGCCGGTCCGCTTCTTGGTCTGGTCGTAGACGCCGCCGCCAACGGTCAGGCCCTTGAGCGACGAGGAGGTCCAGGTGTATTTGCCCCACAGGCTGAAGACGTTCTCGGGCGCCTCGGGCGCCCAGCCGCCGTCGGCGGCGCGGATGGTGGTGATGTCGGAGTAGGTGACGATCAGGTCCGCGTGGCTGTTCTCCAGTTTGTAGCGGAAGCCGAGCTCGGCCTCCCAGCCCTTCGAGTTGTCCTGTTTCGTCTGGACGATGACGACGTTCCCGTTGACGACGGCGCTGGTGCGCACGTTGGTCAGCGCCATGTCGAAGTGCGCGAAGTTGCCGTAGACGTTGAACTGCGGCGTGCTCTTCTCGAACTTGATGCCGAACTCCTCCATGATGCCTTCGGAGTCGAGGAAGGGCTTCGGCACCTGGTCTGAGGTGAGTCCCAGGTTCGGCGTCAGGTTCTTGGCGTCGGCGTAGTAGAGCGACACTTGCTTGCCGAACGGCTGGAAGACGACGCCGTAGCGGTGCGTGCGGATCAGCGGATTGTTGGTGGTCGCCGTCGTCCGCGGGTTGCTGCGCAGGTTCTCGGTGTCGACCTTGCTGTCCGACCAGCGCAGGCCGCCGACCAAGATGAGCTTGTCGTGGAAGAGCGTCAGGTTGTCCTGGATCCAGTACGAGCCGCCCGTGGTGACCGCGGCGGCATCGCCGTTGGTGAAGAAGGTGGACACCAGCTCCACCGGCGGGGCGTTGTAGGTGTAGTCCGGGTTGGCCGTGTTCAGCGCCGGGGGCGTCAGGATGAGCGTGCCGGTGCGGTTCTTGATCCAGCTGACCTCCGCGCCGCCCTGGATGTCGTTGCGCCAGGAGGATCGCACGGTCTTGTAGAGGTATTCGGCTTGCAGGATGTGGCCGGGGAAGTCGTAGCGCTGGTAGAGATCCTGGCGGCTCAGCGTGACGTTGTCGGCGGCGAGCGAGATGCCGCGGACGATGCGGCGCTTGTCGATGTAGTTCGAGTAGGTGTAGAAGAGGCGCATGCTCCCGTTGTCGGTCAGACGGGCGGTCAGCACGGCGTTGACGTAGGTTTGCTCGGTGTCCTCGAAGTTCTGGCTGGCCGGGCTCGGGACGAAGGTGCGCGTCGACCGCGGGTTCAGGTAGGCCGTGATCAGGTCGGGACCGGGCGTCGCGGTCGCGGGGGAGCGCACGAGGTCGAGGAAGTCGTTGTAATACTCGAGGCCGTTGTCGATGTAGTGGAACGCGTTGAAGTCGAGCCGGAGCCGCTCCTGGAAGAACTTGAAGGTGAGGCCGCCGCCGATGAACGTGCGCTCGGATTCCATGTTGGGTTTCGGCGACTCGTAGTTTTCATAGCCGACATTGACTCGGTAAAGCGCGGTGAAGTCGGGCGACCGTTTGAGCGGGCCGGACTGGTTGATCTCGCCGCGCAGGAGCGACTCCTCCGAGCCGATGGTCAGCCCGGCGCTGCCCTGCGGCTTCTCGGTCGGCTGCTTGGAGACGAAGTTCACCACGCCGCCGAGGTAGTTGGTGGCGCCGATGAGCATGCCCGCCGGACCCTTGATGATCTCGACGCGCTCCACGTCCCACATCGGGTTCTTCTTGTTGGTCAGGAAGAGCACGCCGTCGCGCAGCAGGTACTGCGTGCGGAAGCCGCGCATGTTGGTGTCGTCGTTGATCGAGTTGGTCGGCGTCGTGCCGGCCGTGCCATACTGCAGCGCCAGGCGGGCGTCGGTCGCGCCCAGGTCGCGCAACATCTCGCTGTTGACGATCGAAATGGAGGAGGGGATGTCGACGATCTGCTTGACCACGCGGTTGCCGATGGCCGTCTGGCGGGCGCTGTAGCCCACGTCGTTCTCGTGGGTCACGATGAACGGGTTGAGCTCCAGCACGGGTTCGGCGGCGGCGGTTGCGGCCTTGTCCTTGGCGACTTCCTGGCCCGGGAGCGACGACGGGCCGAAGCCCGCCAGCGAGACGAGAAGCACGGCCCGGAGGGCGCCGGACTTTGACGCCGCACAGAGTGATTCCGGGAGCTTCGAGATGACGGTGGTTTTCATCATGGTCTTCGAGGTTGGTGGTGAGGTGAAGAGGGGAAGGTAGCAGAATTTCCCCGCGGAGGGGATGGACGAACTGACCGTTATCATGGATATTTTGACCACCGCGGCCGCTTCCGCGCGGTCGTGCTCCGGCTTGACTGGCGCGGGGGTTGTTTGGCAGAGACTCCCGCGTGAATCATCTTCCCTTTCGCCGGCTGCTGGCTGTCGGCCCGGCCCTGGTCTCGCTGGTCCTGACCGCGGCCGAAACCCCGGCGAAGGCGCCGGACAAGCCGCCCGCACCACCGGCGGCCGCGGCGCCGGCCGCTCTCCCGGCCACGGCGGCGGCTTCCGAGGTGTTCGAATTGCCGAAGGTGGAGGTCACGGCCCGCCGCATCCGCGAACTCGACCGGATGATCCGGCGCCTGGAGAAGTCGATCGCCCGCGAGAAGAAAAGGATGAAGGCCGGCGAGTTGGACCGGGCCTTGAACAATGCCAAGCTGGCCGAGGCGGCGGCCATCTTCGGCGGCAATTCCACGGACCACCTCGCGGCCGTCGCCGCCTCCCGGGTGCGCCTGATGGAGACGGAGCGGGACCTCCTCACCGACATGAAGCAGCCCCGCAGCCTGGAGGAGCTGGCCATGCTCGAGAAGGAGCTGGAGAAGATCCGCGCCATGCAGCGCGAGCTGGACCAGGTCCGGCGCTAGCTGGCCCGGGCCGGGTAGCAAAGCGGCAGGGTGTCCGTCCCGGGAGCGCCGCTAACGGGCGGCGTCCGCCTCCACCCGGGCGACAAAAGCGTTCACCGCCCGCGCCACCTCGTCGACGAAGCGCGGCGCCAGGACGTCGTGGTCGGCGCCCGTCACCCAATGCAGCTGGATGTTGGGCTTCTCGGGAAAACGCAGAAGCTGCCGGGCCGGGCGAGGGGAGAGGCCGCGATCACCCACGACGGCCAGGACGGGACCGCGGATCTGCCCCACCGCCCGTTCTCCGCCGGTCCAGCGCCGCCACATCGTGATCAGCGCGAGCTCCTGCTCCTCCGTCCAGCCTGGCGGCACGTCCTTGGGCTTGGCGGCCTTGGTTTTTGCAGGCAAATCCTCGCCGAACGCCTCCGCGGCCACCGCGTGATGGACCCAACCCTCCAGGGGAATGGCGCCCCGCAGGCCGGCCGGGTTTTGGCCGGCGATTTCCAGGCAGATCATCCCGCCCAGGCTTTTGCCGCTGATGTACCAGGCGTCGAGTCCGGTGCCGGCGACGACCTCGAGCACGTCGCGGGCGTACTGCTCGACGGTGGCCTTCTCCGGCGGAGGCGGGGGCCAGCTCCGTCCGCGACCTCGCATTTCAATGATGAGCACGCCCAGCGAAGGCGACAGTTTCTCGACAAAACCCGTCCGGTGAAATTGGACCTGGGTGGAGCCGGTGCCGGGGATCAGCACCAGCGTGGGATGGCCGGGCCGGCGGTAGCAGGCCAGCGTGGCGCCGTCCGACAGCCGGAACGAACTTTCGGCAAGCGGGGAACGGGTGCCAGCCAGCGCCTCGCCGGACGCCGCGTGGGTGGCGGGGGGCAGCAGGGTGCAGAGGAGCAGCGCCGCGGCCAGCCGGCAAGGTCGGGCAAACCCGCCGGCGGCCCCCGAAGCCTGTCGAACGATGGGAAGCTTCACGCTCCCGAACATGATCGCCGCCGCCGGTCGTTGCCAAAGCGATCGATTGCCACCCGTTGCACAGCGTGCCGGTGGTGCGGACGTGTTGCGGAGGTTCGCTGTCGCCATGCCGGCGGGCCCGCTACGTTCCAGCCGATGCGTCGTCAGGCTTGCTTGCCTGCATTTGTTTTCTCGCGCTGTTTGCAAGGGCCGGAGGCATCTCTTCAGGGGCCTTCCTCGGGTCCGCCTATTTCCTGCGGATTCGGCGATAGAGCACGACGCACCCGTAAGTTATGCCGCCCACCAGCACGAAGGTCGCGACAACCCCGCCAAGCGGCTCACCGGACACCGCCGCGGCAACGGCCGCCAGTCCGCCGACAAGGAAGGAGGCGGTCAGCCCCGCCCGTCGCCGCGTGCGGACGACGGCGGGCGTGCCATGGACCACATGATCCGTGTTTTCCCCGCCGAGGATCCGGTCCACCCGGGCCGTGAGCAGCTGCGCCACCACGACTCCGGCAAGAATAAACAGATAGTGACCCGGCCTCAGCTTGGATTCGATCCACTGCCAGGTGATTTCATCCGGCCAGATCGTGTAGGCGCCGCCGTACGAGAATTTCAGGCACGCATATCCCAGGCAGACCGCTACCCAGGCCAGGCGAATGGGCTGCCGCGTTCGTCGGTACCACCGATGACGTGCCGCGCGCCGTTCCAGCGGCCGGCTCAGTTTCCATGCCAGGCATCCCGCCAGGAGCATGCCGCCGCCCCAGACTACACCCCACCGGATGTCCTTCTGGGGCAGCGGCCAGAGAACATGGTTAGTGATCCACAGCGTAGTCAGCGTGATCGCGCCAACAATCGGCCAGAATCCAACCGCCACCACCAGCAAGGGAACCAAGCCGAATAGCGACATTCTCGGTTCTTTGTCGTCGATCCCTTTTCCCGCTCGGTGCGCCTGCATCTCCGCATAGCTGCCGGTGTAGTCGCTGCCGCTGCGTCCGGCATCAAATGCCGCGCTTTCGCGCGCCGCCGCCGCTTCCTGCCGCGTACGATAGGTATCCATGTCACTCATTGAGCGGAAGGAGATGCCCAAGCCTGCGATTTTCGCGACCGGAGTCAATGGACCATCTAAGCGCCTGCACGCTCGTCTCCTGGCCGGCCACTTCGCGGAAACTCAGGCCCGAGCGAGTATCCGATAAGCCATCCTGTCCTTCCCGCGCGTGCTCGCCGAATGGTCGGGGCGGTGAGATTCGAACTCACCGCCTCACTCCAGCAACTCGCGGGTTCACAGCACGAAAGGGTTTTTCGATTTTCCGCTGTGTCCAAAAACGTGCCCACGCGGCGCGTCTTTCGCTCGGGTGGATCGCCCCTGTTGCCTTGGGGCAGGGGCGTCTCGCCGTCACTGCACGGGGGTGACCGTCCGCCCGGTTCTTCCGGGCGGCAAAATGAAAATTTTGAGGGAGTCCCCCTGTCAGGTGCGCGGGCGGGACGGACTGGCGCAGATTTGACCCCTGCCCCCATGCCGGCGGAGCCGGCTTCTAATCTTGTATACTACCCAACAACACCAACAACAACACGACCACCCCGGAGGGCAGGCTTGCAGGATGGAGCATCGGCGTCTCGTTCCCCTCGTCGTGAGTTGACACGCGCTGTCGCGTTGGCATTTCCTCTTTCAGCCCCGTCCGACGAATCCCACGCTGCCAGTTCGGCCGCAAAAATAACGAATCCAAGGGGCTTGATCCGTGGCGTTGTCCACTCCGTGGCATGGTTGCCCGGCTGTGGTCGCGCTCGAACCATCAACCAAGGATTCGTCATGCGTCCCGAAATCGACGAGGGGATTTATCATCTCCTCACCCTCATGGAGGCGGCCACCTGTCTCGGTGTCAGCCGTCGCACCCTCGAAAGAATGATCGCCGAAGGGCAGTTCCCTCCGCCGGTCAAAATCCGCCGCAGCTCGAAGGTTCTGCGTTCCGACGTGCAAGCGTACCTGACCAAAGCCGTCCGGACTCGTCCGCGCCGATGATCTGCCACGTCTATCGTCGCGGGCGTCTGTACTGGGGAAAGCTCCAGCTCGAGCATGAGCTGACTCTCTCCCGTCTGCCGCTCGCGACGACAGACCGGCGCGTGGCTCAGTCGAAACTCTGGGAAATCGCCAAGGAGCGCGAAAAGGAGAACGCCGGCCTCCTTCCCCCTCACTCCGCCCGCGAAGCTGCTGTGGCGCCCCTTTCCGGGCTCCTACAGGCCTTTCTCGACGATTTGCAGGTCAAGGGCCGCTCCGCCAACACGACCGCCAAATATCGCAACACTCTCGGCAAGCTGTTCGCTCGCTGCCACTGGCGGCTTCTGCGCGACATCACCGCCCGATCGTTCTGCGAATGGCGAGTCCGCAGCGGCCTGAGCCCAAAGACGCTCAACGACCTGTTGGGCGCTCTCATGACGTTCCTCTCGTGGCTGGTCCATCAGCGCCTCGCCGTCGAAAATCCTCTCCAGCATGTCGAACGGATCGACACCCGGGGAAAGCGAGGACAGTTCCGACGCTGCTTTAGCGCGGCGGAGCTGTCCCGCCTCCTCGAGGTCTCACCCCCTCACCGCCGCATCGTCTATTTCGTCGCCGCCTACACCGGACTGCGCCGCTCCGAAATGACCGCGCTGCGCTGGTCGGATCTCCTCCTGGACGAAGCCGCGCCGATTCTCCGGGTGCGGGCGAGCATGGCGAAAAACCGCAAGGACGCGGTGCTCCCGCTGCATTCCGATCTAGTTGCCGCTCTCCGCGCATTTCGTCCGCCTGACGCTGCGCCGTTCGCCCCGGTGCTCGCCGGACTCGTCCCGCGCATCCCGACGTTCCGCAAGGACCTTTCTCGCGCCGGAATCGCGTTTCTGGACGAACAGGGCAGGCGGGCGGACCTTCACGCGCTGCGCGTCACCTACGGCACGAATCTGACGCTGGGCGGGGCCGCTCCGCGCGTCGTCATGGAGCTGATGCGCCACAGCGACATCAAGCTCACCATGCGAATCTACACGGACGCCGGCCAGTTGCCGCTCGCCGAAGCGGTCGCGAAGTTGCCCGCGTTGCCGGCAAAAACACTGTGTCCAAAAACGTGTCCAAATTCGTGTCCAAACGGCGGTCTTGAACAGTCGGAGGCTGCCGCGTCATGACGCGCTTTGTCGGAGTACCCCGAGCTTGCATTCGCCTACAGATGGCGCATTTAGACGCGATGCGTCGCGCTCTGTCGTCACCGTGCGGTGAATACCGAATGGTCGGGGCGGTGAGATTCGAACTCACGACCTCTACGTCCCGAACGTAGCGCTCTACCAGGCTAAGCTACGCCCCGAATCAATCGGCCGGCTTTCGCCGGAAAGAGCGGTGAAAAGACCCCAAAGCCCGGCGCGTAGCAAACAAAATATTCAACGGGCCGCGAATCGGCCCAGACCATGCCGGACAGCGGATGCGCGCGGGGCGCTCAGCGCTCGGGCGGCCGCACGGTTCCGCCGGGAGAGTACTTGGGGAAGATCAGACAGGGCTCGGGCGCCAGGCCCTGGTTCACGAGCTTGAGCATCTGCCGGGTGAGCCGGTTCACGAACGCGTCGTCCTCGAAACGGTAGTGCGAAACCGCGGGGATCGTGTGGTCGAACATCGGATCGTGCTCGCGGCAGATGAATGACACCTGCCCGGGCACGCGGTAGCCGCGGCGCAGCAGGTAGAGCAGCACGGTCATGGCATGCCGCGGCACGGCCACGAGCACCGCCGTGGGCGCCTGGTCGGAGCCGAACAGGGCGTTGAGGCGGGTGTGGATGTGCTCGACCGTGCCGTCGTGCCGCACGATCACCGCCGCGGCGGGCTCCGGATCGTCGGCCAGCTGCGCCCCTTCCTGGAAGCCGAGCTCGCTGGCGTGGTCGCCGGCCAGCCCGGTGTCGGGCACCACCAGGGCCATCCGCCGGTGCCCGTGGCGCAGGAAAACGCCCGCGGCATGGCGGCAGACCGAACGCTGGTCCACGTCGAAGGAGGGCAGCCGGACCTCGGCATGGCACGAGCCCATCACCAGCGCCGGCAGGCCCTGGCTGGCGAACCAGCGCTGAACCTTCTCGCTCACCGACATCAGCAGCCAGCAGTTGGCGTGGTGCGTTCGCACGTAGTCCTGGAGCGACGGGCGCTGCGGCCGGTCGTCGTCGCGGCACCGGAAGATCTCGGTGGCGTACTTGTGGTCGGCCAGCTGCGTGCGCAGTTCGCTGAGCACCCGGTGGTCGCTGAGGGAGTAGCGCGAGACCAGCTCCTGCGCGACCAGGCCGATGAACCGGTTGCGCTGGGGCGGCGACCTCCGCTGGCGGGTCACGATCCGGTGCAACCGGCCCTGCCCGCAGTCGAGCAGCCCCTCCTTCTTCAGCAGCCCGAGAGCCGTGCGCACCGTCGGACGGCTGACGCGCAGGATCTCGCACAGCCGGCGCTCGCTCGGCAGCTGTTTTTTCCAGGCTCCCTGCTCGATGGCGCGGCGGATCGTCGCGGCGGTCTGCGCGGGCAGCGAGACCCGCTTCGGCAGGTCGAGCGAGAGGGGAGCACTTTTCACAATATCTTACCAGTGGATCTGGGTGGTTCTGACAAGTTCCGTTTTGTTTGGTCGCCGAATGGCTCGCCCATTTCCGACCGCCCTCTGGTCCGCCGCCCCCACACCCCTCACGGAACACCTCGCCGTCGACCTGCCGTCGGTGGCCCGCATGATCGAGCAGGCCGTCGCCGACGGCCTGCACGGCGTCTTCCTCGCCGGCACCTGCGGCGAGGGCATGTGCCTGCCGAACCGGGAGCGCCGCCGGCTCATCGAGGTCGCCGCCCGCACCGCGCAGGGCCGGCTGCAGATCGCGGCGCAGGTCTCGGACAACTCCGCCGCCCGCATCCTGGAGAACGTCGAGGACGTGGCGGCCGCCGGCGCCAACTTCGCCATCATCGCCCCGCCCTACGCCCTGCTGAACGACACGCCGGAACGCATCACGGCGCTCTTCGAGGAGGCGGTGCAGGCCAGCCCCCTCCCGGTCGGCATCTACGATCTGGGCGCGCAGCGGGCCTTCGCCATCCCGGCGTCCGGACTGAAGCGCATCTACCTCCTGCCGAACGTGCGGTTCGTCAAGGATAGCTCCGCCGACCCGGCGCGGCGCGAACTCGCGCTGGCCGCGCGGCGCGAGAAGCCGGAACTCCGGCTCTACAACGGCGACGAGTTCCGGTTCCTCGAATACCTCGAGGCCGGCTACGACGGCTGCATGTTCGGCGGCGCGGTCGCGGTCGCCGCCCACCTGCGGCGCGGCGTGGAACTCTTCGCCGGCGGCCGCCGGCGCGAGGCCGCGGAGGTGGAGCGCCGGATGCAGGACAAGCTCTACGGGCTCTACGGCGGCCGCGATTTCGCCTGCTGGCTGGCCGGACTCAAACACTACCTCGTCTGCCAGGGGCAGTTCACCTCCGCAGCCAGCCATTTCGGTTATCCACTCACGGACGAGTGCCGGGCGTTCGCCGAGCGCGCGGCCGCGGCGCCCGATTTCCTGGACTGACGCGCCTTCCTCCCGCCATGCCGCGTCCCCGCCCCCGGTTCGGGTTTGCCGTCTCGCTGCTGCTGCTGGGCGCACTGGGGGTCGGTCGGGCCGCCGCCGCCGCCCCGCCGCCGCCTGAGCCGGTGCTGCGCTGGCACGACGTGCGGGAATGGCCCGTCGAGGGCCGGGCCTGGCCGGAGCAGCCGCGCCAGTCCTGGTTCGACCGCCTGCCGGCCTCAGCCGAGGCGGCCGTCAGCGCCAACATCTGGCGGCTGAGCCACGATACCGCCGGCATGCTGGTCCGCTTCCGGACCGACGCGACGGTGCTGTGGGTGGATTATACGCTGCGCCTGGACCGCCTGTCCCCCGTCTATTCCACCGCTATCGGCGCCAGCGGGGTCGACCTCTACGCGCGGGACGGCGGCGGCAAATTGCGCTGGGTCAGCGTCAGCCGCCCGGAGGGCCGGGTGGTGCGCCAGCAGCTGTTCAGCGACCCGCGGCCGGGCTTGCACGAATACGTCCTCTACCTGCCGCTCTACAACGGCGTCGAGCGCTGCGTCATCGGCGTGCCGCCCACCGCGACGATCGAGCCGGTGGCGCCGCCGGCGGCCAAGCCCATCGTCGTCTACGGTACCTCCATCACACAGGGCGCCGGGGCCTCGCGCCCCGGCATGGTCTATCCGGCCATTCTCGGCCGGCGCCTCGAGCGGCCGGTGGTCAACCTGGGCTTCTCTGGCAACGGCAAGCTGGACCTAGCGCTCGGCGACCTGATGGCGCAGATCGACGCGGCCGTCTACCTGATCGACTGCCTGCCCAACCTGACCGCGGCGGAAGTACGGGCGAAGTGCGGGCCCTTCGTGCGGCGGCTGCGCGCGGCGCGGCCGGAGACGCCGATTGTCTTGGCCGAGGACCGGCGCTGGACCAACTCCTGGTTCATTCCCCGCTACGACGACGAGCATTCGGACAACCACGCGGCGCTGCGCGAGTGTTACGCGGCGCTGCAGGCGGAGGGGATTACCGGACTGCATTACATCCCGGGCGACGCGCTGTACGGCGACGACGCCGAAGCGTCGGTCGACGGCTCCCATCCCAGCGACCTGGGTTCGTTCCGCCAGGCGGCGGTGTTCGAACCGGTCCTGCGCGCGGCGCTGGGCCAGTGAGGCGGCGTCCGCCCGCGAGGCGGAGCCATCCGCGGCGCGCGGGTCTTTCCCGCGCTCCCGCGTCGGCACGCCGTGCGCCCGCGGCCCCTTCCCGCCGGAGTCGGCTCAGACGCGGACAAAACAAACTTGTTCAAAGATTGTGACCAGTTGCTTCTTGTTGCTGCGGCTCGCGGATGCCGCGCAATCCACCCCGTACGAATCACACCTTACCCCGCTGTCCAACATGCTTCGTTTTCTCCGTGCTCTTTCGCTCATCATTCCGGTCCGGCTTGCCTTGGTGCTCGCCCTGGGTTCCGGCGCGGTGCTGGCGGCCACGGAGCCGGTGATCGACCTCGGAATGCGGCGCGAGCTGTTCGTCGACGACCTGCTGCTTGAGCGCCTGGACGGAGGCGCCGCGCGGCGCCAACACCACCCGGAGGCGCGGGAGGTCGCGATCGTGCATGACGCGCCGTGGGAGGGGAACGGCTGCGGGTACCACAGCGTCTTCCAAGACGGCGCGATCTACCGGATGTATTACATGACCCAGACGCTCACGGTGGCGCCGGGCGCGGTCCGGAAGGCCGAGGAGCTGGTGCACTTCTGCTGCTACGCGGAGAGCGACGACGGCATCCACTGGCGCAAGCCGAACCTGGGCTTGTATGAATTCCAGGGATCGAAGGCCAACAATATCGTGATGACCGTGACCCCGGGAGTGAACGCCGATCCGGGGCACCCGGCGGTCTTCCGCGACGACCATCCCGCGACGCCGCCGGACGCGCGCTACAAGGCCGTGCTGCGCGGGCGGGACCCCAAGGGCCTCGTGCTGTTCAAGTCCCCGGATGCGATCCACTGGTCGCCGCTCCGCACCGAGCCCGTGATCACGGGCGACCGGTTCGACTCGCAGAACCTGGCTTTCTGGGACGTCGCCGCCGGCACCTACCGCGCCTACTGGCGCCACTGGAGCGGCGACACCGACGCTCGCTCCCTCGAGGGCAAGGCCAAGGGGTTCCGCGGCATCCGGACCGCCACTTCTCCGGACCTGCTGCACTGGAGCGAACCGCGCGACCTGCAGTACGGCGGCGCGCCCGACGAGCACCTCTACACGAGCCAGGTGAAGCCTTATCACCGGGCTCCCCACCTGCTGCTCGGTTTCCCGGCGCGCTATGTCGAGCGGACCTGGTCAGACGCGCTGCGGGCGCTCCCGGACCGCACCAACCGCGAGGTCCGCTCGGGCATGGAGGAGCGCTATGGCACGGCCCTGACGGAAGGCGTGCTCATGACCAGCCGCGACGGCGTGAACTTCCAGCGCTGGCCCGAGGCCTTCCTGCGCCCGGGACCGGAGCGGCCCGGTACCTGGAACTACGGCCACCAGTACATCGCCTGGCATCTGGTCGAGACGCGGTCGGCCCTGCCCGGCGCGCCGAACGAGCTGTCGCTCTACGCCGACGAGGATAACTGGGTCGGCACGGCCAGCGCGGCCCGCCGCTACACGCTGCGCCTGGACGGATTCGTGTCGGTCCGCGCGCCCCTGGCCGGCGGGGAGGCCCGGCTTCGGCCAGTGCGCTTCGCGGGCGACCGACTCTTCCTCAATTTCTCGACCTCGGCGGCCGGCGGCGTGCGGGTCGAGCTGCAGGACCTTTCCGGCCAGCCGTATCCCGGCTTCAGCCTCGCCGACTGCCCGCCGCTGTTCGGCGACGCGATCGAGCGCGAGGTCATCTGGTCGGGCGGAGCGTCGGTGGGCGTGCTGGCGGGCCGGCCCGTGCGGATCCGCCTCGTGCTGCGCGACGCCGACGTCTTTGCCTTCCGCTTCGGGACTGCCCCGGCGAAACCGCTTTCCTCCACCCCCCAACACCAATCCTCAAGATGAACCTACACCATCACCTCCAACACACGCTCCGTGCCGGCGCGCTCCTCAGCGCAGCCTGGGCCGGTTTGGCTTCGCTCACTGCGCAAACGGTCGAGCCTGAAAAGGACAAGGCGGCCGGCCCCGACCCGGTCGTCGTCCTGAACCCGTACGTGGTCCAGGGCGGACCGGTCAAACGCTGGAACTCCCAGATGACCTTCTCCGGCAGCCGCACCGCCGAGAACCTCCTCGAGGTCCCGATCAACATCTCCATCCTGACCAGCGACTACCTGCGCGACCTCGGCGCGACGAACGCGCTCGGGATCTTCCAGTTCGCCGCCAGCGGCGTCACGAATCGCGTCGCCTACCGCGACGACTACACCATCCGCTCGTTCCGGCAGTCGAAGTCGGTCGACGGCCTCACCGGCGGCGGCGCCGGCTTCACCAGCGGCTACTCGCCGCTCTTTGACGTGGAGCGGGTCGAGGTCGTCAAGGGCCCGACCGCCCTCGTGTTCAGCAATTTCGGCAACGTCAGCGGCACCATCAACTACGTGATCAAGCGCCCGACCTCGATGCCCACCGGTGACGCCACCGTGTCGATCGGCAGCTTCGGCCACTACAGCGCCGACGCGACGCAGCGCGGCCCGCTGACGGCGGACGGCAGCCTGCGGTACCGCGTGACTGTGGGCGCCTTCAACAATGACGGCTGGCACGGCCACGGCACCGACGCCAATTCGTACTCCAACGCGCGCATGGCCAGCGCCAGCCTCGACTGGTCCGCCGCGCGGAATCTCGAGCTGCGTTTCGACGCCAGCTACAATTACATGGCGCAGCGCGATTTTCAGGAGAACTTCATCGATCCCGCCACGCAGAAGCTGTGGGAGCGCTCCCTCGACGGCGTCACGCTCTCGACCAACTGGGCCAAGACCCACTCGACTGAGAAGCGTGTCCGGGCGGAGGCGATCTACACGCTCAACCCGAACCTTACCGTCCGCGCGCTGGTCAACTTCTACAAGTCGAACCTGGAGATCAACTATCCCTTCGCCGCCACCGGCCTCGTGCTCAGCGAAGCGCCGGTTTACCGCACGTTCAAGGACATTTACCAGCAGCTGTACTTCAACCCGGCCGAGTTCACCGACACCGTGGTCGACCTAACCTGGAAGCGGGAACTCGCCAAGGACGTGACCAACCGCCTGAACCTGGGCTGGCAGTACAACCAGACGGACAGCAAGGTCACCCAGACCTATCCCACGCTGCCGGATATCCTGATCGACGGCCCGATCTCGGGCCGCCCGGCGCCGATCGCCTTCTCGTCGCTGCCCGCGCCGACGCCCGACTTCACCATCAACGGCGGCTGGACCGCCTACCTGCAGGACTCGGTCACACTGCTCAACGGCAAGTTGATCGGCGTGGCCGGCGCGCGCTACGTCTCGGGCTCGGCCACGCGCCAGGGCAAGACGGCCACCGTGCCCAACATCGGCGCGATCTACCGCCTGCGCCCCACCGTCTCGCTCTACGCGCAGTATGCCGAGTCTTTCCGGCCGCAGGTCGGCGTCGACGACTTCGGCACGCCCCGCAAGGACATCGTCGGCAAGAGCGCCGAGGGCGGCGTGAAGTTCAACGCCTTCAATGAACGCCTGTTTGGCACGCTGACCTACTTCGACATCATGGTCGATCCCGTGAACCGCCTGGTCACCCGGCCCGATCCCGTCACCGGGATTCCCCGCCGCGGCACCGCCCAGGTCGGCCGCGAGACCAACGCCGGCTTCGAGGCGGAGTTCGGTTGGGTGCAGCCCGGCGTCGCCGGCATCTGGTCGAGCTACGTCACCGCCTACAACGCCAGCCCCAAGACCGTCGAGGGCGCGCAGCCCTCGAGCGCGATCAAGGAGAAGTACACGTTCTTCACCAAGTACCAGCTCAACGTCGGCCAGCTGAAGGGCGTCTACTTCGGCGGCGGTATCTCGTACACCGGCGGCTCGCCCGGCACGGGCTTCGCCTTCATGCCGGCTTACACGATGGCCTCCCTCCTCCTCGGCTACAACACCGAGAACTGGCGCATGTCCTGCAACATCGACAACGTCGCCGACAAACGCGACGCCATCATCGGCTCCGAGGGCCCGAACTCCGTGTACCTCGCCAACCCCCGCGCCTTCAAGGTGAGCGTCACGCGCACCTGGTAGGCCGCCCGCCTCGCTGCATCTCCGGGCCACCCGCGGTTTCATCCGCGGGTGGCCTTTTGTTTTCCACCCCCGGCCCGGCGAGGGCGGGGGAGCGCGCGCGACCCGCCGCCAGCAAAAATCTGTATCGGTTCGAATTGCGCGCCGTGCGCGGACTTATGACATAATTTGCGGTCGTTCTCCCCGGTAGGGTGCTGCACAGCACCTGCGCGCCAATGAGCGTGCCTCCCCGCCTCCGCCGGCAACGAAAAAACAGGGTTGCCAGGACCAGCGCGAACGCGCGTTGATTGTCCTCCCATGGTCGGGCGACTCCGCCAGGCTTCGCCCGGACTGTGGCATGCTTATAGCTGCATTCCGTCACCTACCGCACACCAAGATTTGAGCCAGACACCGCAACCTCCCCTCGGTACCGGGCCGGCTTCCGCCGCCCGGCCCGCCCGCTTTCCCATGTCCACGACGCAGACTGAATCCCCCGGCCGGCCGGCGAAGCAGGGCCTTTACGATCCTTGGTTCGAGCACGATGCCTGCGGCGTCGGCTTCGTCGTCGACATGAAGGGACGCAAGTCCCACGCGATCCTGCAGCAGGGCCTGCAGGTCCTGACCAACCTCGATCACCGCGGCGCCAGCGGCGCGGAAGTCAACACCGGCGACGGCGCGGGCATCCTCATGCAGATGCCGCACAAGTTCCTCGTCGAGGCCTGCCGCAAGGCGCGCATCAACCTGCCCGAGCCCGGCCAGTACGGCTGCGGCCTCGTGTTCATGCCGCGCAACCCGACCATGCGCCGCAAGCTCGAGCAGGTCTTCGGACAACTCGTGCAGTCCGAGGGCCAGACCCTCCTCGGCTGGCGCACGGTGCCGACCGACAACTCGATGCTGGGCGAGACGGCCAAGTCCTCCGAGCCTTTCATCCGCCAGTTCTTCATCGGCCGCAACCCGGAGCTCACGGACGACATGGCCTTCGAGCGCAAGCTCTACGTCATCCGCAAGCGCGCTTACACCGAGATCCGCACGGCGACCATCGGCGGCGGCGAGACCTGGTACATCCCGAGCCTGTCCTACAAGACGCTCGTCTACAAGGGCATGCTCACCACCGAGCAGCTCGGCCGCTATTTCCCGGACCTGCAGAACCCCGCGATGGAGACCGCCATCGCGCTCGTCCACTCGCGCTTCTCGACCAACACCTTCCCCAGCTGGGACCGCGCGCACCCCTACCGTTACATCGCGCACAACGGCGAGATCAACACCCTCCGCGGCAACATCAACTGGATGCACGCGCGCCAGGCGCTCTTCGCCTCCGAACTCTTCGGCGAGGACATGCCGAAGATCCTCCCGATCATCAACCCGCACGGCAGCGACTCGGCGATGTTCGACAACACCCTCGAGCTCCTCGTGCTGGCGGGCCGGCCGCTGGCGCACGCGGTGATGATGATGATCCCCGAACCCTGGTCGTACCACGAGACCATGGACGACGACCGGAAGGCGTTCTACCAGTACCACTCGTGTCTGATGGAGCCCTGGGACGGGCCCGCGGCCATCGCGTTCACCGACGGCCGCCAGATCGGCGCCGTGCTGGACCGCAACGGCCTGCGGCCGTCCCGTTACTACGTCACCAAGGACGGCCTGGTCGTCATGGCGTCCGAGGCCGGCGTGCTCGACCTGCCGCCGGGCGACATCGTGCAGAAGGGCCGGCTCCAGCCGGGCCGCATGTTCCTGGTCGACACCGAGGAGGGGCGCATCATCGAGGACGAGGAGATCAAGCGCAAGCTGACCACCGAGCGGCCCTACCGGCAGTGGCTCGACCAGCACCTGGTCCACCTCGAGGACCTGCCCGCGGCGCCCGCGGTGCCCGTGCCCGACCACGAGACCCTGCTGCACCGGCAGATCGCCTTCGGCTACACCTTCGAGGACCTGCGCGTCGTGCTCGCCCCGATGGCGCGCGACGGCGTGGAGGCCATCGGCTCCATGGGCAACGACACGCCCCTGGCGGTCCTGTCAAACAAGTCCCGCCTGCTCTACGACTACTTCAAGCAGCTCTTCGCCCAGGTCACGAACCCGCCGATCGACTGCATTCGCGAGGAACTCATCACCTCCGCCGAGACCCGCCTCGGCTCCGAGGGCAACCTGCTCAACCCGGAACCCACCGCCTGCCGCCGCATCGAGCTCAAGTGGCCGGTGCTGACCAACGAGGAGTTCGCCAAGATCCGCCGGCTCGACCAGCCCGGCTTCAAGGTCGGCGTCCTCCCGATCCTCTTCCGCGCCACCCGCGGCGAGAAGGGCCTGGCCAAGGCCATGGAGGAGCTCTGCCTCATCGCCCGACGCATGATCGAGGACGACGAGGTGACCGTGCTCATCCTCAGCGACCGCGGCGTCACCCGCGAATTCGCGCCGATCCCCGCGCTGCTGGCCGTCGCCGGCCTGCACCACTACCTCATCCGCGAGGGCCTCCGCACCCGCATCTCCATGGTCCTCGAGACCGGCGAGGCGCGCGAGGTGCACCATTTCTCGCTGCTGATCGGCTACGGCTGCAGCGCCATCAACCCGTACGTCGCCTTCGAGACGATCGACGGCATGATCCACGACGGGCTGCTGACCGGCATCGACCACCAGACCGCCTGCAAGAACATGGTGAAGGCGGCCGCCAAGGGCGTGATCAAGGTCATGTCCAAGATGGGCATCTCCGCCATCCAGAGCTACCGCGGCGCCCAGGTGTTCGAGGCCGTCGGCCTCCGCCAGGACGTCATCGACCATTACTTCACCTGGACCCCGTCGCGCGTCGGCGGCATCGGCCTCGACGTGATCGCGCAGGAGGTCCTGGCCCGGCACCGGGCCGCGTACCCCGACCGCCAGGTCAACGGCCACGTCCTGCCCGTCGGCGGCCAGTACCAGTGGCGGGCCGAGGGCGAGTACCACCTGTTCAACCCCGAGTCGATCCACGCCTTGCAGAAGGCCGTGCGCACCGGCAGCTACCCGGCGTTCAAGCGCTACTCGGGCCTCATCAACGAGACGGCCAAGAACCTCTGCACGCTCCGCGGCCTGCTCGACTTCAAGCCGGGCGACCCGATCCCGCTCGCCGAGGTCGAGCCGGTCGAGTCCATCGTCAAGCGCTTCAAGACCGGCGCCATGTCCTACGGCTCCATCTCCCAGGAGGCGCACGAGACGCTCGCCATCGCCATGAACCGCCTGGGCGGCAAGTCCAACACCGGCGAGGGCGGCGAGGATCCCGAGCGCTTCCGGCCGCTGCCGAACGGCGACTCCCGGAACTCCGCCATCAAGCAGGTCGCCTCCGGCCGCTTCGGCGTCACCAGCGAGTACCTGGTCAACGCCCGCGAGATCCAGATCAAGATGGCGCAGGGCGCCAAGCCGGGCGAGGGCGGACAGCTGCCCGGCACCAAGGTCTACCCCTGGGTGGCCAAGACCCGCCACACCACCGCCGGCGTGGGGCTCATCTCGCCGCCGCCCCACCACGACATCTATTCCATCGAGGACCTGGCCGAGCTCATCCACGACCTCAAGAACAGCAACCGCCGGGCCCGCATCAGCGTCAAGCTGGTCGCCGAGGTCGGCGTCGGCACCATCGCCGCCGGCGTCGCCAAGGCCCACGCCGACGTGGTGCTCATCAGCGGACACGACGGCGGCACCGGCGCCTCCCCGCAGACCTCCCTCATGCACGCCGGCCTGCCCTGGGAGCTCGGCCTCGCCGAGACGCACCAGACGCTCGTGCTGAACAACCTCCGCAGCCGCATCGCGGTGGAGACCGACGGCCAGCTCAAGACCGGCCGCGACGTCGTCATTGCCGCGCTGCTCGGCGCCGAGGAGTTCGGCTTCGCCACCGCGCCTCTCGTCGCCACCGGCTGCATCATGATGCGCGTCTGCCACCTGAACACCTGCCCGGCCGGCGTCGCCACCCAGGACCCGCGCCTCCGCGAGAAATTCGCCGGCAAGCCGGAGCACGTGGTCAACTTCATGCGCTTCGTCGCCGAGGAAATGCGCGAGATCATGGCCCAGCTGGGCTTCCGGACCGTCGAGGAGATGATCGGCCACGCCGAGCGCCTCGAGCCGAAGCAGGCCATCGCCCACTGGAAGGCCAAGGGCCTCGACTTCTCCAACATCCTCTACCAGCCGGACGTCGGCCCCGAGGTCGGGCGCTTCTGCACGGTTTCGCAGGACCACGGCCTCGACAAGTCCCTCGACGTCACGACGCTGCTCGACCTCTGCCGGCCCGCCATCGAACGCGGCGAACCCGTCACGGCCGAGCTGCCGATCCGCAACGTCAACCGCGTCGTCGGCACCATCACCGGCAGCGAGGTCACCCGCGCCCACGGCGCCGCCGGGCTGCCCGAGGACACCATCCGCCTCCGCTTCAAGGGGTCGGCGGGACAGAGCTTCGGCGCGTTCCTGCCGAGGGGCATGACGTTCTCCATCGAGGGCGACGCCAATGACTACGTCGGCAAGGGCCTCTCCGGCGGCCGCATCATCGTCTACCCGCCGGCGGACTCCCTGTTCATCCCGTCCGACAACATCATCGTCGGCAACGTCGCGCTCTACGGCGCCACGGCCGGCGAGCTGTTCCTCGCCGGACGGGCCGGCGAACGCTTCGCGGTCCGCAACTCCGGCGTCAGCGCCGTCGTCGAGGGCGTGGGCGACCACGCCTGCGAGTACATGACCGGCGGGCGTGTCGTCGTGCTCGGCACGACGGGCCGCAACTTCGCGGCCGGCATGTCCGGCGGCGTGGCCTACGTGCTGGACGAGCGCGGCGACTTCCCCCGCCAGGTCAACCAGAGCATGGTCGGCCTCGAGCCGGTCGACGACCCCCGCGAGCTCGCCGAGCTGCGCGCCCTGATCGAGCGGCACTTCGCCCTCACCCGCAGCGCGCGCGCCAAGCAGGTGCTCGCCGCCTGGGAGCAGCTGCGGCCGAAATTTGTCAAGGTCATGCCCAAGGACTACAAGCGCATGCTCGCCTGCATCGAGCGCGCCCAGGGCCAGGGACTCACCGGCGACGAGGCGATCATGGCCGCGTTCGAGGAGAACGCCCGCGACCTCGCCCGCGTCGGCGGCAACTGACCGCCCCCGCAACCACCACCGACCTCTCCACCCATGGGCAAACCCACCGGCTTCATCGAATACCTCCGCGAACTCCCCGTCGACCGCCCGCCGGTCGAGCGCGTCAAGGACTGGAAGGAGTTCCACCATCACATGGAGGAGAAGAAGCTCCGCCACCAGGGTGCGCGGTGCATGGACTGCGGCGTTCCGTTCTGCCACACCGGCAAGCTCATCAGCGGCATGGCTTCGGGCTGCCCGATCAACAACCTGATCCCGGAGTGGAACGACCTGGTCTACCGCGGTCTCTGGCACGAGGCGCTCGACCGGCTGCACAAGACGAACAATTTCCCCGAGTTCACCGGCCGCGTCTGCCCGGCCCCGTGCGAGGGTTCGTGCGTGCTGGGCATCAACGCGCCGCCCGTCACCATCAAGAACATCGAGGCCTCCATCATCGACCGGGGTTGGGAGGAGGGGTGGGTCTATCCCCAGCCGCCCAAGGTCCGCACGGGCAAGAAGGTCGCCGTCATCGGCTCGGGCCCCGCCGGCCTGTCCGCCGCCGCGCAGCTCAACCGCGCCGGGCACGCCGTCACCGTCTTCGAGCGCGCCGACCGCCCGGGCGGCCTGCTGATGTACGGCATCCCCAACATGAAGCTCGACAAGCGCGAGGTCGTCCTGCGCCGCATCAAGCTCATGGAGGAGGAGGGCATCAAGTTCATCTGCAACGCCAACGTGGGCGAGAACGTCGAGCCGCAGCTCTTCCTCAAGGAATACGACGCCACCGTCATCTGCACCGGCGCCACCCAGCCGCGCGATCTCCCGGTCGAGGGCCGCAACCTCAAGGGCGTGCACTTCGCGATGGAGTACCTCACCGCCAACACCAAGGCCCTGCTCGGCGGCGACACCGACCGCAGCCCGATCCACGCGCGGGGCAAGGACGTGGTGGTGATCGGCGGCGGCGACACCGGCACCGACTGTGTCGGCACCGCGCTGCGCCACGGCTGCCGGAGCCTCCTGCAGATCGAGATCCTCCCGAAGCCGCCCCTCGAGCGCGCGGCCGACAATCCGTGGCCGGAATGGCCCAAGACCTACAAGCTCGACTACGGGCAGGAGGAGGCGGCGGCCCGCTTCGGCGCCGACCCGCGCGTCTACCTCACCACCGTCAAGAAGTTCGTCGGCGACGACCAGGACCGGCTCAAGGAGATCGTCACCGTGGAGATCAAGTGGGAGCGGAACGACCAGGGCCAGTTCGTCCCCCGGGAGCAGCCCGGCACCGAGCGGACCCGGCCCGCGCAGCTCGCGCTCCTGGCCATGGGCTTCCTCGGACCCGAGCAGGCGCTGCTCAAGGAGATCAACCTCGAGACCGACGGCCGTTCCAACATCAAGGCCGAGCACGAGAAGTACACGACCAGCATCAAGGGTGTGTTCGCCGCCGGCGACTGCCGGCGCGGCCAGAGCCTCGTGGTCTGGGCGATCAACGAAGGCCGCGGCGCCGCCCGGGAGTGCGACCGCTACCTCATGGGTTCGACCGATCTGCCCTGACCCCGGCCAAGGCCGTCTCCCGCCCCATTCATTGCCCGATGCTCTCTCGATGTCATGTCACGTATTACGTGACATGACATCGAAGCTTGGGCCTCCGCGGCGAGCGGGTGGCGGACGGACGCTGGAGCGAACGCCCTTAATCTTCCGCGTGAAGGCGTTCGGCAAGATGGAGTCGAGCGGGGCTGCGCCGCATGTCACGCATTACGTGACATGGGCTTGGGGGTCAGCTGGGACGGCGGTGGCTGCGGGTGGCGATCAGCCAGGCCAGGAGCTGCAGGGTGCGCTCGGCGTCGGGCATCTCGCCGCCGCCGGTCACGAAGGCGTTGATGCGCTGGCGGGGGAGACCGAGCAGACGCGCCAGGTTGGCCTGCTGGCCGTATTGGCGCAGGTGCGGCCGGAGCGACCGGCGTAGCTCGTTCCAAAGCGGGGTCTTGCGCCCGGGGCGCAGCGTGCGGCCACGCTTCGCACGTGGAGGTTCGATCCGGAACGCGCGGCGCCGGCTTTTCGCCATCTCCCACGCGGCCTTGAGGATTATTTCCGCGACCCCGATCGGCAACTCGAGTCGGCGGAGAGCACTGGGATAGTATTCCATGCTGACGGCGTGCTCGACCGGACTCGCGACGTCGAGTTGAGATGCAACTTTAGGCCATCAGGCCAGCGGCGGCGAACGGCGCAGACTACGACCGGCCGCAAGGCGGGCAGTCCAGTTGGTCGAGGGGAAGTGCTGGAATACGGCGATCGGAAGACTGGGAAGCGTGGCTGGTCGTCAGGAAGCGGGTGGAGGATCCACCACGTGCTCCTGCCACACGGCGGTTTTTCCGGCGGCGTCGGCCCGCTGTACGGCGAGGTGAACCATGGCACGGTTTGGGGCGGCGCCGTGCCAGTGGCGCTCGCCGGGTTCGAACCAGATCACGTCGCCGGGCAGCACTTCGATCACCCCTTCACCCGCCTTCTGCACTCGGCCGACGCCCGACAGGATCTGCAGCAGCTGTCCGTGCGGGTGGGTGTGCCAGGCGGTGCGGGCGCCAGGTTCGAAGGTTACCACCGCCACCCGCACGTCGGAGGGGGGGCGGAGCCGGAGGCAATTCGTCCAGCCACACGCGGCCGCTAAAGTAGTCTGCCGGCCCCGGTTTTGTGGCGGCGGTGTTTGCGCGGGTGATGTTCATGCCTTGGCGATATCCGCGGCCGGCAGAAAGTCAGGGATTTAGCGTAGTGCTGGCGACGAAACCATCGCCTTGGTCCGGGGACATCCACCTGTTCGCGGCCAAACTCCGTCGCCGCGGGGCGCGCGGCGCCGCGGATGGGAGACTGGAGCGCGGGGGCAGCCCCGCGCTAGTCCGAACCGGGAAGGTAGGCAGCGTCGACCCTGGTCTCGGTCTTGCACTTCGGGCACTTGGCCCAACCGAGGTCTTCACCGAGCGCGTTTTTTTCCACACGCACCTTGACGCCGTCGCTGAACTTAAGGCGACGGCGGTGGCCTATCTCGCCTAAAAACTGCGCGAGACGATGCCCACATTCCCGACATGTGATGATGCTCCCCATGGCCCTTCTCCCGGAGGAGAAATGGAGATGATTGGCAGACTATGTTGTTGGAGGTGACCCAGACGATTCTGGCTGGCGAGAGTCAGACCGCTTTCCCTTGGCCGAGGCAAGGGCGATTTCGGCGCGGCCCGCGGCGGAGGCGGCGACTGGCTCCGCTTGACGGCTCCCTCGCTGGCGCCAGAGTCGGGGCGAGCTCCCCACGCCATGCCCCACATCGCCCACATCGCCAATCTCTGGACCCTGGTTCGTCATCCGTCGGCGGAAAAGGAATGGTCGCTCGAGCGCAAGGTGAAGGCGATCGCCGCCGCGGGCTTCGACGGGCTGGCGACGGCCGTCACCCCCGAGCACCGGCGCCTGGCCGAGAAGCACGGCCTGCGGCACATCCTGGGCTTCATCTCGTCCGACCGCCCCGAGGAGTTCGCCGACCTCATCCGGGCGCAGAAGGAGGCGGGGGCCGTGCACATCAACGTGCAGCTGGACAATCACGACACGCCGACCGCGCTGGCGACCCGGCACTGGATCCAGATGGTGCGGGCGGCGGAGAAGATCGGCGGGGTCGTCGTCTCGCTCGAGATCCACCGCGACTGCTGCACGGAGACGCCGGAAAAGACCTACGAGATCGCGGAGCGCTACCACCGGGCGACGGGCGAGCTCATCAAGCTGACGTTCGACTTCTCGCATTTCGCCTGCGTCAAGCAGCTGCAGCCCGACAATTACGCGGAACGTCTGCTCGACCACCCGGATCTCCTGCAGTTCGCCGAGCAGATTCATTTCCGTCCGTTCAACGGCAATCACTGCCAGGTGCCGGTCACGCACCAGGGCGCGCTCACGCCCGAGGTGAAGAGCTACCTGCCCTTCGTCGAGGCGCTCATGCGCCTCTGGAAGCAGGCCCGGCGCAACCGGCACCGCACGATGTTTGCCTGCCCCGAGATGGGCCCGTACGCTCCCGGCGGCGCCGGCTACAACATCACGGGCCTGCCTCCGGCCTGGACCGACGCCGTCGTGCTCCGCGGCAAGCTCGCCCAGGCGTGGGCGCGGGCTTGACGCGCTTATCGCGTCTGGCCGTTGCCGCGAACGACGTACTTGTAGGAGGTCAGCTCCTCCAGGCCCATCGGGCCGCGGGCGTGCAGCTTGTCGGTGCTGATGCCGATCTCGGCGCCGAAACCGAATTCGAAGCCGTCGTTGAAGCGCGTGGACGCATTCCAGAGCACGACGGCGCTGTCGACGCCGGCGAGGAACTGCTCGGCGGCCGCGGCGTCGGCGGTGACGATCGTGTCCGTGTGATGCGAGCCGTTCGCCTCGATGTGGGCGATGGCGTCGGCGGTGCTGTCCACAACCTTCACCGCCAGGATCAAGTCGAGGAACTCGGTGCGGTAGTCGGCCGGGGTTGCGGCCGTGACCTGCCCGGCGCGGCGGGCGGCCAGGTCGCCCAGGGCCCGGCGCGCGGGCTCGTCCACGCGCAGCTGGACGCCCCGTTCGAGCAGGGCGGCGCCGAGGCGGGGCAGGGCGGTCGCGGCGATGTCGCGGTGGACCAGGAGGGTTTCGATCGCGTTGCAGACGCCCGGACGCGAGCACTTGCCGTTGAGGGCGAGGTTTTCCGCCATGGCGAGGTCGGCGGCGCGGTCGACGTAAAGGGCGCAGATGCCGTCGTAGTGCTTGATCACGGGCACGCGGGCGGAGCGGACCACGGTTTCGATCAGGCCGCGGCCGCCGCGAGGGATGAGCAGGTCGATCACGCCCGTCGCCTCGCCGAGCAGGCGCACGGTCTCCCGGTCGGGCACGGGCACGAGCTGGACGGACGTCGCGGGGAGTCCGCTCGCGGCCAGGCCGCGGGCCAGGGCGGCGGCGATCGCGGTGTTCGAGCGCAGCGCCTCGGAGCCCCCGCGCAGGATCACGGCGTTCCCGCTCTTGAGGCAGAGGCCTGCGGCGTCGCAGGTTACGTTAGGCCGCGACTCGTAGATGAAGCCGATCACGCCGAGCGGCACGCGCACCTTCGCAAAGCGGAGGCCGTTGGGTTGGGTCCATTCGCGCAGCACCTGACCGACGGGGTGGGGCAGGGCGGCGACCTCCCGGAGCCCGGCGGCGCAGGCGGCCAGGCGCTTGGAGTCGAGGGTCAGCCGGTCGACCAGCGCCGGCACCTGGCCGGCGGCCCGGGCGGCGGCGACGTCGGCGGCGTTGGCCGCCAGGATGGATGCTTCCGCGGCGAGCAGCTCGTCCGCCATGGCGCGGAGCGCGGCGTCGATCCGGGCTGGCGGCGTGCCCGCGAGCGCGCGCGCGGCGGCGCGCGCCTGCTGGCCGAGGGTGGCAACGAGTTGGGCGAGGTCGGACATCGTGGAAAGGAGGCGTCAGCGGCGCGCCGGGAAGGCGGTGCCTGCGCCGCGGCCGGCGACGATGGCGCGCAGGAGCCCGGGGCGGCGGCCGCTGGCGATCTGGCAGCGGATGCCCGCTTTGACGGCCAGCTGCGCGGCCTGCAGCTTGGTGACCATGCCGCCCGTCGACACCTGCCCCTTGTCGGAGCGCACGAAGCCGGCGACCTGGCTGAAATCCTTCACCACCGGCACCACGCGGCCGGAGGCGTCCTGCAGGCCGTCGACGCTGGTGAGGATGATGAGCAGGTCGGCCTCGACCAGGATGGCGACCTCGGCGGACAGCCGGTCGTTGTCGCCGAAATTGAGTTCCTCGACGGCCACGGAGTCGTTCTCGTTGATGATCGGCACCACGTTGCGGCCTGCCAGCAGGTGATCCAGCGTGTTGCGCGCGTTCAGGTGACGCGTGCGGCTGTCGAGGTCGTTGTGCGTCAGCAGCAGCTGGGCGACCGCGATGCCCTGCCGGCCGAAGGCGCTGGCGTAGGCGTGCATCAGCCGCGATTGCCCCACGGCGGCGCAGGCCTGCTTGGCGGCAAGCTCCTTGGGGCGGGCCGACAAACCCAGCGTCGCCAGGCCGGCCGCGACGGCTCCGCTCGAGACCACGATACATTCGTGGCCCGCGCGGACGAGCGCTCCCACTTCGCGCGCCAGGCGCGCGATCTGGCTGCGGCTCAGCCCGATGCCTTTCTGGGTGGAAAGGATGCCGGACCCGAACTTCAGGACGATGCGGAGGGAATGGCGGGACATGAACCGAGGAGCGTAGTCAGGTCGGCGGGCGCAACAAGCCGGAATCGCAGGGGGGCTGCAGGCAAAGGCGCCGGCGGCAGCGCACGCGGCGGAAACATCCGGAAAGATTCGCGGTGTTCGTGCGCGGCTGAATTTCGCTATGACACGTTTCAGCTGACGTGCGCAGGGTATGACACGTCGCTACCTTGTCTCATGCTTCGGCGTGTCGTCTTATCGCGGAAACAAAATAAAAGGATCCTCCCCTCCATGAACTCCCTAACCCTTGACCAACATCCTTCTGTCCAAGGCGGCGCCAGTGGTGGCGATTGCGTGACGGCGGGAATGGCGGGTTTCCAGCAGTTGTCCGCCGGCGCGTTGACGCCGGCCCTTTGAGATGGAAGCATCATGCCCGCCATCCTCATGCCGACTGCAGTCGCTTCGCCGCGGACATTTGACCTGGCCTTGCCCGACCTCGCGCTTGCGCGCGGCGGCGTAGTCCGGCATCACCGCTCCCGCGGTTGGTGGTGGAGCCGCGAAGGCGACACCCCGGAGGCTCCCCAGCCGAATGTCCCCACCGTCCTCCTGGTGCACGCCCTGACGGGCAGCGCCCAGGCCGGAGGTCCGGACGGCTGGTGGGAGCCGATGATCGGTCCCGGCCGGCCGCTCGATCCTGCCCAGTACCGGCTGGTGTGCTTCAACAATCTCGGCTCCTGCTACGGCAGCAGCGGTCCGGGGGTGGACGGTTTTCCGAGCCAGGCCGACCTGACGACCCTCGACATCTCCCGGGCGATCCTGCAGGCCCTCGATCACCTCGGCATCCGGCGGCTGCACCTCACCACGGGCGGCTCGCTCGGCGGCATGGTGACGCTGACGCTCGCCGCGCTGGCGCCGGAGCGCTTTGAGCGGCTGCTGCCGATCGCGACGAGCCTGGCCGCCAGTGCCTGGGTCGTGGGCTGGAACCACGTGGCCCGCGAGATCCTGCGTCTCGATCCCGGCTATCCGCACCAGGTCACCCGCGGCCTCGAGATCGCGCGGCAGCTGGCGATGCTGACCTACCGCGCGGAGGCGGGGCTCGACCAGCGCCAGCCGCGATCGGCCGCCGGCCAGACCGCCGGAGCCGCCGGCTATCCGGTGCAGAGCTACCTGGAGCACCAGGGCGCCAAGCTGCGGCGGCGGTTTGCCGCGCAGTCCTATGAGCTGCAGCTCGCGGCGATGGACCACCACGACCTGCGCCAGCCGCTGCCCGGCGAGACGGCGCCGGCGGTGAGCCGGATCCGCGCTTCGTCCCTCGTCATCGATGTCGACTCCGACCAGCTTTTCACCCCGGCCCAGGCCGAGGTGCTGACGCAGCACCTGCGCGCCGCCGGCGCGCGGGTCGAGCGCGCCACGCTCCGCAGCATCCACGGGCACGACGCGTTCCTCATGGAGTGGGACACGCTCGCCCCGATCGTGACCCGCGCCCTGCATCTGGAGGTCCCCGGCCGATGAGCGAAAACTGGCAGGTCTACAAATTCGGGGGCACGTCCCTCGGCACCTCCGGGCGCCTGCCCAAGGTGTTGGAGCTGGTCGCGGCGGCGCCGCGGCCGCTTGCGCTCGTGGTCTCCGCTCTCGGCGACAGCACCGACTGGCTGATCCTCTCCGCACGCTCGGCGGAGGAGGGCAACATCAGCCAGGCGCGGCGCGAGCTGGCCCAGGTGCGCGAATTGGCGACGTCCACCGGCCGCAACGTGCTCAACAGCCAGGGGCAGAAGGGACTCAAGCACGACCTCGACGAGATCCTCACGCCGGTCGAGCGCCTGCTTTCCGGCATCGAGCTCACGCGCGAATGTTCGCCGCGGACCCTTGATGCCATCATCAGCGTCGGCGAGCGCATCTCCGTCGCGCTGCTGGCCCGGGCGCTGGTCGAGCGCCACGTGCCGGCCATCCCGGTCGACGCGCGCGAGTTTGTCATCACCGACGGCACCCACGGCTCCGCCTCGGTCGACCGCGCCGAGACGGCCCAGCGCTTCGCCGCCCTGCGCGACAGGTGGACCGGGCAGGTGCCCATCGTCACCGGCTTCATCGGCCGCACCCGCGAAGGCACGACGACCACGCTCGGCCGCAACGGCTCCGATTACACGGCCACGCTGCTCGCCGGCCTGCTGAAGGCCAGCGCCGTGACCGTCTGGACCGACGTGCTCGGCGTGATGACGGCCGACCCCGCGCTGGTCCGCGAGGCCTCGCCCGTCGACCGGCTGTCCTACGACGAGGCGCTGGAGCTCGCCTATTTCGGCACGCGCATGTTCCACCCGCGCACGATCATCCCGCTCCGCGAGTGCGGGGCGGCGCTGGTCATCCGCAGCACCACGCAGCCCAATGCGCCCGGCACGCGCATCGACGCGACCGGCAATCCCGACCCGAACCGGCCGACGTGCGTCACCAGCCTGGAGCGCCTGGCGCTGCTCGGCGTGCAGTCGCGCCGCACCGGGCTCGGCCGTCCGCTCGGCGGCCGCATCCTCGCGGCGCTGGCCGAGGCAGGCGTGCGCGTGTGGATGACCACCGAGTCGACCCTGGGGCAGTCCTTCTCCGTCGTGATCCCGGCGGTCGACGAGGCCCGCGCCCGGCAGGCGGCGGCGGAGGCGCTGGCCCCCGAGCTGCAGTCGGGCGACCTGCGCATCGAGCCGGTGCTGTCCCCGGTCACCCTGGTCACCCTCGTCGGCGAGAACATGGCCGGGCGTCCGAACGTGGCGGGCAAGTTCCTCAATGCCATCGGCGCCGCGGGCATCGCGGTCCGGGCCGTGGCCCAGGGGGCGTCGGCCCGCAGCATCTCGTGCGTCGTCGACGCCGACCAGACCGCGACCGCGGTCCGCACCGTGCACGGGGCGTTCAACCTGGCGCACACCGAGATCAGCGTCCTCCTCCTCGGCAAGGGCGTGGTCGGCAGCAGCCTGCTGAAGCAGATCGATCGCCAGAACCAGGCCCTGGGCCGCGAGCATGATGTGCAGGTGCGGCTGGTGGGCATCGGCTCCAGCCGCGGCGCGCTGTTCGATCCCGACGGCCTGCCGCCGGCGGAAGCCGCGGCCCGGCTCCAGCAGGCGCTCGACCAGGGCCAGGCGGTCGCGGACGTCACGACGCTGCTCGACCGGCTCTCGCGCCTGCCGAATCCGGTGCTGGTCGACTGTTCCGGGGCTCCGGGCATGGAGCGGATCTACCGCGCGGCCTTCAACCACGGCGTCAACGTGGCCTCCTCGAACAAACAGCCGCTCGCGCTGCCGCAGGCCGAGCGCGACCAGCTCCTGAGCGAGGCGCGCCGGCATTTCCGGGCCTACCATTATGAGACGACGGTCGGGGCCGCGCTGCCGGTCATCGAGACCCTGAAGAATCTGGTACGCACGGGCGACCACGTCATCACGATCGCAGGCGCCTTTTCCGGCACCCTCGGCTTCCTGTGCGATCGGCTGGTGCACGGCGACGCGCTCTCGGTGGCGGTGCGCAAGGCGAAGGAGCTCGGCTACACCGAGCCGCATCCCCGCGACGACCTCTCCGGGCTCGACGTGGCCCGCAAGGCCGTGATCCTCGCGCGCGAACTCGGCCTGAGGCTGGACCTGACCGACGTCGAACTGAAGCCGTTCGTCCCGCCGCAATTCCTCAAGGAGGACGACCCCGAGAAGTTCATGCAGTCGCTCACCGGCCTCGATGCCGAGGTGAAGGCGAGGGTGGAGTCGAGCAAGGCCCAGGGCCGTCTGCCCCGCTACCTGGCCCGCATCACGCCCGGCGCCGCCGGCGCCAAGGTGTCGGTCGGCCCTGTCGAGGTGGAATCCACGCACCCCGCCGCCGCGCTGCGCGGCGCCGAGGCCTTCGTCGCCTTCCACACTGAACGCTACCGTGAGTATCCGATGGTCGTCCGCGGCGCCGGCGCCGGCGGCGATGTCACGGCCGCCGGCGTGCTGGCCGACATCCTGCGCCTGGCCCAGAACATCCGCGGACGGCGCTGAAGAAAGACATCCTCCGGAGCTGCAGACGATGCGGCGCGCAGGGCGTGTTGCGAGGGGTGGGCGGAACTGTTTCAGCCAGACGCACTGCGCCGCCCTTGCGGTTTGTAATGGCACGATCCCGCATCCGTTATAAGGGAGCGGCTTCAGTGTCCAATAGTGTGCATTAGCGATTTCCTGCCTCTGCCGGAGCCGGTTTGGGGCTTTTTGTCATAAATTCTTGGTTCAAGGATTGACACGTAAGAGTCGATTTGCAGGTTGTCCGCCGTCCGATCCATGCTCAACGCCGTCGTCATTGCTCTGATTATTGTTGTCCTGGCCCTTCTTGCCACGGATCCAACCAACCATGGGCGGCTCGCTAAAGCCTCAAGCTTCTAAGAGAAAACTCTCAAAAAAAACGGAAGCCGCCCTCAAAAAGGGCGGTTTTTTTATTTTACGCCATATGACGCAATCCCAACCTAACCAACTCTCGCTCCGCTGCCGCCATAACGGTAGCGTAGCCTGAACTTTACGCTCATGGAATCAGGCAAACGTTTTAGTCATGTGGTTACCGACGGTCCCAACCGGGCGCCGGCTCGGGCTATGATGAAGGCGATCGGTTTTACCGATGAAGATTTAGCCAAACCGTTGATCGGTGTGGCTAATACGTGGACCGAGATCGGGCCCTGCAACTACCATCTCCGGGCTTTGGCCGAGCACGTGAAGGCCGGGGTGCGGGCGGCTGGTGGCACGCCGTTGGAGTTCAACACGGTTTCCATCTCCGATGGCATCACGATGGGCACGGAGGGCATGAAGACCTCGCTCATCAGCCGTGAGCTGATCGCGGATTCGATCGAGTTGGTGGCGCGGGGCAACAGCCTCGACGGGCTCGTGTGCCTGTCCGCCTGCGACAAGACGAATCCCGGGGTGATGATGGCGCTGGCGCGGATGGACATCCCGGGCCTGGCGCTTTACGGCGGCTCGATCAACCACGGCCATCTCAATGGCAAGGCGCTGACGGTCCAAGACGTGTTCGAGGCGGTCGGCGCGTTCAACGCCGGCCGGATCGACGAGAAGGAGTTCCGCTGCGTGGAGAACGCCGCGTGTCCGACCGCGGGCGCGTGCGGCGGCCAGTTCACGGCGAACACCATGGCGACGATCATGGAGGCGATCGGCATCTCGCCGGCCGGCCTGAACGGCATCCCCGCGACCGACCCGGCCAAGAACGCGGCGGCGCGCCGCTGCGGCGAGGTCGTGGTCGATCTGGTGCGGCGCAATCTCAAGCCGTCCCAGATCATGACCCGCCGGGCGTTCGAAAACGCCATCGCGTCCGTGGCGGCCTCGGGCGGCTCGACCAACGCCGTGCTGCACCTGCTCGCGTTGGCGCGCGAGGCCGGCGTGCCGCTGCGGCTCGACGAGTTCGACGCGATCAGCGCCAAGACCCCGACGATCGCCACGCTCAAGCCCGGCGGCCTCTACACCGCCGTCGAGATGCACCAGGCCGGCGGTATCTCGCTGCTGCTGCGGCGGCTCCTCGAGGGCGGCTTCCTGCACGCCGACTGCATGACGGTCACCGGCCGCACTCTCGCCGATGAGGTGCGGGCGGCTCCCGAGACGCCGGGCCAGCAGGTCATCCGCCCCACCAGCCGGCCGTTCAAGCCCACCGGCGGCCTCGTCATCCTCCGCGGCAACCTCGCGGAGGAGGGCGGCGTGCTGAAGGTGGCCGGCAGCAGCATCCAGCATTTCCGCGGACCGGCGCGCGTCTTCGACAACGAGGAGGACGCGATGGCCGCGGTCAGCGCGCAGAAGATCAAGCCCGGCGACGTGGTGGTCATCCGCTACGAGGGCCCCAAGGGCGGCCCCGGCATGCGCGAGATGCTCGGCGTCACCGGCGCGCTCGCGGGCGCCGGCATGGCCGAGACCGTCGCGCTGCTGACCGACGGGCGTTTTTCCGGCGCCACGCGCGGCTTCTCCATCGGCCACGTCGCCCCCGAGGCGGCCGTCGGCGGCCTCATCGCCTTCGTCCGCGAGGGCGACATCGTCGAGATCGACGTCCCCACGCGGCGCCTGCAGGTCGAGATCACCCCGGCCGAGGCCGCCGCACGGCGCCAGGGCTGGAGCCGTCCGGCTCCCCGCTACCGGCGCGGCGTCATGGCGAAGTACGCCGACACCGTCTCCTCGGCCGCGGAAGGCGCCGTCACCAGCTGAACTTTAACATCCACCCTGCAATACCTAGGGACATCATGAAACTCACCGGAGCTGAAATCATTTGGGAGTGCCTCCTGCGCGAAGGCGTGGAGGTGGTCTTTGGCTACCCGGGCGGCGCCATCCTGCCCGCCTACGACGCGATGACCAAGTACCCGAAAATCCACCACGTGCTCGTCCGCCACGAACAGGGCGCGACGCACATGGCCGACGGCTACGCCCGCGCCAGCGGCAAGGTCGGCGTGGCCATCGCCACCTCGGGCCCGGGCGCGACCAACATGGTCACGGGCATCGCCACCGCCATGATGGATTCGTCGCCGATCGTGTGCATCACGGGCCAGGTCGGCTCGAAGGCCATCGGCACCGACGCCTTCCAGGAGACGGACGTGACCGGAGTCACGCTGCCGATCACCAAGCACAACTACCTGGTCACGAAGCCGGGCGAGATCGCCCGCGCCATCCGCGAGGCCTTCTACATCGCCAAGAGCGGCCGGCCCGGCCCGGTGCTGGTCGACATTACCAAGGACGCGCAGCAGCTCTCGGCCGAGTTCGACTGGGAGGGCGCCGCGCCGCGGCTGCCCGGCTACCGGCCCAGCTACCACGCTCCGGCGTCGGAATACGCCCGCGCGGCCGAGCTCATCAACGCCGCCAAGCGCCCGTTGATCCTGGCGGGGCAGGGGATCATCAAGTCCGGCACCACCGACGCGGTGCTGCAGCTGGCCCGCGTCGCCGGCATCCCGATCTCCACGACGCTGCTCGGCATCGGCGCCATTCCCGCCTCGTCGCCGCACAACCTCGGCATGATGGGCATGCACGGCGAGGCCTGGGTGAACCAGGCCATCCAGCAGGCCGACCTGCTGATCGCGCTCGGCATGCGGTTTGACGACCGCGTGACCGGCAACCTCAAGACCTACGCGCTCAACGCCAAGAAGATCCACGTCGACATCGACCCGACCGAGATCAACAAGAACGTGCCTGTCGACGTCGCGCTCATCGGCGACCTCGGCGAGGTGCTCGCCCAGATCCAGCCGCAGGTGAAGCCCGCCGAGCGCGCCGAGTGGTGGGACCTCATCAAGGCCCAGCGCGGCGACGCCGCCGTGCGCGACATCCAGAGCCTGCCCGACAACGGCCACCTCTACGCGGCGCACGTGATCAACGACATCTGGCGCTTCACCCGCGACCGCGACACCATCGTGGTGACGGACGTGGGCCAGCACCAGATGTGGGAGGCGCAGTATTACCGCCATGAGAAGCCCCGCTCGCTCATCACCTCCGGCGGCCTCGGTACCATGGGCTTCGCCCTGCCGGCGGCCATCGGCGCCAAGTTCGCGTGCCCGGACAAGGACGTGTGGGTGGTCGTCGGCGACGGCGGCTTCCAGATGACCATGCCCGAGCTCGCCACCGCGGAGCAGGAGAAGATCAAGGTCAACGTGGCCGTCATCAACAACGCTTTCCTCGGCATGGTGCGCCAGTGGCAGGAATTCTTCTATGACAAGCGCTACGCCGCCACGCCCATGACGGGGCCCGACTTCGTCAAGCTCGCCGAGGCTTTCCGCCTCAAGGGGCTCCGCTGCGACCGGCGGTCGGCGGTGAAGTCGACTGTGGAGAAAACCCTGGCCGAGCCGGGGACCGTGGTCATTGATTTCGTCGTGGAAAAGGAAGACACCGTGTTCCCGATGGTCCCCGCCGGCGCGGATCTCGACAAGATGATCCGCCGCCCGAAGCAGGACGTGCTGGCCGAGAGCGGCAACGACAAGGACTGGGAGATGCCCGCCGCCCAGGGCGCGCCGGTGGCTCCCGTCGCGGCCAAGCCGGCCCGCAACGGCCGCGCCCGGCCGGCCCCCAAGCCCGCCCGTGCCGCCGCGCCCCGTCGCGCCAAGGCCGGCCGCCGCTAACCCAACCCTCCCATGGCCAAACATACGCTCATCGCCTACGTCGAGGACGTGCCGGGTGTCCTGAACCGGGTCGCCTCGCTCTTCCGCCGCCGCAACTTCAACATCGATTCCCTGACCGTCGGCCGGACCGAGCAGGCCGGCGTCTCGCGCCTGACCGTCGTGGTCGACGCGACCGAGGCCGGCGCCCGGATCGTCGAGGCCAACCTCTACAAGCTGGTCAACGTCCTCCGCGTCGACGACCTCACCCACAAGGCGTCGCTCATGCGCGAGCTGGCCCTGGTCAAGGTCAAGGTCACCCCCGCGACCCGCAGCCAGGTCCTCCAGCTCGTGGAGGTCTTCCGCGCCCGCGTGGTCGACGTCGACGAGCAGACGCTCGTCATCGAGGTCACCGGCACCCCGGAGAAGATCGTCAAGTGCGAGCTCGTCATGCGCCCCTACGGCATCGTCGAGATCGTCCGCACCGGCGCGGTCGCGATGGCGCGCGGCCACGAGCTGCTCTCCTCGGCGCCGCCGCTCGTGCCCACCGAGAACGTCACCGGCGACCACGCCCACGACACGTCCGGCATCTCCATGTCGGTCTAGGCCCGCGCCCGGCCCCCGGCAAAAAACTCAACTCATTTCTACCCATGGCTAAAATATACTACGACAAGGACGCGAATCTCGCGCTCATCCGCGGCAAGAAGGTCGCGATCATCGGCTACGGCTCCCAGGGCCACGCCCATGCGCTCAATCTCAAGGACAGCGGCGTGAAGGTCCGCGTCGGCCTGGCCCCCACGAGCAAGTCCGTGGCGAAGGCCAAGAAGGTCGGCCTGACCGTCGGCCCCGTCGACGAGGTCTCGCGCTGGGCCGACGTCATCATGGTGCTGGTCCCCGACCACATCCAGGCCCGCCTCTACCGGGAGTCCATCGCCCCGCACCTGACCGCGGGCAAGATGCTGATGTTCGCGCACGGCTTCAACATCCGCTTCGGCGGCATCAAGCCGCCAAAGAACGTCGACGTGACCATGATCGCCCCGAAGTCCCCCGGCCACCGCGTCCGCGAGGTCTTCGAGGAGGGCGGCGGCGTCCCCGGGCTCGTGGCCGTCCACCAGAACGCCACCGGCCAGGCCAAGCAACTGGCGCTGTCCTACGGCCGCGCGATCGGCTGCACCCGCGCCGGCGTGCTCGAGACCACCTTCACCGAGGAGACCGAAACCGATTTGTTCGGCGAGCAGGCCGTGCTGTGCGGCGGCTGTTCCGAGCTGGTCAAGGCCGGCTTCAAGACCCTCGTCGACGCCGGCTACCAGCCGGAGATCGCCTACTTCGAGTGCCTGCACGAGCTGAAGCTGATCGTGGACCTCATGTACCGCGGCGGCCTCAACTACATGCGCTACTCCATCTCGGACACCGCCGAGTGGGGCGACTACGTCTCCGGCCCGCGCGTCGTCACCAAGAAGACGCAGCAGGAGATGAAGCGCATTCTCGCCGACATCCAGAGCGGCAAGTTCGCCCGCCGCTTCATGGCGGAGAACGAGAAGTACGGCCGCAAGACGATGAACAAGTTCCGCGCGACCGAGCGCCGGCAGAAGATCGAGGTCGTCGGCGCCAAGCTGCGCGCGATGATGCCGTTCCTCAACCCGGTCACCATCAAGCCCGGCGACTGATCGTGTCCCCCCCTGGCCGCGCCCCGGCGCGGGTGGCCGCCCGGTCCCCTTTGCGGGAACGGGGCCCATCCCGCCGGCCGGCCGCCCCCTTCCTCCCATGAAACCCGACTACGTCCGCATCTTCGACACCAGCCTCCGCGACGGCGAGCAAGCTCCCGGCGCGTCCATGACCTCGGCCGAAAAGCTAGAGGTTGCCCGGGCGCTGGCGCGACTGGGCGTGGACGTGATCGAGGCCGGGTTTCCGGCGGCGTCGCCGGACGACCTGGCGGCGGTGCAGGCGATCTCGGCCGAGGTGGGGCAGCAGTCCGTCCCGGGCCGCCCGCAGGCGGCCCCGCCCATCATCTGCGGCCTGGCCCGCTGCACGCGCAACGACATCGAGGCCGCCTGGCAGGGCGTGAAGGGCGCGCGGCACCCGCGCATCCACACCTTCCTCGCGACGAGCGACATCCACCTGAAGCACAAGCTCCGGCTCACGCGTCCGGAGATGATCGCGCGCGCGGTCGAGATGGTGGGTTTCGCCCGCTCGCTCTGCGCCGACGTCGAGTTCTCACCCGAGGACGCCGGCCGCAGCGACCCGCAGTTCCTCTACGAGGTGCTGGCCGCGGTCATCAAGGCCGGCGCCACCACGCTCAACATCCCGGACACCGTTGGCTACACCATGCCCGATGAGTTCGGGGCGCTGATCGCCGGCATCATCCAGCACACGCCCGGAGCGCGGGATGTCACCATCTCGGTGCACTGCCACGACGACCTGGGCCTCGCGGTCGCCAACTCCCTGGCCGGGCTCCGCGCGGGCGCGCGCCAGGCCGAGGTCACCATCAACGGCATCGGGGAGCGGGCCGGCAACGCCTCGCTGGAGGAGCTCGTCATGGTCCTCCGCACCCGGGGCGAGAAGCTCGGCCTGCAGACCGGCGTCGACGCGACGCAGCTCTGCCGCGTCAGCCGCCTCGTCTCCCGCAGCACGAGCTACCCGGTGCCGCCCAACAAGGCCATCGTGGGGGCCAACGCCTTCGCGCACGAGTCCGGCATCCACCAGGACGGCATGATCAAGAACGCCCAGACATACGAGATCATGCGCCCCGAGGACGTCGGCGCGGCCCAGACCATGCTGGTCCTCGGCAAACATTCCGGCCGCAACGCCTTCTCCAAGCGCCTCGCCGAGCTCGGCTATGCGCTCGAGGGCGACGCGCTGCTGAAGGCCTTCAACGAGTTCAAGAAGCTCGCCGACCGCAAGAAGGAGGTGCACGACGCCGACCTCATCGCCCTGGCCTCGGACGAGCGCACCACCGTGCCCGAGCTCTGGGCGCTGGAGACCCTCCAGGTCGTCTGCGGCACCACCGGGCTGCCCACGGCCACGGTCCGCCTGCGCGACCCCGACGGCAAGACGCACGTCCACGCCGCCATCGGCACGGGACCGGTCGACGCCTGCTACAAGGCCATCGACGGGATCGTCAAGGTGCCGGTCGAGCTGCTGGAGTTCGGCATCAGCGCCGTCACCGAGGGCATCGACGCCCTCGCCGAGGCCACCGTGCGCGTCCGCCACGACGCGCAGCGGGCCAGCCACGGGCACGGCGCGGACACCGACATCGTCGTCGCCAGCGCCAAGGCCTACATCGCTTCCCTCAACCACGTGCTGTCGCGCCAGTCCAGCGGCCGGGCGCAGCATCCGCACGAAGTCTCCCCCTGAGCCGCCCCCTTCCGTTTCCACATGAGCCAGTCACCCAAAACCCTCTTCCAGAAAATCTGGGACGCGCACGTCGTGGCCGAGGAGCCCGGCGCGCCCGCCGTGCTGTACATCGACCTGCACCTCGTGCACGAGGTCACCTCGCCGCAGGCCTTCGCCGTGCTCAAGGAGCGCGGCCTGAAGGTGCGCCGCCCCGACCGCACGGTCGCGACGATGGACCACTCCATCCCGACGCGCGGCGGCTACGAGGCCGCCGACGAGATGGGGCGCATCCAGCTGCGCCTGCTCGAGTCGAACTGCCAGGCGCACGGCATCCGCATGTACGGCCTCGACTCCGTGCAGCGCGGCATCGTGCACGTCATCGGGCCGGAGCAGGGCTTCACCCAGCCCGGCATGACGATCGTGTGCGGCGACAGCCACACCTCGACGCACGGCGCGTTCGGCTCGCTCGGCTTCGGCATCGGCACCAGCGAGGTGGGCCACGTGCTCGCCACCCAGTGCCTGCTCCAGCGCAAGCCGCGGACCTGCGAGGTGCGCGTCGACGGCCAACTGCGCCCGGGCGTCACCGCCAAGGACATCATCCTCGCCGTCCTGGCGAAGATCGGCGTCGGCGGCGGCACCGGCCATGTCTTCGAGTACACCGGCTCCGCCATCCGCAGCCTCGACATGGAAGGCCGCATGACGGTCTGCAACATGTCCATCGAGGGCGGCGCGCGCGCCGGCATGGTGGCGCCCGACGACCGGACCTTCCAGTTCGTGGCCGGCCGCGAGTTCGCGCCCAAGGGCGCCGCGTGGGACCGGGCCGTCGCCCGCTGGCGGCAGCTGCCCACCGACCCGGGCGCGACGTTCGACAAGACCGTGACGCTCGACGCCTCGCGGCTCGAGCCGATGGTCACGTTCGGCACCAACCCGGGCCAGGGCGTGGCGATCACCCAGCCGCTCCCGACGCCTGCCAGCCTCTCCGACCCCAACGAGCGGGCGGGCCTGGAGAAGTCGCTCGCCTACATGAAATTCGAGCCCGGCAAGCCGATCCTCGGCCAGCCCGTGGACGTCGTCTTCCTCGGCTCCTGCACCAACTCGCGCCTCGTCGACCTCCGCGCCGCCGCCCAGCTGCTGCGCGGCCGCAAGGTCGCCGCGAACGTGCGCATGATGGTCGTCCCCGGCTCCCAGTCCGTGAAGCAGGCCGCCGAGTCGGAGGGCCTCGACCGCGTCTTCAAGGAGGCCGGCGCCGACTGGCGCGAGGCCGGCTGCTCGATGTGCATCGCCATGAACGGCGACCAGCTCAGCCCCGGCCAGCTGGCCGTGTCCACTTCCAACCGCAACTTCGAGGGCCGGCAGGGCAAGGGCGGCCGCACCGTCCTGGCCTCGCCGCTCACCGCCGTCGCCGCCGCGGTCGCCGGCCGCATCGCCGATCCGCGGGCGCTCCTGTCCTGAACCCGACCCACCCGCTCCCACCATGTCCGCTCCCAAATTCACCACCCTCACCGCCCGCTGCGTCGTGCTGCCCGTCATGGACGTGGACACGGACCAGATCATCCCGGCCCGTTTCCTCAAGGTCACGGACAAGAAGGGTCTCGGCGAAAAGCTGTTCTGCGACTGGCGCTACCGCGACGACGGTTCGCCGAATCCCGACTTCGTGCTGAACCGCCCCGAGTCCCAGGGCGCCCGGATCCTCGTCGCCGGCCACAACTTCGGCTGCGGCTCCTCGCGCGAGCACGCGCCGTGGGCGCTGGTCGGCTGGGGCCTCCAGGCCGTGATCTCGACGCTGTTCGCCGACATCTTCAAGGGCAACTCGCTCAAGAACGGCCTGCTCCCGATCGAGATCGCGCCCGCGGCCCACGCCGCGCTGGTCGCCGCCCGGACCCAGAACCCGCAGCTGCCGGTCACGGTCGACCTGCACGCCCAGACGGTCGCCTGGCCCGGCCAGGCGCCGCTCCAGTTTCCGATCGATCCGTTCTCCCGCACCTGCCTGCTCGAGGGAGTGGACGAACTCGGCTACCTGCAGAAGTTCACCCCGCAGGCCGAAGCCTACGAAGCCGCCCATGCCTGAGACCGCCCCCCGGACCCACGTCGAGATCTTCGATACCTCGCTGCGCGACGGCGCGCAACGCGAGGGGATCTCGTATTCCCTCGAGGACAAGCTCCGCATCGCGCGGAAGCTCGACGAACTCGGCGTGGCGTTCATCGAGGGCGGCTGGCCGGGGTCCAACCCGAAGGACGCGGCCTTCTTCGAGCGCGTCCGCCAGGAGGGCATCACGACCGCGCGGATCGTCGCGTTCGGCGCCACGCGTCGCGCCAAGCTCCGGGCGGCCGACGACCCGAGCGTGCGCGCCCTGGTCGACGCGGGCACCGCCGTGTGCACCGTCTTCGGCAAGACGTCGCCGCTGCAGGTCACGGAGGTCCTCCGCACCACGCTGGAGGAGAACCTCGCCATGATCGAGGACACCGTCGCCTACCTGCGCGGGCAGGGGCGCCGGGTCATCTACGACGCGGAGCATTTCTTCGACGGCCACGACGCCGACCCAGCCTACGCGCTGGAGTGCCTGCGCGCCGCGGCGCGGGGCGGGGCGGAGACGCTGACGCTGTGCGACACCAACGGCGGCCACCTGCCCTGGCAGGTGGAGGACGCGGTGCGGGCCGTGCGGGCGCAGTTCCCGGCGCAGCTCCGGATCGGCATCCACGCCCACGACGACACCGGCTGCGGCGTGGCCAACTCCGTCGCCGCCGTGCGCGGCGGCGCCACGCACGTGCAGGGCACGATCAACGGCTACGGCGAACGCTGCGGCAACGCCAACCTGTGCGTCATCATCCCCAATCTCGAGCTGAAGCTCGGCTGCCGGGCCCTGCCGGAGGGCCGGCTGGTGCACCTGCACGAGGTGGCGCGCTTCGTCGCCGAGGTCGCCAACCTGGCGCCCGACGAGCACATGGCCTACCTCGGCAACAGCGCCTTCGCGCACAAGGGCGGCGTCCACGTCTCCGCCATGCTCCGGCACCCGGCGGCCTACCAGCACATCGACCCGGCCCTGGTCGGGAACCAGATGCGCGTGGTGGTCAGCGAGCTCGCCGGCCGGGCCAACCTGGTCTCGAAGGCCACGGAGCTCGGCCTGACGGGGCTCGACGACCAGACCGGCGCCCGCGTGGTCGAGATCGTCAAGGCGCGGGAGAACGAGGGCTTCTCGTTCGAGGCCGCCGAGGCCAGCGTCGTGCTCATCGCCCGGCGCCTCGCTCCCGGCTACCAGCCGCTGTTCACTCTGGTCGACTACCGGGGCATGGTCAGCCGCCACGGCGATCGGACCCTGGCCGACGCCACCATCAAGCTGCGCATCGGCGAGCACGAGGTGCACACCGCGGCGGAGGGCAACGGCCCGGTCAACGCGTTCGACCGGGCGCTGCGCAAGGCGCTGCTGCCGCTGTTCCCGCAGGTGAACGACATCCAGCTCGCGGACTACAAGGTGCGCATCCTGAACTCGAACTCCGGCACGGGCGCGGTCACGCGCGTGCTCATCGACTGGCACGACGGCCTCCGCCGCTGGAGCACCGTCGGCGCCGGCACGAACATCCTCGACGCCACCTGGCTGGCGCTGGCGGACGGCTACGAGTACATCCTGACGCCCGCCGGGCAGCCGGCGCCGGCGAACGCCTGAACCACTCTTCATGAAAGCAAGCATCGCCCTGACTCCCGGTGACGGCATTGGCCCCGAAGTGGTCAATGAAGCCCGGCTCGTGCTCGAAGCCATCGCCCAGCGCCATGGCCACGAGTTCAAATTTTCCGAGCACCTCCTCGGTGGCTGCGCCATCGATGCGAGGGGCACGGCCATGCCGGACGACACGCTCGCCGCCGCCCGGGCCGCCGATGCCGTGCTGCTGGGCGCCGTGGGCGGCCCCCAGTGGGACGACCCGCAGGCCAAGGTGCGGCCGGAGCAGGGCCTGCTGGCCATCCGCAAGGCGCTGGGCCTCTACGCCAACGTCCGCCCGGTCCGCCCGTATCCCGCGCTGGCCCGCCTGTCGCCGCTGAAGGCGGAGCGCGTCGCGGGCGTCGACTTCGTCGTGCTGCGCGAGCTGACCGGCGGCCTCTACTTCGGCACGCCGAAGGGCCGCACCCAGACCCCGCAGGGCGAGGTGGCGGTCGACACGCTCGTCTACACCGAGGGGGAGATCCGGCGCATCGTCCGGCTCGCCTTCCAGATGGCGCGGCAGCGCCGCAAGCTGGTGACGTCGGTCGACAAGGCCAACGTCCTCGAGTCGTCGCGCCTCTGGCGCAAGGTCGCCATCGAGGTCGGCCGCGAGTTCCCGGACGTCAAGCTGGAGCACCAGCTGGTCGACTCCTGCGCGATGCGGCTCATCACGCACGCGCCCCAGTTCGACGTGATCGTCACCGAGAACATGTTCGGCGACATCCTGACCGACGAGGCGGCCGTGCTGGCCGGCTCGCTCGGGGTCCTGCCCAGCGCCTCGCTGGGCGAGGGCCGGCTGGGCCTCTACGAGCCGATCCACGGCTCGGCGCCGGACATCGCCGGCAAGGGCATCGCCAATCCCACGGGCACGATCCTCTCCGCCGCGCTGCTGCTCCGGCACTCGCTCGGGCTCGAGCGCGAGGCGCGCGAGGTCGAGCAGGCCGTGAACCTGGCGATCGAGGAGGGGAAGCACACCGCCGACGTCGGCGCGGCGCACCCGCTCACCACCGCGCAGATGGGCGAGGCCATCCGCGAGCGTCTCGACGCCGGCGAGGGCGCGCCGCTGTCACGGCACCAGGACTAGGAGGCACCATGAACCCGACCTCCCAGCCGCTGGACACGACCCGCTTCATCGCGCGGCACGTGGCGGGCCTGCGCCGCTCCGGCATCCGCGACTTCTTCGAGCTGGTCGCCAAGACCGACGGCGTCATCTCGCTCGGCATCGGCGAGCCCGATTTCAACACGCCGCAGCCCATCCGCGACGCCGTCACGACGGCGATGAACACGGGCAAGACCCACTACACCTCCAACCTGGGGCTGCCCGAGCTCCGCAAGGAGATCTGCCGCTACGTCGAGGGGTATTTCAAGGTCGGCTACCGGCCGGACGACGAGGTGCTTGTCACCGTCGGCGTGTCCGAGGGCCTCGACCTCGCGCTCCGCTCCCTGCTCAATCCCGGGGACAAGGTGCTCTACCACCAGCCGTGCTACGTCTCGTACGCGCCCTCGGTGGAGCTGGTGCACGGCATCGGCGTGCCGGTGGCCACGAACGCCGCCGACCGGTTCTCGCTCGACGCCCCCGCCCTGGCGGCGGCGTGGCAGCCGGGCTGCAAGCTCCTGCTCCTGAACCTGCCCTGCAATCCCACCGGCGGCGTGTGCTCCCGCGAGCAGCTCGAGCGCATCGCCCGCTTCGCCATCGAGAAGGACCTCATCGTCATCAGCGACGAGATCTATTCGGAGCTGATCTTCGAGGGCACCCACACCAGCATCGCCAGCCTGCCCGGGATGCGGGAGCGGACGCTCCTCCTGCACGGCTTCTCCAAGGCCTTTGCCATGACGGGCTTCCGCCTCGGCTATGCCTGCGGCCCCGCGCCGCTCATCGAGGCGATGATGAAGGTGCACCAGTACTCCATGCTGTGCGCGCCGAGCATCAGCCAGGAGGGCGCGCTGGCCGCGCTTCGCCTGGGAGACGACGCCACCAAGTACATGCGCGACCGGTACCGCGAGCGCCGCGACCTGTTCGTGCGCCGGATCAACGCCGCGGGGCTCGCCTGCCACTCGCCGCGGGGCTCGTTCTACGCCTTCCCCTCCGTGAAGCCGACCGGCCTCGACGAGGGCGACTTCGCCCGGCGCCTCCTGCTCGAGCACAAGGTGGCCGTGGTGCCGGGCACGGCCTTCGGCGACGCCGGCAAGGGCCATGTGCGCGCCTGCTTCACCGCCAACGAGGCGAAGCTGTCCGAGGCCTGCGACCGGATCGAGCGGATGCTGGCCGTGCTCAAGCCGGCCGCGGCGCGCTGAATCCGCCGGGGGCGGCCCGCGTGGGCTCAGCCCTCGTGGCGGGCCGTCCGCGGTCCGCCCGCGGCGCGGGTCAGCTCCCGGAAGAGCGTCAGGTGCGCCTGCACCTGGCGCTCGGGGACGAAATGAGCCTGGGCGTGCCGGCGGGCGTGCTCCGCGAACCGTTTGCGCAGGGCCGGCTCGCGGATGAGCCGGTCCAGCGCGGCGAGGAACGCCGTCTGGTCGCGGTTGGCGGTCAGCAGGCCGGAGCGCTCGGGCACGAAGCATTCGCCGACGCCGACGATGTCGTAGGCGACGGCGGGCAGCCCGTGGAGCTGCGCCTCGATCAGGAAGTTGGAGAGGGACTCGCTCTGCGACGCCAGCAGCGCGAGGTCGGCCGCGAGGTAGAGCGGCGAAGGATCCGACTGGTAGCCGAGGAACTTCACGCGCGTGCCAAGGCCGAGGTCGTGGGCCAGGCGCTCGCACTTCTTCCGGGCCGGGCCCTCGCCGGCGAGCCAGAGCTGCCAGTCGAGGTAGCCGGGCAGCCGGGCGCAGATCTCGATCAGCTCGCGCTGGTTCTTTTCCGGCCGGAACATCGCCACGTTCAGCAGCACGACCGTGCTCTGGCTGGCCCCGTGGTAGCGGCGCAGCGTGACGTTGCGGGCGGCGGACTCGTCGGTGAAGCGCAGCACCGGGTTGTGGATGACTGTGACCCGGTGGGCGGGGATGTCGTACACGTCCGTCAGCACCCGCTTGGCCACGTGGCTGTTCGCCACGACATGGCGGCAGCGGCGGAGCGAACGGACGAAGAGGTAGGGCAGGAGCTTGCCGGTCCGCATCGTGCAGACGACCGCGGCGCCCGGCAGGCGTCCCTGGATGAAGCCGGCGTAGCAGTTGGCCATCCGCCCCATGCAGAGCACGAGGTCGGGCCCGGCCTCCTCCGCGGCGCGCAGCAGGCCGGGGGCGAACCAGTCGAGGCGCGTGTCGAAGGGCTGCAGCGAGCGGAACGCGAACGGCTGCTGCGCGCCGTCGAGCTCGAGCACGCCCCGGGGCCGGAAGGTGAGGAGCGTCACCTCGTGGCCCGCCTTGGCGAAGGCGGACGCCATGAAGACCGACTGGCGTTCGGTGCCGCCGCTGCGAAGGTAGTCCTGGACGATGAGAATTTTCATTGCTCCGCGGGTGAGGGCGGCAAAGGTGGGTTATCATTCAATGAACAATGCATTCGTCAACCTGCTGGTGCGCTGGCTCGTGCTGGCGCTCGGGGTGATGCTGAGCACGAAGATCGTGCGCGGCATCAGTTGCGACAACGGCACGACGCTGGCCGTCGTGGTCCTGCTCCTCAGCTTCTTCAACGCGGTGCTCAAGCCGCTGCTGATGTTGTTCACGCTGCCCTTCATCGTGCTGACGCTCGGCGTCGGCGTCTGGCTGATCAACGCGCTGCTGTTCTACTTCGCCGGCCGGCTGGTGGACGGCTTCCACGTGGCGGGCTTCGGCTCGGCGCTGTTCGGGGCCCTGATCGTCAGCGTCACCAACCTGGTCATGAGCCGGCTGCTCTCGCCGCCGCCGCGCCCGCCGGGGCCGCCCCGGTCCGGCCCGCGCCGGGACGTGATCGACATCTGACCCCGGCCGCCGCCGGCGGCGCCCGAGATTCCGTTTGACGGCCCTGGGTCCCGCGGTGACCTTGCCCGTTCACATCCAGCAACTATGTCCGAAACGATTTACGATCTGGTGGTCATCGGGGGTGGTCCGGCCGGCTATGCCGGCGCGATTCGCGCCGGTCAGCTCGGGAAGAAGGTCGCCTGCATCGAGCTCGAGCGCGCGGGCGGCACCTGCCTCAATTGGGGCTGCATTCCGACCAAGGCGCTGCTCAAGAGCGCGGAGCTGTACCGGGCCTTTCAGAAGGCGGACGCCTACGGGTTCTCCGTCCAGGGCCTGTCGTTCGATTTCGAGAAGGTGATGCAGCGCTCTCGCGGCGTGTCCGCGCAGATGGCCAAGGGCATCGAGTTCCTCTTCAAGAAGAACAAGGTCGACTATTTCGTCGGCCGCGGCCGCGTGGCCGTCCCGGGCATGGTCGAGATCATAGAGGGCGAGCACCAGGGGAAGTTTTTCCGGGCGAAGCACATCCTGCTGGCCACGGGCCAGAAGCCCCGGACGCTGCCGGGCCTGCCGGTGGACGGGGTGCGGGTGCTGACCTCGCGCGAGGCGCTGGTGCCGCGGGCGCTGCCGAAGTCGATGGTCATCATCGGCGCCGGCGCCATCGGCGTGGAATTCGCCTATTTCTACAACACCTTCGGGTGCAAGGTCACCCTGGTCGAGATGCTGCCGCAGATCCTGCCGGTGGAGGACGAGGAGGTCGCGCGCACGCTCGAGCGGAGCTTCGCCAAGCAGGGCATCGCCGTCCACACCGGCACCAAGAGCGAGAACATCCGGGTGGGGGACAAGAGTGTGAAAGTCAGCCTGGTCAAGGACGGGCAGGCGACCGAGGTGGAGGCCGAGACCGTGTTGGTCGCGATCGGCATCGTTTCCGCGCTCGAAGGCCTGCTTTCGCCGAAGGTGCAGGTCGAGACCGACCGCGGCTTCGTCAAGGTGGGGCCCGATTACCAGACCTCCGTTCCCGGCATCTACGCCGCCGGCGACATCCAGGGTCCGCCGTGGCTGGCGCACGTGGCCACCTACCGGGCCGTCAACGCCGTCAACGGCATGTTCGGCGCCGCGAAGCCGAAGCAGGTGGGCAATTTCCCGGGCTGCACCTACTGCCAGCCGCAGGTGGCCAGCGCCGGGCTGACGGAGAAGGCCTGCAAGGAGAAGAAGCTCGACTACAAGGTCGGCAAGTTCCCGTTCACCGCCTCGGGCAAGGCGGTGGCGTCCGGCGACGCCGAGGGTTTCGTGAAGGTCATCAGCGAGGCCAAGACCGGCGAGCTGCTGGGCGTGCACATCATCGGCAGCGAGGCCACGGAGCTGATCGCCGAATACGGTCTGGCGATGCACCTGGAGGCCACCGTCGAGGACATCCACCACACCATCCACGCGCATCCGACGCTGTCGGAGGCGAACATGGAGGCGGCGGCGGCGACGACCGGCGAGGCCATCCATATCTGACGGGCCCTGGTCGCGTCCCGCTCACTCGGACGGGGAGTCGAACTGCCGCACGGTCCCGCCGAGGAAGAACTTCGGGAAGATCAGATGCGGCTCGGGGTCGAGGTAGCCCTGGTTGACCAGCTGCAGCATTAGGCGGGAGAGCCGCCGCTCGAAGGCGCCGTCCTCCAGGGTGTAATGGGCGACCGGCGGCCGCACCATCTCGAAGATCCGGTCGTGGTCGCGCGCGATGAAGGAGACCGAGTCGGGCACGGCCAGGCCGCGTTTCAGCAGGTAGATGAGCACGATGAACGCGTGCGGGATCTTGGCGACGAGGAGTGCCGTCGGGGCGTTGGCCGAGTTGAAGAGGACATCGAGCCTGGACGTGATGTCCTCGGCGGTACCGTCATGGCGCAGCACCGTGCCGCGCGCGTCGAGCCGGTGTCCACCTTGCTCGATAGCCTCGAGAAAGCCCCTTTCGCTGGCTAGATCGCCGGCGGCGCTGGAGTTCGGGATGACGAGCACGAGCCGGCGGTGGCCCTTGTGGAGAAAAATGCCGGCGGCGTGCCGGCAGACGAGGCGGTAATCGACTTCCACCGACGGGAGCCGGACGCCGGCGTGACAGGAGCCGACGACCAGTGCGGGGATCGCGTGTTCGCAGAACCACTGCTGCAGCCCCTTGTTGGCCGCGATCAGCGCGCAGCAGAACACCCGATTCTGGCGCAGGAACTCCTCGACGCGCCGCTGCGCCAGGGTCCCGCGGGGTGGGCAGAGGAGAAACTCGGTCGTGAATCCCTGCTCGTGCAGGTGCGCCCGCATCTCGCCGATGTCCTTGTAGAAGGGGTGGGTAAAGTGCGACACCGTCTCATGCGCCACGAGCACCACCAGGCGGCTGCGGCTGGCGGCCCGGCGCTTCGGGCGCGACAGCAGTCGGTTGCGGCGGCCGGGGCGGATCTCGATCAACCCCTCCTTGGCGAGCAGATGCAGCGCCGCGCGGATCGTCGGGCGGCTGATCCGTAGCATCTCCGCTAGCCGGCGCTCGCTGGGGACGAGCTCCTTCCATGAGCCCTTCTCCAGCGCGGTCCGGATGACGGCTGCGGTCTGCGCCGCGAGCGGAAGCCGCTTGGGCGCTGTCAGGGTCAGGGGTGCGCTGCTCATGGGGGTGGGCTGGATAACCCCGCCGGCCGGTTGCGGCCGAGGTTGGCCGGCGGACCCGGTGTCTCCCGGTCGGGCCCGGAGGGTGCCGCAGTTAGCCGCGAAACTGCGGGAATGTAAAGTACGTGCGGCCGGCCGGTCCGCTGCTCCGCGGGGCTGCCTTTCAGAAGTTCCACACCGGCCATTCCGCGCCCGTGGAGACGACCTCCTCGAGGTAGGCGCCGGTCTGGGCTGTCGGTGGCAGTCCTTGCGAACCTTCGCCAAGTTCCATGACGCGGAAGCCGAGCACGCTATGCCAGCGGCCGTCGGCAAGCCGTAGGTTCATCCCGGAAGGATGGTCGATCCGCCAGCTGGTGCGCCCTGGCGGCCGGCCGAAATCCGCGATCGTGTCGCGTATCAGCCGTGGTGCTTCCAGCGCGTGACGGGTGGCATTGAGCGGCCACAAATAGAGCCGGTTACGCAGCCACCCACCGAGTCGGTAGCGCCCCTGCGCATCCGGGCGGATCGAATAGACGGGGTTGTCGGTGATGCTGCGGCTGTCGGGGGCCTCCATCAGCACCTCGTAGAGATTGGCCGCGACGTAGGGTGTGCCGTCCGCGGCTTGGTTGAGGGTGAGCGGAGCGGTCGATATCGCCCCGCGGGCGTGGATGATCTTGCGCCATGTCCCGCCCCCGTCGGTCGAGCGCCAGATGCGGATGTCGTTGTAGACCTCCGGGGCATTGCGCCCGCCGCGTGCGCAGAACAGCAGGCTGTCGTCGACGTCGCGGATCAGGCTCGGCTCCGAGGCGTCGCCCTCGTCGTCCAGCGAAGAAACCGGCGTGTAGGCGACGGCCAGCCAGCGGTCGCCGTCCCGGCGCCAGCGCACCACGCCGGATTCGAACTCGGTCTTGGTGCCGCGGATCCGGCTGGCAACCATGCCCATTAAGAGATCGTCGCCGTCGGCGATGGCGTTGCGCATGCCGGTGTTGACGATTGTCCAGCCGGGCACGACTTCCTCCCGCATCAGGCGCTGCCGCCCAGTGACCGAGAACTTCGCGCCATCGTAGGCGAACTGGTAGAGCTCATGAAAGTGGAAGGATTGTTCGCCGGGGAATTCCGCGAGCGATCCCTGGGCGCCGCCGACCCGCTGGGCGATAACCAGGGTGATGCCGAAGCCGGTGCCGGCATGCGGGTGTGGGGAGCCGTCCCGCCGCTTCGCGCCCCGGGGAACGAAGCCTCCCTGGAGCAGCTGCTTCGACAGTAGGGCGGGCTGGTCGGCGGGCTGTGAGCGGGGGTTGGTGCCCAGTTCGTTGCGGCTGACGACCACCGTCTGCAGCGGCGGTGCGGGCGGGAGGCGGTCGAACACGATCACGTCGTCGCCGACCTGGAGGCCGCCGGCCTTGGCGCCGCCCTGGCGGATCGAGCAGAAGATCGCGGCGCGGTCAGGGGCGACTTGAAAGGGGCAGGCGGTCTGGTAGACCCAGTCCTGGTCGGCCGGCGCCTCCGGCGGGCGAAAGAAGTCGCGGCTGTCCGCGGTGACGTGGGTGATGCCCGGAGTCGGAGCGGCGCGTCCGCAGACGGTCAGCAGTGCGACGACGGCGAGGATCGGCAGAGAGCGGAGGGAAGGGAGTGCGAGGGGCATGAGCGGTGGGTGTCAGAAATTCCAGAGGGGGGCGTCTTCGCCGCGCGCGAGGACCTCCTCGAGATACAATCCGGTGTGCGGGGTGGGCGGAATGCCGTGCGATCCTTCGGCCAGCTCCAGCACGCGGAGGGACAGCAGGCTATGCCATTTGCGGTCGGCCAGGCGCACAGGCATCGAAACCGGGTGGTCGACCCGCCAGCTTGAACCTCCGGGCGGCGGACCAAACCGGTCACGGCCGTCGAACGCAACCAGCGGGGCCTCCAGGGCGTTGCGCTCCGCGTTGAGCGGCCAGAGGCAGACGGTGTTGCGGAGCCAGCCGCCTAGCCGATAGCGGCCGGCGGAATCTGGCTTGATCGAGTAGGTCGCGCTGTCGGTCAGGCCGCCCGCATGAGGCGCCTCGAGGAAGACCTCGTAGAGGTTGGCGGCGACGTACGGCGTGCCGTCGGCGGCGCGGTTGAGCGTCACGGGAGCGGTCGAGATTAGGCCCCGTGCGTGGATGATCTTTTGCCAGGTGCGGCCATCGTCGCGGGAGCGCCAGATACGGATGTCGTTCTGGAGCGCCGGCTCGTCGCGCCCGCCGCGGGCGCAAAAGAGGAGACTGTCGTCCAGGTCGCGGACCAGCGTGGGTTCTGAGGAATCGCCCTCGCCGCCGAGAGCCGACACCGGGTGGTAGGCGATCGGGCGCCAGCGGTCGTTGGCGCGGCGCCAGCGGACGACGCCCGATTCCGTCTGCGGGCGCCCCCGGGCGACCATGCCCATGAGCAGATCGTCGCCGTCCGGAATGGCGTTGGCCAGACCCGCGTTCACGAGCTCGTGGCCGGGTAGCAGCTCGTCGAGCTCCACTTTCTGCCGGTCGACGATGGTGAACGCCTTCCCGTCATAGCGAAATTGATGCAACTCGCGGTAGTGATAGGCTTCGGCGCCGCTGAATTCGGCCAGCGAGCCCTGCGCCCCGCCGGTCTTCTGGGCGATGGCCAGCGCGACGCCGAACCCCGTGCCGGCATGCGGGTGGGGCGAGCCGTCCGGGCGCTTGGCGCCGTAAGGGACGAAGCCGCCCTGGATCGAGATCTTGACCATCAGCGCGAGCTGGCCCGGAGGCTGTGCGCGGGGGTTGGGGGCGAGCTCGTTGCGCGTGACGACAATGGGCGTCGCCCGGCCGAGTTCCTCAAGGCGGCGGAAAAGCAGCACGTCGACACCGGCCTGGAGACCCCCAGCCTTGGCCTCGCCCTCGCGAATCGCGCAGAAGATCCCCGCGGTGTCCGCCGAGACCTGGAACGGGTAGGACATCTGGTAGATCCACGTCTTGCCGACGGGGGTGCTAGGGGGGCGGAACAGGTCGCGATTGCCGGACGTGACGCCGGTGACGCCGCGCGGCGCGGCGGCCGGCAGTGCGGCGGCCGGCAGCAGACAGGCGAGCAGGAGCACAAGACGCAGGGGGCGGGGCGGGGGAGGGGTCGTCATGGCGGAGCGGACCGGAGGCGGGCCCGCGTCGGTGTCGCGTGCCCGACACCGCACGGCAATCATCATCGTGCGGGCAATTGGCTTGCCCGGTTCAGCGTACGAACCAGCGCAGGGCATGCCGGCGGCGGGTGCGCTCGAACTTGAGCGTGCGGGGATTGACGAGCCAGCGCACCACCTGCCCGTCGGTGCGGGGCAGTAGCCAGCCGAAATCCCAGCCTTGGCTGGAGTAGCGCAGCGGGACGGCTGGCTTCACGCGGACCAAGGGATGCGTGGCGGCGATGAACAGCTGCTGCCGGGTGTAATAGTAGCACGAGCCGCAGTGCACGATCACCTCGTGGGGGATAGGGTGGTCCGGCTCGGCCAGCTCGTCGGCCAGGCCGCTGACGGCCACCTTGACCTCGCGTCCTCGGTAGAACTCGTGGGCCAGCCGCTCGACCGAGCCTGTCGTGACGCGGCCGTTCCGGTCATGCGCGAGCACTTCCGTCCAGTTATCGCAGACCCAGTAGCGGTAGAAGTCAAAATCGTAGATGAAATTGCGGCTGGGGGCGTTGGTCTCCAGGTCGAACGCCGCCTCGAGATGGAAGCGGGGCATGTCCGCGTGGGCGGCTGCCGCCGGCGCGGCCGGCGGGACGGGCGGGACGCCATCTAGGTAGGGGCGGGCGATGGCTTGGGTGCCGTCCTGGTTGTAGAGGAAGAAGGAAAGCGAGGGCCGCGGACCGAAGTCGTCGGGCAGCGCCACCGGCTGGCGCAGGTTGATCAAGCCGGCGGTCCAGCGATCCTCGAGCAGGTAGGTGACGCGGAAGTCCGCGACCTCGCGGATCACCTCGGGGTTGTCGGAGGCGGGGTCGATGTGCTCGTTGTGGCGGAAGGCGGTGGCGATGCGCAGGTCAGCCCCGCGCCGGATCGCGGCGGCGAGATCCGCGGCGCTGCCCGCGATCGGCCGGCGCTGCTCGTCGAGCTCCAGTGCGCAGTGCCACGGGGATGCGGCAAGGGGGTCGTCGCCGCGGCGTCCGACTGCGGGCGGCGGGACGGACGGGGACGAGGAGGCGGGCGCGGCGGCGGCGAGCGACAGGAGACCGGCGTGGCGCAGGAACTGGCGGCGGTTGGTTGGCATGGGGACGGGATCGGGGTGGGCTTGGGAGGGCGGAATCAACGCCATCCTGCAAGCCCCCGCCGGGCCCGCGGCTCAAGTGGAAATTGCCGGACATATTCCTTCTCCACCCGCGCGGCAGCGCAACCGCAGGGAACTGGGCAACGGTTTTCCCCGGACGTTTTCGGTCGCCAAGAAATTTTTCACTCGTTCGGTCTCCTTCCGGTATGCACTCCAAGCAAAATTATTCTGCTGCCCGTGGATCGATTCTCGCTGCGTGTGCGGTGTTCGTCACTGCTACACTTTCGCTGCCTGCCCAGTCCGCCTCCTCCGCGTCGACCCCACCCCCCAGGGAGAAGGAGGCCGCCTACGAACTATCTCCTTTCACCGTCTCGACCGAGCGGGACTACGGCTACGTCACCAAGCAGACGCTGATCGGCAGTCGCACGGTCAAGAACTTGATCGATCTGCCCACGACCGTGGGCATCATCAACCTGGAGCAGATCAATGACCTCGCCGCCACCGAGGTCTTCGACCTGGTGCGCTTCACCGTGAGCAGCGCGACGCAGAACGCGCCCATCGGCGAGGACCTCAACATCCGCGGTTTCCGCAGCGGTCCGGTGCTGCGCAACGGAGCGCCGCGCCGCAGCTCGAAGCAGACGCACATGTACGATGTCGAGCGCATCGAGATCCTCAAGGGTCCCGGCTCGATGCTCCTCGGGCTCAATACCGCCATCGGCGGCAACGTGAACCTGATCTCGCGGCGCGCGAGCGCGACCCGGGCCGGCGACATCCAGGCCACGGTCTCCGACAACGGCCAGTTCCGCGAGACGATCAACCTCACGGGCCCGCTCCTGCAGCGGGACGATCTGGCGATCAATTACCGGATCACGCTGGGCGCCATGGACGGCGAGGCCTACAACTCGCTCGACGACCAGGATCAGAAGTTTATCGGCGGAGCCACCACGCTCTTTTTCGGCAACCAGGGCAGCCTGGACGTCGAGGCCTACGTGTTTCGCGACCACGGCTACGTCTACCCCGCGCCGGCTTTCATCGATCCGAGCAAGAACGTGGTCGACCCGGCGACCGGCTTTATTATCCCGACGATCAGCCCGTACTTCTCGCGTGATTTCTCGCCGATCCGCAGCCGGGACGTGTACTGGAAAAACAACGAACGTCTCGCCGAGCTCACCTACCTGACGAAGCTGGGCAACCTGGTCGACGTCCGGGCGCACTACGTGCACACCTATTCCGACGACCACCGCCGGCTTATCTCGGGCAACACCATCGGGGCGAACGGCTACACGCTGACCCGCGCCGACACCCCGGGATGGGTCAACTACAAGTCCCACACCTTCCAGGTCGACTTGGTGAACAGCCTCGAGTTCGCCAAGACACGCTTCGACACGATGGTGGGCGTGGACTATCTCGCTTCATGGCGGCGGCAGGCGGACTCGTCCCGCAACGGGCTGATTCCGTCCATCGACGTCCGCAACCCGAACTGGGCGGCGGACGATGCCTATTTCGCGCTGGTGCCCGCCAACACGCGCGACAATTCACAGAACCAGAAGGACTTTTCATATTACGTGCAGGAGAACGTGACCCTCTGGCAGGAGCGGATCATCATGACTGCCGGCGTGCGCTGGATCTATCCGGGCGGCACCGACAAGAACTACCTCACCAACGTCGTGACCGAGCGCGACGACCGCACACTGCGCGGCCACAAGTACGGCCTGGTGCTGAAACCCGCGCCTTGGGCCTCGCTCTATTTCACCGACGTCCAGAACGGCTTTGTCCAGAATGGATTCGCGGACCGGAACACGGCGGGCGACAACCTCGATCCGCTGCTCAACCAGCGCGGCTGGCTCAAGGAATATGGCCTCAAGGTTGACCGCGCCCTCAACGACCGGGTGAGCGTGAACGCCTCCCTGGTGCGGTATGAAACGGCGCTCACCAACGTCCGCGCGCGCGGCGTGCTGCCCGACGGCACGATCGGCAACATCCAGTCGAACCGGGATTACTCGGAGGGCTGGGAGATGGATGCGACCCTGCGGGTCAAGTTCGGCAACGGCTACAGCGACATGGTCATCACGCTGTTCGACGGCGAGGGCATGAACGCTTCCAACCAGGCGATCACGGGCTTTGTGCCGCAGAAGTACAGCTTCCTGGGCAAGTACACCTGGACCGACGGCCCGCTCAAGGGTTTCATGATTGGTGCGGCGGCGATGGATCAGGCGGAGAAGCGCGACGCGGCCTACCTCCTCGACTTCCCGCTGATCGCGAACGTGTTTGCCGCCTATTCGTGGAAGCGGCACTGGAGCGTCAGCGTCAACCTGGACAACGTCACGGACAAGCCCTACATCATCAACCTGTACAACAGCGGATACGGCGGCTATGACTACGGCCTGAGCGCCAAGGCCACGCTGCGTTACCGCTGGTGACCAACGGCCGAGTGCGGGGAGGCGGCGCGCCGGCGGCACCTCCCCGTTGGTCGCGCTCCCACCGCCGCCACTCACCCCATGAAACTACCCCTTCTTCGTTTGGCGGCGATAGCGTTGCCGCTGTCGTGCGCCTGGCTCCCCGCCGCTGCCCGGGACTCCGGGTTGCGTACCGTGGATCTCTACCGGGGGCCGTCCCAGTCGGCGGCGGCGCTGATCCCGAGTCCGGCATCCCGGGAACAGCAGGCCGTCGCCGAACGCCTGGACCGACACGGCTTGCTGTATTCGGGCAAGGTTGTCGTCGACCGCGATACGCGCACGCTGACGCCGCCGGACTCGGTCGCGGCCTTCGCCGGCAGCGGCTACGTCTTGGCCCGCGAGCCGGCCCAGATCGCGTTCGGCGTGATTCCCGTACCCGACTTGTGGCTTGACGACCCGCCGAAGGTTTCGGCCACGGCCAACAAGAACAACCACGGACCCTGGTCGAGCTGGGCCAACGCCGACGAAGACCGACGCACCGGGCATTTCTGGACGGCGGTCGGCGACCATGGCACGTACAGCGCTCGCGTGCATTTGGTGCATTACGATCCCGGGGCTCGGAAGATCACCGTGCATCCGGAGATCAACCGGACGGTGTTCGGGCGAACCCGGAGCCAGTTCGGGGACGGCAAGATCCACGGGCAGCTCAATTTCTACCAGGCCCAGGGCATGAGGCGTCCCCAGCTCTGGTTTGCGACCTTCTGGTGCAAGTACCCTGAGCCCGATCCGGAGGACTTCGCTACCGGCTACGATGGGAGCCACCTGATGAGCCTAGACGTATCCACGGGCCGCCTGACCGATTACGGCGCGCCGCGGCCGGGCTCGTCGTGGCCGATGCACCGCATCGACACGCGCCGCGGCATGCTGTATGGCGTGACCAATTACGGCGAGTTTCTCGCGTGGGACATCAACGCGCGCAAGGCGCTGTGGAACGGCTACCTGCCCAAGGGCCTCAGCTGGTATGAGCGCGCCCTCATGATCGACGAGGAGACGGGGGCGGTTTACTCGACCAACTACGACCACGACAACTGGCGCTGGTGGCACGGCGAGCACGTGTCGCAGCCCAAGCCGATCCATTTCATCAAGTACGACCCGCTGCGCAACCGGATTGTCCGGCTTGACGCCCAGGTCCCGCGCGAGGCGGGAGGAACCAGCCGGGTCAAAGCCGGCACCTATTCCCAGCTCCGGGCCTATACCTGGAACCGCGGGCCGGACGGGCTTTTCTGGTGCATCACCTACGGCGGGCAGATGTTCACGTTCGATCCCCGCACCGAGACGGTGGTCGACCGCGGCTTGTGCTGGCCGGGGGCCGAACGCTACACCGTGAGCATCGATCGCAGTCCCGGCGGACGCTACCTTTACTACGTTCCCGGCGGACACGGCACCGGCGACCGGGTGGGTACGCCGGTAGTACAGTACGACACCGCCACGAGTGCGAAGAAAGTGCTCGCTTTCCTTCATCCGTTCTACCGTGAAAAATATGGCTACACCGCCAGCGGGACATTTTCGCTCCGGCTCAGCCAAGGCGGCGACCGCCTGTTCATCACGATGAACGGAGCCTTCGTCGAGCGGGGCGACGAGACGGATCAGGGCACTTACGGGCAGTGCTCCATTATGCTGGTCGACATCCCGGAAGCCGAACGTCGAGAATAGTCCGGCCATGTCCTCTTCCGAAGCTGTCGTGGCCGGTCGGGCGCACCTGATGGTGACCCAGTCGGCGACGATCCTGAGGCGCCTGTACTTTCTGGAGCGGGAGCTGGTCCGGCTGGCCGCTGGTTGGCTGCCGGGCACGGCGCACTGGGAGGCCAAGCTGCTGCTGCCCGAGGTCATGTGGGAGAGCTCACTGCTCACGCGGGAGCTGCGCCAGCGGATCCTCGAGCTGCGCTATCCTGAGCGCCGGATCGCGCCCGACGTGGACGAGCCCTGGGTGCAGCTGTTCCGCCGCTGCGGCGACGCCCCGGGCGCGCCGGCGTTCCTGGTGGCCGTGGCCGAGGTTGTGAAACCCGCGCTGCTGGTCGCCTACCGCCGCTATCAGGAGGTGGCGGACCGACTGGACGACGGGCCGACGCAGTATCTGCTGCGGCACGGCATCGCCGACCTGGAGGCCCAAGTCGTCCGGCTGAGGGCCGCCGCGGCCGCGGCGTTGGCCGCCGCGCCGGGAGAGGCGGCGGCGGCTCGAGCCTGGAGCAAAGCGGTGGCTGCGGTGTTCGGCGCCATTTCCGCCGACGATCTGCTGCAGGCGCCTGCGCCACCCTCGGCGGATGCGCTCGTGGCGGCCGGGCGGCCGCTGGCCATCTCCCGACACGCGGCGCGTGACCCCCGCTTCCACCGAGTGGCCTTCGCGTGGCCGGATCGGCACACTCCGGGGCATCCCGGAGAAGGCATCCGGCTGCGGGCGCGGCAGGCGGTGCACCACGTCAACGAGGTGTGGGCGGCCGAGATGGCGGCAGCGTGCCTGTACGACCTTGCGCCGGCGGCGCCGCCGGAGTTCCTCGAGGAGGCCGCGCGCTGGTGCTACGACGAGATCCGGCACTGCCGCATGGGCTACGAGCGCCTGCGCACGTGGGGCTTTAGCGATGCGGAGATCCCGCTCGACGCCTTCTCCTACGACGCGGGTGCGGCGGCGGATCCACTCGTGCGCCTGGGCATCATTTTCTACTTCGAGGCCACCTACATCCACACCAAGAAGGAGCGTACGATCATCTTCGGCGCGATGGGAGACCGCCTGAGCGCGCACGACATGGATTTCGACTGGGCAGACGAGCTCATCCACACCCACTACGGCAAGCGCTGGCTGGAGGCCTTCCTGGCGCAGTCCGGGGATGCACGAAGCGTGGCGGACATCAAGGAAGAGGCCCGGCAGGCCGTGCTGCGACTCCAGGCCCGGGCGACGCCGGAGGATCAGGCGGCGGCCGCCACCATCCAGGCGCGGATCCTGCTGCGGATGGCCACCCTGGCTCCGGACGGGGGGGAGGCATTACCTTGAGCGCGGAAGCGACGGACACGGCTGGCGGCGGGGCGTTCACGGCCCTCGACTGGACGGTGCTGCTCGGGTATTTCGCGGGCATCACGCTCTTCGGACTCTGGTTGTCGCGCCGAGTGCAGAGTTCCGGTGACTACTTTCTCGGCGATCGCAAGCTCCCGTGGTGGATTATGGTCGGGCAGTCGTTCGGCACCGGCACGAACGCCGAGAATCCGGTGGCCCAGACGGGGGCCAGCTGCCAGGCGGGATTTTCCACGATCTGGTACCAGTGGAAGAACATGCTCATCACGCCGTTCTACTGGCTGATGGCACCCTGGTACCGCCGTAGCGGCCGGACCACCATCGGGGAGATAATCGAAGACCGCTACGGCCGGGCGATGGCGCTGCTCTACACCGTGTTCGCGCTCGCTTTTTTCGTCTTCAATCAGGGCGCGATGCTCAAGGGCGGCGCCAAGATCATTGCGGTCGCCACCGGCGGGGACATGATCTCGCCGAACGGCGTGGTGGTGGCCATGACCGTCGCCTTCATCGTCTACAGTTTTTTCGGCGGCCTGATCGCTTCGGCCTACACCGACTTCGTGCAGGGCCTCCTCATCATCCTGCTCTCTTTCCTGCTGATCCCGCCGGGCCTGCGCGCCGTCGGCGGGCTCTCCGGTCTGCGCGAGACGCTGCCGCCCGAGTTTTTCCAGCTCTACAGCGAGGCCAGCGGGGTCGGGTTGTTCGCCATCGCAATGCTCGCGCTCAACGGCGTGGTGGGCATCACCGCCATGCCGCACAGCCTGGCGATGAACGCGACCGGACGGACAGAGCGCGCCGGGCGCATCGGGCAGACCTATGGTTCCCTCGTGAAGCGTTTCTGCACCATCGGCTGGGCCTTCACCGGTCTCATCGTCGCTGCGCTTCTCGTGCGCAACGGCGATCACCTGCCGGACATGGAGCACGCCTTCGGTTACGCGTCTCTGCACCTGCTGGGCCCGGGGCTGGTCGGTCTGATGGTCGCCTGCGTGCTCGCGGCGAACATGTCGACGTGCTCGAATTTTATGGTGAACACCGGAGCGCTGTTCACCAACAATCTCTACAAGACCTACCTGCGACCGAACGCGAGCGACCGCGACTTGCTGTGGGTCGGGCGGGTGTCCGGGCTGGGTTTGACGCTGGCGGGGGTCGGCTTCGCGCTGATGGTCGACCAGGTGCTGCAGGCATTTCTCTTCACCGAGACCATCGCGGCGCTCATGGGCATCATGTTCCTCGGCGGCTTCCTGTGGCCCAGGGCCAACCGGCACGGGGCGCTGGCGGCGACCCTGGCGTCGTTCGCGGTCTACTTCGGATTCAACGTGCTCCGGACCGGACGGGTCCAGCTGGTGTACAAGTGGGAGGCCGACGTATTTGGGGCGGCGATGCTGGCAGGCGCCGGCGCGTTCGTCGTCGTCAGCCTGCTCACCCCGCCGGAGAATCCCGCCCGGATGGATGCATTTTTCGCCCGGTTGCGGCGTTCGTCGGACGGGGATGAGGCCGAGGGCGGGCCGCCAGCGGCGTTGCGGGGGCAGGACTTGCTCATGCTGGACGCGCCCGGCTGGTTCCGGCGGGAGCGCTGGCGGGGATTTTGGTCCCGTTATCGGGAGGACTGCGCCGGCTTCGGGCTGGCGTGGGTCACGGCGGGATTGCTGGTGGCGCTCGCCTGGGCCGTCACGCGGCTCGGCTGAGCGAGGCGGAAGATCCGTCGCTATTCCGGACTTGGAGAATCAGGCTTGGCAACAGCTGGGGTCCCCTCAGAGCGGCGTCGAAGGCGGCCGTCCTGTGAGGACGGCCGCGACATTATGCACGCTCAGCAGGCGCGCCTCGCGGCGGCTTTCGCGGGTGCCTCCTCCCAGGTGCGGGGTGAGCACGACCTGGGGCAGGCCGGCGAGGACCGGGTGGACTGAAGGTTCGTCCTCGAACACGTCGAGCCCGGCGCCGGCGAGGTGGCCCTCCTGCAGGGCCGCCACGAGTTCCGCCTCCCGCACCACGCGGCCCCGCGCCATGTTGATCAAGATCGCTCCGCGCGGCATCTGGCGGAGCCTGGTCGCATCGATCAAACCGCGCGAATCCGCATTAAGCGGGACATGCAGCGAGACGATGGCGGATTCGCCGAGCAGCGCGGGCAACGGCCGGTATCCGGGGGCGGAAGAGGGGGTGCGGCTGTGGTGGACGACCTCCAGGCCAAACGCGCGCGCGCGCTGCTCCACGGCGCGGCCGATGCGCCCGTAGCCGACCAGGCCGAGCGTCTTGCCGCGGAGCAACATGCCGTCCCAGACGCCCGGTTGGAAAGCGGTCCACCCGCCGGCGCGTACATAGCGGTCCGCCTCCACCAGCCGCCGGGTCACCGCGAGGATCAGGCCCAGTGTGCAGTCGGCAGTGGACTCGATGAAGGCGGAGGGCACGTTCGTGGCGACGACTCCCCGAGCGCGCATCAGCGGCAGGTCGAGATTGTCGACACCCATCGCGACATTGGCCACCACGCGCAGTTCGGGAGCCGCGTCGAGCAACTCGGCGTCGACGCGCAGTTCACCTTGGTTGACGATGCCGGCCAGGCTGGGGGCGAGACGGAGCACCTCAGACCGAGCCATGACGTTGCCGTCGGCGGGGCCCTGGATGATCCGGGCGACGCCGACGAGCGGCGCCAGCACGTCCGGTGGCACGGTGTTGGTGATGAGGACGGTGGGTAGGAGAGGGACGGACATGGGAAGCCGTTTTAGCGGTCGCAGACGATGGGAAGTTGCGCCGGGCCGCGCAGGAAGCCGAACTCCCAGTGCACGGGGCCGCCCTCGAGTCGGAGGCGACGACAGGAGGCGAGCAGTGTCCGCAGCGCGACGGACATCTCGAGGCGCGCCAGGTGGGCGCCGAGGCAGATATGCGGCCCAAAGCCAAAGGCGAGGTGCCGGTTGGGCCGCCGGCCGAGGTCGAAGCTGTCGGGATCGGGGAATTGCCGGGGGTCGCGGTTCGCGGCGGCCAGCAGGAGCAGAATGAAGTCGCCCCGGGCAACCGCGCGGCCGTCGACCACGGTGTCGACGGCCACCACGCGCTGGTCACGGTGGAACGGCCCGCAGTAGCGCAGACATTCCTCCACCGCCGTGTCGATGAGCGCCGGATCGGCCCGCAGCCGCTCCTGCTGCTCGGGGTGGCGGATCAGTTCGTAGATGCTGGTGGCCAGCAGCCGCGTGGTCGTCTCGTGCCCTCCGAGGAGGATTGTGACCGAGGTGCCGAGAATCTCCTCCTCGGTGAGGCGGTCGCCGTCGACGGATGCCGCCACCATCAGGCTGAGGACATCGTCCCGCGGCTTCTGGCGCCGGTCCGCGATGGCGGCGCGGAGGTGGGCCCGGAGATCCAGCAGCGCCTGCTGGGAACGCAGGCAGGCCGCGTAGTCGGGCTGCGGAGTCTGCATGAACTCGACGATGCTGGCGGACCAGGCCGCGAAGCGCGGTACGTCGACTTGAGCGAGTCCGAAGAGTTCCGCGATCACCTGCACGGGCAGCGGGTGGGCCAGGTCATGCACCACCTCCAGCCGCCCGGCTGGCAGCCGTGCTGCGAGCCGACGGTCGACAAAGGCGCGCACCCGGTCCGCCAGCCGGGCAATGGTTGATGGCCGGAAGACCTCGTGCAGCAGCCGCCGGATGCGGGTGTGATCCGGGGGGTCGACGTTGATCAGCCCGTGACTGTAGTGCTCCACGAGGGGGCGGAGGGTCGCCAGCTGCTCCGCGGAAAAGTGGCGGTGAAAGAGTCCGGTCACCCGGCCGAGGTTGGAGAAGCGCTTGGCGTCCTGGAGGCAGTCGCGGACGGCGTCGTAGCGGGTCACGACCCAGCAGTTCCAGACCTGGGAGCGCTGGACGGGATCGCGTTCCTGAAGCTCGCGGTAGAATGGGAAAGGGTCCTCCCGAAAGGCGGGGGAGCCGATGGCGTGGTCCAGCAGCACGGCGCGCGGCCTCCGCGGCGCTACATGATGCCGTACCGGTCGAAGGCGGCCCGGGCGGTCATGCCCGCCTCGATCGCCTTGCGCACGGTCTTCTCCTTGCGCGCCTTCTCCAGCGCGCGGGCGAAGACCTCGGTCTCCATCTCGCGCGGTACCACGCAGACGCCCTCGAGGTCGCCGAACACGATGTCTCCCGGTGCGATCCTCACGCCGCCGATCGCGAGGGGCACGCGGAAGTCGATGACCTTGCCGCGGGGTGCCTGGTCCTGGGCGTAGGAGCCGTGGGAGAAGGTCGGGAATTTCAGGTCGATGATGCCCCGCGTGTCGCGGGAGAAACCGTCGACGATCGCGCCGGCGGCACCGCATCGGATCGCGCGGGCGCTCATCAGTTCTCCCCACAGCGCGTAAGACGGCGAGGAGCCCGTGCAGACGTAGACCTCGTTGGTCTTAAGGTCGTCGAGCGCCTCGAGCATGAGGCCGAAAGGCTTCGTCAGCAGCGGATTCGAGCCGCCCTCAGGACGCTCTTCAAAGATGTCCGCCTCGAGCACGGTCATCGCGCGGCCGATCACCGCCATGGCGGGGTCAAGCGGACGGATGGCCGGGGGCAGGAACTGCTGCTGGGCGCCGAGTTTGTCCATGATGTCGCCCACCACGGCGGTGTAGAGCTCGCGGCGGGCGACGGCGAAGAGGCCGGAGTCATCGGCCCAGTGAGCCGAACGAGATTTGGCGGCGGCGGCGCGCGGGCGGCGCGTCGCGGCGGCTGGAGATGAGTGGGACGGTGGGATCATGTGCACAAAGGATTGTTGTGGATTCAAGCGGACCGGACGGCGGGCCCGACCAGCAGCGGGCGGGAGGCGTCGACACGGAGCCAGGCCAGGGCGGCGAAAGCGGACATCACGGCGATGGGTACCAGCGGCGCGTCATAGCTGCCAGACCAGCTGACGATGTAGCCGAACAGCACCGTGGTAAGGAAAGAGCCGAGCTGGCCGGCCATGTTCATGGCGCCGCTGACGATGCCCGCGTGCTGATGTCCGATGTCCAGGCACACGGCCCAGGCCACGGGTAAAGTGAGGTCGGAAAAGCCGAAGGCCAGCGCGAGGAAAACGATGGTGAGCACCTTGTGCTCCGTGGTGAGGGTCGCGGCGACGAAGACGGCGGCCAGTCCGAGCCCGCCACAGCCGACCCAGCTGCGTCCGCGCCGGAGCCCCAGGCGTCGCACCAGCAGATCGCTGATTATCCCTCCGACGAGGTTGGCGAGGGCGCCAAATACAAAAGGCAGCCAGGAGAGGGCGATCAGCTCTTGCGGCGTGAAGCCGCGGCCGTTGGCCAGGAAGATATGCAGCCAGGTGATGTAGAAGAACGCGCACCAGGCCTGGCAGTGGTACGCGAGCATCATCCACCACAGGTTGCCTTGCGAGAGCAGCTGCCGCCAGGGGGTGGGTGTGCTGGCATGGGCGGTGCCGGACGCGCCGATCTCGGCGATCTCGGAGGCGGACACGCCGGGCTTGGTGGCGGGATCGTCCCGGAACCAAGCATACCAGGCGGCGGCCCAGACGATGCCTACGGCACCGAAAATGAAGAAGCTGACCCGCCAGCCGTAGGCCTGCTGGATGGGGATGACGAGAAGTGGGGAGATCGCGGCCCCGACGCGGCTGCCCATCCAAACGATGCTCTGGGCGCGGGCGCGCTCCAGCACCGGAAACCAGCGCGCGATCACAACGGAGGAATTGGGAAACGCCCCCGCTTCACCCGCGCCGAAGAGAAACCGCACGACCACCAGCTGCTTGAAGCCGTGCACCATGCCGGTGAGGGCGGTGAACACCGACCACCAGGTCACGATCCGCGTCAGCACCTTGCGCGGGCCCTGGCGGTCCCCCATGGCCCCCGCGGGCACCTCGAAAAGGCCGTAAGATATCACGAACGCGCTCAGCACCCAGCCCCACTGCACGAGACTGAGCCCCAGGTCCTCCTGGATCGCCTTGCCTGCGACCGAGATGCACACCCGGTCGATAAAGGTGATGATGGACAGGACGAACAGGAAGCCGACGACGCGGAAGCGGTATTTCATGCGCTAGACGTAGAACACGCGCCCGGCCGCCGGCTGCCGCAGTCCGGGGTGCCGGAGCAGCTCCTCCTCACGAACGTCGAAGCCCAATCCCGGCCGGTCGGGAAGAACAAAGTGGCCGCGCTCGATCGGCAGCGGATGGGACAGGCAGGTGTCCCTCCAGGGAACGTCGTGCACCATGAACTCCTGCCGGAAGAAATTGGGTATGGTCGCCATCACGTGTGCCGAAGCGATGGTCGACAGCGGCCCGTTGGGATTGTGGGGCGACACCGGCACATTGTAGGTCTCCGCCAGGTTAGCCATCTTGCGCAGCTCGGAAATGCCGCCGCAGCGGGTGATGTCCGGCATGACGAAGTCCGTCGCGCGGCGCTCCAGGAGCGGTCGCAGCATGAAGCGCGAATGCACCCGCTCACCGACGGACACCGGCAGCGGTATCTGCCGCCGAATATCGGCCAGGGCGTCGGGAAACTCCGGCAGCGCGGGCTCCTCGTACCACTGGCAGTTGAATTTCAGGGCCGCGAGCCGGTGGGCCATTTCGACCGCGGTGGGACCGTTGAGAAACGCGTGGGTCTCGATGGCGAGGGCCACCTGCGGCCCGACGGCCGCCGCGACCGCCGCGACCACCTGCACAGCGAGTTGCTTCTGGTCCTCGGTCAGGCCGTTGGTGTCGCTCAGGTCGTCTCCGTAGCCGTAGTTGACGTGGGCGAACGGATCGAACTTGAGCGCGGTGAAGCCCTGCGCCACCGCGGCCTTGGCCTGGCGTGCGTAGTCCTCGGGCGTCAGGTTGCCGCCGGTGAACCAGTAGTTTCCATAGAGGAGGATGCGCCGACGGTAGGCGCCGCCGAGCAACTGATAGACCGGCGCCCCGAGAGCCTTGCCCTGCAGGTCCCACAGCGCGATGTCGACGGCACTGATCGCGGAAAGCAGCGGGCCGGCCTGCCCGAGCCAGTGGAGGTCGCGGTAGAGCTTTGTCCAGAGATAATCGATCCGACGCGCGTCCTGCCCGACCAGCAGCTGCCCGGCGTGCTGGCAGGCTGCCTCGATGAGCGGCGACCCCGGCCAATTCGTCGCCTCGCCCCAGCCGTGGAGACCGGAGTCGGTTTCGATTTTCAGGAGGGTCCAGTTGTACTTGATGCCTTCGACGAGGAAGGTTTTGCACGCGGTGATTTTCATGCCGGGGGCGGGAGAAAGGAGCGCCCGGCTGGGCGCTCCGTCTAGAAATGGTTTTGCGACTGCCTGCGCGGCGTACGCAGCGATGCGTGATGCCGGCGAGATCGCGAAACTAGGCCTGCGCGGCAGGACAGCACAAAGCCAAACTCGCTGGACAAGGCTTTTTCCCGGACAAGGGTGGCCGGCTCGATGGCATGCGGCCAGCGCGCGCATCTGGAAAAGACAAATGCCCGGGTGATCGGATTTGTCGCGGTCGGTCGCCGCGGCACCATCCGAGGGTGTTGTCGTGCCGGTGGGCGCGTCGCGCCAAAGCCGCCTTTCCATCTCTTCCATCCCATGACCTCCTTACGCCTTCTTCGTCTGACCTTCCTTTTTCCCCTCTGCGCGCTGCTGGTCACCGCCGCTGCCGCCGCCGCGCCGCGCGGCATTACCGGGGTTGTGACAAGCGGGCCGGACTTCATCCGCCCGTCCGACACGCCGCCCGGCAAGGCCTGGGTCTACCAGCTGGCTTTTCCCTTCCAAGTTTCGGCCACGCGCGCGGCGGTGTTCTGCGACATCCGCGAGGGCCTGGCCAAGGGAGGCGGTCTCGAGGCGGGTGTGGACGCCATCCTCTTTGATTCGCTGGAGCGGCCCATCGCTTACGAAGCCGTGCCGATCACGCGGAATCATCTTGAACCCAATCCCCGCTCCCAGCCCGCCGGCCAGCTGGCGCTGATGATGAAGGGCCCGATGCGAGGCGGCTTCGTGCCCTATGGCGCCAAACGGGCGGATGGATCGCCGCATCCCCACGCGGGCACTGGTTTCTCGGTCAACCAAGCCATCGGCCTCCGCACGGACCGCCCGGCGGGCTCGCTCGCGGCTTTTGCGGGCAACGAAGCGTACGAATACCTCGAGGTGCACCAGTTGGCCTACGACGATCAGAAGTTAGCGGTCACCTCGACCGCCCACCTCGCGGAGGGTGAGTTCCTTGAGGGCTGGCGGATCGTGGATGGCGGACTCACCAACGCGATTGCGGACGGCGACGACCTGCTGGTCGGCATGACTGGGGCCAAGGTCGGCGAGAGTGTGCTCGGCGCAGGGGTCATGCGCTGGCGCCGCGAAGACGGCCGCTGGCGGCCGGTGGACTTTGTGTCCGTGACCGGACCGGGCGGCGAGGGCCAGTCGACGGAGCCGAGCCTCGTGCGCGACATCGACGGCAGCCTGCTCTTCTGCGCGCGGGGCGGACGCAACGAGCCTGAGATCCAGAACGACATCCGCATCTGGCGTTCGGCGGACGCGGGCCGGACTTGGCGCAAGATCATCCACGCGCGCGGCGCGATTTCGACGGCTCCGGTCACGCTCAACCAGGCGGCCGATGGCACCCCCTACGTCACCGCCAATCTCTATGAGGTGCTAATGGATGCTCCGGATCGGAAGAGCACCACCGACAGCCCGGTGTACTCGATCCGGCCCGATGCGCAGGGGCGGTCCCGGCTCGGGGGCTGGTTGCGCAACAAGGTGTATCTCTGGCCGCTCAATGCCCAGCGGGACACGTTGGAGGCACCCCTCCTCGTGCGTGACAGCATGGCCGAGTTCGGTCGTCCGCCCGGGGACACGAGCTGGCGTGTCGATCATCCCTCCGCCATGACTGTGCGCCTGGCCGACGGCCGCTGGCACAATATTCTCGGCATGCGGGTGCTTGAGCTGGGGGAGGGGTCGATGGGATTGCCGCCGACGCCGTTCACTGGCTGTTATCTGGAGGAGGTTATCTCGAGCGGCGAGGCGATCCCGCTCTGGCACTTCTGATGAGCAGGTGCGGTCGGATTATCCTTGCTTGGGGGCGCTCCCGTGGGATCGGAGCCCGGTCCCTGGCGCGCTTCGGTTTCGGCTGCCTGGTGGCGGCGGCTCTGGCCGCCGCCGAGGCGGCGGAGGCCGCGCCGCTGCCGGACCTGGAGCGGTTGCGGCAGAAGCTGGGAAACCAGGAGGTGGCGTTGACCTGGGTTTTCACCGGGGACAGCATCACCCAGGGTGCCGGACAGGTGGGTCCCGAGCGGGCGTATCCCGAGATCGTGCACGAGCGCGTGCGTTTCGAACTTCGGCGCCGGCGCGACCTGTTCATCAACGCCGGGTTCTCGGGCGAGACCGCCGACAGGCTGCTGCAAGACTTCGACTGGCGGGTCACGCGCTTCCAGCCCGCCGTGGTCTCGGTGATGTTCGGCATGAACGATTGCGTTGCGGGCCCGGAGGGGCGCGAGGCATTCGGGCGGAACCTGCGCGAAATCGTGCGGCGCGTGCGTGCCCTGGGGGCGATCCCGATCCTGCACACCCTCGATCCCATCGACAGCGCGGATCCGATGACGGCGACGCGCTCTGACCTGCCGGCCTACAGCACGACGGTCAAGACCGTGGCCGAGAAGGAGGCGGTTATCCTCATCGATCACTGGGCGCACTGGACGGAAGCGCGCCCGAGCCTGGCCGCCCTGCGGGAATGGCTTGGTGATCCGTTCCACCCCAACGGCGCCGGACACCGGCAGTTCGCGATCCTGTTCTTCCAGGCGATCGGGATCTATGATCCGGCCAAGCCGGCATGCCGCCCCTGAAGTGGCCACGTCGGGCAAAAGACTGGTCAATCGAAGGGAGTTCCTGGCCTGCGCGGGCTGGGGCGCGGGCGGACTGCTGCTCACGGGCGGCCGCGCGGGTCCGCGCGGAGACCGGCGGCCGCGGGTGGCCGCGGTGGTGACGGAGGTCTCGTTTCGCCGGCACGGGCACGTTTTCCTCGAGAACTTTGTCGAACCGTACCTTTTTGACGGCCGCTGGATCCGGCCACCCGTCGTGGTGGTGAGCCTGTACGTGGACCAGTTTCCCGAGGACGATCTGGCCCGGGAGTTCTCGCATCGGTACGGCGTTCCGATCTACCCGACGATTGCGGGCGCCCTGTGCCAGGGCGGGCAGGATCTGGCGGTCGACGCCGTGCTCGTGATCGGAGAGCACGGCCGTTACCCGACCAACGCCCGCGGACAGGTTGAGTGGCCGCGCAAGCGCTTCTTCGACGAGGTGGTTGCCGTCTTCCGCCAGTCCGGCCGGGTGGTCCCCTTGTTCAACGACAAGCATCTTTCGCACCGGTGGGATTGGGCGCGGGAGATGTACGAGACCGCGACCAGGTTGGGAATCCCGTTCATGGCCGGCAGCTCGGTGCCGCTGGCCCAGCGGATCCCGCCGCTGGAGCTTCCCACGGGCGGCGAGATGCTGGAGGCCATCGCGTTGCACGGCGGGCGCGTCGAGTCCTACGATTTCCACGCGCTGGAAGTCCTGCAATCCTTTGTCGAGGCGCGCCGAGGCGGCGAGAGCGGGATCGCGGAAGTGCGCTTCCTGGCGGGGGAGGACCTGTGGCGCGCGGCAGCGGCCGGGGAATGGACGCCCTCTCTGGCGGAAGCCGCGCTGGCCGCCGGCGGGTGGCGGCCGGAGGACGCGGGCAAAATCCGCCCCGACGCGCGCGGGGGGCGGGACGGCTCTTTCGTGTCGCACGGGCTGCTGTTGCGGTATCGCGACGGTCTGAAGGGGCTCGTGCTCGGGGTGGGCACCGGAGGCAGCCGCTGGAGCTTTGCCTGCCGCCTGGCCGGCGAGGCCGACCCGCGGGCAACCAGCCTGTACCCGGGCCCCTGGAGCAAGCGGAACCTCTTCAAGGCGCTTGCCCATGCCATTCAGGCGCACTTCGAGAGCGGGCGCGCGCCTTACCCGGTGGAGCGGACCCTGCTGGTCACCGGGATCCTCGATGCGGAGATGGAGTCGCGAGCCGAGGACGGGCGCCCGGTCGCTACTCCACATCTGGACATCCGCTATCCGGCGCCTGACCTGCGGCCTTGGCGCGAGAGTGGAGCGTCATGGCGGATCCTCACCGAGGAGGTGCCCGAGCCCCGCGGGCTCGAGGTCTGGCGCGGACCCTGAGCGCCGGCGGGAGCGGGCGCCGGGGATTGGCATTGCGTCGATTCGCGGCAGGCGATTTGTATCTCGCCCCGGCATGGCAACCGCACCGGGCACCCTCTGGCAGCGCTGGCTGGCGCCCGACCGGCGCTGGTCCGGCGAGCGGGCCCTGGTGCCGGTCGAGACCTGCCGCCGCACGCTCGACCTCTTCCTCTGGCTCAGCCTTTTCCTCGGCTCGTTCGGCCTGACGATGGCCTACGTGCAGGGCGGCGGCGCCCTGGAGGCCAACCCGCTGTTCTGGATGCTGGCGGCGCTCCAGGCCCTGCTGCTGCCGGCCGCGCTGTTCCGCGGCTGGCCGCTGCCGCTGCGCTTCGCGATCCTCTGGGCGGACCTCTTCCTTTTCCCCGTGACCGTCGCGGCGGTGATCGGCATCTCCGCCAACTGGGCCTTCCAGGTGACCATGCTGGTGATGGCGACGAACCTGCTTTACGGCGCGCGCGCGGGGTTGCTGACGATCGCGGCGCTGGGGGTGGCCCACGTGCTCGTGGCCTGGGGCTGGGTCACGGGCCGGCTGCCGGCCTTCATGTCCGGACCCGTCGCGGCGCAGGCCTATTCCGACTACGCGCGGGCGATGGTGTGGGTGCGGGTGCTGGTCATCGCGGCGGGCCTGCAGACCGGCCTGGTGTTCGTCATGCGTTACGTGCTGCGCGACCTGAACCACGCCTTGCGCGAGTCCAACCGCTCGCTGCAGAGCCTCGCGGTGGAGCAGGAGCACCGGGCCCGCGCGGAGGAGGCGCGGCTGCTGGCGGAACGCAGCGCCCGCGAGGTGCAGAAGTTCGACGCCCTGGGTCGCCTGGCCAGCGGGGTGGCGCACGACATCAACAACGCGCTCTGCGTCGTGAAGTGCTGGAACAGCGTGCTCAGCGCGGAGTCGCGCGACCCGCTGGTGCGGGAGGCCATGGCGGAGATCGCCGTGGCCACCGAGAACGCCAGCCAGCTGACCCAGCACCTGCTGGCCTTCAGCCGGCATGACTCGGCCAAGGTTGAGACGCTCGATCTCGCGGAGGTGGTCCGGCGGGAGGCGCGGACGCTGGGCCGACTGTTGCCGAGGGACATCGCGGTGACGATGGACGCGGCCGGGCCGGCCTACGTGCGGTTCGGCCGGGGCCAGCTCCAGGCGATGATCCTGAACCTGGCCATCAACGCGCGCGACGCCATGCCCGGCGGCGGCGCCTTGCGCCTGCGAGTCGCGCGCGGTCCCTCCTCCGGGCAGGTCACGCTCGAGGTGGAGGACACCGGGGCCGGCATGGACGAGGCCGTGCAGGCGCGCATTTTCGAGCCGTTCTTCACGACCAAGGCCAGCGGCAAGGGCACGGGCCTGGGCCTGGCGATGGTTTACGGGCTGGTGACGGGAGTGGGCGGCAGCATCAAGGTGCGCAGTGCGCCGGGACAGGGGTCGTGCTTCAGCATCGCGCTCCCCGAGAGCGCGCCGCCGCCCGGAATCGCGGCTCCGTCCCCGGCCGCCCCGTCCCCGGCGGCGGCGCGCTGCCGGGTGCTGGTGGCGGACGACAACCAGGAGATCCGGACGCTGGTCGGACGCATCCTGCAGCGCGACGGCTTCGGGGTGGTGCTGGCCGAGAACGGCAATGTCGCCGCGGACCTGCTCGCGCCGGACGCCGGGATCGGGCTGCTGATCGTCGACGGCATCATGCCGGGCAAGCCCACGCAGGAGCTCATCCGGCTCGCCGAGGCGCAGCCGGGCGGATGCCGGGTCATCGTGGCCTCGGGCTACAAGCAGAGCGAACTGGTGCGCCGGGGCATCGAGACGGGCAGGTACGTGCTGCTGCCCAAGCCATTCGAGCTGGCGCAGCTGCGGCAGGCGGTGGGCGCGGCCCTCGGCTGACGCGCCGCCCCGCTATTCCGGCAGCGGCCGGCCCTTGGTTTCCGGCACGAGCCAGATGAGTGCCAGGCCCGCGACGTACACGAGCGAGATGACCGCGCCCGCGCGGGCGTAGCTGCCGTCGAAGGTCTGCATGAGCGCGCCCATTTGCAGGGCGCCGATGGCGGCGAAGATGCGGCCGGCGTTGAAGGCCACACCCTGCGCGGTCGCGCGGACGCGGGTCGGGAACAGCTCGGGCAGGTAGAGGGGCAGCCAGCCGTAGAAGGCCGCCGTGATCGCCCCGACCGCGAAGGTGAGCGCGAGGAACGCGGAGCCGTAGGCGTCGATGCCGCGGAAAAGCCAGGCGCAGCTCGCGAGCGAGCCGAAGCAAAGCAGGAAGTAGGCGGGGCGCCGACCAAGCAGCCCGCCCAGCCAGGCGCCGGCGAGGCAGCCGACTACCGAGCCCACGGCCGACAGCGCCTGGGTGTAGGCCTTGGCCTTGGGCGCGTCCGGCCCGGCCATCTGGTCGGCCCAGAGCGGCAGCCACTGCACCGAGCCCCAGGTGCCGATCAGAGCGACGCCGGTGAGCAGGATCGCGAGCAGCGTCGGGCGCAGGATCGGCCAGTTCGACAGGATTTCCCGGATCGGGCGGATCGGGCCGGCGGCGGCGGCCTGCTCCCACTTCTCCGACTCCGGCACGAACAACCGGATGATGAAGGTGAGCAGCGCCGGCACCGCGCCGACCAGGACCACGTAGCGCCATGTCTCCTGCGTGACCGCGAACGACATGCCCACGATCGCGATCAGCGCGAAGCCGACGTTGGCGGCCGCGCCGATCACGCCCGCGAGCAGCGGCCGGTGCTTCTGCGGCCAGACCTCCATCACCAGCGCGACCCCGAGCGACCATTCGCCGCCCATACCGAGCGCCGCGATGAAGCGCAGCGCGCCGAGTTGCCAGGGGCTCTGGGCGAAATAGGCGAGGCCGGTGAAGACGGAGTAGCACAGGATCGCCAGGCTCATGGCGCGGACCCGGCCGACGCGGTCGCCGAGCCAGCCGAACACCAGCCCGCCGCCGGCGGCGCCGAGCAGGAACAGAGCGGTGATGATGCCCATCCACTGCCCGACGAACCGGTCGTCGACCACGCCCGAGGCCGCCTGCATCTCCTGCAGCGCGGGGCGGGCGATGAGCGGGAAGATGCCCATCTCGAGGCCGTCGAACATCCAGCCGAGAAAGGCCGCCAGCAGCACCAGGCCGCGGCGGGAGGAGGGGGAGGTGGGGGCAGGCATGAAGCAGGTGAAGCCGGGGCGGGCGGTCGCGCTCGCGGCGGGCGGTCGACGTCGCGCCCGAGTGAGCCGGGCTCCGCGGCGCGGCGCAACCGGAAATCCTGCGAGGCGAACACGGATCGCGGCTTGCCTTCGGGGCGCCGCTCGGGCCTGCTGCGTGCGGGCACGCGACCGGTCTGCACCGCCGCCGTTCCCGGCATGAAGAATGACCTCACGCGTCGCGAATTTGTCGGCCAGTCGGTCGCGGCGGGGCTCGCGCTGGCGTCCGGGGTCGCGGCCGCCGCCGGCGAGGCGCCGGTGCGGCGGGACCGGCGGCACGAGGGCGTCGAGCTCACGCTGCTGACCAACGCCGGGCACGCGTATTTCCAGGCCTTTGCCCGTGACTTCGAGGCTCAGACCGGGGCGAAGGTGCGCGTCGAGGGAGGCGGCGGACCGCACGACTTCGACTGGTGGTATCTCGAGCCGCGCGTGCAGGCTGACGCGGTGTCGCGGCGGCCGCGCTACGACCTGTTCTGCTCCGACATCAACCACACCTGGACCCTCTGGCCGCACCTGCGGCCGCTCGACGACCTCATGCGTAGGTCCGGCTATGAGATAGACGGCTTCTTCGCCGGCGTCCGGCGTTACGGCGAGCTGGTGCGCCCCGGAGTGCGCTACGGGCTGCCGGTGCGCGCAATGGCCCCCGTGGTCTTCTATCGCCGGGATCTCCTCGGCTCGCTGCCGGCGACCTGGGAGGAATATGAGCGGGCGCTGGCGGCCCATACGGGGGCGGGCCGCCACGGCTTCGCCGCGGTCGGCCTGAGTTACCTTTACCACCCGGGCGGCCCCGCGGAGGAGCTGACGAAGATGTATCTCGCGCGCTACTGGTCGCTGGGCGACCCGATCCTGTCGGCGGACCGCCAGCCGCTGATCGGCGGGGAGAAGGGCGTCGCTGCGCTTGAGATGCTGCGGCGGCAGGTGGCCGCCTACGTGGCGCCCGAGTCGGTGACCTGGGACGCCGCCGCCGCGGCGAAGGAGTTCGTCGAGGGCCGGGCCGCGGTGCTGGAGGCCGTGGCGGGACCGGAGCTGCTCCGGCGGCTGCAGGACCCGGCGCAGTCGCGGGTCGTGGACCGCTGGGCGGTCGGTCCCTACCCGGGGCCGGCGGGCAGCTTCTTCACCATGGGGCAGGAGATGATGATCCTGAAGCGCACCCCGCATCCCGAGGCGGCGTTCGATTTCATCGCGTTCTGCACGGGCCCGGCGAACGCCGGCCGGCTGCTGTCCGAGTTCGGGGAGCGGTCGGCGCGGACCGGCCCGTGGCTGGCCAACCCGGCGGTGCCGCCGGAGCAGCGACGCAACATTGTCGCGACCGTGGACCGCGGGGTGATGTTCGCTCCGGGCGAGCCCCAATGGCTGGACCTGCTCACGGCGCTCTGGGACTCGGTCAGCCCCTGCCTGAAGGGCTTCCTCAGTCCCCGCCAGGCCATGGCGCTCGCCGCCGACAAGTGGCGCGATGCGCTGGCCCGGCGGCATTACGAGATCCGACCCGACGCCTGACCGCGGGTGGCGGCCGGGCGCGGCGATTTCTCCTCGCCGTCCTCGTTCCCAGCCTGGGCGCGCAGGGCCAGCCGCCTGGGTCGACTGCGGTGCCCATCCCGTTTGCCAGCGCCGGCGTCGACGCGCTCGCCAAGCTCCCGCAGGCGTCATCCATTTCAACTGAGCCTGTGGGACCGGCGCGTCGCCGGTCCGCACGGCCGGAACCTGGTGCCGATCGCGCAATACGGGAGGAATCTCCGCGAGATCGTGGAGAAGATGAAGCGCAGCGGCGGGACGCTGGTCTTCGCCGGCACCGCGCCCGTGCCCGAGCGCGTGCTCGTGACGCCGTGCCGGGCGCAGGACGTCGCGCTCTACAATGCCGTCGCGCTGACGATCATGGAGCAACACCAGGTGCCCGTCGACGACCTCCACGCCTGGTGCTGCCGCGCGTGGCGGAGCTCCATCTGCCGCGCGACGTGCGTTTCCGCGACGCCGGCTAGGAGTGCCTCGGCGCCAAGGTCACCCAGTCGATCGAGTTCATGCGCTACCTGCGGAAGACGCTCGGCTGGGACCAGGCAAAGCCGTGGGGGAGTGGGAGGCGGCGGGTCGCCGGCGGCCGGTAGCCGGTGGACGGGACAAGAAGGGAGCAGGTCTGACCCTCAACGCTCAGCTTTCAACCGCAGAAGTTCAGGCCTGCCGTCGGCGGGAGAGGAGGCGGAGGGCGGCGAGGCCGAGCGGGAGGAGGAGGACGGTTTCCGGCTCGGGGACGGGGGCGAAGGCCAGATGGTCGATCATGAGGCCGTCGTTGAACGCGAGCTTGCCATTGACCAGTGTCAGGCTGGAGATGCTGCCACTCGTCGCGTCGATGCGGATGTAGGCATACCGGGCTCCGTTGGCCGCGATACTGGTGTACGACTGCAGGCCGCCGAAGTCGGTGCCGTTGATCACCAGCCCCACGTCATAGTCGTTCTGCTGCAGGCTGAATCCCACCGACGTCACAGGCGTGGTGAACTGGATGACGATATCGCCCCAGTTGGCGACGAGGTTGTAGTCGTAGGACTGGTTGGTGCGGGTGTTGATGAGCCCGCGGGTTCCGTCCCAGGCGCCGGTGCCTCCTTGGGTAAAGGCCGTGCCGAAGGGGTCGTCCGTGACCGGGTTGAAGGTGAACGGGATCGTGTTCGCCGGGCTTACGTTGCCGGCGGCGGTGTTCCAGCCGATGAGCAGGCCCGCAACGAGGTTCACATCCTCGAAGTCCTCGACCACGTAGCCGGCGACGCCGAGCGTGGTGTCGCTCACGCCCCATTGCGCCGCCGGGAATGAATGCACCTGTATGACCACCTGGGCCGGCACCCGTACGAGGGCGACCCCCAACCAGAGCAGCAGTCCCAGCAGGCAGCGCAGTTTCATATCAACCTCCTGCGCGCAGGAGACCCTAGATTGTCAGTCGCGGCAAGGATAGATAATATCCGGCTCCGGTCGCCTTGCTGGTGCGAGTGCCGGGAGTCGAACCCGGATCAATGGCTTCGGAGGCCACTACACTATCCATTGTGCTACACTCGCAAATCGCAGGGGCCATAGCTTTCGGCCGGCGTAACGAATTTCAAGCAGTTTGTGGGGGGCGCGGCCTTTTGCTCCTGCGCGGGGTTCGTGGGCTAGTGTCCGCTTTTGGCCGGGGTGGCCGGCGGGGTGAAAGGCTGGCCGATGTCGGCGAGGAGCTGCCGGAACCAGGGCTGGTGGATGTCGAAGGCCTTGCCGCCCTTGATGCGGGGGAACTCGATCGCGCGCAGTTCGTCGCCGCGCTCCTCGTCCTGGCCGATGAGGCCCGTCTCGCCCTTCCGGGCGCAGGCGATGGCCTTGAGCACGCAGGCGTCGATCAGCTTGAAATCCTCTTCGTTGGCCGGGGCGGAGCGGGCGAAGTAGCCGCTTTTCTGCACCAGGACCTTCTCGGCGCCGAGCATCGCGGCGAAGCGCTCCGCGAACCATTTGCCGGGGTTGATGGTGTCGAGCCGGACATGGCCGAACGCGTCGCGCTCGATCTGGGCGCCGCGCGCGGCCATCTCGGCGATGATGCTGTCGAGTCCGGCGCCCTCGCTGACGAAGAGGTTGATGTTGCCCTGGCGGTCCATCAGCGCGCGCAGGCGCCGGGCCTCGGCCTCGATGTCGAGGGCCAGCTCGGGCACGTAGAGCGCGTGGACGGCGTAGCGCTCGCGCGCGAGGCCGATATCCGGCACCCACGGCATGGCGGCCAGGCCCTGCTGGTACACGCGGGCGGTGGCGGCGGTGAGCCAGCCGCAGTTGCGGCCCATGACCTCGTGAACGATGAGCATGCGCGAGCTGGCGCCGAGCTCGGTGACGACGTTGCGGAAAAAGCGCGCGCCCTGCTCGGCGGCGGTCACCGCGCCGAGGCTCTGGCGGATCGGGATGATGTCGTTGTCGATGGTCTTCGGCAGGCCGATGACGTTGAGCCGGTACTGGTGCTTCTCCAGATAGGCCGCGAGGTCGGCCGCGGTGGTGTTGGTGTCGTCGCCGCCGACCGTGTGCAGGATGTCGATCCCGTCGCGCTGCAGCTGCGCGGCCGCGACGGCGAGGGGATCCTGGCCGGGCTTCACCAGGCCGCGTTTCACGCAGTCCTTCGCGTTGGTCAGCTTCACGCGGCTGTTGCCGATGACGCTGCCGCCGTATTGCCGCAGGACGCCGGCCTGGGCGCGGATGGCGGGAGTCACGGCGATGCTGTCGCCCAGGAGCAGGCCCTTGTAGCCGGACCGGTAGCAGAGGATGTCCCAGTCCGGGCACTGCTGCGTGTAGTGGAGGATCAGCTGGCCGACGGCGGCGCTGAGGCAGGGGGCGTGGCCGCCTGCGGTGAGGATCGCGACTTTCTTCTTTTGACTCATGGGGAAGGCGAAAATGCCTCGGCCCATCGTGCGCTCGCTCCGGCCGGAGGCAACCGGGATGAAAGTAATATCGCGGCCGCCGCTTCAGGCGGCCGGGCGGCGGGACTTCCGCCACTCGCGGAAAAATTCGAAGACGATGGGGAGGACGGACAGGATGATGATGGCCAGAATCACCAGTTTGAAGTTCTTCTGCACGAAGGGCTGGGTGCCGAAGAGGAAGCCGGCGTAGGTGAAGAAGTAGATCCAGATGAAGCCCCCGATGATATTGTACGCGATGAAGCGCGAGTAGGTCATCGAACCGACGCCCGCCACGAACGGCACGAAGGTGCGCACGATGGGCACGAAGCGGGCGAGGATGACGGCGCGCCCGCCGTACTTCTCGAAGAACTCGTGGGCGCGCTCGAGATGCTTCTTGCGGAGCCAGAAGGAATCCTCGCGGCGGAAGACGGCCGGGCCGATCTTGTTCCCGATCCAATAATTGAGGGTGTCGCCGATGACCGCGGCCACGAACAGCAGGGCGGCCATCAGGTGGACATTCAGCACCGGATCGGGATGTTCGGGCGTCGGGGCGCAGAAGGCGCCGGCAGCGAACAGCAGGGAATCGCCCGGCAGGAAAGGGGTCACGACCAGCCCGGTCTCGGCGAAAATGATCAGGAAGAGGATTCCATAGGTCCACAGTCCGTAGTCGGCGATGATCTCCTTGATGTGGACATCGATATGGAGAATGAAATCCAGGAGCTTCTTGATGAGGTCGATCATGACGGGCGAAAGGAGATGGCCAGGACGGACACAAAAAAGGCAGGCAGTGCTGGACTGCCTGCCAAGAGGGAACCCGGGGGTTGCTTAGACGTCGGGCTTGGTCTTGCGGAGACCCTGCACGCGGTCGCCGGACTTCCACTGGCCGCGTTTCTTGAGGATTTCGACTCGTTCAAAACGCTTGAGGACGTTGCGCTTAACAACGAGGCCGCTGCCGGACTTGAGGCTGGGATGCTGGGACATAAAAGGGTGCAGGTTAAGGTGATTGCGGATGCTGGAAGGGTCGGGATGTAGAGTTGGCCATCGCCCATGACAAGTATTTTTCGCCTACATTCTCGGCGCTTACCTCGATCCATTGCGGGGTTGCATAGGGGTGGTGGTTGTGAATCCAGCTCCCGAGGGCAGATGCGTTGGCGGGCAGATACTTAAACCATATCCGGTATTCCTCGGACCGGTTCAGTTTTCCATCCCAATGATAGAAGGAGGTGATCGGGCCGTCGACTTGCGCGCAGGCGGCCAGCCGGGTTTCCACTGCGCCGAGCGCGAGGCGGTCAGCATCGGCGCGGTTGCCAGTGGTTGTCCAAGCCACGAACATGCAGACAGTTTTAGCCAGTGCCGTCAGCGGGCAAAGCCAAATCGGCGGACTGACGCCCCGGTGCGGGACGTAAAAATTAGCCCTTGACCCTCCAGGGTGCGGGCGTAGGGCTATCCGTTCATCCGTTTTCCTCCCGCCACCATGAGAGACGAATACATTCGCGACGCCCAGAAAGTCATTCAGGACCCGAACATCCTGATCAACGTGGTTTCCCGCCGCGTGAAGCAGCTTCGCCGTGGCAGCCGTCCGTTGGTCGAGTCGCTGGAAAAGCTCAGTCCCGAGGACATCGCCCTCCGCGAGATCATCGAGGGCAAGATCAGTTTTGAGCTGCACACCGCCTGAAGGCGGGTGTGGCGTTCCGTTGGGAGAAATCAGCCGGCGAGGCGCGGGAGCCGGGGAATCCGGGCGTTTGCCTTGGAATCGCGCGTGGTCGGGGTGTTGGTGGGGGCCAGGGCGGTCGACCTGGGTTTCGGCTGCCTGAGCAGGCACGCCCTTCTCTGCCAGCCCCGTTGGTTTTGTTTGTCACCCCGGTCTTGCCGCCGCAACACTGACCCAATCCCCCATGGCCGCAAAACCCAAGGATGACTCGCGCTACACGGAGCTTCGAAACTCGAAGGCCCTGCGGGACTATTTCATCCACGACAAGTTCGAGGCGGGGATCAAGCTCGTGGGCACCGAGGTGAAGTCGATCCGCGCCGGCAAGGCGCAGATCACCGACGCGTTCGCGCGGGTGGAGAAGGGCGGTGTCTGGCTGCACGGCGCCTACATCCAGGAATACTCGCATGGCGGGCCCACGCAGCATGCGCCGCGTCGTCCGCGGGTGCTGCTGCTGCACGATCGCGAGATCCGCAAGCTGCAGCAGGCGGTCGAGACGGGCGGCAAGACCATCGTGGCGCTCCGGATGTATTTCAAGCAGGCGCTGGTCAAGGTGGAGATCGCGACCGCGACCGGCAAAAAGCAGTTCGACAAGCGCGCCGACGTCAAAAAGCGTGAGCAGAATCTCGAGGCCAGGAAGGCCCTCAAACAACGCCGATGAAAAGAAAACAGCACACCCGCGTCACGATCCGCGTGCCCGGCAGCACCTCGAACCTGGGGGCGGGCTTCGACACGCTCGGGCTCGCGCTTACGATCTACAACCAGGTCACCCTGACCCGGGGCGACTGGCGGGGCGCCCGGGCGGCGACGCAGCGTGACGCGGCGGGCCTCGACATGGCCGATGAGGCGGCACGGCTGTTCTTCGTCCGCGCGGACGTCGAGGAATTCGGCTTCGAGCTGGCCATCACCGGGGACGTGCCCATCTCCCGCGGACTGGGCTCCAGCGTGGCGCTGCGGGCCGGCGTCGTCGCGGGCCTGAATGAACTGGCCGGAGCGCGGCTGTCGAAGGACGATCTTTGCGCGCTGGTGACCCAGCTCGAGGGCCACCCGGACAACGCGACCCCCGCGGTCATCGGCGGGTTCTGCGTGGCGCGGTCCGATCCGCACACCGGCGAGCTGCTGGGTGTGCTGCGCCGGCCCATCGGACGCGAGCTGTGCTTTGTCGTCGTGTCGCCCGACCAGGAGCTGGAGACGCGGAAGGCGCGCGGCATCCTGCCGAAGGAGATTCCCTATTTCGACGCGATCAAGAGCGTGAACAGCGCGGCTTACGTCGTCGCCGCGCTGCTGTCCGGCGAGTACGACCGCCTGCGGCACGCCGTGCGTGATTTTCTGCACGAGCCTTACCGGCTGCCGCTGATTCCCGGCGCCAAGCAGGCCATTGAGGCCGGGATCGCGGCGGGCGCGCTGACCGGCTGGCTGAGCGGCAGCGGCACCAGCGTGCTGTGCGTGGCGCGTCCCCGGGTTGCGGCCAAGGTCGGTCGGGCGATGGCTGCGGCTTTCGCCAGCCACAAGCTGCCCGGCACCACGCACCTGCTGTACGCGGAAAACGACGGCCTGCGGGTTTTAGCCCGGCGGGCGTGAGCCGATGACTTTCGGGGGATAGGGGTCGGGCCAGTACTTCACGACCTCCTCCGCGAGCGCGGTCCACTTGAAAGGCTTCCGGACGATCGCCTTCAGGGCTGGCACGGCGGCGAGCTCGCGTTCGGTGAACGTCATGTTGTAGGCCGTGATCATCACGACCGGCACGCCCGGTTTGATCTTCTGCACTTCCATGATGAACTGCAGGCCGTTCATGTCGGGCATCTGGAAATCGGTGACGACGAGCCCCACGTTGAGCTGCGGCATCGCGCGGATCGCGTCCGCCGGCTTGGTGTAGCCGTGCACGGGGCAGGCCAAATGTTCGCCGAGCAACTGCTGCAGGAGGTCGATGTAGGAAATCTCATCGTCGACGAGGACGACGATTTTGCCACCGGGCTGGGGCGGATGGGTTGACGACATGGTGTGGGAGAGCCTGCCCTTTTCGGCAGGTTTTCTAGGGGAAAACTTCTTGCCGTAAAGCGGATTAAGTACTCCAACCCGGGAGTGATCCACGTGATCCTATTCCAGCCGCTGATTCCGCAAAACACCGGCAATATCGGCCGGATGTGCGCGGTGACCCGGTCGCGGCTGCATCTGGTGCACCCGCTTGGCTTCGAGGTCACGGACCGCAACCTGAAGCGTGCGGGCATGGACTACTGGCATTCGCTCGATGTGCACCACCACGCCGACTGGGCCGCGTTCCGGGCGAGCCGGCTGGCACCGCGGCGGCTGTGGCTGCTGACGACCCATGCGACGCAGAGCTACTGGTCGGTGGGTTATGCCGACGGCGACGGGCTGGTTTTCGGCAACGAGGAGGCCGGCGCGCCGGCCTGGCTGCACGACGAACTGGGCGCCGGCCAGCGGATCAAGATTCCGCATGCCAACGGCGAGCTGCGGTCGCTCAATCTCTCGACCGCGGCCGGCATCGCGACCTACGAGGCGCTGCGGCAACTGGGCACGATGACATAGCGCGGGCGGGGAAGGCCCGCGGCGGTTACGGGGTTGAAGTCGACCGACCCATCCCACAGCTTGGGTCGCCCCAACGGCAACTCCATGGAACGACTACACGGCCTGCTCGGCGTCGCCCTGATCCTGGGCATCGCCTTCCTGTTTTCGAACAACCGACGGAAGATCAATGTGCGGCTGGTCGTGAGCGGCATCGCGCTGCAGGCGGCGATTGCGCTGCTGATCTTCAAGGTGGAGCCCGTGGCCCGGTTCTTCTCCCTGCTGGGGCACGGCATGGGCAAGCTGGAGGAGTTCGCCCGGCAGGGCGCCGCGTTCGTGTACGGCGGCATCGCGGTCGACCAGGGCGGCAAGATCGGCAATTACTTCGCCGGCGGCTTTGTCTTCGCGTTCAACGTCACGGCGACGATCATCCTGGTCTGCGCCCTCGTGGCCGTGCTTTATCATTTCGGCATCATGCAGCGCGTGGTGGCGGTCATCGCCCGCGCGATGAATTACGTCATGCGGGTCAGCGGCGCCGAGTCCCTGAGCAACGTGGCCAGCGCCTTTGTCGGCCAGGTCGAGGCCCAGGTGATGATCCGGCCCTACCTGGCCGGCATGACCAACAGCGAACTGCTGGCCTCGATGAGCGGCAGCCTGGCGTGCATCGCGGGCGGCATCCTGGTCGTCTATGCCAACATGGGCGCCGCGGCCGGGCTGGACCTGGCCCCGAAGCTCATCACCGCGAGCCTGATGGCCGCGCCGGGCGCGCTGGTGATCGCCAAGATCGTGTTCCCGGAGACGCAGGAAAGCCAGACCATGGGGCGCGTGAAGCTCGAGGTGAAGAGCGACTACAGCAACGTCATCGACGCGATCTCCCACGGCGCGGCGGACGGGTTCAAGATCGCCATGAACGTGATCGCCATGCTCATCGGCTTCATCGCCGTCATCGCCTGTCTCGACTGGATCCTCGTCTCGATCGGCCACCTCTTCAACCCCGACTTCCACCTCACGCTGAACTGGATCTTCGGCAAGCTCTTCTATCCCCTGGCCTGGGCGATGGGCGTGCCCGGACCGGACATCAGCAACGTGGCCACCCTGCTCGGCCAGAAGCTGACGATCAACGAATTCGTGGCCTTCCAGAACCTCACGAACAAGAGCGTACCGATCGTCACCGAAAAGGGACTGCTCATCCTCAGCATCGCGATCTGCGGGTTTGCGAATTTCAGCAGCGTCGGCATGCAGATCGGCGGCATCGGCGCGCTGGCGCCCGAGCGCCGGACCGACCTGGCCAGGCTGGGCCTGAAGGCGCTGCTCTGCGGCACGCTCGCTTCCTATCTCTCGGCGACGATCGCGGGCATCATCATCTGATCGATTAAGGGCGGATTAAGCAATCCGCGCGCCGGCACGGACTCCTGATTAATTTCGGGGGTGAATTCCTTATTTTGGGGGACGAAAGGAACCGAGTGGGTCACGTGCTGTAACTAGACCGTCCGCGCCTCGTCTCAGCGGTGAATCTTCGCACATGGATTGGCTCGATCTCCTGCTCATGTTTGGCTGCGCCGTGGCGGCCGGCGCGGTGGCCCTGGTCTGCGGACTGGGGCTCCTCGTCTGGCTGGCGGGCGGGCGGCGGCGCGAGCGCTGAGCTCCGGGGCCCGCGCTGCGGGCTTGTGGCGCGACGCGGGCGGCTGGTAGCGTCGCCGAATGGACATCCAAGCGCGCTTGCAGCGTTACCTCGGCCGCAATCCGGACACCGCCCGCGCGGCGTTTGTCGCCGCCAACGCCACGGTCATCGGGGACGTCACTCTCGGCCCGCTTTCCAGCGTCTGGTATGGCGCCGTGCTGCGCGGTGACATCAACACCATCGAGGTGGGGGAGGGCTCCAACATCCAGGACCTGGCCGTGGTGCACCTGGCGGACGACTACGGCGCCACGATCGGCCGTTACTGCACGATCGGCCACAGCGCGATCATCCACGCCTGCGAGATCGGCGACGAGTGCCTGATCGGCATGGGAGCGACGATCCTCGACGGCGCCCGGATCGGCGACCGCTGCATCGTGGGGGCCAACACCCTGGTGACGCAGCGCTTCGTGGCGCCCCCGGGATCTATGATCCTGGGTTCGCCCGCCAAGGTGGTGCGGCCGCTGACGGAAGCGGAGAAGCAAAGCCTCCGACCCTGGGCCGAGAAGTATGTCGAGACCGCCCGCGCCCACGCCGCCCGCTTCGGCGCGGCCTGATCCGGCACGCAGCTGCGTCTCCCTTCCGTAGCCCTGCCCGGGAGGGCCGGGATCGGCCAAGGCGGAGGCTCCCGGGGAAGCATGCCATCAGGGGTGGCCGTGGGAAAACGTCGAGGCGAGCCCGCTGACTGCGCGAATGGGCGCGAATCGAGGAGAGCGAGGAGAAGGAGTTGAGCGTTGAGCGCCCGGACATTCGGGCTTTCAGTTTTCGGGCTTCCTCCGGCATGGGTTTGAATCGGCGGCGGCGGCCGATCTTCAGCCTGTCGGCCGGACGCGTTCCAGGATGCTGAACGTGTAGCGGTAGCGGGCGTCCGCTCCCTCCCGGCGCCAGGATTCCCGCCAGGAGAGGTGGCGCCACTCCGGGAAAAACGTGTCGCCCGGCAGCTCGGCGTGCACCAGCGTCAGGAGCAGCCGGTCCGCCAGCGGCAGGGTTTCCTCGTAGATCCGCTGGCCGCCGCAGATCATGATGTCGCCGGGCATCGCCTGGGCGATCGCCAGGGCTTCCGGCACGCCGGGGGCGACCCGGACCGCCGACGAAGCCAGGGTGGCGTCCCGCGTGATGACCACCGGCCGCCGCCCGTCGGCGAGCACCTTGGGCCAGGTCTCGAAGCAGATGCGGCCCAGCACGACGGTTTGGCCGGCGGTGCGGGCGTGGAACCAGGCCTTGTCCTCCGGGATGTCGAACGGGAGCCGGCGGTCGCGGCCGATGACCCGGTTCTCGGTGCAGGCGACGATCATTTGGAGCGGCTTGGGCATTGCGGGATTGCGTGGGCGGCGGGCCCATCCAAGGCTCGCCGGCATGCGAGGCAAACTTCGTTTTTGGCCGGCGGCCGTCCTGGCCGTGGCCCAGGTGGTCAGCGGGGCGGCCGACGACTTCACCGCCCGGTACGAGGCGATCGCGGCGGACCGCGGCCGGGTTTCCGACGCCGAGCGGCTGCACCGGCTGTTTGCCGTCGACCTGGCCTACACCTACGCCCAGTCGCCCGAGACCGCGACCTATCACGGCGTGAGCGGTTACGAGACCCGCTGGACCGACAATTCGCTCGCGGCGATCGCGGAACGGCGTCGGAACGCGGGGCGGCCGCTCGAGGTGCTGCGCACGATCGAGCGCACGGCGCTCGGGCCGGCGGATCAGCTGAACTACATGCTGTTCGAGCGCCAGGCCGCGGACCAGCTGGCCGGCAGCCGTTTCCCGGCCGAGCTCGTGCAGGTCACGCAGCTCAACGGCATCCACCAGGATCCCGCCCTGATTTTCGGCATGATGCCGAACGGCACGCCGGCGGAGCTGGAGCGCCAGCTCGCCCGGCTGCGGGCGCTGCCCCGGGCGGTCGACGAGTCGATCGCCCTGCTCGAGGAGGGGCTGCGGACCGGGTTCACCCCGCCGCAGGTCACGCTGCGCGAGGTGCCGCAGCAGGTGCGCAACCAGGTCCCGGAGGAAGCGCGGCGGAGCCCGCTGCTGGCCGGTTTCGGCCGGCTGCCGCCCGCCGTGCCGCCGGAGGCGGCCCAGCGACTGCAGGCGGAGGCGGTCAGGGTCTACACGGAGCAGGTCAGGCCCGCCTACCTGAGACTCGAGGATTTCCTGACCCGGCGCTACCTGCCCGGGGCCCGGCGCACGACGGCGGCGACGGCGCTGCCGGACGGAGCCGCCTACTATGAGTGGCGCGTCCAGTCCGAGACGACCACCGGTCTGACCGCCCGCGAGATCCACGAGATCGGGCTGGCGGAGGTGAAGCGCATCCGGGCCGAGATGGAGCGCGTCAAGACCCAGGCGGGCTTCCCGGGCCCGCTGACCGAATTCTTCGCCTTCCTGCGGACGGATCCCCGTTTCTTTCACACGGACAAGGACGAGCTGATCCGGGCTTACCGGGACATCGCCAAGCGGGCCGATCCGCAGCTCACGCGCCTGTTCCGGACCCTGCCGCGCAATCCGTACGGCGTGGAGCCGGTGCCCGCGTTTGCGGAGCAAGCGCAGACCACGGCCTACTACATGCCCGGGGCGCCGGACGCCGGCCGACCCGGGGTGTTTTTCGCCAACACGTACGCGCTGGCGACGCGACCGAAATGGGAAATGCAGCCGCTGACCCTGCACGAGGCGGTGCCCGGTCATCATCTCCAGATCTCGCTGGCCCAGGAGCTCGACGGGGTGCCGGACTTTCGGCGGCACGCCATGCCCACGGCGTTCGTGGAAGGGTGGGGGCTCTACGCGGAGAGCCTCGGCGAGGAGATGGGTTTCTACACGGATCCCTACGACAAGTTCGGGCAGCTCACCTACGAGATGTGGCGCGCGGTCCGGTTGGTGACCGACACCGGCATGCACGCCCTCGGCTGGAGCCGCGAACAGGCCATCGAGTATTTCATCGCCAACGCCGGGAAGTCGGAGCACGACATCGTGGTGGAGATCGACCGCTACCTGGTGTGGCCGGGACAGGCCCTCGCCTACAAGATCGGGGAGCTCAAACTCAAGGAACTGCGGGCCTACGCCGCGCGCGAACTCGGAGATCGATTCGACGTCCGCCTCTTCCATGACGAAGTCTTGCGGCATGGAGCGATTCCTTTAAGTGTATTGGAATCAAATATTAAAGACTGGGTAAAGCGATCGCGCTAGTCCATTAGGCGGAGATGGCGCTTCCGGCATTGCCGCCGCGGTGTCGGCGGGCGATGGTGAGAAAGTATGATTATTGGAGTCCCCAAGGAAATTAAGATTGGTGAAACGCGGGTATCGATGACCCCCAGTCTGTGCCGGCGCGTGACCTCGCTCGGCGGGCAGGTGCTGGTTGAAAAAGGCGCGGGCAACAGCGCCGGGTTCACGGATGCCGAGTACCGGGCCGCCGGAGCGCGGCTGGTGCCCTCGGCCGCGAAGGTGTGGAAGGCGGCCGACCTGATCCTGAAGGTCAAGGAGCCGCTGGAGGCCGAGTTCGGGCTGCTGCAGCCTGGTCAGGCGCTTTTCACCTACCTGCACCTGGCGGCCGGTCCGGCGCTGGCGCGGGAGCTTTGTCGCAAGGGCATCCTGGGCATCGCGTACGAGACCGTGGAGGGAGCCGACGGCGCCTTTCCGCTGCTGAAGCCGATGTCGCAGATCGCGGGCCGTCTCTCGATCCAGATTGGCGCCTACTTCCTGCAGTCGCAGCTCGGCGGCTCCGGCGTGCTGCTGGGCGGCATTCCGGGCACGATGCCGGGGCACGTGGTCGTGGTCGGCGCCGGCAATTCCGGCGCGCACGCCGTGCAGATGGCGGCGGGCATGGGCGCGCGCGTCACCGTGCTCGACCTCGACACGCGGCGGCTCGAGGCCCTCGACGTGGAGTACCGCGGCCGGGTGGTGACGCTCATGTCCAATCCCGCGAACATCGAGCATGCGGTGGCCGACGCCGACCTCCTCATCGGCGCGGTGCTGATCCCCGCGGCGAAGGCGCCCCTCGTGGTTTCGCGCAAGATGGTCGCGCAGATGCGTCCGGGCAGCGTCATCGTGGACATCGCCATCGACCAGGGCGGCTGCATCGAGACGATCCGCCCGACCTCGCACCAGAAGCCCGTCTACCAGGAACACGGCGTCATCCACTACGCGGTGCCGAACATGCCGGCGCTGGTCGGACGCACGTCGACGATGGGCCTCACGCAGGCCACGGAGCCCTTCATCGCGATGATGGTGCAGAAGGGCGTCGAGCGGGCGCTGAGCGAGCACAAGGGACTGGCCCGCGGCGTGAACACCCGCGCCGGCCGGATCACCTACGACGCGGTTGCGAAGGCGGTCGGCTTCGACCGGGCCTGACCGGCCTGCCGTCCGGCGGGAAAGGCTTGCCCGGGTCGCAGTCTTGGAGCGAGCGTCCGGCCGTGGCGATCATGACCAGAATCCCGTTCCGCATGGCGATGCGGCCGCTGGCGGCGGTGCTCGGGATGATGGCGGCGGCTCGGGCCGCCGAGCCGGAAGCCTTCATCGGCACGAGCGATCGGTGGCGGCACCTGGTGTCGCCGCATTTCGAGGTCTACTCGCAGGAGAGCGAGCGCGAGGCCCGCCGGCAGCTGTACCACCTCGAGGTGCTGCACGCGGTGTTCTTCGACATGCTCAAATTTGTCGAGCCGCGGCGCACGCCGATGACCGTGTACGGGTTCAATCAGGAGAAGGCCTTTGCCGCCTACATCCCCCGGCAATTCGGTCGCGACCGGGTGAGCGGCTTCTTCTTCGCCGGGCCTGATCGCGATGTGATCGTGACGGGCCCGGCGTTCAGTGACCGGGCTTCACGCGAGATGATCTTCCACGAATTCGTCCACCGCATGGTGCGTGCGACCGGCAAGTCGCTGCCGCCATGGTACAACGAGGGGCTGGCCGAGCTGTTCGCGACGGTACAGGTCGACCGCAAGACGAATTCCGTCGAGCTCGGGCGGCTTTCGCCGAACCGGGTCCGGGTGGCTGCGACGCAAAAGTTCCTGCCGATGGAACAGTTGTTCGCGATCGGATACGACTCCCCGCTCTATGTGGAATCGAAGCATGCGGGCATCTTCTATGCCCAGTCCTGGGCCACGCTGCATTACTGGCTGTTCGGGCAATCGAAACTCCCGCCCGACGCGGCGGGCAGGTTCCTCGAGCGGGTGAGCGGGCGCGGGGCCCCGCAGGGCGCGCAGCTCCGGGAGGAGTTCAAGGCGATCTTCGGCATCGACTACCCCGAAATGCAGCGGCGGATCGAGAGCTACCTGAGCGGGGGGCGATACCTGTTGAAGCGGCAGAACCTGCCGGATATACCAACCGAAGACACGTATGAGGCGCGCCCGGTGCCAGTGGACGAAATCCGGATCCGGCTGGCCGAGCTGGCGCTGCGGGTGAACCGGACGGCAGAGGCCCGGGCTTTCCTGAAGAAGGCCGTGCGCCAGGCCGCGCGGAAGGGCGGGCCGGACGCGCGGCTCCTCGAAGCCCTGGGCGGCGATGCGCTCATGGGCAAGGACGAGGCGTGGGCCATGGTGTGGTGGCTCGAGGCGGTGGAGGAGGGGTCGATGAATCCCGCGGTGGTGCGGTATGTCAGCCAGGCGGAGGCTTGCGGCGAGCTGCGCTCCTTCAACCTCGGGTTCCGGCTGTCCGAGGAGGCGGCGGAGCGGCTGCGGATGCTGCTGACGCGCAGCCTCGCGCTCGAGCCGGAGCAGTCCGCAGGCTATGAGCAACTGGCGATGGTCGAGGCTGCGGCCCCGCGCCCGTTGCTCCGCAACCTGGTCCTGGTGCAGCAAAATTTCTCCCGGATCGGCGACCTGCATGCGACGGGGCTGATGTTTGCGCTCGCCTGCCACCGGCTGGGACGCACCGAAGAGGCGCTCGGGATGCTCGATGAGCTCGCGCGGCATCCGCAGACCGAGCAGGCGGCCTCCCGGCTGGCGGAGGTGCGCGCGCTGATCGCGGGGACGACCCCCGAGACGAAGGCGGGGGCGGACCCGGCCGGGAGCGGGGAGTCCGGACTCAAGGAGTAGGGACGCGTACGAATTCCGTTTGCCTTGGACCAGGTGCACGTCTGAACATGACCTGCCCATGCGTCGGCCCGGCGGATCTCGCCGGGCGCAGTGCGCGCCGGGAAAAATCACTGTCCCATGCGCATCTTGATACCCTCCTTGGCCGTGGTGTTTCTGCTGGCGGGGACCGCGAGCGCGGCCCAGCCGGAGAGGATCGCCGGGGTCACCGACAAATGGCGCCACCTGCAGTCGCCGAACTTCGAGCTCTACACGCAGGAAAGCGAACGGACGGCGAGGAAGCAGCTGTTTCATCTCGAAGCGCTGCACGTGCTGTTCTTCGACACGTTCAAGTTCGTCGAGCGCCGGCGCACGCCGGTGACGGTGTACGGGTTTGCCGACGAGAAGGCCTTCGCGGCGTATATCCCCGCACGCTACAAGCGTGATCGGGTCGGAGGCTTTTTTGGGGCCGGAATCGATCGGGATGTGATCGTGACGTCCGAGTCCTATGACAATGAGTCGTCGCGCGAGATGATCTTCCACGAGTTCATCCATCGCCTGGTGCGGGCGACCGGGGACCGTCTCCCGCTCTGGTACGACGAAGGCATGGCCGAGCTGTTCGCGACCATCGAGGTGAATCGTCCGGCGAAGGAAGTCGACGTCGGAAAACATTCGCCATGGCGGGTCCTGGCGTCGATGGGGCAGGATTTTATGCCTTACGAGCGTTTGTTCGGCATCGACCATGAATCGCCCTACTACCTCGAATCGAAGCATGCGGGCATCTTCTACGTGCAGTCCTGGGCGACGCTGCATTACTGGTTGTTCGGCCGTTCCAATCTACCGCCCGGCGCAGCCGCCAGGTTCCTGGGGCGGCTGAGTCAGCCGCCCGTGCCCGAGGGTCCTGCTCTCCGGGAAGAGTTCAAGGCGGCCTTTGGGATCGACTACCCCGAGATGAAGGATCGGGTGGAACGCTACCTGAATGGTGGAAAATACCAGATGGTGCGCTGGAAGCTGCCCACTATCCCCTCGGAGGACACCTATGTGATGCGGCGCCTGTCGCGCGACGAGATCCGGCCGCGGCTGGCCGAGCTGGCGCTGCGGGTGAACGCCTCCCCGCAGGCAAACTCTATGCTCCTCGAGGAAATCCGAAAACCGGAACCCGACCGGCGGATTCTCGAAGCCTTGGGCGGGAGGGCTTTCCGGGAAAATGACGTCCGGCGCGCGCTGGAGCTCTGGAACCAGGCGTTTGACCTGGGCTCGGACAATCCCGCCGTCGTGCGCAGGCTGGTGGAATTGGAGTTTTCCAAGTACTCCCCGTCGTTCAACCTGTCCTACCGCCTTCCTGGGGAGGCGACGGTGCGGATGCGGCTTCTGCTCGATCGTTCGCTGACGCTCGAACCCCGACAGTCAAGAGCCTATGACCAGCTCGCCTTCATCGAGGCGTTCTCGGAAAGCCCGTCGGTGAAGAATCTCAACCTCATCCAGCGCCACCTGTCGCGGGTGGAGAATCCAGCCATCAATGTGATCATGCTGGCGCTCGCCTGCCACCGGCTTGGCCGCACGCAGATGGGGCTCGAGCTGCTCGACGAGCTGGAGCAGGGATCGGGGCGCGAACGGGAGACCGCCATGCTGGCGGAGGTCCGCGATCACCTCATGGGTCGGGCCAGCCGCGCCGACCCGGGTTCATGGGTGGACGAAGGGGTGAAGGCAGAGGCGGTGATTGACGATTGAAGCGGGCCTCTCGCGCCGCTGGTTTGCCGTACCCGGGAGGCCCTCAGGAGGCGACCGTGATGGTCACGCTCTGCAGCGCCACGCGGTCGATCGGCGTGCTCTTCTCGCCGCCGCTGGACTTGGTGGGCACGTTGGCGATCTGCTCCAGCACCTCGTCGCCGGCGACCAGCTGGCCGAAGGCGGTGTACTGGCGGTCGAGAAATTTCGCGTCGCCATGGCAGATGAAGAACTGCGAGCCGGCGGAGTCCGGGTGGGACGAGCGGGCCATGGAAATGACGCCGCGGACGTGGGACTTGGCGTTGAACTCGGCCTTGATCTTGTAGCCCGGGCCGCCCGTTCCCGGAATGCCGGATTCGCCTTCCTTGGTGTTGGGGCAGCCGCCCTGAATCATAAAACCCTTGATGATCCGGTGGAAGGCGGTGCCGTTGTAGAAACCTTCGCGGGCGAGCTTCTTGAAATTCTCGACGGTCTTCGGGGCCACGTCGGTCCAGAAGGCGATGGTCATGTCGCCGTGGCTGGTCTTCAGCACGGCGACTTCGTTGGAGGCGGGGGCGTTGCTCATGAGGTTGCAGAAAGAACGAGTGTTTACGGGTGCCGCAAGCCGCAAATAGCCGGCGGCGGCGCAACTTGCCCGCTCAATCGATCCGCGCCGGCATCCTCTGCAGCAAAAGCTCCGCCATTTTGGTTCTCGCCTCCAGCTCGCGTCGCCCGACCACCTCCGAGTCCGCCGCCCAGTTCGCCTCGAAGGTCACGAGATCGGCCTTGGCGCCCTGCCCGCGAATGTGCTGGTGGAGCAGGACCGAGATTCCGGATTTGGCGTACAGGTGGATCGAGGGCGTCTTGATCCTGGGGAGCAGCGTCTTCAGGTCGAGCGCCTCGACGGCCCGGCGGTCAACCGACCATTCACTCGTGTAGGACGTGTCCGCCGAGTTCCAGGTCGTCTTGGTGGAGTAGTTCAGCCAGAGCGCGAAGCGATCGCTCTTGGCGAGGGCGTAGATCGCGACCAGCCCTCCCCAGTCCCGCCCGTGCAGCGCCACGCGGTTGCCGTCGACCAGGCCGCGATTGACGAGCAGCTCGACGCCCTTGATGAGGTCGTCGGCCGAGGTGGCAGCCAACCCGGTGTCCCCTGCTTCCCGGAACGCCCGGCCGTAGCCGTAGGTGCCGCGGTAGTCGATTTGCGCCACCGCATAGCCGCGGGTCGTGTAGAATTGCACCTCGGGATTGAAGTCGGCGCGCGCACGCTGGCGTTCATCGGCAATCACGACCAGCGCCGGCTTCGGGGGATTGCCTGGCGGCGTCCAGAAGCGACCCCGCACGACGAGCCCGTCATGGCTCTTGAACGCGAAGGGTGCGCTCGGGCTGAATTCGCTTCCCTTCAATCCCGGGTAAGGCTCCCCCAACAGCGAAATCCGGCGGTTACGGCGGTCAAAGAGGAGGTATTTGCCGGGGCTGGTGGAGCTGACCGAATAGACGGCCAGCATGCCCAGGTCGAGCGAGCGGCTGTACACCTGGTTGCGGCGGTCCGGGAGGGATTCGTCCAGTCCGGCCTGGATGCGGGCGGCGGTCTCGTCGAGGAAATGAAGGCTGGGTTGTTCCGCCTCGTAGGCGACGGCGACCGGCTGGGGATCCTGCTGGTCCCAGAAGACGATCCCGTCGAGGTCGAGCTCGGGATGCTGGAAGAGGACTTCCTTTTCGCCCGTGGCGGGATTCAGCGCGATCAGGGCGTTCGGACCGGGGAGGGCCTGGTCCAGGCCGAGGATGCGTCCTGGCTCGGGATGCGCGGCCAGCGGAAGGAAGCTGCCGAAGTCGCCGGTGCCGAGTTCAAGCCGCTGCCACGGCGAACCGGGAGCGGCGCGCCACAGCATGAAGTGAACCTTGTGGGTGTAGTCCAAGCCTTTGGCCGCGACCACCCTGCCGTCGCGATCGGCGATCCACTGCCGGACGTAGGATTGTTTCGGCTCGACCAGATCGCTGCTCCCCGTGCGGATGTTGATGCGGCGGGCCGCGCAGGAGTTGCTGGACACCCCGGTGCGGACGAGCACGTGCTCGGGGTCCTGGGGCAGCAGCGAGACGATGTCGATCATCCGCCAGCTGGTCGTGCGGCCGTCGATGCCGGGTGTCGTCAGGGAATAGAGATTGCCAAACCGGGAGTTCTCGGCCGTCAGCCGGACGAACTTCCGTGTTTGCGGGTGATAGTTGCGCAGCTCCTGGCCGCCCAGTTCGCGCTCGAGCAGGACGAGCACGCTGTCGTCGGCCTTCCACCAGACGTCCAGGATCGAGAAGTCCTTCAGCGGCACGGAACCGACGTCCTTCAGGGTGCCGGTGTCGATCAGCACCAGGTGGTGGACGCCCTTGAAGTTGCCGCCGAAAGCGACCAGCTGCCCGTTGGGCGACACCTTGGGCGGCGAGACGGCCGGCAGGTCGAACAGCCGGGCGACGGGCAGGGGAGTGGCGCCGGAGAGGACGACGGCCAGCAGGCAGCAAAGGGGAACGAGGAAGCGCAGTCCGGGGCGGATGGGATTGGCGTGCATGACGTTTGGCCCGCCCGGCGAGAAACTCGCAGGGCGGCCGCCTTGGCAAGGGCAAACCGCCCGGGAGGGCGGGCCCGGCGCGGATGGGCGGCGGGCAACTTTGGAGTGGAAGCGCCGCGCGGGGGGCCGCCATAGTGTCGCCGGCATGCGGTTCAGCCAGGTCACTCTCCAGGGCTTCCGGAATCTGCCTCTGGTCGACGTTGCGCTGACGGGCCGGCGGACGTTCCTGGGCGGAGCCAACGCACAGGGGAAGACCAACTTCCTCGAGGCGCTGGGCTATGTCACGGCGCTGCGGTCCTTCCGCGGTGCCGAGGCGCGCGCGCTGGTCGGCCACGGCCAGCCGCAGGCCGGCCTGGCTTTCATGCTCGAGCACGAGCGGTTCGGCGCCAGCCGGCTCGTCATCACGCTCACGACGCAGGGGCGCGAGGTGATGTGGGAGCAGGGCCGGGTCACCCGCCTCGCCGACTTTATCGGCAAGTTCCCCACGGTCGTGTTCTCGTCGCAGGACCACCAGTTCCTGCGCGGCGCGCCGGCCCTCCGGCGCCGCTGGCTCGACCTCACGCTGGCGGCCATGGATGCCGGCTACCTCGCGGCGCTGCAGGCCAGCACCCGCGCCTTGGCCGAGCGTAACCTGCTGCTGAAGCAGGGGGGGCGCGACGCCGGGGCCCTCGACGCGTTCGAGCACGGCCTGGCCGCGCACGCCGTGGTCCTGGCCGCGAAACGCCGGACCGGCCTGGCGGAGCTGGGCGGACATTTCCGCGCGGCCCATGCGCGGCTGGTGCCGGAGGGCGAGACGGCGGGGCTGGTCTACGTCCCCGACACGACGGTGGCCGATGCGGCCGAGTTCGCCGCGCTCCTTCGCCGCAACCGTCCGCGGGACATCCTGCTCAAGTCCACCGGGTGCGGGCCGCATCGCGACGACCTCGACCTCCTGCTGAACGGGAACCCGGCGAAGCAGTTCGCTTCCGAGGGCCAGCAGCGGTGCCTGGTGATCGCCCTGCGGCTGGCCCAGGCCGCTTACTTCCAGGCCCAGGGCGGCGTCACCCCCGTGCTGCTTTGCGACGACATGCTGGGCGAGCTCGATCCCGCCCGCCGCGCGCGGTTCTGGGCCGCGCTTGACGGCGAGCCGCAGGTGATCGCGACCGGCACCGTGCCGCCGGAGTCCGCCGGCTGGCAGCAGCTCACCGTGGCCGCGGGGAGGATCGGCTGATGCCGGACCAGCGATCCGGGACGGCGGCCGGAGGCGGGCGGCCATGAGCCTCGAACTCTGGCAGTGGGCGCTGCTCGTGGCCGGCGGGATCACCGTCGGGATCTCGAAGACCGGCCTCCCCGGCCTGGGCATCCTGTTCGTGGCGCTCTTCAGCTTCGCGCTGCCGGCCCGGCAGGCGACGGGCGTGGTGCTGCCGCTGCTGATCCTCGGCGACGCGGTGGCGGTGACGATCTACCGCGAGCACACGCAGTGGCGGCACCTGTGGCGGCTGTTTCCCTGGGCGGCGGCGGGCGTGATGGCCGGCTGGCTGGCGCTCGGCCAGATCGACGACCGGCAGACGGCGCGGCTCATCGGCGCGACCTTCGTGCTGCTCCTCGGCGTGCATTGCTGGCGGAAGGCGCGCCGGGCGGAGATCGAGGAGGCCGTGGCCCACGCGCCGCCCTGGGTGGCGGGCGGGGCGGGATTGATGGCGGGGTTCACCACCCTGGTGGCGAACGCGGCCGGGCCGGTCATGACGCTTTTCCTGCTCGCGATGCGGATGCCCAAGCTCGGCTTCCTGGGCACGAACGCGGTGTTCTTCCTCCTGCTGAACTGGTTCAAGGTGCCGTTCATGCTCCAGCTCGGCCTGATCAACCCCGAGAGCCTCTGGCTCAACCTGCGGCTGGCGCCCGCCGTGCTGGCGGGCTGCGTGCTGGGCCGCCTGGCGGTGGCGCGCCTGAACCAGCAGGCGTTCGAGTTCGTGGCGCTGGCCCTGACCGTCGCGGCGGCGGTGAAGCTCCTCCTGTTTTAGATTGGAGGAAACCCGAAAGCATACGAGAAGGGAGCGATGGCCAGACTTTCAACCCGGCAGCTGTGGAAGGCGAAGCTCGAAGGCACGCTCGCGGCGCGCGCGTGGCCCGACGCGCCGGCGCCGGCCGGCGCCGCCTTTGCCGGCCGCGTGCTCGGGATCGATCCCAGCCTGCGCGGCACGGGCCTGGCGCTGGTCGAGTTCACGCCGGGCCGGCCGCCCGTGCTGCTTCGCTGCGCCACCCTCCGGCTGCCGGCCCGGCATCCGCTGGCCTACTGCCTCGGCGAAATCCACCGGGCGGTGGCGGCGTACATCGCGGAGCTCGATCCGCGGCACGTCGCGCTCGAGCAGACCATCTACGTGCAGAACTTCCAGACGGCCCAGATCCTCGGCGCCGCGCGGGGCGCGGCCATCGCCGCCGCCGCGCTGGGCCGGCGCGAGGTGTTCGAATACGCACCGCGCCGGGTGAAGCAGGCCGTCGTCGGCCGCGGGCAGGCGAGCAAGGAGCAGATGGCGCGCACCGTCATGGCCATGCTGGGGCACGGGCGGACGCTGGCATTTGACGAGGCCGACGCGGCGGGCGTCGCCTTCTGCCACGCCATGACCTGGCGGGGCTAGGGGCCGGCCGGGGCCGGCGGCTCGCGGCTTGCCGCAGGCGGGATCGGCCTGCATTCTACCGCCATGAGCGACACGGCGGGGCATGAAGGCTACCTGGCTTGGCCGGTCCGCCCGCGGCTGCGGGAAGTCTTCCGGGACTACAGCCGCGACCGCTTCCTGCGCGACGTCGGCGCCGGGCTGACGGTCGGCGTGGTCGCCCTCTCGCTCTGCATCGGCTTCGGCATCTCGTCGGGCATGACGCCCGCCGCCGGCCTGTACGCCGGCGTCGTCGGCGGCTTCCTGGTCTCGGCGCTGGGCGGCTCGCGGGTGCAGATCGGCGGGCCGGCGGGCGCGTTTGTCGGGCTGGTGGCCCTCATGGTCGCGGAGTACGGCCTGGCGGACGTGCTGCTCTGCACGATGTTCGCGGGCGTGATCCTCTTCGCGATGGGCATGATGCGGCTGGGCAACCTCATCAAGTTCATCCCCCACCCGGTCACGGTGGGGTTCACCTGCGGCATCGCGATCACGATCCTCTCGACCCAGGTCCGCCCCTTCCTGGGCCTGGCGCTGCCGGCGGAGCCGGCCGAATTCCTGCCCAAGCTGCGGGCGCTGGCCGGGGCGCTGCCCGGGCTCCACTGGCCCACGCTGGGCATGGGGGCCCTCTCGCTCGCCCTGCTCCTGCTGTGGCCGAAACGCTGGAACCGCGTGCCGGGATCGATCGTCGCCGTGACCGTCGGCACGCTCCTGGTCTCGCTGGGCGGCTGGCCGACGGAGACCATCGGGAGCCGTTTCGGGGGGATCCCGCAGGGCCTGCCCGAGCTGCGGTTCCCCTCGTTCGACTGGGAGCACCTGGGCGGGCTGGTGCGCCCGGCGTTCACCATCGCGCTCCTGGGCGCGGTGGAGTCGCTGCTCTCGGCGGTGGTGGCGGACGGCATGATCGACGACCGGCACGACTCGAACCAGGAGCTGATGGCGCAGGGGGTGGCGAACTTCGTCGCGCCGCTGTGCGGCGGGCTGCCGGTGACGGGCGTGCTGGCCCGCACGGCGACGAACATCCGCAGCGGCGCCGGCTCGCCGGTGGCGGGCATGGTGCACGCGCTGGTCCTCCTCGCGGTGCTGCTGGCCGCGGCGCCGCTGGCGCACGACATCCCGCTGGCCACGCTGGCGGCCGTCCTGGCGGTCGTCGCGGTGCGGATGGGGGAGTGGGAGGAGTTCACCGTGCTGCGCCGGCGGCCGCGCGGCGACGCGGCCGTGTTCCTGACGACCTGCGCGCTGACGGTCCTCTTCGATCTCACCGTGGCGGTGGAGGTCGGCATGGTGCTGGCCGCGGTGATGTTCATCAAGCGGATCGCCGACACCACCCAGGTGCACGCCATGACGGGCGAGACCAACCCGCCGTTCGCGGGCCACGAGCCGGTGTCCGACGTGCCGCCCGGCGTGCTGATCTACCGGGTGTTCGGCGCGCTCATGTTTGGGTCGGCCGAGAAGCTGGAAAACATCATCCGCCGGGCCGGCGGACAGACCGACGTGATCATCGTGCACATGGCCGCGGTCACGGCGATGGACGCGACCGCGCTGAACCGGCTCGAGACGCTGCACGCCAAGCTGCGCCGGCACGGCAAGCAGCTCGTGCTGAGCGGCCCGCACACGCAGCCCTACTTCCTGATGGAGAAGGCCGGGTTCTTCGACGCCCTCGGGCGCGAGAACGTGGCGGCGGACCTCGCGTCGGCGGTGGCCCGCGCCCGGGCTCTGGTTGCGGCCCGGTGAAACGCGCCGCGCCTACTTGCCGAGCACCTTGCGCAGGGTGCGGCCGAGGTCGCCCACCCGGTAGGGTTTCGTCAGGTAGCCGAGGAAGCCCATGTCGAGGAACTGCCGCGCCATGTCGTCGTTGTCGTAGCCGCTGGCGATGATCGCGCGCACGTCGGGATCGAGGTCGCGGAGGACGCGGTAGGTCTGCTCGCCGCCCATGCCGCCGATGATGGTCAGGTCCATGATCACGACGTCGTACGGCCGCCCGATGTTGAGGTAGCGCTTGTAGAACTGGACCGCCTCCTCGCCGTTGCGGGCCAGGTCGCACTTGTAGCCGAGGCTCTCGAGCATGGAGCCGGTGAGGGTGCAGATGTTCTCGTCGTCGTCCATGAACAGCACCCGGCCGGTGCCGAAGCGCAGGCTCGGCGCCCGGCGAGCCTCGACTTCCTCGGGTTTGTCGGCCAGCGGCAGGAACACGGTGAAGGTGGTGCCCTGCCCGATCTCCGAGATCACGCCCATCTGCCCTTGGTGCCGCTTCACGATGGAAAGTACGGTGGCGAGCCCGAGGCCCGTGCCGGTCTTCTTGGTCGTGAAGAAAGGCTGGAAGATGCGCTCGAGATGCTCCGGGGGGATGCCGCTGCCGTTGTCGCGGACTTCGAAGGACACGTAGGTGCCCGCGGGCAGGGGAGCGATCTGGCCCTCGGCCAGGTCGACGTTGTTGGCGGTGAGCCAGACCTGGCCCTGGCCGGTGGGCATGGCTTGGATGCTGTTGATGATCAGATTCTGGAAGACCTGCAGGATTTGCGCGCGGTCGACGCAGATGGTCCCGGTGTCGGGGGCGATGCCCACCTCGATCTTCACCGTCGAGCCGGCGGCCGCCAGGCGGACGGCGTCGGCCAGGACGTCGGCCGGCTTCACCACCTGCCGCACCGACGTGCCGCCGCGCGAGAAGGTGAGCAGCTGCTTGCTCAGCGCCTTGGCGGCCAGGCACGCGCGCTCGCTGTTCTCGAGGCCGGACGAATTCTGTCCGTCCTTGGCCATCGAGATGCCGCCGAGGATCGTGGTCAGGAGGTTGTTGAAATCGTGGGCGATGCCGCCGGCCAGCTGCCCGAGCGACGCGAAGCGGTTGGAGCGGACCAGCTCCTCGGGGGTCAGGCTCATCTCGTCGGGATTGCGGAAGACGACCACGGCGCCGACCGGATGCGACGCGGGATCGAGCACGGGGCGGGTGCTGAACGCCACCGGCAGGGTCCGGCCGTCGCCGAGGTCGAGCGCGCACTCGGTGTTGAGCGCGGTCGGCTCCCCGGTGTTGAGCGCCTTGGCCACCGGGCTCTCGCCGGGCTGGGCGCTCTGGCGGTGCACCAGCCGGAAGATCTCCCAGGCGTGCAGGCCGACGCTCTGCTCGTTGGTCCGGCCGAGGAGCTGCTCCGCCTTGGCGTTGAGGAAGAGCACCTGGCCGTTGCCGTCGGTGAGCAGCACCGCCTCCTGCAACTCCCCGAGCAGGACCTCCAGGTGTCCGGCCGGCAGGCCGGCGCCCGGCGCGGCCTCGGCGCCGCCGGGCAGCGGGGCGGCGAAGCCGATGACGCGCTGCAGCTCCTTGCGGCGCGAGATCTGGCGGAAGACGCCGGCGTGCGCGGCCACCTCGCGGCCATCGCGATGCCGCAGCCGCAGGGTGTCGAAATAGGCGAGCTGGTTCGGGTGCTGCGCGAGGAAATAGGCCGGCAGGCCGCCGGCGGTCTCGTCCATGGGCAGCGCGCGCAGGAACGACTCGAGGGTGTCGGGCAGCTCGTTGTCGGCGAAGCCGAGCATCGACTTGAGGCCGGGCGACATCCAGTAGATGCCGGCGGCGAAGTTGAGGTCGAACAGGCCCGCGCGGCCCCGCTCGCCGAGCAGTTGCAGGCGTTCCTCCGCGTGCAGGCCGGCCTCCTCGAATTCCTTGCGGTCGGTGATGTCGATGTGGGCGCCGATGACGCGCTGCAGGGCGCCGTTCGGGCTGTAGATCTGCAGGCCGACGCTCTGCACCCACACGTAATGGCCGTCGGCGTGCCGCATGCGGAACTCGAGCGCGAACTGGCGCGCGCCGGTCGCCGTGCCCCGGCCCTGCCGGTCGGGCGCCGCGGCGGAGTCGTCGGGGTGGATGAGGTTCAGCCAGGTCTCGTAGGTGTTCGGCAGGGCGTTGTCCGCGTACCCCAGGATGCGTTTCCAGGTCGGGGAGTAATAAACCTCGTTGCGCAGGAAATTGAGGTCGAAGAAACCGAGCGGGCTGCGTTCGTTCAGCTGCGAAAGGAAATTTTCCGAGGGGATCGGCGGCGTCGACGCCGTCGAGGCCGGCGCCGCGGCCGGGGCCGGCGGAGTCACGAAGGCGAAATACCGCACCGGCGCGTCGCCCGCCCGCTCGATCCGCACCTGCACCTCGAAGGCCGCGGCCTCCTTCGGCTGCAGCCGCAGCGTGATCGGCTGCGTCAGCGCGGCGGCCAGCAGCACCTCCCACTGGGATTGCACCCACCCCGATTCCCGCGACACCACGTCGAAAGCGAAGAGGTTGGGAAGCTGGTCGCCCACCATTTCCGCGTTCGCCGCCTGCCACAGCGAGCAGGCGGCGTTGCTGGCCACCTGGATGCGCCCGTCCGTGTCCAGCACAAGCACCGCGCTGCCTTTGGCAGCTAGGCCCTTGCTGGCAAGGTTATGGGGCGCAGAAGATTTGTTCACGGTGGGTGCTAACTTTCTGTAATTACCGCCTCAACTCGCCAGCCCAGACGGGCGACCCGCCTGTGAGCCGACCCAGTTTAAACGGCTTTTACCACTGGATAGGGTGAAACACCCACGATCAAGGCGGGAATTCGGCGGAGCTTCCTGGGGCGGAAGCCAGGCGGGGAGAAACGCCCAAGGAGTTCTGGGGAAGGGGAGCTGCAAAGGGGTGTGGATTCCCGAGGGACGGGGCGGAAATCCGGCGGTTCGACCTCCGCCGGACCGGCGAGCGGGCATCCCCGGCCGCGGCCGGCTCAGGCGGCGATCCACTGCCGGGTCCGGCGCTCGAGGAAGTCGATCCAGACCGGCTGGTCGTTGAGGCAGGGGATGTGCTCGAAGGTTCCGCCGCCGGCGGCGTGGAAATCCTCGGCTCCCCGGACCCGGATCTCCTCGAGGGTCTCGAGGCAGTCGGTCACGAACGCGGGGGTGATGACCAGCAGGCGCTTGCGGCCCTCGGCGGCGAGCCGCTTGTACTCGAAGTCCGTGTAGGGCTCGAGCCAGGGCTCGTTGGCGAGGCGCGACTGGAAGGCGATCGACCAGCGCGCGGGGTCGAGCCCCGCGTGCCGCGCGAACGCGTGGGTGGTGCGCGTGACCTGCGCCTTGTAGCAGGTCGCGTGCGCCGGGCCGCACGTGTGGCAGCAGTCGGGCACCACCTGGCAGTGGGCCCGCGACGAGTCGGCCTTGGTCAGATGCCGCACCGGTATGCTGTGGTAGCTGAAGAGCAGGTGGTCGTGCGGCTTCGCCAGGTAGGGCCGGGCGCTGGCCACCAGCGCGTCGATGTAGTCGGGGTCCTCGAAATAGGGCTGCACGCTGGCGATGCGCAGGCCCGGCGCGACGCGGGCGGCCTCGCGGTAGACCTTGGCGACGACGGTCTCCCAGCTCGACATCGCGTAATGCGGGTATTGCGGAAAGAGCAGCAGGCGGGTCACGCCCAGCGCCGCCAGCCGACTGAGCTCGGCGGGGATGGAGGGGTTGCCGTAGTTCATGGCCAGGCCGACGGGAAAATCGACGCGGCGCTGCAGCGCCTCCTGCGTGCGCTTGCTGGTGACGATCAGCGGCGACCCCGCCTCGGTCCAGATCGTGGAATACGCGTGGGCGGAGTTCGCGGCCCGGCGCGGGATGATGATCCGGTTGACGAGGAGGCCGCGCAGGAAAGCGGACTCCGGCCGGTCGATCACGCGCTCGTCGCCGAGGAACTCGCGGAGGTAGCGGGTGACGTCGGCGACGGAGGTGGAATCGGGTGATCCCAGGTTGAGCAGGAGGACGGCGGACTTGGACATGCGGCCCGCTAGAGCTGGTCGTTCCGGCGGGGAAAGTCAACCGGGCGCACCGGTGCCCGCGCGCGCGAAATTGAGTTGCCCGAGCGTGCGGGAAGACGGACAACTCGGGCATGACCGCCAAGCGAACGCCTGTCCTGCTCGTGATCCGCGACGGCTGGGGCCGCAACCCCCACCCGGAGCAGGCCGCCTACAATGCCGTGCACCTGGCGAAGAAACCCTGCGACGACCTGCTGCACGCCCGCTACCCGCACACGCTGATCGCCGCCAGCGGGCTCGACGTCGGCCTGCCCGAAGGGGTCATGGGCAACAGCGAGGTCGGGCACGAGAACATCGGCGCGGGCCGCATCGTCGACCAGGAGCTGGTCCGGCTCAACAAGCTGTTCTCGGAAAACCGGCTGGCCGCGAATCCCGTCTGGCGGCAGGCGGTGGAGCGCGTCCGCTCCCGCCGCTCGCGGCTGCACCTCATGGGCATCGTGTCCGACGCCGGCGTGCACGGCATGCTCGAGCACCTTTACGGCATCCTGCGCCAGGCGAAGGCCGAGGGGCTGGCGGAGGTCTACGTCCACGCGTTCACGGACGGACGCGACACGCCGCCGCAGAGCGGGCTCGGCTACGTGCGCGAGGTCGAGGCCCGGTGCCGGGAGATCGGAGTCGGCCGGATCGCGAGCGTCTGCGGGCGCTTCTGGGCGATGGACCGCGACAACCGCTGGGAGCGCGTGCGGCAGGCCTACGACATGCTGACCGGCCGGGGGCCGGCGGCGACCGCGGCCTCGGCGGCGGAGGCCGTCACGGCCTACTACGCGCACCCGCTCAGCGCCACGCAGAAGGGCGACGAGTTCGTGCCGGCCACCCGCATCGTCGGCCCCGACGGCCGGCCGCTGGCCGTGATCGGGGACGGCGACGCCGTGCTCTTCTACAACTACCGCGGCGACCGGCCGCGGGAGATCACCCGCGCGTTCGTGCTCGACGATTTCCGGGGCTTCGACCGCGGCCCGAAGCTCGACCTCTACTACGCGACCATGACCGAGTACGAGGCGGGCCTGCCGGTCCACGTCATCTCGCCCAAGCCCGAGCCGCTGCGCCACATCCTCGGGCAGGTCGTCAGCGCCGCCGGCATCCCGCAGTTCCGCTGCGCCGAGACAGAAAAGAACCCGCACGTGACCTTTTTCTTCAACAATTACCGGAAGGACCCGTTTCCCGGCGAGGAGCGGGCCTGCCCGCCGAGCCCGCAGGTGCCGACCTACGACCTGCAGCCCGAGATGGCCGCGGCCGAGGTCACCGCCACGGCCAAGGCCGCGATCCTCTCGGGCAAGTTCGGGCTGATCGTGGTCAATTACGCGAATCCCGACATGGTGGGCCACACGGGTTCGCTGCCCGCCGCCATCCGCGCGGTCGAGGCCACGGACCGCGGTGTCGGGGAGCTCCTGGCGGCGCTCGCGACGCAGCAGGGCCGGGCGGTGGTGCTGGCCGACCACGGCAACTGCGAGCAGATGTGGGATCCCGTCAACCAGGGGCCGCACACCTCGCACACGCTGAACCCCGTGGAGATCTTCGTGGTGGGCGACGAGTTCGCGGCCGGCCGCACGCCGCTGCGGAGCGGCGGCCGCCTGGCCGACGTGGCACCCACGGTCCTGCAGCTCATGGGGCTGCCCCGGCCCGCGGAGATGACCGGCCGGAGCCTGCTCGAAGCCTGAAGCGCCGCGCTTCCCGGCGGCCGCCCGCCCGGCACTTTGACAGAGAATCTCATTGCGCCGGCCCGGGGCTCTGCGCTTAGCTGGCCCGCTCTGTCCCTATGCATCGCACCCATCATTGTGCCCAACTCACCAAGGCCGAACTTGGCGCGACCGTCTCCCTGGCCGGCTGGGTGGATTCCGTCCGCGACCACGGCGGCATCATCTTCATCGACCTGCGCGACCGCCAGGGCGTGACCCAGGTGAAGTTCGACAGCGGCCTGCGCGCGTCGGCCTCGCACCTGAAGGACGAGTCGGTCATCGGTATCACCGGCCGCGTGGTGGCGCGCCCGGGCGAGATGGTGAACAAACACATCCCGACCGGAGAGATCGAGATCGAGGCGACCGAGCTCGTGGTGCATAACGTGTCCGAGACGCCGCCGTTCCCGCTGACGGACGCCGGCGGCGACAAGGTCAACGAGGACCTGCGCCTGACCTACCGCTACCTCGACCTGCGCCGGCCCAAGATGCGCCGGAACCTGCAGGTGCGGCACCGGGCCACCAAGTCCGTGCGCGACTACTTCGACGCGCAGGCCTTCATCGAGGTCGAGACGCCGACCCTGTTCAAGAGCACGCCCGAGGGCGCGCGCGAATACCTGGTCCCGTCGCGCATCCATCCCGGGCAGTTCTACGCGCTTTCGCAGTCGCCGCAGCAGTTCAAGCAGATCCTGATGGTTGCCGGCGTGGAGCGCTATTTCCAGATCGCGCGCTGCTTCCGCGACGAGGACCTGCGCGCCGACCGCCAGATGGAGTTCACGCAGATCGACGTCGAGGCGTCTTTCATCGACCGCGAGGGCATCTACGCGCTTTTCGAGGGCATGCTGAAGAAGGTCTGGAAGGACGTGCTCAACCACGACCTGCCGACGCCGTTCCCGCGCCTGGCCTACCAGGACGCCATGGACCGCTACGGCGTGGACAAGCCCGACACCCGCTTCGGCCTGGAGCTCGCGGATTTTTCCGCGCTGTTCAAGGCGTCGGGCTTCAAGGTGTTCGCCTCCACCGTCGCCGCGGGCGGCGCGGTCAAGGCCTTCAACGCGAAGGGCCTGGCCGACATCACGCAGGGCGAGATCGGCGCGCTCGAGGAGGTCGCCAAGTCGCTCGGCGCGAAGGGCCTCGCCTTCATCAAGGTCGAAGGCGGCGAATGGAAGTCGCCGATCGTGAAGTTCTTCACCGAAGCCGAGAAGGCGGAGCTGACCCGGCGGCTGCAGCTCGTCGACGGCGACCTCGTCTTCTTCGCGGCCGCCCCCTGGGAGCGCGCCTGCGCCATCCTGGGCCGCGTCCGGCTCGAGGCCGCCCAGCTGCTGGTCAAACGCGGCCGGCTCACGATCCGCGCCGACCAGTGGAACTTCCTGTGGGTGGTGGATTTTCCGCTCATGTCCTACGACGAGGAGCGCGGCGGCTACGCGGCCACGCACCACCCGTTCACGGCCCCGGTGCCGGAGGATGCCGCCCTGCTCGACTCCAACCCCAAGGCCGTGCGGGGCCAGCACTACGACGTGGTGCTGAACGGCATGGAACTGGGCGGCGGCTCGATCCGCATCCACCAGCCGGCGCTCCAGAAGAAGGTGTTCGAGGACGTCCTGAAGATCCCCGCCGACGTGGTGGAGAGCCGCTTCGGCTACATGCTCAAGGCCTTCACCTACGGCGCCCCGCCGCACGGCGGCATCGCGTTCGGTCTCGACCGGATGGTCGCGCTGCTCTGCGGCACGACGAGCATTCGCGACGTCATCGCTTTCCCGAAGACGCAGAAGGCGCAGGACCTCATGGCCCAGAGCCCGACGCCGGTGACGGCCAGGCAGCTCAAGGAGCTGCACATCCAGACGGTCGTGCCGACACAGTAGGCTTGCGCTGCCCGCGCCGTCCGAGGAAACTGCGCCATTCCAATTCTTCCCCCATGAAACTGATTACCGCCATCATCAAGCCGTTCAAACTCGAGGCCGTGAAGGACGCGCTGACCAAGGTCGGCGTCGAGGGCATGACCGTCACCGAGGTCAAGGGTTTCGGACGCCAGAAGGGCCACACCGAGGTCTATCGCGGCAGCGAGTACACCGTCGATTTCCTGCCCAAGGCCAAGATCGAGATCGTCGTCAGCGACGACATCAAGGACAAGGTGGTCGCCGCGATCGTGAACTCCGCCAAGACGGGCAAGATCGGCGACGGCAAGGTCTTCATCCTGCCGGTCGACGACGTCATCCGCATCCGCACCGACGAGCACGGCGAATCGGCGGTCTGAGATCCGCCTCGCCTGGTTCCCCCTCCGCCGGCCCCTGCCCGGGCCGGCTTTTTTGCGCCCGCCCAGCCGCTCGGCCGCAGCTACGGGGGTATGTCACGCGGGGCGAAACTGATTTCAGGGCTGGCATTGCTCCTGCTCAAAGGGGTTCCGCCCATGAAAAATGCACTGCCTACTACCATGCGTCTACTCGCGTTGATCGGCCTTGGATGGCTGACGGCGCTTACCTGCCGCGCTGAGGATAAACCGGCCACCCCGCCCGAACCCACGGTCGAGCAGCGGCTGGCTGATCTCGAGGCGTACGTCAACAACACGGCCCGCACCCCCGATGTGGCCACGAAGATTCCTGGCCCCGGTCCCGGCCACAATGCGTGGCAGATGGTGAGCACGGCGCTGGTGCTCTTCATGACGCTCCCGGGCCTGGCCCTGTTTTACGGCGGCCTGGTGCGCAAGAAAAACGTCCTCTCCGTCCTGGCGCAGTGCCTGGGCATCACGGGCCTCGTGACCCTGCTCTGGTGGGCGATCGGCTACAGCCTGTCCTTCGGTGCCGGCAACGCCTTCGTGGGCGACGGAACCTACAAGTTCTTCCAGGGCATCGAGCCGGGCAACGTGGGCGCCGGCTACTACTGGATCAGCGACTCCATGTGGGCGATGTTCCAGCTGACCTTCGCCATCATCACCCCGGCGCTCATCGTCGGCGCCATCGCGGAGCGCATGAAGTTCCTCGCGGTGCTGGTGTTCGTGGCCCTGTGGATGTTCCTGGTCTACTTCCCCTTCGCGCACATGGTCTGGTCCGCGACGGGCTTCATGTGCGGGCCGCTCAATCCGGACGCCGGCATCAAGGCGATCGATTTTGCGGGCGGCACCGTGGTGCACATGACCTCGGGCTGGAGCGCCCTGGTCCTCTGCATGATTCTCGGCAAGCGCAAGGGCTTCGGCAAGGAGCCGATGCCCCCGCATTCCATGGTCCTCTGCATGGTCGGCACCGGCATGCTCTGGGTCGGCTGGTACGGCTTCAACGCGGGCTCCGCGCTCGGCGCCGACGCCATCGCCGCCAACGCCTTCACCACGACGACTTTCGCGGCGGCCATCGCCGGGTTCGTCTGGGCGCTCGCGGAGTGGGTCACCCGCGGCAAGCCGAGCGTCCTCGGCTTCTGCTCCGGCATCGTCGCCGGCCTGGTCGTCATCACGCCCGCCGCCGGCTTCGTCACCGCGTCCTCCTCGGTCATCATGGGCGTCCTCGCCGGCATCGTGCCGTTCTTCGCGGTCTCGTACCTGAAGAAGTGGCTCGGCTACGACGACGCGCTCGACACCTTCGGCGTCCACGGCGTGGGCGGCACCATGGGGGCCATCCTCACCGGCGTCTTCGCCAGCGAGAAGGCCAACTCCGTCGTGGGTCCCCTCAAGGAGGGCCTCGTCGGCAACCAGATCAAGGCCGTCCTGCTCACCATCGTCTGGAGCGTGGTCGCCACCGCGGTGATCGCGTTCATCGTCAAGCTCACCATCGGGCTGCGTCCGACCGCGGAAGTGGAGACCGCCGGCCTGGATGTCAGCGAACATGGCGAGGAAGGTTACATCGGCTAACAATCCACCCCCACTCACCATGAAACTCATCATCGCCATCATCAAACCGTTCAAGCTCGACGAAGTGAAGGAGGCCCTCGCCGCCGTCGGCATCGAAGGCATGACCGTCACCGAGGTCAAGGGCTTCGGCCGCCAGAAGGGGCACACCGAGATCTACCGCGGCAGCGAGTATACCGTGGACTTCCTGCCCAAGGTGAAGATCGAGGTCGCGGTCAGCGACGAGATTGCCGGCAAGGTCATCACGGCGATCGCCGGCGCGGCCAAGACCGGCAAGATCGGCGACGGCAAGATCTTCGTCGCCCCGCTGGACGACGTGATCCGCATCCGCACCGACGAGCGCGGCGACACCGCGGTCTGAACGCGCGGCGCGCGCAGTAGGCGAGCCGGCCCCGCGGGGGGCCGGCTTTTTGCTTTTCTCGGGAACCCGCGCGCCTGATTCTCGCCGCGCCCTTCATGCCGCCGCCCGCCGTCCGCCTCCGGATCCTCGACACCCACACGGGTGGCGAACCGACCCGCGTGGTCCTGGCCGGGGGGCCTGACCTCGGCGCGGGACCGCTGGCGGAGCGCGCCGGCCGCTTCCGGGCGGAACACGAGCGCTACCGCACCGCGGTCGTGGGCGAGCCGCGGGGCTCGGACGCGATGGTCGGCGCGCTGCTGGTCCCGCCGCACGAGCCGGGCTGCGCGCTTGGCGTGATCTTCTTCAATCCGGTCGGCGTCCTCGGCATGTGCGGCCACGGCACCATCGGCGTCGTCAAGGCGCTGGCGCACCTCGGTCGGCTGGGTCCGGGCGAGGTGCGCCTCGACACGCCGGCCGGGCCGGTGGCGGCCCGGCTGCAGGCCGACGGCCGGGTCGCGGTCGAGAACGTGCCGAGCTACCGCGCGCGCCGGGGGCTCGTGCTGCAGCCGCAGGGGCTGGGCGCCGTGCCGGTCGATCTCGCCTGGGGCGGCAACTGGTTCGGCCTGGTGGAGGGCCACGGGCTGAAGCTGGAGCGGTCCAACCTGGCCGCGCTCACCGACTACGCCGTGCGGGTGCGCCGCGCCCTCGCGGCCGCGGGTTTTCCGGAAGTGGACCATGTCGAGCTGTTCGGGCCGTCGCCGACCCCGGGCGTCGACAGCCGCAGCTTCGTGCTGTGCCCGGGGCTGGCCTATGACCGCTCCCCGTGCGGCACCGGCACCAGCGCAAAGCTGGCGTGCCTGGCGGCCGACGGCCGGCTCGCCCCCGGCGTGGTCTGGGTGCAGGAAAGCATCCTCGGCAGCGTTTTCCAGGCTTCGTACCGCCCGCAGGGCGAACGGATCGTGCCGACGATCACGGGCTCGGCCTACGTCACGGGCGAGGCGGAGCTGATCCTCGACCCCGCCGACCCGCTAGCCTGGGGATGGGGCGCGCCGGCGCCGGGCCCCGATCACCTTTCATGAAAAACTCCCGTTCCATCCTGGTCTGCGGCGGCGGCGTGGTCGGCCTGTGCAGCGCGTACTACCTCGCGCGCGCGGGCTGCCGGGTGACCGTCGTCGAACGTAACGCGGAAGGCGCCGATTCCTGCGCGCACGGCAGCGCGGGCTACGTCTCGCCCAGCCATGTCGTGCCGCTCTCGGCCCCCGGAATGGTCTGGACCGGCCTCAAGTGGATGCTCAGCTCGCGCAGCCCGTTTTACATCAAGCCGCGCCTCGACGGCGAGCTGATGCGGTGGGCCTGGCTCTTCGCCCGCGCCTGCACGCAGGAACACACCCGGCGCGCGGCGCCGATCCTGCGCGACCTCTGCCTGGCCGGGCGCGAGCGCTTCGTCGAGCTGGCCGACATCACGGGCAACACCTTCGACCTCCGGACGGAGGGCCTGCTCAACCTCTGCCAGACGCAGCGCGGGCTGGACCACGAGGCGCACGGCCTGGCGCGCCTCGCCAACGAGCTCGGCGTCGAGGCGCGCGTGCTTGACGCCCGCCAGACCGCGGCGCTCGAGCCGGCGGTGCGGATGCAGATCGCCGGCTCCGTCTATTTCCCGATCGACGCGCACCTCACGCCGCGCCGTTTCGTGCCGGCCCTCGTCGGGCTGCTGCGGGAGATGGGGGTGAGGTTCCAGTGCCACACGAGCGTTTTCGGATGGATCGCCGGCAGCGGCCGGATCGCCGGCGTGCGCACGACGGCGGGCGACCTGGTCGCGGACGACTACGTGCTCGCCGGCGGCTCGTGGTCGCCGGGAATGGTGGCCGGCCTCGGGCTGCGCCTGCCGATGCAGCCGGGCAAGGGCTACAGCCTGACCCTCGATCGCCCGCGGCTGCTGCCCGCCAAGCCCATGATCCTCACGGAACGCCGCGTGGCGGTGACGCCGATGGGGGAGAGCCTGCGCTTCGGCGGCACCATGGAGATCAGCGGCCACAGCGACCGGGTCCGGCCCGAGCGGATCGAGCAGATCATCGCCGGCGCGCGGGCGTTCCTGCCCGACTTCACCGCCGCCGACTTTGCCGGCGTGCAACCCTGGTTCGGCTACCGTCCGGTGTCGCCCGACGGCCTGCCGTACATCGGCCGCTTCAGCCGTTACGCCAACCTCTACACCGCCAGCGGCCACGCCATGCTGGGCCTCACGATGGCGCCGATCTCCGGCGTCCTGCTGACCGAACTCATCACCGGCGCCAAGCCCAGCATCGACCTGTCCCTGCTGGGACCGGAGCGGTACGCCTAGCCCGGTGCGGGCCGCCGGGTTGCCTGGAAGTATCCCCGGCCCGCTGCTTTTCCTGGCTTTCCGGGTTTCCGCCCGGCGGGCGGCCAGTCCCCTCCGGGACCGGAACGAACCGGTGGCAGTTCCTGGCGGGGCGTCACAGCGCGGATCCGCGGGCTCCCCGCTGCGGTTTCCCGGCTAATTTGACTCGCGCGGCCGCCATTCGCGGTTTCACTGGCCCCTCTATGAAACCTGACGGCGGCTCCCTTATCGGCTTTGGCTCCAGCGGTCCCGGCGGCGTGGCGTTCAAGGCGTTTGATCCTGTGCGCGACCAGCCGATCGAACCCTCCTTCCTTTCGGCGGTCGGCGACGATGTCGAGCGGGCCGTCAAGCTGGCGGCGGAGGCCGCTCCGGCCTGGGCGAAGCTTTCCGGGGCCGAGCGCAACCGCTTCCTGCGGGCGATCGCGGACAAGCTCGAGGGCAAGGTGAACGACCTGGTCGAGCGCGCGATGCTGGAGACCGGCCTGCCCGAGGCGCGCTGCCGGGGCGAGGTGGCCCGGACGGCCGGGCAGCTGCGCTTGTACGGGGAGACGGCCGAGCGCGGCGACTGGCTTGACGCGCGGATCGAGACGGCCCTGCCGGACCGCAAGCCGCTGCCCAAGCCCGACCACCGCTCCATGCTGCGGGCGATCGGTCCCGTGGTGGTGTTTGGCTCGAGCAATTTCCCGTTCGCCTATTCGGTGGCGGGGGGCGACACCGCGTCGGCCTTCGCGGCCGGCTGCCCGGTGATCGTCAAGGCCCACCCGGCCCACCCGGGCACGAGCGAGCTGGTCGGCCGGCTCATCCTGCACGCGGTGCGGGAGTGCGGCCTGCCCGAGGGCACGTTCTCGCTGCTGTTCGACGCCGGATTCGACGTCGGCCAGGCGCTGGTGCGGCATCCGCTGGTCAAGGCCGTCGGCTTTACCGGCTCGGTGCGGGGCGGACGGGCGCTGACCGACCTTGCCGCCGCCCGGCCGGAGCCGATCCCGGTTTACGCGGAGATGGGCAGCATCAACCCGGTCTTCATCCTGCCGGGCGCGCTCGCGGAGCGCGGCGCCGCGATCGTCGACGGCTTGCACGCCTCGGCCACGCTCAACGTGGGCCAGTTCTGCACCAATCCCGGCCTGATCGTGCTGCAGCGCTCGCCGGAGGCGGAGAAGTTCGTGCAGGCGCTCTCCGCCAAGCTGGCCGCCACGCCGCCGGGCGCCATGCTCACCCCGGGCATCCGCAAGAACTTCGTCGCCCACACCGCCGAGCGCGCCCACCAGGCCGGAGTCAAGGTGCTGGTCCAGGCCCCGGCCGCCCCGGCATGCAGCGCCGCGCCCGTCTGGTTCGAGACGGATGAGCTCGATTTTCTGGGCAACCGCGCGCTTTCCACCGAGATCTTCGGCCCCAGCTCGCTGGTCGTGTGGTGTCGGGACCAGGATGGCATGCTCCAGGTCGCGCGCGAACTCGAGGGCAGCCTCACGGCCACCGTGCACGCCGGCGCCGCCGAGGCTGCCGGCACGGGCCCGCTGGTCGACGTGCTCGCCGCCAAGGCGGGCCGACTCATCCTCAACGGCTATCCGACCGGTCTCGAGGTCAGCCATGCCATCGTCCACGCCGGCCCGTATCCTGCCACCAGTGACGGCGGCCGCAGTACGTCGGTGGGCACGCGTGCGCTCAACCGCTGGACCCGGCTCGTGTGTTATCAGAATTTTGCCGACGACCTGCTGCCGCCGGAACTGAAGAACGCCAATCCGTTGGGATTGCAGCGGCTCGTCAACGGACAGTGGAGCCGGCAGCCGCTGGGCTGATGCGGCTCATGCCGTCGGCCGTGGGAGCCGGCGTGAGAAGACTGGAAGTGGGGCGGGCCGCTTGCTCACTCGGCCTGCGGCCGCCTTCGGATTCGTGGGCCCGGACACGTGGATGAGCGGGTGGGGGCCCCACCGCGTTTTCCCTGCCGTCGGATCCCGCGGGCGCGCGTCAAAAATCCGCCGTCTCCGCCTTGCATCGACGAAATTAGCACGCATGGTTCCGGCATGGACTCGACTCCCAACCCCATCACCCGTCGTTCCGCCCTCAAGATTCTCGGTGCCGGCGTGGCCGTGGCCGGACTCGGCCTGGCTCGTGGCGCCGCGGCCGCTCCCGCGCCGGCGGCCGCGCCTCTGGGTTGGGATCTGCCCCCGCTCGGCTACGCGTATGGAGCGCTCGAGCCGCACTTCGACGCCCGGACGATGGAAATCCACCACACCAAGCATCACCAGGCGTATATCACCAACGCCCGCAACTTGTTGAAGGATCACCCCGAACTCCTTGCGCAGGGTCCCGAGGCGCTCGTGCAGGACCTGTCGCGGGTGCCGGAGGCGATTCGCACGGGCATCCGCAACAACGCCGGCGGGCACGTCAATCATGCGTTTTTCTGGAAAGTCATTGCCCCCGACACGGGCGCCTCGATCGGCCAACTCGGCGTGGCGATCGCGGAGACCTTCGGCTCGATGGAGAAGTTCAAGGAGCTGTTCGCCGACGCCGCCATGAAACGTTTCGGCAGCGGCTGGGCCTGGCTCAGCGTCAAGGCCGGCAAGCTGGTCGTGCATTCGACCGCCAACCAGGATTCGCCGCTCAGCGAAGGCATGAATCCCGTCATCGGCCTCGATGTCTGGGAACACGCCTATTATCTCCATTACCAGAATCGTCGGGCCGACTACGTGAAGGCTTTCTGGAACGTCGTCAACTGGACCCAGGCCGAAGCCAACTTCGCGGCCGGACGCGCCTGACGATCCCGCCCCATGGGTGCCAAGACCTTCGCCGAGATCGGGCAGCCGACCGCTCGGCATCACCTGTTTCTCTGCGTCGGCCCGGACTGCTGCTCGAACGAATCCGGGCTTGCGACCTGGGAACACATGAAGGCGTCACTCAAGGAGTGCCGCCTGCCCGCCCTGCGCACCAAGGCGGCCTGCCTGCGGATGTGCCATGACGGCCCCTGGCTGGTCGTTTATCCCGACGGCGTGTGGTACTCGGGGGTCACCCCCGAGAAGTTCGACCGAATCCGGCGCGAACACCTCGAACGAGGCGAGCCGGTGCGGGAGTGGGTCCGGGCAGTGAACCCGCTGGGACAAACCGGCTGCTAAAAGCACTCCAACCGGAGCGCTCAGGCGCGCGAGGTGCGGCGGCCGGAAATCGAAGTCTGCCGGCTTTCAGGATTCTTCTGACAAGTCGGGCAGATGCCAAAAAATTCCACCACGTGACTGATCTGAGTGTAGCCCCGGTCCTGAAGCATCCGCTCCATGCTTTCGACCGGAAAGTAATCTACCCGGTCGGTCTTGCCGCACGCTTTGCAGACAATGTGGTAGTGGCGCGGCGTGCCCAGCGTGAGCTCGTAAAGGCAGGTGCCGTTATGCAGGTAGCTGCGTCGGACCATGCCGAGACTTTCGAAAGCGGAAAGACAGCGGTAAACGGTTACCAGATCACAGACTTCGGTCCCGATATCCTGGTGGATTTTCTCGATGCTGATGGGGCCTTCGTGACGGGTAAGCGACTCAATGATGGCGATTCGCGGCTTCGTGATGCGCATCTGAGCCTCACGGATACGCGTGCGGGCTTCATCCAAAAGTAACGCACCCTGGTTTTGGCTGGATATTCCTGCCAGGGGGTGGTTGGACTGGGTCGCTGCTATCATACCAATTTCCCATATGCATATTTATGGAGAAAGGCGAGTGGAAGTTTTCCCGCTTGGCACAATTCAAGCGTCAGCGCTCGCTGTCGCGTGTTTGGCAGACGGTTTTTGGGCGGGTCGTCCGGCTTCGGCTCCGAGATTGCGAGCGATGAACGGCTGTGCTACGTTATCAGGTTGAAATCCATGCAAGACCTCGAATTTTCCGAGATCGTCGGCCTTATCTGCAAGGAAGACACTCGCTTTGACCGAAAGGCCTACAACTTTGTCCGCCAGGCGCTCGATCACACGGTAAAGGAGGTCCGACGCAAGGCTCCCGAGCGGACCGGAAAATCGCAGCATGTGACGGGTGCGGAACTCCTGCAGGGCATCCGTGCCTATGCGTTGGATCAGTTCGGCCCGCTGTCCAAGACGGTGCTGAATTCCTGGGGCATCCAACGCTGCTCCGATTTTGGGGACATCGTATTTAATCTCATAGAATACAACGTTTTCAGTAAGACGGAGAACGACCGCCGGGAGGATTTCGCGGACATCTACGATTTCGAAGAGGCCTTTGTGAAGCCATTCCAGCCGGCCAATCCGCGTCGCTCACGCCAGAATGGCGGAGGATGATCCGGTCGCTGCGCCATTCCGTAAGCCGGTCCGCCAGCCCAGGTGGCTTTCACCTCGGGCTGGGTTCTTGGGCGTGCCCCCTTCCGTTTTCCTGACCCTGCCGTCATGCCCACGAAAAAGTCACTTCATTCCCGCGACCGTGCCTTGCTCGAGAACCTCTGGCGCGAACCTATCGAGCGTGATGTTCTGCCCAACGGTTTGACCGTTTTGTTGAAAAAGGATGGGGCTGCTCCGGTTGTTTCCGTGCAGGTTTGGGTCAAGACGGGCAGCATTCACGAGGACAAGAATCTGGGTGCGGGCCTTTCGCACTACCTGGAGCACATGCTTTTCAAGGGCACGGAGCGCCGGGCTGGGCGCGAGATTTCGGCCACGGTGCAGGCGCATGGCGGCTACATCAACGCCTACACCACGTTTGACCGCACGGTGTATTACATCGACATGCCGGCCAGTCACACGGCGGTGGCGATCGACCTGCTGGCGGACGCGGTGCTGCATTCGACGCTGCCGGCGGAGGAGGTGGTGAAGGAGAAGGAGGTCATCCTCCGGGAGATCGACATGTGCCTGGACGATCCCGACCAGCGTTTGTCGCAGGCGTTGTTCGAGACGGCATTCCGCGCGCATCCGTATCGCCAGCCCATCATCGGCCATCGCGATGTCTTTGCCGCCATCACGCGCGACGAACTGGTCGCCTATTATCGGGCCCGTTACGTTCCCAACAATCTGGTGCTGGTGATTGCGGGCGACTTCGATCCGGCCGCGACCCGCGCGGCGATCGCCGAGCATTTCGGCGCGGCCCCGCGTGCGCGCCTGGCTCCGGTGCTGGTGCCGGACGAGACGATGCAGCTGGCCCGGCGGGACCGCCACCTCTACGAGGAGGTCCAGGTCTCTCGCGCCGGCCTGGGCTGGCAGATTCCCGGGCTGACGCACCCCGACGCGCCCGCGCTGGACATGCTGGCGATGGTGCTGGGCCATGGCGACAGCTCGCTGCTCTGGCAAAGCCTGCGGGAGAGGCTTCGGCTGGTGCATACGATCGACGCGATGGCCTGGAGCCCGGGCACGAGCGGCCTGTTCTACGTTTCCTACCTGGCCGACCCCGCGAAGCGGGTGGCGGCGGAAAAGGCCATCCTGGCCGAGCTGGCGCGCATCGAGCGCCGGGGTCTCAGCCCGCGGGCGCTGGCCAAGGCCGTCCGCCAGGCGGTCGTGTCCGAGATCAACATGCGCAAGACCATGTCCGGCCAGGCCTCGCGGCTCGGCTCGGGTGAGGTGGTGGTGGGCGACATCCATTACGGACGTCGGTACTTTGAGCAGCTTTTCGCGCTGACCCCGGGTGACCTGCGCCGCGTGATGCGCACCTACCTGGTGCCCGAGCGCCTGACGGTGGTGTCGTCCAACCCGGCCGGAAGCCAGCCGGCCGGCCACGGCGCCGGGGTCCGGGCCGCGGCGTCGCTGGACTTCGAGGAGATCGCTCTGCCCAACGGGGCCCGGCTGCTGCTGCAGCCCAACGACCAGCTGCCCAGCCTGCACCTGCGGCTGGCTTTCGCGGGCGGCCCGATGTACGAGCCGGACGACCGCCGGGGCTCCGGCGCGCTGCTGGCGAACCTGCTGGCCAAGGACACCCGGCGGCGCACGGCCGAGGAGGTGGCCCGGGCCATCGAGGAGGTCGGTGGCTCGTTCAGCGAATTCTCGGGCAACAACAGCTTCGGACTCGCGGCCGAGGTCCTGCCCGGCGACGCCGACCTGGCGCTTGATCTCATCACCGACGCGGTGCGGCAGCCCGCGTTCAAGGCCTCGCGCCTCGCGATCGAGCGCGAGTCGGCGCTGGCCGCGCTGAAGGAGAGCCTCGACGACGTGGTGACGGTCGGACGCAAGAGCCTGCGGCGGCACTTCTTCGGCTCCCATCCGTTCGCCGTCGAGACCATCGGCGACGAGGCGGGGCTGGCCGCCGTGCAGGCGGACGACCTGCGCGCCCTGCACCGGCGCCTGGTCGTGGCGGGGAACGCCGTCCTGGCCGTTGCCGGCGCCTACGACGCCCGCCGGCTCGTCCCGCGCCTGAAGCGCTTCCTCCTTTCCCTGCCGCGCGGCGCCGTGCCGACGCCCGACCGGCCGCTGGCGGTGACGGCCGGGGACTTCTCCGAGAACCAGCCGCGCCAGCAGGCTGTCGTGTTCCAGGCCTTCCCCGGACCGGGCATGCTCGCGCCCGACTACGCGGTCAGCGAAGTCGCCGACGAGCTGTTCAGCGGCATGTCCTCCCACCTCTTCGAACGCGTGCGCGAGCAGAAAAGCCTGGCCTATTTCGTCCGCTCCAGCCGCCTCGTCGGCCTCCGCCAGGCGATGTTCTACTTCTACGCCGGCACCAGCCCGCAGCGTCATGCGGAGGTGATCGCCGAACTCGACCTCGAGGTCGAACGCGTGCGGCAGGGGCGAGTGTCGCCCGATGAACTCCGGCGCTGCCAGGTCCGGCTCAAGGCCGGCAAGCGCATGGGCCTTCAGACCAACTCGGCGCGGGCGATGCAGGCGGCGCTCAACGCCGTCTACGGCCTGCCCGTCAACGACTGGCGGACCTACGACGCGCGGATCGACGCCGTCACGCTCGACGACATCCGCGCCTTCGCCGAACGCTATTTCCAGCGTTCGCAGCGGGTCCAACTCGTGGTCAAACCCTGAGCCGCCGCTACGACGGCCTGAAAAGAGGCCGCCGCGGCGTTTGCGGGATTCGGCGGCGCGCGGCAGGCTGGCCGTGCATGAATGCATCAACTCCTGCTCTCAATCGACTCGCGCTGGCCTCGCTGGCGCTGGTCCTGGTAATCGCGCCGTCCACCGTCGCCGCCGAGGACGCGCCCAAGCCGAAGCTTTCCAAGGCCAAGGAAGCCTACGATGCCGACAAAGACGGTGTGCTCAACGACGAGGAAATGGCCGCGGCCCGCGAGGGCGCCAAAGCCAAGGCGAAGGCCACCCGCGAGGCCAACCGCCGGAAGGCCCTCGAGAAATACGACGCCAACCACAACGGGGAGATGGACGACGAAGAAGTCGCGCGCAAGAAGGCCGACGAGAAGGCGGCGAAGGAGGCGAAGCAAGCCGAGCGCGAAGCTCGCCGCGCCGAGAAGGAATCACGCCCGGGTCAGCGCTGAACCTCCTCGTTTCACGAGACCAACCCCGGGAGTAATCCCGGGGTTTTCTGTTGTCTGGGGCAATCGAGCCAATCCGCCTTTCGGCCTTCGCGCCCTGTCTCGCTCTCCCCGTAACCTCGTCCGGGAGGGCAAGGATCAGCTGTCCGACGGGATCATCGCTTCAACGCATGAGTCTGCATCCGCGTTGCACATCCACTTCCTGAGAGTAATTGAGCCAAAGGATGCGTTGCCGGCATTTGCGGTCGCCCACAAAAATCGCCGTTCCAGGGTGATCGTTGTGCAATCGCCGAGTTTAGATAATACAGCCGGAGCACGGGCAGGTCCCGGCCTCGGCGCTCCGCGGGCCTTGCTATTTTTTGTCGAGGAATCCGCCGCTCCACTTCAGCTTGGCGCGCATCACCTCGAAGGGCGAATAGTCGCGGCGCAGGGCCAGAGCGAGGGTGCGCTGGGAGACGGAGATTTCGATGGGCGATCCCTCGGTCACGACCGAGTTGCGTTGGCCGTCCATCGCCACCAGCAGACGCGAGCCCTCGCTGCGGTTGAAGACCTTCAGCCGCACGTTGTCGCGGAAGATGATGGTCCGGTTGCTCAGCGTGTGCGGGCAGATCGGCGTCATGGCGATGACGCCCGCCTCCGGGTGGATGATGGGTCCGCCGGCCGCCAGGTTGTAGGCGGTCGAGCCGGTGGGCGTGGAGAAGATCACGCCGTCGCAGTAGTAGTCGGTCACCAGTTTGCCGTCGGCGAAGACCTCCAGCCGCACCAGCCGCGAGTTCACCTCGTTCTTGATCAGGACGTCGTTGAGCGCGACGTCCTGGTGGCGGCGGCCGGCCTTGCAGTCGAGCAGCGAGCGGCGGGCGATCTGGTAGCGGCCGCCGATCAGCGCGGCGAACTGCGCGCGGGCCTCCTCGGCCGAGAAGGTGGTGAGGAATCCGAGGCTGCCCTGGTTGACGCCGATGATCGGGATGTCCTCGCGGGCGGCGCCGCGCACCGCGCCTAGGAGCGTGCCGTCGCCGCCGATGACACAGCACGCGTCGAATCCCCGGAAGAAACCGGCCGGCAGGTCGCGTTCGCGGCCGGCCTTCACCCGGGTGACCCCGGCCCGGCGGGCGATGGCCATGAGCTCGCGCGCGAGCTCCTCGGCGCCGGATTTCTCGGCGTTGACGACAAAGGCTAGCTTGCGGAAGGGGGGCGGCACGGGGGGTAGCTCACACGAACGCTCGCGAATGTCGAATTCCGAATCGTGGAAATTCGTGGTGGTTAGGAGGTTCTTTCCAACCCGAGCAGGAATTCCCGGTTGCCGTCGGCTCCGGAGACCGGGCACTCCATCTCGCCCGCGAGCACGGCGCCGGGCAGCTCGCGCAACGCGAAATCACGCACCTCCGCCATCACCCGCTCCCGCACGGCGTCGTCCCGGATGACCCCCTGGCCCTTGTCGACCTCGGCCTTGCCGGCCTCGAACTGCGGTTTCACCAGCGCGATCAGCCGGCCGCCGGCCCGCAGGAAAGGCCACACCGCGGGCAGCACGCTGCGCAGCGAGATGAAGGAGAGGTCCATCAGCACGACGTCGTAGTCGGCCCGCGGCAGGTCGCCGGGCCGCAGGTGCCGGGCGTTGGTCTTCTCCAGGCTCGTCACGCGCGGGTCGCGCCGGATCCGCTCGTGCAGCTGGCCGTGCCCGACGTCCACGCAGGTCGCCGACGCCGCCCCGGCCTGCAGCGCGCAGTCGGTGAATCCGCCGGTCGACGCCCCGACGTCCAGCACATGGCGTCCGGCCAGCTCGAGCGGGAATCTCTCCAGGTAGGCGGCGAGCTTCTCGCCGCCGCGGCTGACGAAGCGCGGCGGCTGGTCGACGGTGAGCACGAGGTCGGCGGGGTAATCCTTGCCGGGCTTGTCCAGCCGCTCCGTGCCGTGACGAACGCGTCCGCTCATGATCAGGGCCTTGGCCTGCGCCCGCGTCGGAGCCAGCCCGCGGGCCACCAGGAGTTCGTCGAGTCGCAGTTTCGCAGCCATCGGGAGATTCAGCTGGGGCGCTGGCGGCCGGGCGACCAGCACGTCGTGCGGCCGCCGATCGTCTCGCGCACGAGCGGCACGCCGGTGCGCGGGCACCGCCCGCCGTCCTCCCAGCGATGCCAGAAGAGCCAGCTCCGGGGGATGTGCGCGTTCAGGTCCGGCGGCAGCCGGCCGCCCGCGCCGGCGATGACGGCCAGGGCCTGCCGGCAGACCGTGCGGCAGGCGCGGTGCAGCCGGCGCACCTCCGCCGGCGTGAGGCCGCCCGCCGCCCGCCGGGGGTGCAGGCCCGCGCGCCAGAGCACCTCGTCGGCCATCCAGTTGCCGATGCCGGGAAAACGCTCCTGCTGCAGCAGCACGGCCTTGAGCGGCGCCCGGCGGCGGCGCTGCAGGAAAGCGCCGACGGCCGCCGGCGTGAAGGCCGCCGACCGGATGGGCGGAGGCAGCCGCGTCCACCATTCCGGCGGCCGCGGTCCCTGGTGCCAGCGGACCGCGCCGAACATCCGGGGATCGCTGAACACCAGCTGGCGCGCGCGCTGCACCAGGATCAGGTGATCGTGCCGGGCCGGCGCATAGGCGGGCGCCTCCACCCGCAGCTCGCCGCTCATGCCGAGGTGCAAGCCGAGCCAGCCGCCGCCGCTGAAACGGAAGAGCATCTGCTTCGCCGCCGCCTCCGATCCGAGCAGGGTCGCCCCGGTCAGCCCCCGGACCAGCCGCGCGGGGTCGCACTGCCGGAAGAGGGGCTTGCCGGCGTGCACCCGCACCGCCCGCACGCGGTCGCCGTGCCCGGCGCTCCAGCGCCGGCGGTAGAATTCGACCTCCGCGAGTTCGGGCATGGGGGCGCGCGCCGCGTGGGCTCAGCGGAACTCCCAGACGTAGGGGTGGCGCGACAGCGGCCGGGAGCCGGTGGCGGTCACCTGCACGACGTCCTCCCAGCGGCAGCCGCCCAGCCCCGGGTAATAGAGGCCGGGCTCCACCGTCAGCACGGAATGCAGCTTGAGCGCCTGCGCGTTGGTGGGGGAAATGCGGCCCGGGTCATGCACCTCCAGCCCCAGCCCGTGGCCGGTGCCGTGGAAGAAGCCGACCGAGCCGCGGGACGTGTGCCGCGTCTCATAGCCGGCGTCGGCGAAGCACGCGACGACGGCCGCGTGCACGTCCCGCCCGGCGACGCCCGCCCGGATCTCCCGCGTCGCGCGCCGCTGCGCTTCGCGCACCGTGGCCACCAGCCGCCGCTGCACCTCGCGCGCCCGGCCCTTCAGGTAGGTCCGGGTCATGTCGCCGTGGTAGCCGGTCTTGGTCACCCGCGGAAAGACGTCGATGATGACGAGCTCGTGCGGCCGGATCGGCCCGGAGCCGCGTTCGTGCGGGTCGCAGGCCTGGTCGCCGCCGGCCACGATCGTGTCCTGAGGGTTGCCGCCCTGCTCGAGGATCGCCACGTCGATCGCGAAGCGCAGGCTCTCCGACGTCACGGGCCGGCCGCGGTGGAAGAGCCGGCGCCCCCGGATCCGGGCCGCGCGCAGGATCGACTCGGCCGCGCGGAAGCCCACGGCGCACAGCCGGTTGCCTTCGCGGATGCATCGCGCCTCCCACGGGGTCTTCGCCTCCCGCTCGGGCAGCAGCAGCCCGCCGGCGAAATCGAGCTTCAGCCCCAGCCGGAGCAGCTGCCGGTACAGCGCGCCGGGAAAATCGTCCGGCACCCGGAAGCGGCGCACCCCGTGCTCGCGGGCCAGCACGGCGATGATCTCGGCGACGCCGGCCTTGGGCCCGTGCCGCCGGCGCGCCCGCTCCAGGCAGGCGTCGCGCGCGAGCACGACGTCGAACCGGCCGGTCCGCCGGACCCGGCCCAGCTCCAGCGCGCTCTGCACGGTGAGGGTGCGGCCGCGGATGCGCAGGGCGATGAAGGCGTCGTGCACCTCCACGCGGCCCAGGTACAGCAGGTCCGCGCTGGCGCGGGTGTCGGAGTAGAGCAGCAGGTCGGGAGTGCGGGAGGACATGGCGGGTGGGTCCGCCGAGCAGGCACCAAAGCGCGGCCCGAGGCAAAGCCGAAACCCGGCGTCCGCCCGGTCCCGCCGCTCTAGGATTGAGTCGGCCGCCGGCGCCATTAGCTAGGGTGGCGCCATGACCCCCGCCGTGCCTTCCCTCCGCCTTGTTTCCCTGCCGCTGGCGCTCCTGCTGCTGGCCCTGCTGGCCGCCTGCGGGGGCGGGGACGCGCCGGAAGCCGGCCCGAAGTCGGCCGAGGACTATTTCCCGCTCCGGCTGGGCGACCGGCAGATCCGGGTGCAGGTCGCGGCGCTGCCGCCCGAGCTGCAGCGGGGCCTGATGTTCCGCTCGTCGCTCGGGGCCGACGACGGCATGCTCTTCGTGTTCACGGCGCCGCAGCAGCTCGGGTTCTTCATGCGGAACACCACGGTGCCGCTCGACATCGGCTATTTCGACGCGGAGGGCGTGCTGCGCGAGATCTACCCGATGCACCCGCTCGACGAGCGCGCGGTGCGCTCGCGCGGCCGCAACCTGAAGTTCGCGCTGGAGATGAACCAGGGCTGGTTCGGCCGGGCCGGTGTGAAGCCCGGCGCCCGGCTCGACCTCCCGGCCGTCGCCGACGCCCTGCGCGCGCGCGGCCTCGAGCCGGCCGCGGCCGGGCTGCGCTGAGGCCCGGGCCATGACGGTGCTCGTCATCGAGGACCAGACCATGGTGCGCGAGCTGCTCACGCTCGCCTGCCTGCAGGCCCTGCCCAAGGCCCGCCTCCACGCCGCGGGCACCTGCGCGGAGGCCCTCGCGCAGTGCCGGCGGGACCCGCCCGACCTGGTCATCCTCGACCTGGTCCTGCCCGACGGGGACGGGCTCGACCTGCTGCCGGACATCCTGGCCGGGGCCCCGGCGGCCAAGGTCATCGCCCTGTCCTCCCACATCGACGAATTCACGCTCCACCGGGCGCTCAGCTCGCGCGTTCACGGCATCCTCGACAAGAACGAGCAGCCCGTGCGCATCCTGCGCGAGGCGATCACCACGGTGCTGGCGGGCGGCCAGTACGTCTCGTCGTTCGTCCAGCGGCTCAAGGCCTCGGTGCGGGCCAATCCGGCGGCCTTCGCCAAGATCCTTTCCGAACGGGAGCAGGGCGTGCTCCGGCTGATCGGGGAGGGGCTCACCAACGACCAGATCGCCGTCCGCCTGGGCATCAGCACCAGCACCGCCAAGAATCACCGGCTGAACATCATGGCGAAACTGGACATGCACAGCACGCCGCAGCTTATCCGCTACGCGATCGAGAAGGGGTTCACCCGCATTCCCGAGGGGCCGTCGCGGTCGTGACCGCGATCCCGGCGCAGCCGGGCGGGGGAACCGCGGCCGCGGTTCTCCGCCGCCGCTCAACTCGCCATCCCCTGGCCCCTTATCCGCGGCGGAGCGGCACGCGGACGAAGAAAGTCGCGCCGGGACCGGGCCAGCCGTGCTCGCGGGCGCGTTCCGACGGGCTCTCGACGCCGACGCTGCCGCCCATGAGCCGGGCCATGGCGCGGCAGGTGGCGAGCCCGATGCCGGTACCGGGCACCCGGGCCTGCTTGGCGCGGCTGCCGCGGA
>JAEUGX010000102.1 GCA_016795545.1 Opitutaceae bacterium
GCCGAGCGGCAGCGGGGTGTTGCCGCCGACGTCGTGGGTGAAGACGACGAGCGGCGACACGTTCACGCCGTGGAAGGCGTTGTTGTAGTCGAGCCGCGCGAGCAGCTGGTAGCCCCAGGAAAAGTCGTCGGCGAAGGCCGAGGCCGGCTCCGACAGCGGGGCCGCGCCGGAGGCGTTGCTGCCGGAGTTGTTCATGTAGTTGATGTCGCCCCCGACGAAGGTGCCGGGGCCGTCGTAGCGAAGGCGGCTCTTGGCGTCGAGGTCGGCGTTCACGAACCCCGCCTCGGCCAGGAAAGTGGACTGGTCGGCGCCGAAGAAACCGCGGGCGGCCTTGGTGGCAGTGATCTGGCCGGTGACGACCTTGTGCCGCCGGTAGCCGGGGATGTAGGTGTTGAGGGCGAAGGCCCCGATCTGGTTGTTGGCGGCGAAGCGCGAGCTCAGCGGGGAGAGCGCGGCGAAGAGCAGCTCGACGTCGTCCAGCTGGAACGGCTGGTTGCTGCGGTAGCTCAGCTCGCCCTGGATCGCGATGCCCTGGATGCTGGTGTTGAAGCTCGCGCCCCAGAGGTGGATGTCCTCGGGGAACTCGATCTGGTAGCGTCCCGTCGCGGCCGCGACCAGCAGCTCGCGCTGCGCGAGCTGGCCGGTGACGCCCGCCACGGTCGCGTAGAAGGGCTGGAGGGCTGCGGGCAGGTTGCCGGCGGGCACGCCCGTCAGCGTGGCGCCGATCAGCGTGGAGAGCGCCGTGGGCACGCCGCCGGCGCCGCCGACCGCGGCGGCGAGGCTGCTGATGAACGCGGTGTTGGCCTGCAGCAGCGCGGCCGAGTCGGAGATCACCAGCGCGCTGTTCACCGGCGTGGTCGGCGTGCGGGCCGAGATCACCGGCAGGCGGCTGTGGTAGTTCATGTAGTAGAGGCCGAACTCGGTGTCGTTGAGCCCCGGGGCGAGCCACCGCAGGTTGACGCCGAGCTGGCCGGAACTGCCGGGCTCGCGGTCGGGGCTGCGGAAGATCGAGCCCAAGCCGGACGAGTCGCTGATCGCGCCGAAGCCGAGGTAGACCTTCGTGCCGCCCTTGGCCACGAAGTCGTTCGTGCTGAAATAGGTGCCGGGGGGGTCGACGCGGGTGCGGTCCCATTCCAGCAGGTAGAACGCCTCGAGCGTGAGGTTCTCGGTCACGTTGAGCGAGGCCGACGCCATGTTGATCGGCCGCAGCGCCTCCTTCAGCTCGGAGCCGGGCGTGCGCAGCTTGGCGACGTCGATCGGGTTGACGGAGTTGATGCCGTTGGGGATGAACGTGCTTTCGCCCCAGCTCAGCACCTGGCGGCCGAGGCGCAGGCTGGCCGGCATGCCGCCGAGCGTCGGCTTGAAGTACAGGTAGGCGTCCAGCAGCTCGGCGTTCGCCGCCACGATCTTGCGGGCCTCGTCGCTGAGCGGCGTCCGGGCGTGCGAGTTGCGGGAGTTGACGAGGTCGTTGAAGTAGAAGCCGCGGACGAACAGGCCGGAATCGTGGTACTGGACCAGCAGGTCATGGGAGGCCTTCAGCAGCAGCGACGCCATGCCCCGCCGGTAATTGAGGTTGCCGTCGTCGGCGTTGACCGAGCGCTGGAGGCCGCCGTTGGCCAGCCCGTAGAAGTCGCGCGAGGGATCATCCAGGCGGTAAAGGCCGCCGACCGACAGGGTGGTGTCGAAGCTGCCCTTGATTTCGCCGACCTCGAAGACTACGGCCGACAACCGTGAGGCGAGGAAACCGGAGGTGAGCAAAACGACAAGCGCAGGCAGGCGCCAGCGGTGGGGGATGGCTTTGCGAAGGTTCATGGCGTAGGGCTATGATGCCGCCTCAAACGCGAGGCACGGGGTTAGGGTGGGGCAAGCCTAAGGCTTGTAACTGCGGGGATGAAGCGCACTTTCCCCCTGGAATTCAAGTGCTAAACCGCGCTGGGGCAGGGGCTTTCTTCCATTAGCGTTTTGACGCCGCCGCCAAACGGGCAAGGGTGGAGACCGTGGACGCGGCAACGCACATACACATCAAGGGCGCGCGGGAGCACAATCTCCGCGATCTGGAGCTGCGCATCCCGCGCGGCCGGCTGGTCGTGGTCACCGGCCCCAGTGGCTCGGGCAAGTCGTCGCTCGCGTTCGACACGATCTACGCCGAGGGCTACCGCAAGTACATGGAGAGCCTGTCCGCGGCGGCGCGCCAGGTGCTGGAGCAGCTGAAGCGTCCGGACGTAGACTTCATCCACGGCCTCTCGCCCGTGCTCGCCATCGAGCAGCGCACCGGCAGCGGCTCGCCCCGGAGCACGGTGGCGACGGTCACGGAGGTGGCTGATTACGCCCGGCTGCTGTGGGCGCTCTGCGGGGATCCGCGGTGCCCCCGCGACGGGGGGCGGATCGAGAAGCGGTCGCTCGACGACTGCGTCGCCCAGCTGCTGCGCGACGCGCCGGGCGCGCGGGCCATCCTCCTGGCGCCCGGGCTGAAGGCCCGGCCGGCGGTGCTGCGCGACGAGCTGCCCCGGCTGCGGCAGCGCGGCTTCCAGCGGGTGCGCATCGCGGGCGAGATCCGCTCGCTCGACGAGCCCCGGCTGGTGCCCACCGGCACGGAGGAGCTGGCGGTGGACGTGGTCGTGGACCGGGTCGTCATCGCCGCGGACCAGCGGAGCCGCCTGGCGGACTCGCTGGAGCTGGCGTTCCGCGAGGGCCAGAACCGCGCCGTGGTGCTGGTGCAGCGGGGCGCCGACGCGCCGTGGCGGGAGATCCCGCTCAGCCAGAACCTGGCGTGCGTGACCTGCGGCGACGTCTTCGAGCCGCTGACGCCGCGGCATTTCTCCTTCAACCACAGCGAGGGCGCGTGTCCCGCCTGCGGCGGCCTCGGGCGCCAGCTGTCGTTCACGGAGGAGCTCGTCGTGCCGCGCCCCGAGAAGTCGGTGCGGGAGGGCGCGATCAAGCCGTGGCGCCTCGGCGGGAAGAATCTCATCATCCGGCACAGCGCGCTGCTGAAGCAGCTGGCGGAGCAGCTGCCGTTCGACCCGGATGTGCCCTGGCGGGAGCTGCCCGCGGAGACCCGGCGGGTCATCCTGCACGGCGCCGGGGAGCGCCTGTTCACCTTCCGGCTGCGCCGGACCCAGAAGGCCGAGCTCCGGCCGTTCCCGGGCGTGTTCGCGCTGCTCGACGCCGGCCGGCGCGAGTCGCGGAGCGACGGCTACCGCGCCCGGCTGGCGACCTTCATGGCCAGCGGCGACTGCCCGTCGTGCCACGGCCTGCGCCTCAACGCCCGGAGCGCGGCGGTGCGGCTGGGCGGCGAGGCGGGGCTGAGCTTCGCCGCCTTCCTGCAGCGCGACATCCGCGGGGCCCTGGCCTTCATGCAGGGGCTGCGCGCCCTCCTGCCCGCCACCGACGCGGTGCGGGAGGTCCTGGACGGCGTCGCGCAGCGGCTGCATTTCCTGCAGGAAACCGGGCTCGGCTACCTGACGCTCGACCGGGAATACCCGACGCTGTCGGGCGGCGAGGCGCAGCGCGTCCGGCTGGCCACCCAGCTGGGCATGGGCCTGGTGGGCGTGATCTATGTGCTCGACGAGCCGAGCATCGGGCTGCATCCGCACGACAACCAGCGGCTGCTGGCCACCCTGCGCGAGCTGCGCGACCGCGGGAACACGGTGCTGGTGGTCGAGCACGACGCCGACACGCTGCGCATCGCCGACGAGCTCATCGAGCTCGGGCCCGGCGCCGGCACCGAGGGCGGCCAACTGCTCTTCCAGGGCCCGCCGGCGGACTGCGCCCGGCTGCCCGCCGCGGCCTCGCGCACCGGCCCCTACCTGGCCGGCAAGCTGGGCGTGGTCCGCGACTCCCCGCTGCGCGCGCCCGACGACCGCTGGCTGGCGGTGAAGGGAGCGGCCGAGCACAACCTGCGGGACGTCGACGTGCGCTTCCCGGTGGGCCTGCTCACGTGCGTGACCGGCGTGTCCGGCTCGGGCAAGAGCTCGCTCGTCAACGACATCCTGGCGGCCGTGGCCGCGCGCAAGCTCAACGGCGCCAAGGTCGTGCCCGGCCGGCATCGCGGCGTCACGGGACTCGAGCATTTCGAGAAAGCGGTGCAGGTCGACCAGGAGCCGATCGGCCGAAGCCCGCGCTCGAACCCGGCGAGCTTCGTCGGCCTGCTGGACCTGCTGCGCGACCTCTTCGCGAAACTGCCGCTGGCGAAGGTGCGCGGCTACAAGGCCAGCCGCTTCAGCTTCAACGTCCGCGGCGGCCGCTGCGAGCGCTGCCAGGGCGACGGGCAGATCCGGCTCGACATGCAGTTCATGGCGGACGCGTACACGCCTTGTCCCAGCTGCGACGGCCGCCGCTTCAACCGCGAGACGCTCGAGGTGCGCTTCCACGGCCGCAGCATCGCCGACGTGCTGGCGCTGACCGTGCGCGAGGCGCTCGACCTGTTCCGGGCCCTGCCGCGCATCACGGAGAAGCTCGCCACCCTCGACGCCGTCGGGCTCGGCTACCTCCAGCTCGGGCAGTCGGCGACGACGCTCTCCGGCGGCGAGGCGCAGCGGATCAAGCTGTCGCTCGAGCTGAGCAAGCGCGAGCAGGGGACCACACTTTACCTGCTCGACGAGCCGACCACCGGCCTGCACTGGACCGACATCCAGCGCCTGATGGACCTGCTCTTCAAGCTGCGCGACTCGGGCAACACCCTCGTGATCATCGAGCACAACCTCGACGTCGTCCGGCTCGCGGACTGGGTGATCGACCTGGGGCCGGGCGGCGGCCCGGACGGGGGCGAGGTCGTGTACGCCGGCCCGGTGGCCGGCCTGTCCTCCGCCCCGCGGTCTCTGACCGGGCAATCGCTGCGCGGCTAGCCGGGGCCGGGCGCGGCGTAGATTCCTGCAACTTTTGCGGCGGCCGGCGGGTGCTGGGAATACCCTCATTCCCTCGACCCCATGACCACCCGCCTCCGTGTCGCCCTCGTCCTGGCCGCCCTGTCGCTGCCCGTCCTCGCTTCCGCCGATGCCGCGGATCCCGGCGAGCTGGATTTCGCCTCGTTCGACCCGTCGGCCCAGAGCCGCCGGGTCGAGATCGATCTT
>JAEUGX010000036.1 GCA_016795545.1 Opitutaceae bacterium
CAGGCGGAGAACGGATCGGAGGGCGGGACGCCCGCAGACGACGCCGAGCGGAGCTGGAAGGCATCGAACACGTCCTCCCACAGCGCGTCCATCCGCCTCTCCGGCGGCAGATCGGGATAGGCGACCTCGGCCCAGGCCGGCGCCGGAGCCGGGGCCACGGTCCAGTTGGTGGCGCCCTGCATCAATTGTTGGGCGATTGGACCGAAGTGCTCCCAGCCGATACGGTGGACCTCGGCCGGGATTTCCTCGGACAATCCCGCGAAAAGCCCCGCCTGGCTGCCCTGCAGGAAGAGCAGGGCGTCGCCGCGGTGCAGGAACGCCTGCATTTCCCGGGTGCAGAGCGCGAGGTGGGCGGACAGGCGGCGATAATCGCGCGCGGCCGCGAGGGTGCGGAGCTGGTCGCGGCCGTGCCATTGCACGGTGGTCTCAACCCCCGCCGCGGCGCGCACGGCTGCGACCAGGCCGGCCGCGGCCGGGTCGACCCCGTACAGCTCGTAGGGCTCGGCGATGAGCAGGCGCTGGCCGGGCCGCAGGTTCAGGCCGACCCGGACGAGGATTTCCGCAAAAACGCGGAGGCGCTCCGGAAAGGCGGCGGGCATGGCCGGATACTCAGGCAGAATTGGGCTGGGCACGGAAGGGCGAATCTCCGTGGGGAGCGGCGCGGGTTAGAGCCCGAACTCGGCCACGATGCGGCGCGCGGCTTCGGCCGGCGCTAGCGCGCCGGTGTCGAGGCGGAGGTCCGAGCGCGGAATCACCGGCGAGGCGAAGGCGCCGGCGTCGCGCAGCTTGCGGTAGAGCGCCCGGTCGGTCAGTTTCCGGAACTGGCGGCGCTGGGCGGAGGCCAGGCGGTCCTCGATGACGGCCTCGGGCGCGGTGAGCTCGACCGAGCGCAGCCGGACGCCCGGCCGCGGCAGCGCGGCGAAGAGCCAGTCGACGAAGGCCTGGGGCACGGAGTTTTCCGGATTGAAGGTGAAGATCAGGCTGCGATCCGCGGCCGCGGCTTCGGCCAGATGCCCGCGCCAGAGCCGATCGCGGAGCAGGACGAAGTCCGGGGTGCCGAAGGCGTGCCGCTGCAGCACCGCGTCGACCACCTGGTGATTGTGGTAGAGCTCGAATCCCGTCAGAGCGGCCAGTTCGCGGCCCACGGTGTACTTGCCGGCGGCCGCCGGTCCGTGGAGAAACACGAGGTCCATGCTCAGGACTTCTGGACCTCGAGCAGCACCGCGTCCGCCAAGTGCTGGTTCAGGTAATCGAACGTCACGGTCCCGTAGCCGCCCTGGCCCCAGTTGGCGCCCCACGAGTTCTTGAAGATGAAGTACGTGTCCTCGAGGCGCGGCCCGTTGGCGCGGTAACCGACGACCGTGACCGCATGCCAGGCGTTCTCCATCGGCTTCTGGCCGCTGAGGTAGCCGGTGCGCAGCGCGCGGTAATTGGGCCAGGCCAGGCCGATGGCCACGGGCATGCCGGCGTTGAGCGCATGCACGAGATTGTTGATCCGCGTCTTGGTGTCGCGCCCGGGCAGGGGGTGCACGAAAACCTGCTGCTGGGCGCGGGCCTCCTCGATGACCTGGGGCGGCGGATCCTGAATGGCGGCGATGCTGCCGGCCAAGTGATTGGGCAGGCTCGACGCGTACGGGATGCCGTAGGCCCGGAGCGCGGTGACGACCTCCGTGAGCGAAAACCCGGCGTCGGCATCCTCGTCTCCCGGGCTGCCGGCGCCGCCCGCCGGCGAGGGCAGCCGCTGCACCGTCTTGCGGGTGGCCCAGATCACGTATTCCTCCGAGAAATTCTGCGCCCGGCCGGTGAGGCGGGCGTTCTGGTATTCGAGCGCGCAGACGATGGCGAAGATCGAGCAGCTGGGTCGCCGTCCCTGGTCGCGCACGCCCAGGCCCATTTCGGCGAACCGGGGCCGCAGGTTGACCTCGGGCTGGACCGTCGCCGGCTGGCCGAACTGCTGCAGCAGCTGATCGATGCCGGGATCCTTCTTCGTGGTGGGAGCCTTGACGGACCGCTTGGGGGCCGCGGCGACGGGAGCGGCGGCCCGGGCGGCCGCTTCGGCGGCGGCCTCCGCGGCCGGGTCGTACTGAAAGCGCTCCTGCCACTCCGGCGCGAGGTCGCGCAGGCGGAGGGAAGCCATGCCGCCTGCGTGCGTGATCATCACGGTCCGGGCGCTGACGGACCGGACGACCACATCCCGGTACACGGTGGCGCCAGCGGCCAGGGACTCGATCCGGGCGCCCGGCTTGAGCGGCTCGGCCGCCGCCGCGGAGCGCGCCGGCAACACCAGGACCGCGACGAACAGGAGGACGAGGAAGCGGGGCATGGGCGAGGAGAAGGAAGGCTGCTGGAGCGGCAGCGAATCGCACCGGCTTCGCTTTTCAACTCCGAACCCGCCGGTGCGGGCGCCGCTTACTTGCCGAGGCTCTTGCGCAGGTCGTCGAGCTGGTTCGCGGAACCCAGGAGCACGTTGCGGCTGGCGATGAACTTGGAGTATTCCTCGATGAAGACCTTGCCCGGCGGCCGGAAGTCAAAGTCGCCCGGGTGGTCGCGGAAGTACTCGCGGTGCACGCGGGTCCAGACGAGGCGGCCGTCGGTGTCGATGTTGACCTTGGTGACGCCCAGCTTGGCCGCCGGGAGATATTCCTTGGGGTCGACGCCCATCGAGTCCTTGATCTGCCCGCCCGCGGCGTTGATGCGCTTCACCTCGTCCTGCGGCACGGAGGAAGACCCGTGCATGACCAGCGGGAAGCCCGGGAGCCGGGCCTTGATCTTCTCGAGCACGTCGAAATGGAGCGACTGGCGGCCCTTGAACTTGAAGGCGCCGTGGCTGGTGCCGATCGCGCAGGCGAGGGAGTCGCAGCCGGTCTGCTTCACGAAATCCTCGGCCTCGGCCGGGTTGGTCAGCATGGCGTGGCCCTCCTCGACCTTGATGTCCTCCTCCACGCCGCCGAGCATGCCGAGCTCGGCCTCGACCGAGATGCCCTTCCGGTGCGCGGCGTCGACGACCCGCTTGGTGATCGCCACGTTCTTCTCGAAGGGGTCGTGCGAAGCGTCGATCATGACCGAGCTGAAGAACCCCGAGTTGATGCAGTCGTAGCAGGTCTCCTCGTCACCGTGGTCCAGGTGGACCGCGTAGATGGCCTCGGGGAAAATCTCGCCCGCCGCGCGGATGATGGCCTCGAGCATACGCTTGTCCGTGTATTTGCGCGCGCCCTTGGAGATCTGGATGATGAACGGGGCCTTGGACTGGATGCAGCCCTTGAACAGGCCCATGGCCTGCTCGGCATTGTTGATATTGTAGGCGCCGACGGCGTACTTGCCGTAGGCGTGTTTGAAGAGCTGGGCGGTCGTGACGATCATGGGGGAAAGGCGGGGCGTCACCAATAGCGCCTCCGGGAAAGGCGCCACAAGCCTAATGTGGGCGCGCCGGGGAGGCGCGGTCAGCGCGGCGGAAACTCGAACTCGGCCTTGTCCTGCTTCTGCGCCAGCACGAGGTAGGCGCTGAACTTGTTGCCGCGCTTGGAGACGAAGTTCTCGATCAGGCCGCTGCGGCCGTCCTCGAGCAGGCGCTTGACCTCGGCGACGGGGATCTCGACCTCGCACAGCTTCTTGGAGAGCTTGAAGACCTGCCGGTTGTCCTGGTCGGGCTTGCGCACGTAGTAGGCGTCGCCGAGCTCGACCAGTTCGCCGCCGTGGACCTTGCTCTCGCCGAGCACGGTCGCCTGGGAGAGGTCGGCCTTGGCGCGCGGCTTGCGCTCGATCGGCTTGCCGTCCTTGTCGAGCTTCGGCTTCCGCGGCGGGAATTCCCACGCCATGCGCGGGCCCTCGCGTTTGAGGAAGGCGTCAAAGGGCCGGCCCTTCTTGGAGATGAAGCCCTGGATCAGGTCGGTCTTGCCCTCGGCGACCATCTTGATGGCTTGCTCCTGCGGGATGGCCTTCTGGCACATGATGCGGCCGAGGCGGAAAGTCTGCTTCCAGCCTTCGCCGTCCCGTTCGCGGAGGACATAGCTGCTGCCGTTTTCGCAGAGCTGGGCTCCGGAGGCCGGGTCGGTCCAGAACGGGGTGAGGGCGCCGAGGTCGGTCTTGTCGCCGAAGTCGAACTCGGTCTTCCACTTCTTGACCGGGCCGTCCTTCTTTTCCTCCTCCGCGAGGACCAGCTTGAGCACGGCGGAAAAGCGGTTGCGGGTCTTGTTGGAGATGAAGCCGTCGAGCGGCCCGACCTGGCGCTTCTCGACCAGCTCGCGGATCTCGGCCTCCTCCATGCGCCGGCCGCCGATGATCTTGTAGACCATCAGCTCGCCATCCTGCGACTTGTAGCCGCGGAGCGTCTCGCGCAGCGGCCGGCCGTCGGTGGGCGAAAGGATGTCGGTCACCCGGGCGACGGAGTCGTCCTCCTCGAAGCCCTTGACCCGTTCGACGATGCCTTTCGTCTCCTTGACGATCTCGGCCATGAATTTCTCCCGGGAGAACTTACCGTGCTCCATCTCGCGGAGGTGAAACTCCCATTCGCCCGTCATGGCCGGGCTGGTGAGGTCGTCCGCCTTCACCGCGGTGAGAAACTGCAGCAGCTGCTCGGCCTTGGCGGTGGGCACGAGCTCGCGCTGGTTGCGGTCGAGGTATTTCTGGTTGACCAGGCCCTCGATCGTGTCGGCGCGGGTGGCCGGCGTGCCGAGGCCGCGTTCCTTCATGGCCTCGGCCAGCTCCTCGTCGTCGACGAGGCGGCCGGCGCCTTCCATCGCGGAGAGCAGGGTCGCCTCCGTGTAGCGCGGCGGCGGACGGGTGGTCTCGGCATGGAGCCGGGCCTCGCGGGTGCGGGCGCGCGCCCGGTCCTCGGGCGTGAGGGCGGGCAGCGCCTTGGAGTCGGGCGCGTCGTCGTCGACCGTGGTCTTGCCGTACACCGCGAGCCAGCCCGGGGAGGTGAGGACCTTGCCCTCGGTCTTGAAGCTGTGGCCGGCCACGACGCTCTGCCGCGTGGTGATGTCGAATTCCGCCGCCGGGTGGAACGCCGCCACGAAGCGCCGGGCGATCATGTCAAAGAGCTTGGCCTCGGCCTCGTCGAGGTTCTTGGCCTCGTGCTGGGTCGGGATGATGGCGAAGTGGTCGGAGACCTGCGCGTTGTTGAAGATGCGCTTGTTGGGCTGGACCCAGCCCGCCTCCAGCACGCGTGCGGCGTGGGCCCGCAGGTCGCCGGACAAGTTCGCCAGCGTCTGCCGCACCAGCGGCATATAATCCTCCGGGAGCGCGCGCGAATCGGTCCGGGGGTAGGTGATCATCTTGTGCCGTTCGTACAGCGCCTGGGCGATCTGCAGCGTGCGCTTGGCCGGAAACCCGAAGCGGCCGTTGGCCTCGCGTTGGAGGGTGGTCAGGTCGTACAGTCGAGGCGCGGCCTGGGTGCTCGCCTTGCGCTCCTCGGACACCTCGGCCCACGGCTGGCCCTGGCAGGCGGCGACGATCGCCTCGGCCTGCGCCTGCTGCCAGATGCGGTCGATGCGGTCGTGCTCGTCGTCGCTCTTCTTGAAGTCCGGACGCTGGTAGACGCCCTCGTAGTTGCCCTTGCTGATCCCGAACTCGGCCGTGATCCGCCAGTAGCCCCGTGGCACAAAATTGCGGATCTCGAGCTCGCGATTGAAGACGATGGCCAGGGTGGGGGTTTGCACCCGTCCGACGGACGCCACATTGCCGGCCCGGGAGCCGAACATGCGCTTGGTGAGCGCCCGGGTGCCGTTGATGCCGATCAGCCAGTCGGCCTCGCTGCGGCAGCGGGCGGCGTCGGCCAGGCCCTGCATCTGTTCGGCCGTCCGCAAGTGGTTGAAGGCCTCGCGGATGCCTTCGTTGGTCATCGACGACATCCATAGCCGCTGGAAGGGCTTCTTACACTTCGTCAGCTGGTATATATAAGTGAAGATGAGCTCGCCCTCGCGGCCCGCGTCGCAGGCGTTGATGACCCGAGTGACATCCTTGCGGGCCAGCAGTTTTTTCAGCTGTTCGTAGCGGTCCTTGGACTCGGGCAGCGGCATCAGCTCGAACTTCTCGGGGATGATCGGAAGGGTCTCGAGCCGCCAGAAGCCGTATTTCTTCTTGTCGATGTCCTCCGGCATCTGGAGCCCGACCAGGTGGCCCACGGCCGACGAGATCACATACTCGTCGTTCTCGTAATGATCACCCTTCTTGGGCAACTTGCCGAGCGCGCGCGCCAGATCGGCGGCGACGGAGGGCTTCTCGGCGATGATGAGACACTTCATGTGGGGGCGAGCCGTTACGCCCCGCCGCGGAGAATTTCAAGCAATACTTTTTTGCGGCGGCGGGCGGAACGCAGGAAATCGCCCCGCGGGCGTCGGGTTTTGGCCGTCGGCCAGTATGCGGACGAGGGATCGCGCGGGAATTTTCCGCGGGCGCTTACTTGACGCCGAGTCCGGCGAGGACGCTGTCGAGCGCCGTCAGCAGGGCGGACATGGTCTCGTCGGTTTCGTCGCCCATGTTCGAGATGCGGAAGGTCTGGCCCTTGAGCTTGCCGTAGCCGCCGTCGATGACGAAGCCGTGCTTCGCCTTGAGCTCCTTGTTGACCGCGGCGAGGTCGACGTTGCGGGTGTTGGCGAAGCAGTTGAGGGTCACGGACCCGTGGCCCTCGCGGGGGAACAGCCGGAATCCGCGTCCGAATGCCCAGTCGCGCACGGTCTTGTTGAGCCGGGCGTGGCGGGCGTAGCGGGCCTCGAGGCCCTCGGCCTTGATATCCTCGAGCTTGGATTTCAGCGCGTAGATGAGCGGGATGACCGGCGTGCTCGGGGTCATGCCGGCCTCGTGGTTCTTCTGGAATTCGAGGAAGTCGAAATAATAGCCGCGCCCCGTGACGGTCGCCGCGCGTTCGAGCGCGCGCTTCGACACGGAGAAGAGGGCGAGCCCCGGGGGCATGGCCAGCGCCTTCTGCGAGCCGGTCAGCATGACATCGATGCCGAGCTCGTCCTTGCGGATCGCAAGGCCGCTGAACGAGCTGACGGTGTCGACGATGCTGAGGACCTCGGGAAACTCGCGGGCCACGGCCATCAGGGCCGGCAGGTCGCTCTGGCAGCCGCACGAGGTCTCGTTGTGAATCAGGGTGAAGGCGTCGTACTGGCCCGAGGCCAGCTCGCGCCGGAACGCGGCGGGGTCGACCGGCTGGCCCCATTCAGCCTTGAGGCCGGAAGCAGCCAAGCCGCAGCGCTGCGCGACATCGAGCCACTTGTCGGAGAAAGCTCCGTTCATGCAGCAGAGCACCTTTTTCTTCACCAGGTTCCGGAGCGAGCCTTCCATGACGCCCCAGGCGCTGCTGGTCGAGACGTAGACCGGATCCTTGGTGTAGAAGAGCACGCGCAGGTCGGCCTGGATCGAGTTGTAGAGGGCGACGAAATCGGAGCTGCGGTGCCCGATCATCGGCTGGCTCATCGCGGCCAGGGTCTTCGCGGAGACGGCCGTCGGGCCGGGAATAAAAAGTTTGTAGCTCATGGCGGGGAGGAGAAGCCGGTGTTGCATGTGGCAACCCCAGCATCTAGCAAAGACTCACAACCCGCCCGTTTCGCAGCGTCAAAGCCAATTTGCTCATGCCCAATCGTTGGTTCCGTCATAAAGTCGATGAGTTCGAGCAGTTCGCCATCGACGTCATCATGGGGCGGCGGGAGGGCACGATGGCGGCGCTGTTCGGCGCGTTCCTGCAGCTGTGCTCCTACCTGTTCAGCGGCATTGTGCAGCTGCGGCTCTGGCTGTACCGGCATCGGATCCTGCGCGACCAGCCGCTCGGCTGCCTGGTGGTGGTGGTGGGCAACCTCACGGTCGGGGGCACGGGCAAGACTCCCGTGGTGGAGAAGTTCGCCAAGGCGCTGCGCGACCGCGGACGCAAGGTCGGCATCCTGAGCCGCGGCTACAAGAGCAAGGCGCCGCCATTCTGGCAGAAGTGGTGGTTCTGGCTCAATCACACGGAGGAGGAGCCGCCGCGCGTGGTGAGCGACGGCGAGAAGGTGCTGCTCGACTCCGAGGTCGCGGGCGACGAGCCGTACATGCTGGCGCGCAACCTGCCCGGCGTGGTGGTGCTCGTGGACAAGAACCGGGTGAAGGCCGGCGCCTACGCGATCAAGCGCTTCGGCTGCGACACGCTGGTGCTCGACGACGGCTTCCAGTACCTCCCGCTCAAGGGACGGCTGAACCTGCTGCTGGTCGACAAGACCAACCCCTTCGGCAACGGCTTCCTGCTGCCGCGCGGCATCCTGCGCGAGCCGATCAAACACCTCCGCCGGGCGTCGTATGTTTTCCTGACCAAGTCGCGCGGCGTGCGGGACACGGAGCTGGAGGACATGATCCGGAAATTTAATCCCGACGCGGAGATCATCGAGTGCGCGCACAAGCCGCAGTACCTGCAGCGGATCGATCGGGACGAGCGGCTGCCGCTGACGGCCCTGGCCGGCCGCCGGATCGCGGCGTTCAGCGGCATCGCGGCCCCGGAAAGTTTCGAGGCCTTCCTCCGCGAGACGGGCGCCACCCTCGCGGTCATCCGGCGTTACCTCGACCACTATCGCTTCACGTCCGAGGACCTGGCCACCGTCTTCGCCGAGGCCGGGGCGGCGGGGGCGGAACTCGTGGTCACGACCGAGAAGGACGCGGTCCGCATCGCGGCCAGCGAACGTTTTCCTCTGCCCTGCTATTACCTCCGGCTGGAGATCGAGATCCTGCGCGGGGCGGCGGATTTCGCCGAGGCGGTGGGCAAGATCTGCTTCCCGAACGGTGAGTCGGCCGGGACGTCGACGCCCCCCATCTGACCGACCCGGGCCGGCGAAACCGCCCTGCCGGTGTTTGGGATTGAACGGGGCGCGTCCTGTCCCGAAGGTGGGGCCATGAGTGATCCCCGATATGCCCGGCTGGCCGCGGTGCTGACCGGTTTTTCCACCCATCTGAAAAAAGGCGAACGGGTGCTCATCGATGCCTTCGATGTGCCCGACACCTTCACCATCGCCCTGGTGCGCGCCGTGCAGGACCGGGGCGCCATCCCTTACGTGAACCTCCAGCGGGCGCGCATCACCCGGGAGCTTCTGAAGGGGGCCACGGCCGAGCAGTACGGCGTGACCGCGGAGGTCGAGCTCCAGCGGATGCAGAAGATGCAAGCCTACATCGCGGTGCGGGGTTCCGACAACATCTTTGAAACCTCCGACGTGCCGGCGGAGCGGGTGCAGACCGTGGCCCGGGTCCTGAAGCCGGTGCTCGATTACCGGGTCAATCAGACCAAGTGGGTCGTGCTGCGCTGGCCGACCTCCGCCATGGCGCAGCAGGCGGGCATGAGCACGGAGGGATTCGAGGACTTCTATTTCCGGGTCTGCACCTTCGACTACCAGCGGTACGGCCCCGGCATGAACGCCCTCAAGGAGCTGATGGACCGCACCGACCGGGTGCACCTCAAGGGCCCCGGCACCGACCTGAAGTTTTCCATCAAGGGCATCGGGGCCATCGCCTGCGGCGGCCTGCGGAACATCCCGGACGGCGAGGTCTTTTCCTGTCCGGTGAAGGACAGCGTGGAGGGCGTGATCCAGTACAACGCCCCGACCGTCTATCTCGGCACGTCGTTCGACAACATCCGGCTGGTCTTCCGCAAGGGCAAGATCGTGGAGGCGACGGCGAACAACACCAAGCGCTTGAACGAGATCCTCGACAGCGACGCGGGGGCCCGGTACATCGGCGAATTCGCGATCGGCTTCAATCCGCACATCCTCGAGCCGATGCGGGACATCCTGTTCGACGAGAAGATCGCCGGCTCCTTCCACTTCACCCCCGGCCAGGCCTACGAGACGGCCGGCAACGGCAACAAGTCCCAGGTGCACTGGGACATGGTCTGCATCCAGCGCAAGGAGTACGGCGGCGGGGAGATCTGGTTCGACGGCAAGCTGGTCCGCAAGGACGGCTTGTTTACCGTGCCGGCCTTGAAGAAGCTGAATCCCGAACAGCTGCTGAAGGCCTGACCGCGCTCCCGGCCGGACCGCGACCCGCCCCGGCTGGCGCGGCCCTGGCCGATGCGCCCGCCTCGCGCTCGTGCCGACCGAAAGCTACACCGTACCCGCCACCGTCCGCCGCGAGCGCGCGGACAAGGTGCTGGCGCACGCCTTCCCGGAGAGGAGCCGGGCGGAATTCCAGCGCGCCCTTGGCGCCGGCCTGGTGACGGCCGACGGCCGGATCATCGACCAGAGCACCGAGGTGAAAGCCGGCCAAGTGCTCGAGTTCGCCTTTCCGGCGACCCGCTCGTCCGCGCTGGTGCCGGCGGAAATCCCCCTCGACGTGATCTTCGAGGACCGGCACCTCCTCGTGCTCAACAAGGCGGCGGGCATGGTGGTGCACCCGGGCGTGGGAACCGGCGATGACACGGTGGTGCATGCGCTGCTGGCGCACTGCGCCGGCGAGCTCAGCGGAATCGGCGGGGTCGAGCGTCCGGGGATCGTGCACCGGCTCGACAAGGACACGACCGGGCTGCTGGTGGTGGCCAAGCACGACGCCGCGCACCGGGCGCTGGCCGACCTGTTTGCCTCGCGCGCCTTGCGCAAGGAATATGTCGCGCTGGTGGCCGGCGTCCCGCCGGCCGACCACGGCACGATCGACCGGGCGATCAGCCGCCACCCGGTGCACCGCCACCGGATGACCGTGGGAGAGGGCGGGCGGCCCTCCCGCACCGACTGGGCCGTGGAGAAGAAATTCGGCGACCGGGCGGCGCTGCTGCGCTGCCGCATCCATACGGGCCGGACCCACCAGATCCGGGTCCACCTGAAGTCGATCGGCCACCCCGTGCTGGGCGACGCCACCTACGGCTGGAAGCAGGATCCGGCGCTTCCGGTCCCTCCGCGCGTGATGCTCCACGCCGAGCACCTGGTGTTCGCCCACCCGGTGTCCGGACGCGAGCTGGACCTGCACGCGCCGCTGCCGCGGGATTTCCGGGACTTGATGGCCGGGCTGCGCAAACTCCCCCGTTGAACGCGTCGGGACCAGCGAAGCTCGCCCCCTTTCGCGGGCGACCAATTCCTCGTTTTTTCCGACCTGTGTTTTCAGGCCCTCAGCCGTCGAAGGCCTGCGCGGCGAGTCCCCAGCGGAGGTTGTAGAACGAGTGCCGGAATTCCGTCAGCTGGGCGGCTTCGGCCAGGGCGATGAGCGTGGTGAGGGCGGCCGGAAAGACGTCGGCGCGGCTCGGGGGCAGTCCGGGAATCTGCTGCCGCTGGCTCAGCGTGAGCGTGGCGAGGGCGTCGCGCAGGCTGCGCAGCTGGGTGAGGGTGATGACCGAGGCGGCGGCCTCGGCGGACCGGCCGCTCCGCGCGCCGAACATGGCGCGGACGGTGGAGACCGTGCCCCCGGTGGCGACGCCGGCGGCAGCCGGGAGATTGAAGGCGAACTTGGAATCCGCGAGCACCCGGCGGGTCAAGGCCGCCACCTGCTCGCGGGCCTCGGCCGCGAAGGGCTGGGCCGGATCGGCAACGAACATCTCCGTCAGCCGCACGCAGCCGAGCGGCAGGCTGACCGCCTGCTCGATCCGGCGCTGGCGGAAGGCCAGGCATTCGAGGCTGCCGCCGCCGAGGTCGAAGACATAGAAATTCTCGAGCCCGGCCAGGCCCGGATCGCACGTGAGGCCGCGGCCGATCAGGTTGGCCTCCTCCTCGCCGCTGAGAATCCGCAGCTCGCGGCCGGTCGCCGCCTTCACCCGGCGCTGGAACTCCGCGCCGTTGGCCGCGTCGCGCACGGCGCTGGTGGCCACGAGGACGATCCGGGACGGGGCGAAATCGGCGGCCTCCGCGAGCAGTTCGCGGATCGCGCCTAGGCCGCGGGTCATGCTCTCCTCGCTGAGCATCGGCTTCTCCTGGCTGATGCCCGCGCCGATCCGGGCGTCGAGGGTGTGCGAGCGCAGCGCGCGCAGCGTGCCGCCCGCGCGGCCGACGACGAGAACCTTGATCGAATTGCTCCCGACGTCGATGACGGCCACGGGGGCGGAGGGGCGGGCGGGGACAGGCATGGCGCGGCTGGGGTTCAAGGCACGAAATCGCGGGGTGCGATCAGCACGACGAACTCCCCCTTCAGGCTCTGGGCGGACAGGCGGGCGCGCACGTCGCCGGCCAGGCCGACGAGGAAGGTCTCGTGCACCTTGGTGACCTCCTTGGCGATGCAGACCACGCGGTCGGCGCCCAGGACTTCGACGATCTCGTCGGCGAATTTTTCGATCCGGTGGCAGCTCTCGTAAAGCGCCAGCGTGTAGTCGAAGTCGCGGTATTTTTCCAGGAACCCGAGACGGGCGGAGGATTTTGGCGGCAGGAAGCCGGCGAACAGAAAGCCGTTGGTCGGCAGGCCGGCGGCGGAGAGGACGGAGACGACTGCGCAGGCGCCGGGGACGGGGACCACGGGCAGGCGGCGGCGGCGGCAGGCGCGGACGACGCGAAAGCCCGGATCGCTGAGTCCCGGCGTCCCGGCGTCGCTGACCACCGCCACGGACTTGCCGGAGGCCACGAGGTCGGCGAGCCGGTCGGCAGCCTCGGCCTCATTGTGCTCGTGGTAGGGCGTCAGCTCGCGGTGCAGGCCGAGCCGGTTGAGCATGGTTCCGGTCGTGCGGGTGTCCTCACAGGCGACCACGTCGACGGCCCCGAGGATGGCGCGGGCGCGCTCGGTCAGGTCCGCCAGGTTGCCGATGGGCGTCGCCACGACGTACAAATGCCCGGGCTGCGGGACCAGCGAGGCATTGGGGGTGGGCGCGGTCATGACGGCGCCGGGGTCGGGCGGGGGAGAGGCGCCCGATCAGTTGCCACCCATGCCCGGGATGCGGCCTTCCCAGTCGGCGGGGCGGCTCCAGGGAATCGAGGAGTCCTGCTTCGGGGGGCCACAACCGGCCAAGCCGGCGAGGGCCAGGGCGGCGATCAGCAGCAGAAAGGCAAGTTTGCGAAGATTGGGCATGCTGAATTGGCTAATACGAGGAAATGGCCGGTCTGCAACTGCCGTTTCAGGCCTCCGGCAACGGTCGCGGCTCAGCCGCGCCACTGGTAGGTCGACTCGAACCAGGGCTTGCGAGGGGCCTTGGCGACCCGGCTGCCGGGATTGGCGGCGAGGTGTTCCAGCACTTTGAAGATCAGCTCGGTCTGGGCGGGGGCACCCAGGCGCGCGGCGAGGGATTCGGCGGTAAAGGCCTTATCCGGGGCCTCCTGGAGCGCCTGGTCGATCCGCCGCTTCAGGGCGATGACCCCGCCGGCGGCCTTCTTGCCGGCTTCGACGCCGGGCTGGTGGTAGGCATTGATCCCGATCAGCGAGGCGTAGAGCCCGACGGCCCGCTCGTACAGGGCGATGAGCAGGCCGATGCTGCGCGGCGAGACCTCGGAGAGGGTGAGCGTGATCGAATGCCGGCTCTTCTCGGTCAGGGCGTCGCGGGTGCCCAGCAGGAAGCCCTGGAGGTAGTCCCCGCTGGTGACGCCCGGATCGACGGCCAGCGAGGCGGCCGACTCCCGGTCCTTGAGCACCTCGATGAACGTGACAAAAAAGTTGTTCACGCCTTCGCGCAGCTGCTGGACGTAGGCATGCTGGTCGGTGGAGCCTTTGTTGCCGTAGACGGCGAGGCCCTGGTTGACCACCCGGCCCGCCAGGTCGAGCTCCTTGCCGAGGGACTCCATCACCAGCTGCTGGAGGTAGCGGGAGAACAGCAGGAGCCGATCCTTGTAAGGCAGGACGACCATGTCCTTGGCGCCGCGGCCGTCGGTCGCCCAGTACCACATCAGCGCCAGCAGCGCGGCCGGATTCTCGCGGAGCGAGGGTTTGCGGGTGACCTCGTCCATTGCGGCGGCGCCGGCCAGCATCTGGTCAATCTTGATGCCCTGCAGCGCGGCCGGCAGCAGGCCGACGGCGCAGAGCTCCGAGGTCCGCCCGCCGACCCAATCCCACATCGGGAAGCGGGCCAGCCACCCTTCCTGCACGGCGACTTGGTCGAGTTTCGAGCCCTCGCCGGTGATGGCGACAAAATGCCGGGGGTAGTCGAGCCCGGCCGCCCGGAACGCCGCCTGCGCCTCGAGCATGCCGTTGCGGGTCTCGGCGGTGCCGCCCGACTTGGAGATCACGACCGCCAGGGTCTGCTTGAGCCGGCTCCCGAGCGTCTTGAGCACGTAGTCCATGCCGTCGGGATCGGTGTTGTCGAAGAACGACACCCCCATGCGGTCCCGGGAACCCTTGAGGCGCCCGAGCGCGTGGCTGACAAACTGCGGGCCGAGGGCGGATCCGCCGATGCCGATGACCAGGACCTCCTTGAACTTGCCGCCGCCCGGCGCCGCCAGCTCGCCCCGGTGGATCTTGCCGGCAAAGACCTTGATGGCCTCGAGCGTGGAGGTGATCGCCCCTGCCAGCTCCGGGGTCGGAGCCTTTTCCGGCGCGCGCAGCCAGTAGTGCCCGACCATCCGGTGCTCGTCCGGGTTGGCGATGGCGCCGGCCTCGAGCCGGGCCATGTCGGCGAAGGCCTGCTGCAGCCTGGACTCCATGCCGGGCAGGAAGTCATCCGGGAACGGCATGCGGCTGACGTCGAGGGCCAGGCCGAGCTTGGAGTTCGAGTAGTAGAGCGACTTGAAGCGGTCCCAGGTCATGGGCGACACCAGTAGCGGCAGTTTCCGGCGGCGGCTAGCTTGAAAAGCCGGAGCGCACCGCGGCCGGCGCTCGTGCGGGCTCCGGCCGGGATTTTCTGGGTTGCTTGGCCGGGGGGCGAGGCCATTCATTGCGGATTCAAAGCATGGCCTTCGATCTCAAGCGTGTGTTGAAAGTGATGTTGTTCGCCTCCAACGGTCCCCTTTCCGTGAAGGACATCCAGACGACCGTGGCGCGGTTTCACGACCAGGCGTCCGCACTGCCGCTGGTCGAGGAGGAGGCCGCTCCCGCCGCGGCGGCCGAGGTGGCGGACGCGGGTGGCCCGCCCGCGCCGGAAACCGCCGCCCCCGCGGAGCCGGCGGTCGACTCCGCGGCGGAGGAAGACGAGTTTTACCGCGACGTGCCCACGCTGGTCACGACCGCCCAGATCCGGGAGGCGATGGACGCTCTTTCGCTGGAGCTGCGGTCGGCGGACAGCGAGGTGCTGCTGGTCGAGGGGCATAGCGGCTGGCGGCTGGTGACGCACCCGCGCTTCGCGCGCTGGGTGCGGCTGCTGCGCAACGAGCCGCCGCCGGTGAAGCTGAGCCCCTCCTCGCTCGAGACGCTGGCCGTGGTGGCGTACCGGCAGCCGGTCACCCGCGCCGAGATCGAGCAGATCCGCGGCGTCTCCGCCGAGGCCGGGCTCGCCAAGCTGATGGAGCGCGACCTGATCTACATCGTCGGCCGCGCCGACCTGCCCGGGCGCCCGATCCAATACGGCACCACCGAGGCCTTTCTCGACTTCACCGGCATCAAGTCGCTCGACGAGCTGCCGGCCTCCGACGTGCTTTCGCCCCGCCAGATCGACGCCTGGCTGCAGACGTCGAACAATCCCCGCGCCGCGAGCGATGCGGACATGGGCCTGGACGAGACGGAGGAAAGCCAGATGACCTTGGAACAAGCCGCCAAGCCCGACGGGCCGGCGACGTAACCTCCGCACCCCGCACACACCATGGGCAAGACAGTACGCATCGGACTGATCGGCGCCGGCGGCAACACGCGCTACCGGCATATTCCCGGCTTCAAGGCAGTACCGGGAGTGGAACTGGTGGCGGTCTGCAACCGCACGCCGGCCTCCGGCGAGAAGGTGGCCAGGGAATTTGGCATCGGGCGGGTGGCGGAGAGCTGGCGGGCCATAGTCGAGGCGCCCGACATCGACGCCGTCTGCATCGGGACATGGCCCAACCTGCACGGCAAGCTGGCGGTCGCGGCGCTGCGGGCCGGCAAGCATGTGCTCACCGAGGCCCGGATGGCTCGCAACCTGGCCGAGGCGGAGATGATGCTGGCCGAATCGAAGCTGCATCCGAACCTGGTCGCCCAGATCGTGCCGGCGCCGATGTCGCTGCCTTTCGACGCCACCGTCGCCGACCTGCTGGCCGGCGGCGAGCTCGGCACGCTGCGCGAGGTGCACCTGACCGCGACGACCGACGGGGTGGCCGACAGCGCGCAGCCGCTCAGCTGGCGGCAGGACCTCACGCTCAGCGGCAAGAACACGCTCCATCTCGGCATCTATTACGAGATGATCCTGCGCTGGCTGGGCCGGGGCGTCACCTCGCTCGTGGCCGACGCGGCGATTTTCACGAAGGAGCGCCGGGACGAGGACGGGGTGCCGCAGACCACGACGATTCCGGAGAGCCTGACCGTGCTGGGCGCCTACGCGGACGGCGCGCGGCTGGTGGCGCATTTCAGCGGCGTGGAGCGCGCGGCGCCCCGCAGCGAGATCCGCCTGAACGGCAGCAAGGCCGGGCTGCGGCTCGATCTGGCCAAGGGTGAACTCGGGCTCACGGCGGCGGGACAGCCGGAGAAGCTGGTGTCCATCGCGCCTGAAAAACGCGGCGCCTGGCGCGTCGAGGCCGACTTCATCGACAGCATCCGCGAGGGCAAGCCGGTCACCTTGACGGACTTCGCCACGGGGGTGCGCTACATGCAGTTCACCGAGGCGGTGTGGGAGTCCTGGAACGCGGGCGGAGCGCGGGTGACGATCTGAGCCGGCGCCGGCTCAGCGCCGGGTGTAGAGGATGTAGACGGTCGCGAACGCGATCCCGAGCAGCCCAAGGCCGAAGACGAAATAGAGGATGCAGCCCCGCTTGATGTCGGCGGGCTTGCTTTTCGACTGCTCGCGATACTGGGCCATGATCCGGTCGGCGGCAGCCTCCGCGTCGTGCGCCGCCGGCGCCGAGGCTGGGGCGGCCGGCTGCGGTCCGGCCGGCGCGGCCGCGGCCGGTGGAGTCGCCGCGCCGGTCTCGGCGGCAATCTGGCGGTCGAACCAGTCCACCTGTTCCTGAGCGAGGGCGCGCTGGCGTTGCAGATCCTTCAACCGTTCGGACATGCGGCTAGGAAGTCGATTTGGACGGCCAGCGCAACACCGCTTCGAACCGCAGGCGTCGCACCCGCCGGGGGCCGGCCAACAAAAAAGGCGCACCGGGAAGGTGCGCCGGATTCAGCCCTGGGAGAGGCGGGGCGCTCAGACGACGCTGACCTTGCGGTGCGCCTTGTCGAACTCGATGGTGCCGTCGCGAAGGGCGAACAGCGTCCAGTCGCGACCTACGCCCACGCCCTTGCCGGGATGGTACTTGGAGCCGCGCTGGCGGACGATGATGCCGCCCGCGAGGACCTTCTGGCCGCCGAAGAGCTTCACGCCGAGGCGCTGCGAGGCGCTGTCGCGGCCGTTGCTGGATGTTCCCTGACCTTTCTTGTGTGCCATGGCGGTGTTTCCTTAAGCGGTGATGGACTCGATCTTGATGACGGAGAGCTCCTGGCGGTGGCCGCGCTTGCGCTCCATGCCCTTGCGCTTCTTCTTGCGGAAGACGATGACCTTCTTGCCGCGCTTGTTCTCGAGGACCTTGGCCTTGACGGACGCGCCGGTGAGGAAGGGGGTGCCAACCTTGAAAGAGCTGCCTTCGCCCGCGGCGAGGACTTCGTTAATTTCTACCGTGGAGCCGGCTTCCGTCTTCGGATAGCGGTTCACGATGAGGATGTCGCCCTCGCTGACCGAGAACTGCTTCCCCTGTGTTTTGATGGTGGCTTTCATAGGTTCAAAGGGGCGAAATAAGGGGAGTCGGCGATGGGTAATCAAGGTTATATTTTCAGGTCGGCCGTCGAGAGGCGCAGGGAGGCGCGCCCGCGGTGAAGTCCGGGGCTGAACCGGCCGCCGGTGCGGAGCGGCTGTGGGAAGCGGGGAGGGGCACCGAGCCGGTTCGCCTGATGCGGCGCAACAAGATACGCGGCCGGGTTCCGTCGCCCCGCCTGGAGCGGGAAGTTGCGTTCCGGAGGCGGATCCGGCGCAATGGGATCATGGCCCGCATCCTCGCCGCCAAAGCGCTGCTGTCCCGGAAAACCCCGGTGCTGGCTCGTTCCCTCCTGGGCAAGCTGCTCGTCCGCCGGCTGCCGGACGGCTCGATCCGGCGGCAGCGCATCACGGAGGTCGAGGCTTACCACGGCGAGCGCGACCGGGCGTGCCATGCCAGCCGCGGCCGGACCGCGCGCACGGAAGTGATGTACGCGGCGGGGGGATGTTGGTACGTGTACCTCTGTTACGGCATCCACGAGATGCTGAACCTGGTCACCGGCCCGGCCGGGCACCCGGCCGCGGTGCTGGTCCGCGGTGTGGAGGGCCTCGTGGGTCCGGGACGGCTCACCCGGGCGCTGGCCATCGACCGCCGGCTTAACGGCGCGCCGGCGACGCCCGAATCCGGGTTGTGGCTGGAGGACGACGGCTTTGTCGTGCGCCGCGGCCGGGTGCGGGCCGGCGCCCGCGTGGGCATCGACTACGCCGGGGCATTCTGGGCGGCGAAACCCTGGCGGTTCGAGCTGCGGCCGGATGCACCCGTGGGCCGGAAGCGGCGGCCGGCCTAGGGCCGCGTAGAGGCGGTTTGGACGCCGGCAGGCGGCGCCTTGTATTCGCTGAGCAACAGCGTGGCAGTGCCGAAGTTGAGCTTGAGCTGCATCTTCACCGGGAGATTGCTGGCGTCCTGCGAGATCCAGACCTTGATCTCGCCGCCGCGCTTGAAAAGCCCCTTCGGGTCCTTCTCCATGCGGGGCACGAGCATGAGCGTGCGATAGCTGCCGAGCGGGGTGTGCACCTCCTCGTAACCCTCGGCCTTGATGACCAGCGGGTAGAAGTCGCGGCCGAACTGCACGAGCAGCGGACGCTGCTCCCCGGGCTTGAGGTTCCAGTCGCGCGTCTGCACGAGGGCGCTGATGAGGTCGACCGGGTCGCCGTCCGGAATGGGCACGTCGCCGGAGCGCCCGGTCCGGACGCGATCGACGTACCGGGCGGTGCGGTTGGGGTAATCGAACACGAGCTCGGTGTCCGTCGCCCGCTTCGGGTCGGCGCCGCTTTCCTTGACCAGGAGCATCCGGCCGGTGGCCGTCTCGATCTGAATTTCGGCCTTGTTGTCGAAGGCGTACAGGCTGCGCACGAGGCCGCGCGAGCGGGTCTCGGTGGTGACCTTCATGACCCCGACGCCGTTGACCTGATCCTCGTCGGCGCGGATGACGATCTCGCCGGCGCGGCCGAAGATGGCGTAGCCGACGCGGTAGGTGAATTCCTCCCCGTCGCGAAAGGCGGTGAAGGGGGCGGCCGAGGCCAGGACGGGCAGCAGGAAGGCGGGGAGGAGTTTCTTCACGACGGGATGGGACAGCACCCATGCGGGAAAGTGCGCGGGGCGTCGAGATTTTGGTGGCGCCGGGTCGGACCGGGGTCGCGCTCAGATCGACAACTCGAGCTGGTTGTTCTGCCCGATGGCCCAGGCCTCGACGCCGCGCGCCCGCAGGGTGGCGGCGAACTCGCGGGCGAAGCCGTGCAGCGTGAACACGAGCCGGGGCTGCACCTGCTCGACGAGCCGCAGCAGGTCGGGAAAGTCGGCGTGATCCGACAGCGGGAAGGCGGCGTCGCACCCGTGCCGGTAGGTGGCGCCGGAATCCATGGCCCAGCCGGTGGCGACGGCCGTGCGTTTCGGATGGATCCAGGAGAGGGGCGGGTTGTGCCCCGGCATCGGCGGGCTGATGACCACGTGCCCGGCGTGGGCGCGTTCGTCGAACAGGGAGAATGACGGCAGCTCCATGCCAAGCTCCGCGTAGCGGCGGGTCAGCTTGTAACCCTGGGCCTGCAGCATGACCGGCAGGCCGGCGCGGCCGACGATCTGCAGCAGCTCCTGGGTCTTGCCCAGGCTGTAGGCGAAGAGCACGGGCGTGACGCCGTCAGCCAGGGCCTGACGACAGAAGGCGACGAGGTCGCGCTCGATTTCCTCGGCCGGCGGAAACACGTACCGCGGCAGGCCGAAGGTCGTCTCCATGATCAGGACATCCGCGCGCGGGGCCGCACAGGGTTCGGCGGCCAGGCTGGGCCGCAGCTTGAAGTCTCCGGTGTACAGCAGCGTGCCGGGTTCGGCCGTGACATGGAACATCGCCGAACCGAAGATGTGGCCGGCCGGGTAGAGGCGGACCTCGCAGCCGAAATCGGACTGCCAGGGGGTGTCATAGTCCAGGACCGTCTCCTGCCGCCGGCCGCCCACCCGCAGGCGCATGAGGCTGGCGGTCTCGCGCGTGGCCAGGATCTCCCGGTGGGGCGCGACGTGGTCGGAGTGGGCATGCGAGACGAAGGCGCGGGGCCGGGCCCGCTGGGCGTCCAGCCACCAGCCGACCTGCGGCAGGTGGATCCCTTGCTGGAAGCGTACATCCCAGGGCATGTGGCAGCCCCTGAGGAAGGCCGGAAAGGCGCCGAAGTCAAAGGCGGGAAAGCGCCGCGGCGCCCGTCCGAACCCGCGGCCGGGAAGAGAACCGTCGTCCCGCAACTCTCCCGCCTCAGCCGTCAGGCGTCATCCGCCTCGCCTCAGTGCACGGAAAAATATTTGCGGCGCAGCAGGCGCCAGGCGGTCACGAAGAAGGCGGTCAGCGGCACGGCGAGCATCATGCCGAGCACGCCGCCGAGGGCCTGGCCCCAGAAGAAGATGGCGACGATGATGGCGACCGGATGCAGGCCGGTCTGCTGGCCCATGATGCGCGGCGTCAGCAGCCAGCCCTCGATGGCCTGCACGGCCGCGAACACGCCGACGCAGACGACGACCAGCGGCAGTCCTCCCTCGGGCTGCAGGTAGGCGAGCGGCAGGGCCACGCTCAGGCCGAGGATGCTGCCCAGGTACGGAATGACGTTGAGCAACCCGGTCAGCAGTCCGAGGGCCAAGCCGAACTTGAGGCCGGCGAGGGAGAAGCCCAGGGCCAGCAGCACGCCCATGATCAGGCCGATCAGGATCTGGCCGCGGAAGAAGGCGACGAGGATGCCGAGGAACTCGCGGACGAGGAACACGACGTCGTCGCGGTGTTCCTTCTTCAGGAAGGTCAGATGGTCGGGCAGCGAGCGCGTCGGGTCGCTGTTCGAAAGCAGGAAGAAGAACAGGTAGACCGGGATGACCGCCAGCGAGGCGACGAAGCCGAAGAGGCCGAAGAGGCTCGCGCCCGCGGACTTGAGGGTCGGCGCGATATGGCCGAGCAGGTCCTGGGCCTGCTGCGCCACGCTGTCGAGCGCGGAGCGGACCGCCGGCTTGTCGAGGTAGGGCCGGATCGCGGCGAGCCATTCCGGGAAATGTTGCTCGCTCCAGGAGACGGTCTTTTCCCAGAGGGTTGGCAGGTAGGCCACGAACTCGAGCAATTGCGAGACCAGGGCCGGCAGGAACGTGAGCAGCAGTCCGGTGCCCGCGAGCAGGAACACAAAGTAGAGCAGCACGACGGCGACCGACCGCCGGACCCGGAGGCGGCGCTCGAACACCGTGACCACCGGGCGCAGCAGGAGGGCGAGGATGCCGGCCACCGCCAGCGGCCAGATGACGCCGGCGAAGGTGCTGATGAACCGTGCCACGCCGGCCAGCAGCACGAACAGCAGCCACCCTATCCCGGCCAGGGCCGCGCAGCTCAGGGCCACACCCACCAGGCGGCGCTGGGCGGGCGTCAGCAAGGGGGCTTCGTCGGTGGGGGCGGGCATGCGGCGACGTGCAGCGAATAGGGCCCGGGGGCGTGAGGCCAGCGCAAAGCGTGGGACTCCGCCGGAGTCATGCCGTCGCCGCGCGGATCAAGTCGGACGGCGGCTCCTTGGCTGCCGGGGCGGGGCCTTTTCCCGAGCTCGCCCCTTTCGGCTTCATCCGCGTCCTTCTGCGCCATTCGCGGGCGCCTCGCCGCCTCCTGTTTCCCTGAGCTTCATCCCCTTTTCTCCCCGCACGGCCATTCCGGGAGCCTGGGGAAGGTCGCGGGGAAGCCGAAAATCAGCCCCGTATCTTCCTGGCTCAACGCTCACCGGCATGATCCCGGCTCAGGCAGCGGACGGGGCTGGCGCGGAGGCGCGTTGCTTGCGGAAGAGCCAGCTGGCGAGGGCGGGCATCAGCAGCATCGCGCCGAGCATGTTGAAAAGAAACATGAAGGAGAGCAGCACCCCCATGTCGGCCTGGAACTTCAGCGCCGAGAACGCCCAGGTGCCGACGCCGATGGCCAGCGCGAAGCCGGTGAACACCACCGACGTGCCCATGGTCGCGAACGACATGCAGATTGCGTCTTCCAGGCTCTCGCCCGCGCGCAGGCGCTCGAGCATGCCGGAGCAGAGGTAGATGCCGTAGTCGACGCCGATGCCCACGCCCAGGGCGACGACCGGCAGGGTCGAGGTCTTGAGCCCGATCTCCAGGTAGACCATCAGGGCGTAGGCCAGGTCGGACACGATCATCAGGGGCAGGACCACGCAGACGGCGGCGCGCCACGAACGGAAGGAGATCAGGCAGAGCACGATGGTGGCGCCGTACACCCACACCAGCATCGGGAACTGCGCGGCGTCGACGACCTCGTTGGTCGCCGCCATCACGCCGACGTTGCCGGTCGCCAGCTGGAAGCGCACCTTGGGCGCGGGGTTCCGCTCGCGGAAAACCTTCACCGCCGCCACGACGCGCTGGATCGTCTCGGCCTTGTGATCCTTCAGGTAGATCATGACCGGGATCACGCTGCCGTCCTGGTTCAGGAGGCCGCTGGAGGTTTCCACCGGCGAGACCGCCTGCGCCAGCACGGTCGGATCGCGGGGCAGGATCCGCCATTTCAGACTGCCCTCGTTCCAGCCGGCATTGATGGTCCGGGCGTAGTCGGTGAGGGTCAGCGTCGACTGGACCCCCTCCACGTTCCGCATGTGCCAGGCGAAACGGTCGACCAGGGACATGACCTCGTGATCGATCACCCCGTTGGGCACGGTCTCGGCCAGGACGGTGAGCACGTCGGCTCCGATGCTGAACTTGGCGGTGATCGCCGCCGTGTCCTGGTTGTAGCGGGACCCCTGCCGCAGCTCCGGCACGCCGGCATGCATGTCGCCGATCCGCACCTGGCGGGCCGTATAGAGGCCGAAGGCCCACAGCCCCAGCGCGACGGCGATGATGACGAGCGAGCGCGGGCCGGTGGTCAGGCGCTGGAGGGCGCGCCAGGTCGGCTGCATCGCGAAGCGGCGGAAGGTGACGCGCTTGCGGAACTCCGGCGCCATGCTGGTGTAGCTGAGGAGCACGGGCAGGAAAAACCGGTCGGTCAGGATGATCAGGGTCACGCCCAGGCTCGCGGTCACGGCCAGCTCCTGGATGATGGGCACCTTGACCAGGTAGATCGTGAGGAAGCCGACGGTGTCGGTGACGATGGCGACGGTGCCGGGTACGAAGAGGTTGCGGAACGACTCGCGGGCCGCCTGCAGCTCGTTGCCGCCCGCGTTGTACTCGTAGCGGAACGAGCGCAGCATCTGCGTGGCGTGGCTGAGGGCGATGGCGAAGACCAGGAAGGGGACGAGGATCGAGAGGGGATCGATGCCGTAGCCGAGCAGGTTGAGGAGCCCGAGCTGCCAGACCACCGCGCAGAACGAGGTGAAGAGCGGCAGGACGGTGAGGACGAGCGACTGCGAGAAATAATAGAGGAGCACCGCCGAGATCGCGATCGCCACCGCGAAAAACAGCAGCACGCCGCGCGCGCCGGCGGTGATGTCGCCGATGACTTTGGCAAAGCCGATGATGTGGACGGAGACGGCCGCGGACTGGTGTTTTTCCCGGATCCGCGTCTCCAGGACGGCCGCGACGGCCGCGTAGTCGAGGCGGCGGCCGGTCTGCGGATCGACCTCCAGCAGCGAGGCGATGACGGCCGCGCCGGTGAAGTCGGCCGAGACGAGCATGCCCACGCGGCCCGACTTGATGACGTTCTGGCGGACCCGCTCCAGGCCGCCGGCGTCGGGCACAAAATCCGCGGGGATCACGTTGCCGCCGGCCAGGCCGTCCTCCACGACCTCGATGTACCGCACGTTGGGGGTGAAGAGCGACGTGACCTGGCTCCGGTCGACCCCGGGAATGTAGAAGGTCTCGTCGGTCACGGCCTTCAGCGTCCGGAAGAATTCCGCGGTGAAGATATCGCCCTCCCGGGCGACCAGGGCGATCACGACCCGGTTGGCTCCGCCGAACTGCTCCTGGTATTTCTTGAAGTTGCGGATGTATTCGTGGTCGGTCGGCAGCTGCTTGTCGAAGCTCGCGTCGACGTGGGTGCGCGCGGCGAAATAGCCGAGCCCCACGGTCAGCGCGAGGAACACCGCGACCGTGGCGTGCCGGCGGCGGAACAGGATCTCCTCGAGGCGGGTGATCATGGCACCTCGAGGCGCAGGGCGCCGCCTTCACCGACCACGACCAGGCTGCCGTCGCCGGGATCGAGCAGTTCGGCCACGCTCGCGCCCAGGGCGGCCGGTTTCCAGGGCGCGAACTCGCCGCCCGGGTCGCGGCGGACGAAGAGATTGCCGCCCTGCCCGCCGAGCACGACCCGGTCGGCGCCCAGGCGCGTCCCGGCCATGATCAGCACGCGGAGGTCGCTGTTGTGCGGCTGCCAGACCCGGCCGTTGTCGTCGGACAGCAGGATATGGCCCCGGAGACCGTAAGCGACCAGGTGGCCGTTCTCGAGTGGCAGGATGCCGAACAGGGAGCCGTCGTAGGGCACGTTCAGCGGCGCCCAGCGGACGCCGCCGTCGCGCGAGACGAGCGCGGTGCCGCTTTCGCCGGCCAGGAACAGGCTGCCATCCGGGCCGGCCGTGATCCGGTTGAAGTGCACCTCGTCCTCGCCGGGCCGCCGAGGCGTCCAGGTGCGGCCGCCGTCCTCCGTGGCGACGAAGCGGCCGTAGGCGCCCACGGCGAATCCGCGCCGGGGATCCAGGAAGAGGACGTCGAGGTACACGACATCGAGCCCGGTGCCGTCGTCCTGCCGCGTCCAGGTGCGGCCGCCGTTCTCCGTGGCGAGGATGACACCGTCGTGGCCGACGGCCCACCCGTGCTCCGCGTCGGGGAAGCAGACCCCGGTCAGCATGGCGCGCGTGGGCACGATAACCTGGGTCCAGGTGCGACCCTGGTCGGAGGAGAGCACGACATGGCCGCGGTCGCCGACCGCGACAAGGGTGTCGCCGGCGCGGGCGACATCGAGCAGGAGGGACCGCGCGGCCAGCGGGGCCGGCTCCGACGATTCCGCGGGAGCCGCGGACTCCGCGCCAGCCGCCCACAGCAGGGCGCAAGCGGCCGCCGCGACCGGCAGCAGGCGGCGGACGGACGGCCGGGAGGGATCCGGGGTGGGGGTCAAGGTGACAGAAAATAGGGCGGACCCAGGTCCGCCCTAGCGACAGGTGTCATTGCAAGCCGGATCACCGTTCAGCGCACGCCCTCCTGCCGGAGCGTGGCGGGCGTGTAGTCCTGCGGCCGGCGGGTGAGGGTGAAATCATACATCTTGCCCTCGTTGTCGAGGCCGATGGCCAGGTAGCGGCCGGCGATGAGGTCCGTGTGCACCTCCAGCGTGCTCCAGAAAGTCTGGGCGTCGTAGTAGTTGATGCAGTGGGCCTCCGACACGCGCCAGAGCTGGCCGCGGCCGTCGTACTGGTCGGCGGCCAGGATCTGCCAGCTGTCCTCGTCGAGGTAGAAGGTCCGCCGCGAATAGACGTGGCTGGTGCCGGCCTTGAGCGTCGCGTCCACGACCCAGACCCGGTGCAGCTCGTAGCGGGTGAGCTCCTGGTTGATGTGGAGCGGCTTGAGGATCTGCGCGTACTTCAGGTCGCCGGAGTGCAGGCGGTAGGAGTTGTACGGCATGTACATCTCCTTTTTCCCGACGAGCTTCCAGTCGTAGCGGTCCGGCGCGCCGTTGAACATGTCGAACTGGTCGGACGTGCGCATGCCGTCGGCCGCGGTGCCGGGGTTGTCATAGGCGACATTGGGCGCGCGACGCACGCGGCGCTGGCCGGTGTTGTAGACCCAGGCGCGGCGGGGTTCCTTGACCTGGTCCATGGTCTCGTGGACCACCAGGATGGTGCCGGCCAGCCGGGCCGGGGCGGTGACCTCCTGCTTGAAGAAGATGAGCACGTTATCGAGGTCCTGCTCCCGGATGCCGTCGCGCACGTAGTTGAACAGGAACTCGTCCTCGAAATCCACCAGCGTGTAGCTGCCGTTGCGCTGCGGCGCGGCCTGGCCGATGTGGCGGCTGGCGGCGATGCCGCGGTAGCGGGTCAGGTGGTTCCAGATCGCCTCGAGACCGTTCTGCGGGATCGGGAAGGGGATGCCGATGACGCTGCCGGCGATGCCGTTGCCGCCCTCGGTGAGCGTGGCGGTCTGGGCGTATTGCCGGGTCGCGTCGTAGATGCGCTGCGGATTGGAGGCGCTGCGCCGGGTCGGGTAGACCGGCATCGTGTAGGACGGGTAGGCCTTGAGCAGCGCGAGATGGCCCGGGGTGAGCTTGGCGGCGTAGGTGTCGGCGTTGCCCGCGGTGATCGTGAACTGGACCGTGTCGTCGGCGAACGGATCGGGGTGGTGCATGCCGGGCTGGTAGCCGGCCGGGGCGGTGGTGAGGCCGCCCTTCCAGGCCGGGATGCTGCCGTCGGCGTTGCCCGCCTGCTCGCCGCCGAGCGGGGTGAGGTCTTTGCCCAGGCGACTGGCGTCGGCGGCGGAGATGCTGGCGCGGACGGGTAGCAGCAGGACCGCACCCGCGGCCAGCAGGGTCGCGGCGGCGCGGAGAAAGCCGGAGGTCGGAAGGAAGCGCTTATTCATGGGTGGGGTGGTGTTTCCGGTGAGGCTTAGAAGGAATACTTGAGGTTGCACGCAACGTAATCGCGATCGCCGAGCAGGTTGTACCGGCCGGCCCCGAAGAAATTGACGTAGCGCAGGTCGAGCGCCCAGGCGTTCTGGAAGGTGAACTCCGCCCCGACGGTGAGGGACTTGCGGCCGTGGAGGTAGTTGCCGAGCGGCAGCGGGGTGTTGCCGCCGACGTCGTGGGTGAAGAC
>JAEUGX010000039.1 GCA_016795545.1 Opitutaceae bacterium
GGAGTAGATGTTGAGCGACGTCTTCCACAGGAAGATCGGGATCATCGCGCCGAAGAGCGCCAGGGGCACCGAGCCGAGCAGGATGATCAGTGGGTCGCGGAAGCTGTTGAACTGCGCCGCGAGCACGAGGAAGATCAGCACGAGGGCCAGCACCGCGGCCTTCCAGAGAGCCGAGCCCTCGTTGCGGAGCTGCCGCGACTGGCCGCCGTAGTCGATCGAGTAACCCGGCGGGAGGATCTCCGCCGCCTTGGCCTCGAGCTTCTTCAGCGCCAGGTCGATGCTCGGGCCGACGCCCGTGATCTTCACCGAGTTCAGCTGCTGGAAGCGGTTCAGCGTGCGCGGCTGCACGGTCTCCCTGAGCGTGGCGATGGTCGAGAGCGGGATCAGCTGCCCGTTAGGCCCCCGCACGTGGTAGTCCAGCAGCTGCGTGGCATTGAGCCGCTGGCCGCGCTCGACCTGCGGGATCACGCGGTAGCTGCGGCCCTCGTTGATGAAGCGGTTGACATAGCCGCCGCCGAGCATCGAGCCGAGGTCCCGGGCGACGTCGCTGAGGCTCAGGCCCATCGCGGCCACCTTGTCCTTGTCGATCTCGATCTCGACCTGCGGGAGGTCGAACTTCAGGTCGCTGTCGGCAAAGTAGAAGGTCGGGGCCGCGTTCGGGGCGTTGGCCTCGGTGTTGGCGTAGAGCACCAGCTGGTTCGCGTACTCCAGCATCTCCTGGTGGCTGGCGGTGGAGCGGAGCACGAACTCGATCGGCATCGAGCCGCCGGACGGCAGCGGCTCGGGGGTCGTGATGATCACGTTCAGGCCCGTGATGGCGCCGGCCTTGCCGAGCAGGGACTGCTCGATCTGCGTGGCAGTGCGCTCGCGCTGCGACCACGGCTTCAGGATGATGCCGGAGAAGCCGAAGCTGGCGGCGGTGAGCTGGAACGACTGCTCATATTCCGGCACCTCCTCGAACATCTTCTGCACCTCCTTCGCGAAGATGACGTTCTGGTCGATCGTGGCGGTCGGGGAAGGCAGCAGGATGCTGAACACGACGCCCTGGTCCTCCTTCGGCGCGAGTTCCGACTGCGCGAGCTTGGCGAACGGCAGCAGCAGGAGCGTGAGCAGGAAGGCCAGCACCGTGATGGGCGGCACCCAGACCGTGGTGCGCCCGCTGGAGCGGTCGAACGCGTGCATCGCCGGATAGATCGCCCCGACGAGCCCGGCCAGCAGCAGGCGGAAATGCAGCGACAGCACCCCGAACGCATGCAGGAACACGAACGCCAGGCCGCCGACCATGGCGCCGAGGAACAGCGCCACCGGCCAGTTCACCCGCCGCGACTCGAGGAAAAAGTCGAGCACGCGCGAGTACCGGGTGCGCAGCCGGTCGAACAAGTGGTTGATGGTGCCGGTGAGCCCGCGCTCCTCGGCCTCGTGGCCCTGGAGCAGGTAGGCGCTCATCATCGGTGACAGCGTGAGGGCGACGAAGCCCGACACCGCCACGGCGCCGGCCAGCGTGAAGGCGAACTCGCGGAACAGCGCCCCGGTCAGGCCGCCCTGGAAGCCGATCGGCGCGTAGACGGCCGCCAGCGTGATGGTCATCGAGATGACCGGCCCGACCAGCTCGCGCGCGCCGAGGATGGCGGCGTCGATGGGCGTCCGGCCCTCGCGGATGTGCCGCTCGATGTTCTCGACCACGACGATGGCGTCGTCCACCACGATGCCGACCGCCAGCACGATGGCGAGCAGGGTCAACAGGTTGATGGTGAAGCCCATCATGAGCATGAGGAACAGGGCGCCGACCAGCGACAGCGGCATCGCCACGATCGGGATCAGCACGGAGCGCAGCGAGCCCATGAACAGGAAGATGACGACCATGACGATCAGCAGCGTCTCCACCAGGGTGCGCAGGATCTCGGTCAACGCGTCCTCGATGTACTTGGAGGCGTCGTAGGCGATCTTGGCCTGCAGCCCGGCGGGCAGGCTGCGTTGGATGTCGGGCATCACGTCGCGCACGCGCTTGATGACCTCCACCGTGCTCTCGGACGGCATCACCCAGATGCCCATGAAGGTGGCGGTCTGGCCGCCGAAGCGCACCTCCTCGTCGTAACTCTCGGCGCCCAGCACCACGTCGGCCACGTCGGCGAGACGGATGATGACGCCGTTCTTCTCGGCGACCACCATCTGCTTGAACTCCTCGACGTTCTTCAGGTCGGTGTTGGCGACGAGCGAGACGGACAGCATCGAGCCCTTGGTGGCGCCGACGGCGGCCAGGGCGTTGTTGGCGGCCAGGGCCTGGCGCACCTCGGCGGGGCTGAGGCCGCGGGCCGCCAACTCGTCGGGCTTGAGCCACACGCGCATCGCGAACACCCGGCCGCCCAGCACGTCGGCCTTCTGCACGCCCTTCACCGCGGACAGGCGCGGCTGCACCATGCGGTTCAGGTAGTCGGTGATCTGGTTCTGGTCGAGCGAGTCGGAATAGAAGCTCAGGTACATCGACGCGAACTGGTTGTCCGCCGTCTCCACGCTGATGGTCGGCGCCTCGGACTCGGGCGGCAGCTCGTTGCGCACCTGGTCGATCTTGGAGCTGATCTGCGCCAGCGCGGCGTTGGTGTCGTAGTTGAGCCGCAGGTAGACCCGGATCGTGCTCAGGCCGGCGCGGCTCTCCGACTCGATGTAGTCGATGCCGTCGGCACTGGCGATGACCCGCTCCAGCTGGGTCGTGATGTAGCCGCGGACGGTGTCGGCGCTGGCGCCGAAGTAGATGGTGGTGACGTTGACGACCGCGCTGTCACTGCGCGGATACTGGCGCGTGTTCAGCTGGAAGTAGGCCACGATGCCCACGACGAGGATGACGATGTTGACCACGAGCGCGATGACCGGCTTGCGCACGAACAGGTCGGTGAAGCTTTTGGAGAGCATGGCGGGAATCCCGGAAAGTCAGGGTGGCGAGCGCCGGCTCAGGTGTTGGCCGGGCGGGGCGCCGGGTTGTTGGTCGGCTGGACCGTGTTGTTGACCCGCACGTGCGCGCCGTTGCGAAGCTTGAAGACGCCGGCGGAGACCACCTGCTCGCCGGGCTTGAGGCCGCCGGTAACGGCGATCTGGTCACCGCGGGTGGCGCCGAGCTTCACGAACTGCTGGCGGACTCCGAGGTACTCCTTGCCCTCCTTGTCCTTCATGTTCTCCACGACGAAGACGGAGTTGCCGTAGGAGGCGTAGGCGATGGCCGTGGCCGGGACGACCACGAGCTCCTCGGCCGCCGGCAGCTGCACCTCCACCCGCGCGAACATGCCGGCGCGCAGCACCTCGTCGGGATTGGCGAGCGTCGCCTGCACCGAGATGTTGCGGGTGGCTGAGTCCACCTCGGAATTGATGGCGGTGATGCGGCCCGCGAAGGGCTTCGGGAAGGCGTCGATCGACACGCTGACCGCCTGCCCCAGCGCGATGGCCGGCAGCTGGCGCTGCGGCACGTTGAAGTTGACGTAGATGGGGTCGAGCTTCTGCAGCGGCAGCAGCGCCTGGCCGCGGCCCACGAACTGGCCGACGTTGACGAGCCGGATGCCGACGCGGCCGTCGAACGGCGCGCGCACCTGCTTCTTGGCGATCTGGGCCTTCAGCGCGGCCACGTCCGCCACCGCCTGCTTCGCGGCGGCCTCGACGGCGTCGTACTCGGACTTGGCCGTGGCGTTGCGATCCCACAGCTCGCGCGCCCGGTCGAGGTTGATGCGGGAGAGATTGGCGCGCGCCTCGGCGGAATGCAGCTGGGCCGTCTCCACCGACGTGTCGAGCTCGACGAGCATGTCGCCCGCCTTCACCGCCGAGCCGCTCTCCGCGCCGATCCGCATCACCGTGCCGTCGGCGTCCGCGCTGATCATGACACCCTCGACCGGAGCGAGCGTGCCGATCGACTTGAGCGTGGGCTGCCAGTTGACCGCCTCGGCTCCGATCGTGGAAACCGCGACCGGCGGCACCGAATGGTCGATCTTGGACATTTCGCTGAACTGGGCGACCTTGATGGCGCCGAGCATCAGCACGACGACGACAAAGCCGCCGAGGACGATGAGAAATTTCTTGATCATGGGAGAATCAGTATAGGTGGTTGCGTGGTAAAAAGTAACTAGCCGATGGACGAAGCCGCGACGCCGTCGGGCTTCGGCTGGAGCACCGCCGCCTGCAGCTGGATCTTTGCCAGCAGCCGGACCAAGGTCTTGCGCTCGGACTCGGACAGCGTGCTCATCAGTTCGGCGATCGCCTTGAAGTGGCCGGGCAGGAACTGTGCCAGGAACTTCTCGCCCTTGGCGGTGAGCCGCACCGACATCATCCGCCGGTCCACCGGATCGGGCTCGCGCTTCACGAAGCCATCCCGTTCGAGGGTGTCGATCAGCCCGGTCATGGTCGCCCGGGTCACGCCCGCCGCGTCCGCCAGCTCCGCCGGCGTCCGCGGCCCCAACGCGCAGCTCTCGGCCCCCATCAGCTTCGCCGCCCGCGGCTGCACGCTCCGCCACAACAGCATCAGCACGCCGAAACGGCCGTGCGAGATTCCGTGGTCCCCCAGGTTGCGGTCCGTGATGCCGAAGGCCTCGTCGCCCGTCCGCAGCAGGTGCAGGAACGCCTCCGCGGCCGAAGGATCCAACTCGGGAAATTCCTTCGCCGCCTCCAGCAGGCATTCGTAGCGCGGCAGTTGTTTGAGCAACAGGTGAGGCATCGCCGTGATCCAGGTTTTTGTAAGGAGGCTGACAGTTAGCCTCCTAACAATAATTGCAAGCGGAGTTTTGTGATATTGTCATGCCGCGCCCGGAATCTCCCGCCCGCGGGCCCGGAGAGGTCCCCTAGATGACGGCACTTTGCAATAGGAGCGCCCAAACGCCCGCCCGCGTCTTTCCGGGAACACGGAAAGCAGGCGTCGTTTTTATATCCTAAAGCGAGCGGGCCGCGGCGACGACCGCCTCCGTCGTGATTCCCAGCTCCTTCATCGCGATGTTGCCGGGGGCGCTGAGGCCGAAGCGGTCGATGCCGACGACCTTGCCGTCCAATCCGACGTATTTGCCCCACAGCCCGGTGACGCCGGCCTCCACCGCCACCCGCTTGCGGCAGGAGGGCGGCAGGATCGCGTCCCGATACGCCTGGGGCTGCATGTCGAAGCGGTGGAACGACGGCAGCGACACCACGCGGGTGCCCGGACCGAGCACCTTGGCGGCAGCCACGGCCCACTGCAGCTCGCTGCCGCAGGAGAGGAGGATATGGGTCAGCGGCGCCGTTTCCTGGAGGGCGACATAGCCGCCCTTCAAGACGCCGGCCCGGCGCTCGTGCGGTCCGACCTCGTTGAGCATCGGCACCGCCTGGCGGGTGAGCGCGAGCAGCGTCGGCCCGTCCGTGCGCTCCATCGCGGCGGCGAAAGCACCGGCGGTTTCCTCCGGGTCGGCAGGGCGGATCACGTCCAGGTTGGGGATCACGCGCAGGCCCGAGACGGTTTCAACCGGCTGGTGCGTCGGACCGTCCTCCCCCACTCCGACGGAGTCGTGCGTGTAGATGTAGACGACCGGCAGCCGGGAGAGCGCGGCGAGGCGCATGGACGGACGCGAGTAGTCGGCGAACACGAGGAAGGTCGCGCAGGAGGGCCGGAAGATGCCGTCATAGGCGACGCCGTTGCTGATCGCGGCCATCGCGTGTTCGCGGATGCCGTAGCGCAGGTTGCGGCCAGTGCGGTTGGTGCGGTCGAAGTCCTTGTCGGCGGCGATGTAGTTGAGGGTCGAGCCGTGGAGATCCGCGCTGCCCGAGATCAGCAGCGGCATCTCCGCGGCGATCGGCTGGAGCACATCGCGTCCGGCTGCCCGCGTCGCCAGCTTGGCGTCGGCCGGGAACAGCGGGATTTTCTCGAGCAGGTGCGCGGCCGTCGGGGCGCGGCCCGCCGCCTCGAGCTGCGCGGCCTGGCCGGGATGGGCGGCCGCCCACGCGGCGTAGCGCTTCGTCCACTTCGCGTAGGCGCGCTTCAGGCGCTTCTTGTGGTCGGCGAAGTAGGCCCGCACGGCGTCGCTGACGTAGAAATGCTGGTCGGCCGGGAGTCCGAGCCCCTTGCGCGCGGCCTCGGCGAACTTGGCCCCGCCCTCGCCGTGTCCCTTTGACGTCCCCGCGACCTCGGGAATCCCCTTGGCGATGACCGTCTTGGCGATGATCAGCTGCGGCCGGCCGCTCTTGGCCTTCTTGGCCTTGTTGATCGCCTTCAGGATCGCGGCCAGGTCGTGGCCGTCGGCCAGCGTCTGCACGTCCCAGCCGATCGCCTTGAAGCGCGCCGCGGTGTTTTCGCTCTGCGTCTTGTCAGCCATGGCGTCGAGCGTGACATCGTTGGCGTCGTAGATGAGGATCAGGTTGTCGAGGCCCTGGTGGCCGGCGAACTCCACCGCCTCCATCGCGATGCCCTCCTGCATGCACCCGTCGCCGGCCAGGCAGATCACATGGTGGTCGAAGAGCGTGTGCTCCGGCGTGTTGAAGCGGGCCGCGGCCATCTGGCCCGACATCGCCATGCCGACGGCATTGCCGATGCCCTGGCCCAGCGGGCCCGTGGTGCACTCGACACCGGGGGTCTCATGAAACTCGGGATGCCCCGGAGTCCGGCTGTGCAGGACCCGGAAGTTCTTCACCTCGTCCAGCGACAGGTCGTAGCCGCTGAGGTGCAGCCAGCTGTAGAGGAACATCGAGCCATGGCCCGCCGAGAGCACGAAGCGGTCGCGGTTGAGCCAGCGCGGCTCGTCGGGGTTGTGGACCAGCGCATGCCCGTAGAGCACCGCGCCGATCTCGGCGGCGCCCAGCGGCAGGCCGAGGTGGCCGGACGAACATTTGTGCACGGCATCGATGGCAAGACCGCGGGCTTGGGAGCAGGCTTGGGCAAGAATCTCGGACTGGAGTTTCATGGAGTCGGAAGCAGATACGTGGCGGTTCACTTACGCGGCGCCGCGGCGCCGTGCAAAGCCCAATTTTGCGGGCAGCAAAAAAGCGAGCCCGCAGGCTCGCTTCGTCCGGTCGAGGGCGTCAGGCCGCTCAGGCCTTGGCGGCGACAGCTTCCTCGTTGCGCTTCTCCTTGACGGCCATGGCCGCCTTGCCGGTGCGGCCGCGGAGGTAGTAGAGACGGGCGCGGCCCGGCTCGGAATTGCGCTCGATCTCGACCTTCTCGATGTTCGGCGAGTTGACCGGAAACACCCGCTCGACGCCCTCGCCGTAGCTGATGCGCCGGACCGTGAAGGTCTCATGGATGCCGTTGCCCTTGTGTGCGATGACGACACCCGCGAAGACCTGGACGCGCTCCTTGTCGCCCTCACGCACCTTGGTGTGCACGCGAACTCCATCGCCCACCTTGAAGGGGACAGCGGCGGTTTTCACCTGGGCGGCGGTGATTTCTTTGATGATCGGGTTCATGACTGGTTATTTGAGTAAATCGGGTCGGACCTGGCGGGTTTTTTCCACCTGTCGCGCGTGCCGCCACTTCTCGATTTCGCCGTGGTTGCCCGAAAGCAGAACTTCCGGCACGGACATGCCGCGGTAAACGGCGGGACGCGTGTATTGAGGAAAGTCGAGCAACTTGCTGGTGAAGCTTTCCGTCGTCAACGACTTTTCTTCACCGAGCACGCCGGGAATGAATCGGGCCAGCGCATCGATCACCACCGCCGCCGCAAGTGTACCGTTGGTAAGCACATAGTCTCCGATGCTGATTTCCTGATCGATGACCTGCTCGCGGATGCGCTGATCGATGCCCTCGTAATGACCGCTGAGCAGCACCAGATGCCGCGCGCGCGACAGCTCCTGCGCCAGCGCGGGCGACAACGGCGTACCATCCGGGGTCAGGTAAATACGACGGCACCCCGGGGTCTGCAGCTGCTCGATGGCCGCGAAGACGGGCTCGCACTTCAACACCATGCCCGCCCCGCCGCCGAACGGCCGGTCGTCGGTGGTCTTGTGCTTGTCCGCCGCCCAGTCTCGCAGGTTGTGCACCTTGACCTCCAGGAGCTTGGCCTCCTGCGCACGCCCCAGCATGCTCTCGGACAGAAAGCCGTCGAGCATCGCGGGAAAGAGCGTCAGGACATCAATGCGCATGCGTTGAATTTCATTCGTTGCGTTCAGGCCGCCGGAAGAGGAATCGACATAAAAAAGCCCCGGTTTTCACCGAGGCTGCTCTGACTGGATGATATCCGCGTCCCCTTGCGCCTGCCGGCCCGATCAGCCTCAGGCCGTGGCGGCCGCAGCGCGACGCGCCCGCTTGATCATCGCGTGCATGGTCGAGGTCGGCTTGGCCCCCTTGGACACCCAATAATCGACGCGATCGAGCTTGATGGTCAGGGGGTTGCCTTTGCTGCGCGGATTGTAGGCGCCGATCTGCTCGACGGCATCGCCGTCACGGCGGGAGCGCTCCTCGGCAACAACGACGCGGTAGTGCGGTTCGTTCTTGGTGCCGAAGCGGGAGAGGCGGATTTTGAGTGCCATTTGATGAGTCAGGTTGCTGGAAAGGAAGCGGTATTCGTTTGGAAAAGCGGGAGAATGGACGGCACAAGTTTGCTCTTGTCAAGCCCCCAGTGCCACCCCTGCATTCGACCCTTTCCCGCCCTCCTTTCTATGCTCAAAGCCGGCATCGTCGGTCTGCCCAACGTGGGCAAATCCACCCTCTTCAACGCCCTCACGCGCTCCCGCAAGGCCGAGGCCGCCAACTACCCGTTCTGCACCATCGACCCCAACGTGGGCGTGGTGACCGTGCCGGATGAACGCCTCGCCGTCCTCCAGAAGATTGCCAAAACCGGCGTCGTTATCCCGGCCGCCATCGAGTTTGTCGACATCGCCGGTCTGGTCGCCGGAGCCAGCAAGGGCGAAGGCCTGGGCAACCAGTTTCTGGCCAACATCCGGGAGGTCGACGCCATCGTCCAGGTGGTCCGCTGCTTCGAGGACAGCGACGTCGTGCATACCATGGGCGGAGTCGATCCGGTGCGCGATATCGAGGTCATCACCACCGAACTGGTGCTAGCCGATCTCGATGCCGTCACCAAACGCATCGAGAAGACCCAGAAGAAAGCGAAGTCCGGTGACAAGGAAGCCATCGTCGAAATGGCCCTGCTCGAGAAATTGCAGCCGCACCTGAATGAGGGCAAGACGGCCAACACCCTCACCGCCACGCCGGAGGAAGCGGCGCTCATGAAGCTGTTCCAGCTCCTCACCGCCAAGCCCGTGCTGTTCGCGTGCAATGTCGCGGAATCCGACCTGGCCAACGCCGCCGCCAATCCTTTCGTGCAGAAGGTCGCGGAATATGTCCGCACCCACCACGACGCCGCCTACGTGCCCATCAGTGCGAAAATCGAGGCTGAGTTGATCGACCTGCCCCCCGAGGAGGCGCGGGCCTTCCTGAAGGACCTGGGCGTCGACGATTCCGGCGTATCGGCGCTGATTCGCGAAACCTACACGCTGCTCGGCCTGATAACCTACTTCACGGCCGGCGAGAAGGAGGTGCGTGCCTGGACCATCAAGAAAGGTTGGAAAGCCCCGCAGGCCGCCGGCGTCATCCATACGGATTTCGAGAAGGGCTTCATCAAGGCCGAGGTCGTTTCCTACGCGGATCTCTCCCGCCTCGGCAGCGTCGCCGCCGCACGCGACGCGGGGAAATACCGCCTCGAGGGCAAGGAGTACGTCTTCCAGGACGGCGACGTCGCCCTCTTCCGCTTCAACAACTAAAGCGGGGTATCTCCTCCTGGCGCCCGAGCGGCGGCGCACCGGCCGTTCCGCCTGGGCAGGCCCTGCGGCCGACAAGCTCCTTTTTCGCGTCAAGTTCCTCCGCGCGCATCCGATACTAGGGGCGTTCGATGGAACCGCCCTTCCACTCTTCCGCCGGAGCCCACGCGCCGCGCCGGTCGCTGGCCGCGCTTTGGGTCGCGCTGGCTTTGGCCGCAACGACGCCGGCTGAAGGTCAGACCAACTTCTATTGGGAACGCCAAGGCCAGTCGTACAACGGCAACTGGGACACCTCCACCGCCAACTGGAATACCAACAGCGGCGGCCAGACCGGTAAGGAAAAATTCGTCAGCGGCGGAAACGCCATCTTCAGCGCCGGCACCTCGGCCACCGGAGCCTATTCGATCTTTGTCTCGGGAACGCAGGAGGTATCCGATATCGTTGTCGAGGAGGGCAATCCGATATTCAATGGTGGCACCGTCCGTTTCGTCGACTCGACTCCCACCGTCACGGTCAATGCCGGCGCCATGCTCACCTGGGGACTCACAAACTTGAGCAGCGTCACGAATTCAGTGACCTTGGCCGGCAGCGGTATCGTCAACCTCGCCGTCGACGGCGCCTTCAACGGAACCCTCAATCTTTCGGGAGGAACGCTCCGATTGACCGGATCTTCTCTGTCCCTCGGTACCCTCAATATCACAGGCAACAGCACCCTCGATTTCGCTGGCAGTTCCTCCACGTTGAACCTCAACACCCTAAATATCAGCGCCGGTGTTACCCTCACCGTGCTGAATTGGGCGGCCGCCTCCGACTATTTCTACACATCTCATTGGACCGGAGCGACTCCCAATACTTCCGGAAGCGCTCCCATGAACCAGGTGGTATTCAACGGCTATTCAGGAGCGGCCACCAGTTGGGACGCCTATGACCACCGGATTCGTCCCAATGTGCCCGAACCGGCCGTTTACGGGCAGTTGATGGTAGGCCTGGGCGGAGCCTTGCTTGGCTGGCGCCGTTGGCGCCGATCCAAACGGAAGGCGGCCGCTCGCACGTGACGGCCTCTTTTTTCGCAAAATTTTGTTAAGTTCGGGTTGTCGGCCCGCGACAATCATTTGCACATTGCCAGCTAGGGTATTTTCACTAGAAATGCCTTACAGCAATGAGCCGCCGCGTTACAGTGATTCTTCCCCATTCTGCGAGAGCCTCTGCGGGCCTTCGCCGGGGAGTCTTGGCTGCGGTTTTCTCCTGCCTGGTCGGGATCGGGTTCGGGCAGACCACTTTTTACTGGGACCGGAACGGCGCCACGACCGGCGCCGGGACGACGCCCACCGGCACGTGGGACACCACCAGCGCCAACTGGAATACCAATTCCGGCGGCACCACGGCGGCGGAAACTTTCACCTCGGGCGGCAATGCGGTCTTCAGCGCCGGCACCAATGCCACCGGCACCTACACCGTAACCGTCAGCGGCACGCAGAATGTCTCGTCGATCAACGTGCAGGAGGGCACCCCGACCTTCACGGGCGGCACGATCAATTTTTCTGACTCCACGCCGGATTTCACCGTCGGCTCCGGCCGCACCGTCACGGTCAACAGCAACATCTCCGGCACCAACGGGCTGAACAAGCTCGGTGCCGGAACGCTCGTCTTCGCCAGCAGCGACAAGACTTACACCGGAACCACCAACATCAGCGCGGGCATCCTGAGCCTGACCGCCAACCAGGCCTTTGATACCGTCAGCCTCACCGGCGGCACCCTCAGCCTCAACAACGTGAGCGCGAGCATCACCACGCTGCAGATCACGGCCAACAGCACCATCGACTTCGCGGGCTCCTCGTCGACCCTCAACGTGACCAACCTGTCGATCAGCGCCGGCGTCACGCTCACTATCACCAACTGGGCCAACGCGGCGGACTTCTTCTACACGACGAACTGGACCGGCGCCACTTACAACACGTCCGGCGCCGCACCGATGAACCGCATCGACTTCAACGGCGCCCCCGCCTCCGCCACCTTATGGCAGGGCTACGACAACCAGATCACGCCGGTCCCGGAACCGTCCCTCTATGGCGCCCTCCTGCTTCTGGCGGCCAGTGGGTTCGTCTTCTGGCGTCGGCAGACCGCCTGACCGAGGTCCGATTACCCGCGCCGGCCGCGGCCGGCCGTCATCGCCGCGAGCCCTAACCGCAGGCTCATGAGCCAAAGGCCTGGACCGCGATGCCCGCGCGCAGCAGTTCCTGACGCAGGCGCGTGGCAAAGCCCACGGCGTCAGGGCCGTCGCCGTGCAGGCAGACGGTGTCGGCAGCGACCGCGACTTCCGTGCCGTCCAGCGCCTTGACCCGGCCCTCCTTCACCATCCGCCGCACCTGGGCCGCCGCCTGCCGCACGTCCTGGATCAAGGCCCCCGGCAGATTCCTCGGCGTCAGCGACCCGTCGCTCCGGTAAGTGCGGTCCGCGAAGACTTCGTTCGCCACCCGCAGGCCGTGCATCCGCCCCGCCTCGGTCAGCCGGCTGCCCGCCAGGCCGAACAGCACCAGCGCGGGATCCGCTTCACGCACCGCCGCGGCCACGGCCGCGGCCAGCGCCGGATCACGCGCCGCCATGTTGTACAGCGCGCCATGCGGCTTCACGTGCGCCACCCGGGCGCCGCACTGCCGTGCGATGATCTGCAGGAGCCGCGTCTGCGTGAGCACGAAGAGGTGCGCCTCCGCGGGCGTCAGCGGCAGCTCCCGGCGTCCGAAATGTTCGCGGTCGTTGAGGCTCGGGTGCGCGCCGATCGCCACGCCGTGCCGCCGGGCCAGCTCGATCGTGACCTGCATCGTCTCGACGTCGCCGGCGTGGATGCCGCAGGCGATGTTCGCCGACGTGAGGAGCGGCATCAGCGCGGCATCCTGCCCCGCCCCCTCGCCGACGTCGCCGTTGAGGTCGATCCGGGCCATGCGGTCACGATCCGATCCGCGCAAGCCCCAGGCGCACGCGCGTCAGGTCGCGTTCCCTCGCCAGCCACAACGCATGGGCTGCCGCCACCGTTATTTCCTCGAACCGGATCCGATCGCCCGGCCGCAACTGCGCGACCCGCCCGAGGTCGACCGTCGCCACCGCCGCCAGCCGCGGATAGCCTCCCACCGACTGCCGGCTGGGCAGCAGCACGATGGGTTGCCCCGCCGGCGGCACCTGCACGACGCCCGCGTTCACGGACGAGGAGATCATCTCGTCCGTCCGCACCCGCGCCAGCACCGGGCCCGCCAGCTGCACGCCCATCCGGTCCGCCTCCCGCGTCGCCTCCCAGTCGGCGCTGAAGAACGTCCGCTGCGCCTCCGCCGTGAACCACGCGAATTCCGGCCCCCGCATCGCCCGCACGGTCCCGGCCGGCGCCACCCGGCCCATCGTCTCCGGGCGGACCGTCCACGCGACCGCCCGGCGACCGCCTCCGGCCAGCGCCGCCAGCACGCGCGCCGACCACTCCCGGGGCGCGGCGACGGCGAGCGCGTCGCCGGCCCGCAGCGGGCGGCCCTCGTGTCCGCCGATGCCGGCGCGCCGGTAGGTGCTGCGGCTGCCCAGCACTTTGGGCACGTCGATCCCGCCCGCCACCGCCAACCAGGCCCGCAGCCCGGACCGCGCCGGGCCGAAGCTCACGACCTCGCCCGCCGCCACGCGCACCGCCCGGTCGCGCGGCAGCGGCTGCCCGCCCACCCGCGCGTCGAAATCCCCGCCGCTCCAGGCGACCAGCGCGTCCCGCTCGAAGCGCAGCTCCGGGCCCGTCTGCGCCAGCTCGAGCAGCGCGTCGCCCTCGTCGTTGCCGACCGCGCTGTTCGCGACCCGCGCGGCGAAGGCATCGAGCGCTCCGCCGACCACGATGCCGTACTGCTGGTAACCCGGCCGCCCCAGGTCCTGCACCGTGGTCAGCAACCCGGGCTTGAGCACCGCGATCACCGGCCACCTCCCAGGGCGCTCATGTCGCCTCCTCCTGCGCCGCGAATTCCTCCGGACTGATCGCACGGAAACGCACCTGGTCGCCCGCCCGCAGCAGCACGGGCGGATCCTCCTGCGGCCGGAACAGCCGCAGCGGCGTGCGGCCGATCAGGTTCCAGCCGCCGGGTGTCGCCAGCGGGTAGATCCCGGCCTGGCTCCCGCCGATGGCCACCGAGCCCGGCGGCACCGCCATGCGCGGCTTGGCGTGCCGCGGCGTCGCCAGCTCGCGCGGCAGCCCGCCGAGGTAGGGAAATCCGGGCGCGAAGCCGACCAGGTGCACCAGGTAGGCGGCCCGCGCGTGCCGGCGGACGACCTCCTCGGGGGTCAGCCCGGCCTGCGCCGCGACCCGCGCGAGGTCGGGGCCGAACGCCCCGCCGTAGCACACGGGCACGTCCACGACGCGCCCCTTCACCTTGTCCACCTTCGGCGGCGACTTGAGCCGCTCGCGCACCCGCGCCCCCAGCCACTCGACCATCGCGGCTTCCGGCGCACCGGCCTGCACCAGCCGCACCGGATCATAGAACAGCGTGACGGTCGTGTAAGCCGGCACCAGCTCGCCCACCCCGGGCAGCGGCTCGGCCGCCAGCGCGCGCCACGCGGACTGGACGCGCCGATGCGTGGACTCGTCGATGGCCTCACCCATTTCCAGCACGAGGGCATTGTCGCCCAGCGGCACGATCTGCATGGTTATCACTTAGACGAAGTCAGGATTTTCGCAGCCAAAATCTACCAGCTAATCGCCGCCGGCCGTCAGCCTGATAGGTGTCGGTTAGGATTGCCCTTTCGCTCCGAAGCGTGGTCTATTCCGCTTCAGAATGCCGTCCCGCCCGCCCTTGATCGCCGCCCTTCTCCTGCTGCTGGCCCTGGCCGGCTGCCGCGACCGCACCATCACATCCTACCGCGCGCCCAAGGACCCGCCTCCGCCGGCCCCGCCGGCCTCCGCTCCCGCCGGGCTGCCGGCCGACCACCCGCCCATCGCCTCGACCAACGCGGGGGGCGACATGATGGCGAACACTCCCGTGGCCACCGCCGACGACTCGTCCGCCCTGGCCTGGACCGCACCCGGGGCCTGGGTCGCCAAGCCGGTCGGCGCCATGCGCAAGGGCAGCTACACCTTGAAGGGCGAAGGCGGCGAGTCCGATCTCGGCATCACCGCTTTTCCCGGCGACACGGGCGGGCTCGAGGCCAATCTCAACCGCTGGCGCGGCCAGGTGGGCCTGCCCCCGGCGTCGAGCGCGGAGGTGACCGCCGCCGTCGAGCGCTTCGAAGCGAACGGCCTGCAGTTCCTCGTCGTGGACTACGCCGGCAACGGCAGCCGGCTGGTCGGCGCCATCGTGCCCCACCAGGGCAACAGCTGGTTCTTCAAGCTCATGGGACCCGACGCCCTCGTCGCCGCGCAGAAGCCGGCTTTCCTCGAGTTCCTCCGCACCGTCAAGGCCCGCTGAGCCATGTCCGACCTCGCCCGCCAGTTCCGCGACTTCTTCGTCTCGCTCCAGCTCACGGTCGCCCTGCTGATCCTTTCCCTCATCCTGGTGTTCGTGGCGACCCTCGACCAGGTGAACCTCGGCATCTGGGCCGTGCAGGAGAAATACTTCCGCAGCTTCTTCGTGATGTGGCGGATTCCCGGCTCCAATGTCTTCCTGCCCGTCTTCCCCGGCGGCTACCTCATCGGCGGCTTCCTGCTCGCGAACCTGCTCGCCGCCCACGTCTACCGCTTCCAGCTCACCTGGCGGAAGCTGGGCATCCAGCTGGCGCACGCCGGCCTCATCCTGTTGCTGATCGGCGAGCTGGTGACCGGACTGCTCCAGCAGGACAGCTCCATGCGCATCGAGACCGGCGAGACCAAGCGCTACTCGGAAAGCTTCCGCGACAACGAGCTCGCCATCCTCGACAAGACCAACCCGGACCACGACGAGGTGGTCGCCGTCCCCGAGGCCGTGCTCGCCGACCGGGGCCTCATCCAGCACCCGCGGCTGCCCTTCCAGGTGCGGGTGCGCGAATACTTCCCCAACGCCGTCCTGACCATGCGCGACCAGGCGGGCGGCGGGGCCGGCTTCAGCGCCACCCAGGGCGTCGGCGCGCGCGTGGTCATGCTGCCGGCGCAGATGACGTTCAAGCCCGACGAGCGCAACCTCCCCGGCGCCCTGCTCGAGATCATCGGGCCGCAGGGCTCCGTCGGCACCTGGATCGTCTCGCCCCAGCTCGGCATGCCCCAGACGTTCGCCTACGACGGCCGCACCTGGGAGCTCGTGCTCCGCTTCAAGCGCTACTACAAGCCGTTCGCCCTGACCCTGCTCCAGTTCAGCCACGACCGCTACCCCGGCACCGAGATCCCGAAGAACTTCTCCAGCCGCGTCCGCGTCCGCAGCGACGACGGCACCGAGGACCGCGAGGTCCTCATCTACATGAACAACCCGCTGCGCTACGGCGGCCTGACCTTCTATCAGGCCGGCTTCGAGGCCAATGACCGCGTCACCATCCTCCAGGTCGTCCGCAATCCCGGCTGGCTGCTGCCTTACGTCGCCTGCGTCATGATGGCGATCGGGCTGACGTTGCAGTTCGTCTTCTCCCTCGCCGCCTTCGCCCGCCGCCGCGCCGCCGCGTCCGCCCCATGAAACGTTTCCTCCCGCTGCTCGTCCTGCTCCTCGGCGCGGCCTACCTCGCCTCCTCGCTGCGCCCGGAGCGCAACCCCACCGCGTTCGACCTCGCCGGCTTCGGCCGCGTGCCCGTGCTCGTCAACGGCCGCATCAAGCCCCTCGACACCGTCGCCCGCACCTCCCTCCTCACCCTCCAGGCCCGCCAGCGCGTCAGCACCCCGGAGGTGGGCACGCCGTTCGTGGCCACGCCGACCGAGTGGCTGGCCGACGTGTTCTTCAACCCGGCCAAGGCCGACACCTACCCGACCATCAAGATCGAGTCGCCGGAGGTCCTCGACCTCCTCGGCCTCGGCGAGGACGACGTCCGCATCACCTACCCCAGCGCCGCCATGCGCGCCATGGCCGTCCTCGGCTTCCTGCCGTCGACCAAGTCCCGCTTCTCCTACGCCCAGCTCCGCGCCCGGCTGCCCGAGCTCGACAAGCAGGCCCGCCTCGCCGACCCCACCGAGGCCCAGCTCCGCACCGCCTTCCAGAAGCAGGTCATCGCCGTGCGCGACCGGGTCGTCCTCTACCTGCAGCTCAAGACCGCGGCCCAGATGCCCGACTCGCCCGACTTCCTCGGCGAGCTCGAACTGTTCCAGCAGGCCCTGCCCGCCGGGATCGGCGCCGTGCTCGCCAAGCAGCGCGGCGACGCGCACGACGAGACCGCCGTCAAGGCCATGAAGGAGATGGCCGACCGCTTCTCCTACATGGAGCAGCTCGGCCACCTGCGCCTGGTGCCCCCGGCCGAGAAGGACCCCGACCCCACGCACTGGCGCGCCACCGGCGCCACGCTCATGGAATCGTTCGGCACCGGCCGGATCGACCGCACCGTCCTCGATTACGCCCGGCTCGGCCGCGCCTGGAGGCAGGGCGACGCGGCCACGTTCAACGCCATCGTGGCCTCCCTCCACGACACGCTGACGCCGCGCTACCCGGCCGCCATGCACAAGAGCGACATCGAGGCGCGGTTCAACTTCGCCGAACCCTTCTACCGCAGCATGACGCTCTACGGCTGGGCGTTCTTCCTCGCCATCCTGTCCTGGCTCTACTGGCCGCGCGAGCTGGGCCGCGCCGCGTTCTGGCTGCTCGGCCTCGCCTTCGCCGCGGCCACCGCCGGCATCGCCACGCGCATGTGGCTCGAAGGCCGCCCGCCGGTCACCAACCTGTACTCCTCCGCCCTCTTCGTCGGCTGGGGCGCCGTCCTGCTCTGCCTCGTCCTGGAAAAGATCTACCGCAACGCCATCGGCAGCGTCGCGGGCGGCATGATCGGCTTCGCCACCCTCCTCATCGCCCACCACCTCTCCCTCGGCGGCGACACGCTCGAGATGATGCGCGCCGTCCTGGATTCCAACTTCTGGCTGGCGACCCACGTCGTCGTCATCACCGTCGGCTACTCCGCCACCTTCCTCGCGGGCTTCCTCGCCCTGATCTACATCTTCCGCGGCGTCTTCACCCGCTCGCTCGACCCCGCGACCGCCGACGCCCTCTCGCGCATGGTCTACGGCATCGTCTGCTTCGCCACCCTCTTCAGCCTCGTCGGCACCGTCCTGGGCGGCATCTGGGCCGACCAGTCCTGGGGCCGCTTCTGGGGCTGGGACCCGAAAGAAAACGGCGCCCTGCTGATCGTCATCTGGAACGCCGTGATCCTCCACGCCCGCTGGGGCGGCCTCGTGCGGGCCCGCGGGCTCATGGCCATGGCCGTCTTCGGCAACATCGTCACCAGCTGGAGCTGGTTCGGCACCAACATGCTGGGTGTCGGCCTCCACAGCTACGGCTTCATGGACGCCGCCTTCTACTGGCTGATCGCCTTCGTCGCCTCCCAACTCCTCATCATCACCCTCGCCCTGGTGCCGCTCGAGAAGTGGAGGAGCTTCCGCCCCGCCGCTCCTCAGCCGGACTCCGGCCGTTGAAGCGACGATGCGGGCGGACGGCTGATCCCCGCCCGCGCAACTTCTCGTTTCGGTACGGTCGTCTGCTTTTCAGGCGAAGTCGCCACCACGCCGGCGACCCGCGCCGCCGCCGCTACTTGCCCTGGATGCCGCCGTTGTGGCAGTCGGCGCAGGACAGCTCCTCGTCGTAATCGCCGCCCGGGTGCTTGAACTCCAGCCCGGCCGCCACGATGGTCGCCAACTCGGCCGTCTTGCCTTGGGCGATGATCGTATGGCACGAGGTGCAGTCGCTGGCGGCCGGCTTCTGGCCGGAGGCCGTCTTGTGCTGCTCCCCGTGGCAGCGGAAGCAGCCGGGCCAGTCCTTGTGCCCGAGGTTGTTCGGGTACACGCGCCAGTCGGCCTTGCGCTCGGGGAAGATCGTCTCGGCGTAGACCTGCTGGACCGCGGCGATGGTCGCCGGCAGGTCCGCATGGTCCTTGTACTTGGCCTGGAGGAATTCCGCGATCTTGCCCGGAGCCGCCGTGGCCGTGGCGATGTCCTTCTGCAGCATCGCCTGCACCGCCACGCGTTTGATGTTGGGCAGCTGCGTGCTGATCCGGCCGCCCGCCATGGCCTTCTCGACCGCGTCGTTGGCCGTCGGAAACACGTGCGCGGGACGGTTGTGGCAATCCATGCAATCCATGCGCCGGATCGCGCCGGCCGGCGGCTCGCCCTTGAACTCCTCCGTCCGGAAGACCTTCGCGGTGCCGTCCTTCAGGTTCGTCACCCGCATCCAGACGATCTCCTGCCGGTCGGCGTCGGTGGCGTAGTAGTCGACCGCGCTGTCGGGGCTCACGTGCCAGTGGATGCCGGCCGGAGCCGCGCCGGGACGGCCGGCGTTGACGTGCAGCAGCATCCGCACGCCGACGGCGGTGTTCTTCCGGTCGGAAAGGTAGTGGTCGTAGGTGAGGTCGATGTTGCCGTGGTACTTCTCCGGCCAGTGGCACTTCTCGCAGGTCTCGCGGGCGGGCCGGATGTTCTTCAGCGGCGTCTCGATCGGCCGGTTGTAGTTGTCGAGCGTGAAGGCGATGAGCTGGTGCGTGCCGTTGATCTTCGCCTTCACGAAGGCCGACGCCCCGGAGCCGACATGGCACTGCACGCAGTCCACCCGCGCGTGCGCGCTGCGCTGGTAGGTCGCGAACTCGGGGTGCATCGCCGTGTGGCACACCTGGCCGCAGAACTGGTTCGACTCGGCATAATGGTAGGTCTGGTAGCTGCCGAACGCGCTCAGCAGCAGGAAGGCCACCGCCCCGGTTCCGAACAGGATCAGGATCCGGCGCTGCGCGGGATTCGCGAAGTCGAGCCGCCACTTGTCGGGCATCGTGGCGGCGTGCTTGATCGCCCAGCGCCGCTGCGCCCACGCGCCGAAAAGGGCGATCGCCAGGCCCAGGATCATGAAGCCCGGCGCCACCAGGTACGTGAAGATGCCGAGGTACGGGTTCTGGTTGCTCCCCGTCAGGTCCATCCAGACCAGCAGCGCGAACGAGAACAGCGCCCCGACGACCAGCACCGCGCCGCTGGCGCTGATCCAGTTGTTGAAGTGCGACCGCGGCCGGGCCGGCGGGGTCGGAGGCGTCGAAGCAGGGTTCGTCATGGCGGTGGCGGAGGTTCAGGGTGGCGGGCGGACAAAAAAGGCCGGCGGAGCGGATCGACGCCCACGCCGGCCGGCAAAGCCGCGGAGCGGCGGATCAGGCCTTGAACTGGCGGATGTAGGCCACCAGCTCCTTGGCCTCCTCCTCGGACATCTCTTCCCGGTAGGGCTTCATGCGCTCCTTGCCGGAATCCTTGTCCTTCACGCCCTCGAGGATCGCCCGGAGCATCTCGGCGTCGGTCATCTCGGCCTGCACCTTGGCGTCGGTGTAGTCGCGGAGCTTGAGCTTCTTCCCCTGCTTCGTCTGGCCTTTGCCGTCGGCACCGTGGCAGGAGGAGCAGTGGTTGTCCCAATTCTCGGCGGCCGGCGCGGCGCGGGCGACGCAGGCGGCGAGCGGAACAGCGAGGGCGAACAGGGCGATTCGGGTGGTGGGTTTCATGGTGAATGTGAACATAGGCTATCGGCCGCAGCCTCAAAAGCGATATTGGATTTTCCCGTAGAGCAGGTGCGCCTCGTAGTCGGCGTTGCCGCCGGAGGGCACGTCCTCGTTCTTGCCGTAGGCGTACTTCAACGTCAGCGACGTGCGCCGGTCGAGCTTCCGGGTCCAGGTGACCGACGCGAGCTGCGTGCGGGCGTCCGATCCGTACGGCACGCTGCGCGCCGAGTTGTCGACGTAGCTGTCGCGCGATTCCGTCAGGGTGTAGTCGACGTACAGGTCGCTCTGGTCGTCGAGCGCGTAGCCGCTGCCGAGCGTGAAGCTCGTGTAGTTGGCGTCGCTGTTCTTGACCAGCCCGGCCGCCGCGCCCGTCAGCGTCACCGCCGGCGTCCGCAGCGTGTCCCACACGAGGTTCACCCCGCCCTGCAGGTACCAGTGGTTGCGGGGGCTCCAGGTCAGGGTCTCGGCCAGGATGTGCGTGGTCATCTCGGCGCTCTCCCCCATGGCCAGCCCGACGTCCTGCGTGCGGATCGTGCTCTGCTGGTAGTCATAGCGGGTCACGGAGCGCAGGTTCTTCGCCAGCCGGGTGCTGAGGCGCACGTTCCAGTCATTGGTCTCGAAATCCTGGTTCGCGACGTACGCCGGATAACGGTCGGCCGAGCTGACGGTGTTGTCCCGCGTCGACCGATAGTCGTTCGTCCGGACCTTGTAGTAGTACTGCACCGCGACCGTGGTGCCGGGCCGCGCGTACCAGTTGGCGGTCGCCGCGTACTTCTGGGTCGTCCGCTTGAAGTCGGTGTCGCGGTCGATGGTGATCGACTGCAGGGCCGTACCGGGCTCGACGATGCGCTCCTCCGAGAGCTCGCCGTCGGACTTGGTCCATTCCGCCTTGAAGTTGAGCGAGACGTTTTTCTTACCCGTGTACCGGGCCTCGAGGCTGCCAGCCACGACCTTCCATTCCTTCTCGCTGTCGGCCTCGACCTCGTCGTTGACCGGGGCGAAGGCAGGGCCGGCGCCGAAGTTGGTCTCCTCGAACTCGACCTGGTTGCTCCAGTCGATCTTCTCGAAGCGTACCGCCGGCACCACCACCAGCGTCTCCGTGGCCTGGTAGCGGGCACTGAGGTTGGCGACGGTCTGCCGCATCTCCGATTCGCCGTGGGCGCCGAAGAAGCCCTCGTCGCGCTGCTGCCGGTTGAGGAAGGCCGCGTCATAGATGGGATCGTAGTCCTGGCCGTAGATGCGGCTGCCGCTCAGCGTCGTGTCGATCGTCGTCCGCGCCACCGCGGTGGTCACGACCAGCTGCTCGTGGATCCGGGCCTCGTAAGAGCCGCGGACCTGGAACAGGTCGTAGTCCTGCCCCTCCTTCTGCGTCACCTTGCGGTCGAACCCGGCCTCGCCGGCGCGCCGCCGCACGTTGCGGGTGTTGGTGTAGTCGCCCTTGTCGTAACGCACGCCGAGCTCCCAGGCGTTCTTGTCCGTGGTCTTCGCCGCGGACGCCGACAGCTGGTGCCGCTTCTCGTCGATCTTCCAGAACGAGGGCAGCAGCCCCTTCACGTTGGCGGCGCCGGCGGCCAGGCCGGTGTCGCCCCAGGAAAGCGAGTCCTTCTTCCCCTTGCGGGTGAAGAGGTCGTAGCGGAAATCGAGGTCGATCCCGTCCGCCGGCGTGTACCCGGCCTCGAACCACAGGTTGCCCCGGTCGAGGTGGAGATCCTCGTCATAGAGCTGGCGGATGAAGCCGCCCGCGGGGAAATAGCCGCCCGAGCCGTCGTACCAGACGCGGAACTGCCGGTAGCCGAGCTTCAGGAAGCCGACGTCCTCGCGGTGCACCGCCAGGTCGAACAGGTAGTCGCCGTTGCCGGCCAGCGCCCGGCCGCGCAGCTTCAGGGTCGTCCGGTCGTCGAGCTCCTTCGTGTAGAACAGGTCCTCGATGCCGCCGAAGCCTTCCTTGTGGTATTGCCGGGCCTTCTGGAAGCCGGCCCGGTCGCCGTCCTGCAGCGTGTAGCCGGAGGAGACCTCGAGGTAGTTCTCGAGCGGCGGCTCCTTCTTTTCGGCGGCCGGCAGCGCGCCGGCGAGGCAGCCGAGCCCCGCGCCGACTAGCAGCGCGGTCCGGCCGAGGCGGGAGGGGGAATTCGTTTTCATCGCTTTATCCTGGTTGGAGGTGGCGTCGCCCGGTCAGAACCGGAGCGAGGAACTGACATGGGATCCGTGCACCGCCTCGTGGCAGCCGGCGGACCAGCAGGTGCCGCGGGGCAGGAAGGAGGCGTGGTCGCGGCCGCCGATGAGGATGACGCCCGCGCTGATCTGCTGCTGGAAGTGGCATTGCAGGCACAGGTTCGCGTTGCGCGCCTTCAGCATCTTGGCGTTGAGCGAGCCGTGCGGGTTGTGGCAGGTGACGCAGCCCTCGCGCGAGGCCTCGTGCTCGAAGACGTACGGGCCGCCCTGCGAGGCGTGGCACTTGAGGCACGTGCTGTTCATGCCGTCGAGGTTCGTGCCGCCCTCCGCCACCGCGTCGCCCGTGTGCGGGCTGTGGCAGTCGCTGCAGCTCATCTTGCCCGCGAGCACCGGGTGCGCGTTGGGCAGGTTGAACTCGCCGCGCTTGTCCAGGTGGCATTGGAAGCAGGTCTCCGGCGACGCGCCGGGATTGACGATCGTGCCGGCGCCGCCGCCGGCCTTCACGTGCACCGACCCGGGGCCGTGGCAGGACTCGCAGCCGATCTCCTTGGCGTTGCCGCCCGGGGCGAAAAGCTTGGCGTGGGTGGCGTCGTGGAATTTCGACGTCACCTCTTCATGGCATTCGGCGCACTTCTTGGACCCGACGAAGTTGGCGCCCGCCACCTGCGGCGGCGCCACCAGCGTGCGGTCCACCATCACGCAGCCGACGAGGAGCAGCCCCCAGGCGGCGGCCCCTCCGAGGATGAATTTGCTTTGGTTCCTGCGCGGTTGGGAGCTCATGGCGGTGTCGGTTTAGGCGGGACGTTTGATGGGGCGGAAGGGATGGCGCGGGGAGTCCGGGTGGTTGCCGGCGAGTATCCCAGAGAATCCACCCCGCGGCTCCGCATGTTTTGCGGAGCTGTCCGCATCCTTTGCGCCGGATTTTGCCCCGCCGCCGCGGGACCCTCGGGGAGCGGTGCGCTCGGGGCCATAAGCAAATGTGATCTGCCGGCCGACCGCGTGGCCCCGGGCCGCCGACGCGTCGATTGATAGCGGCGGCCGCGGGCGGGACAAGCGCATAGTGCGCGCGTTCACAGCCCGAGGAACTGGATGGCGCAGCCGGCGAGCAGGATCGTGCCGCCGGCCACCGCGTGATTGAACCGCTCCAGCGAGCGGGTCGGCAGCAGCCGGATCCCGCGCAGCGCCCCGAGCACCACCGCGAGCATCGCGCCGACCGTCAGCAGGCTGAACACCACCACCACGGTCCAGACGTCCCCCCAGCTGCCCTGCGCGGCCGGATACATCACCAGCGGGATCATCGGCTCGCAGGGCCCGAAGACAAAAATGGTGAACAGCACCCACGGCGTCGCCCGGAATCCGCGCGCGTCCTCGTCCTCCCCCGCGCCGTGCTCGTGCCGGTGCGCGACGCCGCGCAGCGCGCGCTTCACGCCCCAGACGAGGTACACCGCGCCGAACGCGATCATCGCCCACGCCGCCACGTTGCCGCGCCACTCCTCCACCGCCCGCACCCGCTCGAGCCCGTGGCCGAACAGCACGCCGACCAGCGCGAGCAGCACCGAACTGCCGACGTGCGCGGCGCCGCACAGCGCGGTCCAGCCGATGACCCGCGCCGTCGACCAGCGCCGGGCCCGGCCCAGGACGACGAACGGCAGGTAATGGTCGGGCCCCGCGAGCGTGTGCAGGATGGCGACGCCGGCCGTGCTCAGCAGGAGCACCGACATTTCCGGCGGACCGAGGGATTGGGCGTGGATTTCCGGGATCATGGGAGTGGGCGTCCGCTCATCCGGGCGGCGCGGCCAGCCGCGCGGCCCGGGCCAGTACGGCCTCCGCCGCCGCCGGCACCGCCGCCGCCACCGCCGCCGAAAGCCCGAGGGTCATCGGCCGCACTTCGGCGACGGAGATGGTGTGCAGGTGGATCCGCGGGAGCTGGTCCAGCAGGGCCGCCGCGGCAAAGAGATCCTTCAACCCGAAGTCGTGGGCACCCAGCCCACGCGGCAATTCACCCACGCTCCGTGGTTGAAGGAAAGTGATCGTCCCGGCCGGCCGGCCGTCGCGCGTGGCGTCCACGAGGATCAGGTCCGACGCCCCCTCGAACTCGCGCAGCAGGTTGACGCCCCCCGTGCCGCCGTCGAGCAGCCGCACGCCGGGCACCGGCGCCGCCTCCTCGAGCCGGCGCAGCACGTGCACGCCGACACCCTCGTCGCCCATCAGCAGGTTGCCCACGCCGAGCACCAGCACCCGCTCGCCGCCCGCGGCCCGGGGCGCGGGGGCGGCGGCTTCGCCTACCAGCGGGGAATCGAGCAGGGGCGGCATGGCGTCAGCGGGCGGGGGTGGCCGGGGTCTTGGCGCCCGGCGCCGGGGCCGGGGCCGCCCGCCCGCGAAAGCCCGATATCCCCGTCGCCGGGTCGGCCTGCGCGTGGCGCTTTTCCATGAACTTCCAGCCGCCGATGATCGAGGACAGCACCCCGTGCCCCTCGACGTAGTCGTGGTAGACCACGAGGTAGACATGGATCACCGTGAAGACCGCAAAGGCCCACATCACCGCGTAGTGGAAGAGCCGGAGATTCTGCTCGCTGCCGAACAGGGGCGTGACCCAGACAAAGAGCTGCGGCAGCCACGCCTCGCTCATCGGCGCGTACAGCGCGAAGCCCGACCCGATCTGGAACAGCGTCAGCAGCCCCGTGCCCGCGTAGGTGAAGTACGCCACCGCGTTGTGGCCGAGCGCGGGCACCGGCTGATTGCTGAGCTGCAGGATGTCCACCCGCAGCACGTCCCAGACCTGCCGGAACTGCGCCCGCGTCAGGGGCAGGAAGTTCCGCCAGTTCGCGTACTTGTTGCCGGCGAAGGCCCAGTAGATTCGGAAGAGGAAGTTGGCGACGAACACGTACCCGGCGAGGAAGTGCGCGAAGCGCACCGTCCCGAACCAGTACCCGGCCGACGCCTCCGCGCCGCTCAGCAGGGCGGGCGGGTGCGCGATCAGGTAGCCGGTGACGCCCAGGACCGTGATGCACAGCGCGTTGATCCAGTGAAACCAGCGCACCGGCTGCTGCCAGACGTAGACCCGTTGGTAGTCGTGCGAGGCGTACATGGCGGGATCCCCCGGTTCAGTTGACCGCCAGTTCGTGGCGGGCGATCTCGACCTGGTCCTCGTACAGGTGCACCGCGCATGCCAGGCAGGGGTCGAAGGAGTGGATGGTGCGGATGATCTCCAGGGGCTGGTGCGGGTCGTGCACCGGCGTGCCGATGAGCGAGGCCTCGTAGGCCGAGCGCTGGCCCCGGCCGTCGCGCGGCGAGGCGTTCCAGGTGCTCGGCACCACCAGCTGGTAGTTGGCGATCTTGCGGTCCTGGATCACGATCCAGTGCGCCAGCGCGCCGCGCGGCGCCTCCGACGTACCCACCCCGCGCGCCTCCGCCGGCCAGCTGGCCGGCTCCCAGCGCTCGCGGGTGAAGGTCCGGCTGTCGCCCGCCTTGATGTTGGCGAGCAGCTGCTGGTAGAACTCGAGGCCCCAGACGGCGGCCAGGCGCGACTCGATCGCCCGCGCGGCGGTGCGGCCCAGCGTCGAGAACAGCACGCTCGCCGGCGCCTTCAGCGCCCCGAGCGCGTCGGTCACCGCCCCCTTCACGTCGGCGTTGCCGGCGGCGTAGCCGACCAGCATCCGCGACAGCGGCCCGACCTCCATCGCGTGGCCCTTCCAGCGCGGCGTCTTGAGCCAGCTGTACTTGGCGTCGACGTCCAGATGCTCGTAGGGCGGCTTCGGCCCCGAGTACTTGAGGTTCGTCTCGCCCCGCCACGGATGCCGGCCTCCGGCCGCCCCCTCGTACTCGTACCAGGAGTGGTCGATGAATTCCTGGATGCCCGTGTCGTCCCGCGGATCCACCGGCAGCACCTCGTTGAGGTTCCGGCCCAGGATCGCGCCGCGCACGAACTTGTAGCCCGCGACGTCGGCGAACCCGCCGGTCGGCAGGTCCCCGTAGCAGAGGTAGTTCTCCAGCCCGCCGCCGATCCCCGCCCAGTCGAGGTAGAACGGCGCCACCGCCAGCACGTCGGGGATGTACACCTGCTCGACGAAGGTCTTCGCCTCCGCCAGCAGCCGCCCGACCAGCGCCAGCCGCTCCGCGTTGATCGCGTTGGCCTCCTCGATGTTGACCGCGCAGGGCATGCCGCCCACCAGGTAGTTCGGATGCGGGTTCTTGCCGCCGAAGATGGTGTGCACCTTGACGATCTCCTTCTGCCACTCGAGCGCCTCCAGGTAGTGCGCCACCGCCATCAGGTTGGCCTCGGGCGGCAGCTTGAAGGCCGGGTGCCCCCAGTAGCCGTTGGCGAAGATGCCCAGCTGCCCGCTCTCGACGAACTTGGCCAGCCGCTTCTGCAGGTCGGCGAAGTAGCCCGGCGAGCTCTTCGGCCATTTCGAGACGCCCTGCGCCAGCGTCGACGTCGCGGCGGGGTCGGCCTTCAGCGCGCTCACCACGTCGACCCAGTCCAGGGCGTGCAGGTGGTAGAAGTGCACCACGTGGTCGTGCATGTACTGCGTGCAGAACATGAGGTTCCGGATCAGCTCGGCGTTGGGCGGCACGCGGATGTCGAGCGCGTCCTCGACGGCCCGCACCGACGCGAGGGCGTGCACCGTGGTGCAGACGCCGCAGACACGTTCGCAGAAGGCCCAGGCGTCGCGCGGGTCGCGGCCGCGCAGGATGATCTCGAGGCCGCGGACCATGGTGCCGGCGCTCCAGGCGTCGACGATGCGGCCGTCCTTCACCTCCGCCTCGATGCGCAGGTGGCCTTCGATGCGGGTGACGGGATCGACTACGATGCGGGAGTTCATGGCGGGGCGGGGTTCAGGGTTGGCCGGCCTTGGCTTCGGCGCGCTCGGCGTTCTCGCCGGGCTGCTCGCCGATCTCGGCGCGCTTGCGGATGTTGGTCAGCACCGCGTGGGCCGCGGCGCCGGCCGCCGCCGCCCCGACCGCGGCCACGCCGAGCCGGTCGGCGGTCGACTCGATGCCGAAGCCGGGGAAGTTCGGGAGCCGCTGGTAGAAGGGACCGTTGTCCCAGAAGTTCGCCTCCGAGCACCCGATGCACGGGTGGCCCGACTGGATCGGGAAGCTCACGCCGCCGTTCCAGCGGATCGTGCCGCACGAGTTGTACGTCGACGGCCCGCGGCAGCCCACCTTGTAGAGGCAGTAGCCCTTGCGCGCGTTCTCGTCGTCGAACGACTCCACGAAAAGGCCCGCGTCGTAGTTGGGCCGGCGGTAGCAGGTGTCGTGCACCCGCCGCGAATAGAAGGCCTTCGGCCGGCCGTGGGCGTCGAGCTGCGGGATGCGGTCGAAGGTCAGCAGGTGCACCAGCACGCCGGCCATCACCTCCGCGATGGGCGGGCAGCCCTGCACGTTCACGATCGGCTTGCCGCCGAGCACGCGGTGGATGGGCGTGGCCACGGTCGGGTTGGGCTTCGCCGCCTGCACGCAGCCGGAGCACGCGCAGTTGCCCCACGCGATGATCGCCTTCGCGTCCGCCGCGACCTCCTCGACGATCTGCTTCGCCGTCCGGCCGCCGATGCAGCAGTAGACGCCGTCCTCGGCCAGCGGCACCGAACCCTCGATGCAGAGCAGGTATTCGCCGCGGTACTTGGTGATGGTGTCGCGCAGGCACTGCTCGGCCTGGTGCCCGGAGGCCGCCAGCAGCGTCTCGGTGTAGTCGAGCGAGATCTTGTCGAGCAGGATGTCGGCCACGATCGGGTGCGAGCTGCGCAGGAACGACTCGCTGCAGCACGTGCACTCCTGGAAGTGGAGCCAGACGACCGGGATCCGGCGGCGGGTTTCCAGCGCCTGCACCATCTGCGCGACGCCGGACTGCTCGAGTCCGATGCACGCGCCCATCCAGGCGCAGAACGACAGGAACTCGCGGCGCGACACGCCGCGGGCGCACAGGTGCTCGTAGATGGTCTCCTCACGGGGTGCCGCGGGGCGGGGCTGGATTTCCGTCTGCATGATCGGGGGGCGAAGTGGCCGCGCTGCGGGCCGGGTCATCGCGTTGGGGGTTGGCGTTGCATCCTGACCTTTCGGGTTGCGGCGACCATACCCGACCCGGGGCGTCCCCAGCTATGCGTTACTTGGCAATCAGTGTGCGCATCTTGCGGACGGACCGGTGCGCACTGGACAGCGGCGCGCGGCCGGGTGTTAAGTCCGGCTCATGCACGAGGCCGGCATCATGGCATCCACCCTCGACGCCGTCGGGCGCGCGGCCGCGGCGCACCGGGCGCACCGCGTGGCCCGCATCGTTCTCCGCATCGGCGACCTGTCCGGCGTCGAGCCCGATGCCCTCCGCTTCGCGTTCGAGGCCCTCGCCCCCCGCACCCGCGCGGCCGGCGCCGAGCTGGCCATCGAGCGCGTGCCCGCCCGCGCGCACTGCCGCGGCTGCGGCGCCGACTTCGCCGTCGGCGCGGGCTTCATCTTCCGCTGCCCCGGCTGCGGCGACCTGTCCGGCGACGTCATCGCCGGCCGCGAGCTCGAGCTGCGCCGCATCGAATTCTCCTGAAACCACCCCCCGACCATGAACCCTTCCCCCTCCACACTCGTCGCGGAAACCCCCGAGGGAGTCCGCATCAGCCTGCTCGGCGGCGCCGCCGCGCGGGCCGGCCGCGCGCTTTCCGGCCCCCTCGCGGCCGAGGTCGCGGCCGCCCTCCAGTCCAGCCCCCGGGGCGAGGTCGCCGTCCGCGCCGTCGACGTCAACGTGCCGCTGCTCGAGAAGAACGACATCCTCGCCGAGCGCAACCGCGGCTACTTCCTCGGCCGCGGCCTGGCCGCGCTCAACCTCGTCTCGTCACCGGGCGCCGGCAAAACCACCCTGCTCGCCCGCACCCTCGACGAGTTCGGCGTCCAGACCAGCTGCGCCGTGCTGGTCGGCGACCTCGAGACGGAGAACGACGGCCGCCGGCTCCAGCGCCCGCACGCGCCCGTGGCCCAGATCACCACCGGCACCGTCTGCCACCTCGACGCCGGCATGATCGCCCGCGCCGCGGAGTCCCTCGACCTCGACGGCGTCCGCCTCCTCTTCATCGAGAACGTCGGCAATCTCGTCTGCCCCGCCTCGTTCGACCTCGGCGAGCAGGTCCGCGTCGTCCTCCTCTCCACCACCGAGGGCGAGGACAAGCCGCTCAAGTATCCGCCCATCTTCAAGTCCGCCCACCTCGTGCTCCTGACCAAGGTGGACGTCGCCGACGCCCTCGGCTTCGACCGCGCCGCCGCCATCGAGAACATCCGGCGCATCGCCCCCCAGGCCCGCATCATCCCGCTCTCCGCCCGCTCCGGCGAGGGCCTGCCGGAATGGTACGGGTTCCTGCGCGCCCTCGTCCCGGAACGCTGAACCGCCCGCGCCCCCCGCCATGCCCTCCTCCCGCCCCGCCGTCGACGTGATGCTCCGCGTGCGCGGGACCGTGCAGGGGGTGGGCTTCCGTCCCTTCGTCCACCGCACCGCCCGGCAGCTCGGCGTGCACGGCTGGGTGCGCAACGACCCGCAGGGCGTCCTGATCCGCGCCGCCGGCGATCCGGCCAGCGTCGGCGCCCTCGTCTCCGCCCTGCGCCACGCCGCGCCGCCGGCCGCCCGCGTGCTCGAGGTCCGGCGCCAAACGCCGGGACCGGACGACCTGCCCCCGGGCGACGATTTCGCCATCGGCGCAAGCGACGTCCGCGCCGCGGCCGTCACCGCCGCGCTGCCGGCCGATCTCGCCCTCTGCGCCGACTGCCGCCGCGAACTGCTCGACCCCGCCGATCGCCGCTACCGCTACCCTTTCATCAACTGCACGCAGTGCGGACCGCGCTACTCGATCGCCACCGCCCTCCCCTACGACCGCTCCCGCACGACCATGGCCGGCTTTCCGCTCTGCCCCGCCTGCCGCCGCGAGTACGGGGACCCCGCCGACCGCCGCTTCCACGCCGAGCCGATCGCCTGCCCCGCCTGCGGCCCCCGCCTCGTGCTCACGGACCCCGCCGGCGCCGCCCTCGCCGAACGCGACTCCGCCCTCCGGCGCGCGGCCGCCGCCCTCGCCGCCGGCCGCATCGTGGCGGTCCAGGGCCTCGGCGGCTACCACCTCATGGGCGCGGCGGCAGACGAGGCCGCCGTGGCCGCGCTGCGCGCCCGCAAGCACCGGGAGGAAAAGCCGCTCGCCGTGATGTTCCGCGACCTCGGCCAGCTGCGTCGCTACGCCTCCGTGTCCCCCGCCGCCGCGCGGCTGCTCGAGTCGCCCGCCGCCCCGATCGTCCTCGTGCCGGCGCTGCCCGGCTCGCCCCTCGCCCCCTCCGTCGCTCCGGGCAACCCGTGGATCGGCGCGCTGCTGCCGTCGACCCCGCTGCATGTGCTCCTCCTCGCGGCCCTGGACGCTCCCGTCGTCGCCACCAGCGCCAACCTCTCCGAGGAGCCGCTCTGCACGGGCCACGCCGAGGCCCACGCGCGGCTGGCTGGCATCGCCGACCTCTTCCTGGAACACGACCGCCCGATCGCCCGGCCGGTCGACGATTCCGTGGTCCGGCTCGCGGCCGACGATTCCCCCATCCTGCTCCGCCGCGCCCGCGGACACGCCCCCGCCCCGCTGGACCTGCCGGGGGACCTGCCCGGCGCCCTGCTCTGCGTCGGCGGACACCTGAAATCCGCGGTCGCCGTCGCCGCCGGCCGCCAGGTGGTGCTGAGCCCGCACATCGGCGACCTCGGCGGGCTGGCCACCCAGGAGGCTTTCGACCGGACCATCGCCATGCTCGGCGGCCTCTACGGGTCCGACTTCGCCGCGGTCGCTCACGACCAGCACCCCGGCTACGCCTCCACCCTGCACGCGGTCCGCACCGGCCTGCCCCGCATCGCGGTCCAGCACCACCTCGCCCACGTGCTCGCCTGCCTCCTCGAGCACCGGCACCCGGCCGAGGACGTGCTGGGCATCGCCTGGGACGGCACGGGCTACGGCGCGGACGGCACGGTCTGGGGCGGCGAGTTCCTGCTGCTCGGCGGCGGCGCCGCGCGGCGGCTGGCGCGGCTGCGCCCGTTCCGCCTCCCCGGCGGCGAGGCCGCCGTGAGGGACGCGCGCCGCGTCGCCCTGGCGCTCGCGCACGAATGCGGCCTGTACGCCGACGCCGCGGAACGGCTGGCCGTGCCCGCGGCCGACGCCGCCCACCTGCGCACGATGCTCGACCGCCGCCTGAACTCGCCCGTGGCCACCAGCGCGGGCCGGCTGTTCGACGCGGCCGGCGCCCTGCTCGGGCTCGGCCGGCGCAACACCTTCGAGGGCCAGCTGCCGATCGCCGTCGAGACGGCGGCCCGGGGCTGCGCCCGCGATCCCGCCGCCCTGCCGTTTCCCGTCCGCCCGGCGGCGTCGCCGGGCGCCAGCCTGGAGATCGACTGGCAGCCGGCGCTGGCCGCGCTCCTCCGCCCCGGACTCGACCCCGGTCCCGCCGCCGCCGCCTTCCACCGCGGCTTGGTCGCCGCCCTGGTGGCCGTCGCCCGCGCCGCCGGCGCCGGTACGGTCGTGCTGACCGGCGGCTGCTTCCAGAACGCCCTGCTCCACTCGCTGGCCGCCGACGCCCTCGCCGCCGCCGGCTTCCGGGTCCTCGTGCACCGGGTGCTGCCCCCCAACGACAATGCCCTCGCGGCCGGCCAGGCGCTCGGCGCCCTGCTCGGCCTCACCTCCGTCACGCTCCCGCGCTGACCCCATCCCCACTCAACCCCTCCCTCCCATGTGTCTCGCCGTTCCCGGAAAAGTCGTGGAGATCGTCGGTGACGACCCGCTCCTCCGCTCCGCCAAGGTCAGCTTCGCCGGCGTGATCAAGCTCGTCTCCCTCACCTGCACGCCGGAGGCCCGCCTCGGCGACTACGTGCTCGTTCACGTCGGCGTCGCCATCAGCACGGTCGATCCCGCCGAGGCCGCGGAAACGTTCCGCTACCTGCAGCAGATGGGCGAGCTGGACGGCCTCGAGCTGCCCGCCGCCGCCCCGGCCGCCCCCGGCGGCCCGCCCGCGCCATGAAATACGTCGACGAATACCGGGACGCCGCCCTCGTGCGCCAGTTGGCCGCCGCCGTCGGCCGCGCGACGACGCGCCCCTGGACCATCATGGAGATCTGCGGCGGCCAGACCCACGCCATCGTCAAGTTCGGCCTCGACGACCTCCTGCCCCCCGGGATCACGCTCGTGCACGGGCCCGGCTGCCCGGTGTGCGTGACCAGCGCCGAGCTCATCGACCAGGCGGTGTCCCTGGCCCTCGACCACGGCGCCATCCTCTGCTCCTTCGGCGACATGCTGCGGGTGCCGGGCACAGGCATCGACCTGCTGACCGCGAAGGCCCGCGGGGCCGACGTGCGGATCGTGTACTCGCCGCTCGACGCCGTCGCGCTCGCGCGCACCGAGCCCGGCCGACCGGTGGTCTTCTTCGCCGTGGGGTTCGAGACGACCGCGCCGGCCAACGCCATGTCCGTGCTGGCCGCGGAGGCCCAGGGGGTGTCCAATTACTCGATCCTCACCTCGCATGTCCTCGTGCCGCCCGCGATGCGCGCCATCCTGGGCTCGCCCGAAAACCGCGTGCAGGGCTTCCTCGCCGCCGGCCACGTCTGCACCATCATGGGCACCGCCGAGTACGGGCCGATCGCCGCCGCCCACCACGCGCCCATCATCATCACGGGATTCGAACCCGTCGACATCCTCGAGGGCATCCTGCGCTGCGTCCGGCAGCTCGAGCAGGGCCGCGCCGAGGTGGAGAACGCCTACGCGCGCGCCGTCCGCGCCGAGGGCAACCCCCACGCCCGCGCGCTCGTGGAGCGCGTCTTCGCCGTCGCCGACCGCGACTGGCGCGGCCTCGGCGTCATCCCCCGCAGCGGTCTCGCCGTGCGCCCCGCCTACGCCGCGTTCGACGCCGCCCGGCGCTTCCGCCTGGCCGCCTCCGGCCGGGACGCCGGCACCGCGTGCATCAGCGGCGAGATCATGCGCGGCGTGAAAAAGCCGCACGACTGCCCCGCCTTCGGCACCCGCTGCACGCCCGAGCACCCGCTCGGCGCGCCCATGGTTTCGAGCGAGGGCGCCTGCGCCGCCTACTACCGCTACCGCAGCCGGGCCCTGCGGCCCGTCGAGACGCCAGCCCCGGCCTGAACCCCGTCCGGCGCCCGCCCGCCAGTCGAAGGCCCAAGGCCGGGACGACCGCGCGGAAGGCCCTCTCTTCTGGCAGCCCTGCCCGGGAAGGTCGGAATCGGCCGAGGCCGATTCTCGCTGCACTCACCCGAATGATCCTCAGCAGATCCGCGGCAGCTGCTCGCCGCTCAGCCGGTCGACGATCCTCTCCGCGCCGATCAGGCTGCGCTGGGTGACCAGGCCCGCGGGCCCGGCCTTCACCTCGCCGATGACGACCGCGGGGCCGCCCGGCGCGTGGCTGCCGATGATGTCCGCCGCCTGCGCGGCCTGGGCGGCGGGCACGCAGCACAGGAAGCGGCCCTCGTTGGCGACGTAAAAGGGGTCCAGTCCCAGGATCTCGCAGGCCCCGGCGACCGGCTCGGTGACCGGCACCTTGGCGGCGTCGATCGCGATCGCGAGCCCCGACGACTCGGCCAACTCCACCAGCGCGGTGGCGAGCCCGCCGCGGGTCAGGTCGCGCAGGCAGTGGACCTCCAGTCCGGCGTCCAGCAGGGCCCGGACCGGCGCCGCCAGCGCGGCGCAGTCGCTTTCGATCGGGCTTTCAAAGGCGAGGCCCGCCCGCGTGGCCATGATCGCCAGGCCGTGTCGGCCCACGTCGCCGCTCAGCACCACCGCGTCGCCCGCCCGCAGGCTCGAGGGGGCGATGGTCAGCGGCGTCTCGACCAGGCCGACGCCGGCGGTGGTGACGTAGAGTCCGTCACCCTTGCCGCGCTCGACCACCTTCGTGTCGCCGGTGACGATCGTCACCCCCGCGGCGGCGGCGGCCTGCTGCATCGAGCGGACGATCTTTTCCAGTGTGGCCACCGGAAGACCCTCCTCCAGGATGAAGCCGGCACTGAGCCAGAGGGGCCGCGCGCCGCACATGCCGAGGTCATTTACCGTGCCGTTCACCGCCAGCTTGCCGATGTCGCCGCCCGGAAAAAAGAGCGGGCTGACGACGTGCGCGTCGGTGGTGAACGCCAGACGCCCGCCCCCCGGGATCTTCAGCAGGGCCCCGTCGTGCTGCGTGTCGAGCGCGGCGTTGGCGAACGCCGGCCGGAACACGCGGTCGATGAGGTCCTGCGTCAGCCTGCCGCCACCACCGTGGCCGACGGTGATCTCCGTCCGGTGCGTCAGCGGGACGGGGCAGGTGGTAAAACCGGAGGACGTGGAGCCGGTATCTGACATGCCCCCAGTGTGCGCGCGCGGGCGGAAAGCCCGAGCCTATTTGATGCGCAGGGCGTGCCAGAGGCTGCGCATTTCTTGCGGGCCGCGCTAGCCGCGGAGCAGCTCCTCGGCGTGGGCGCGGGCGCTGCGGGCGTTGCGGTCGCCGAGCATGCGGGCGAGCTCGCCGACGCGTCCCTTCCGGTCCCCGTGGATCGGCTCGATGCTGACGGACGCCCGGTCGCCGGTCTGGTCCTTGGTCACGACGAAGTGGTTCGCCGCCTGGGCGGCCACCTGCGGGAGGTGGGTGACGCACAGCACCTGGTGCCGGGCGGAGATCGCGGCCATCTTTTCCCCGACGATGCGGCCGATCTCGCCGCCGACGTTCGCGTCGACCTCGTCGAACACGAGCAGCGGCACGTCGTCGATCTCGGCCAGCACGGCCTTGAGCGCGAGCATCACGCGCGCGAGCTCGCCGCTCGAGGCGATGCGGTGCAGCGGCAGCGGCGGTTCGCCGACGTTGGGGGAGAAAAGGAACTCGACGCCGCAGTCGCCGTGCGGGCCGGGGGCGGCCAGCCGCGGCAGCTGGACGCGGAAGTCGGCCTGCTTGAAGCCAAGCGCGACGATGGCCTTGGCGGCGGCGCGTGCGAGCTGTTGGGCCGCCTTTTCCCGGGTGGCGCGGAGCTCCGCGGCCGCCTGGCGGGCGGACTTCTCGGCGTCGGCGATCTGCCGGTCGAGCCGGACGAGGGCGCCCTCGACGTCCCCCTGCAGCTCCAGGCGGCGGCGCATCTCGTCGCGGGCGGCCAGCACCTGCTCGACCTTGGCGCCGTGCTTCCGCTTGAGGTCGAGCCAGGCGTTCATCTTCGCCTGCAGCGCCTCGGCCTGCTCGGGGTCGAAATTGAGCGAGGACGCCAGCGACGCGAACTCGGCGTCGAGGTCGCCGAGCTCGACTGCCGCCGACTGCAGCCGGTCGGCGAGCGGCTTGCTGGCCGCGTCGAGCGCCTCCAGCTGCCGGGCCTCGCGCAGCAGGGCCGCCAGCCGGCTGAGCAGGCCGTCGTCACCGCTGAGGCCGTGGTTCAGGGCCTGGGCGAGCTGGATGAGCTGCTGCGCGCTGTTCTGACGCTGGAAATCGCGCTCGAGGGTGGCGATGGCGTCGGCGGTCAGCTCCAGCTCGTCGATCTTCGCCAGTTGCAGCCGGAGGTATTCGAGTTGGTCCGGCGAGAGTTTCTCGGCCCCGCGCAGCCGTTCGCGCTCGTCGGCCAGCTCGCGCCAGCGGCGGTATTCGCGCTGGTATTGCTCCCGGGCGGGTTCGTTTTTGGCGAAGAGGTCGAGCAGCTCGCGCTGGCACCCTTCCTTGAGCAGGCGGCGCGGTTCGCCGGGACCATGGAAGTCGATCCACTGCTCGCCCAGCTCCTGGAGGGCCGCGAGGGTGGCCAGCCCGCCGTTGACCGAGATCTTCGGAGGCTTGTCGCGGGGGAGGCTACGCTTGAGGATGAGGACGCCGTCATCGCACGGCGGCAGGTCCAGCCGCGCCAGGGCGGCGTCGAGCTTGCGGCTGTCCGCGAAGAAGAGGGCGGCCTCGACCTCGGTCGCGGACGCGCCCTGGCGGATGACCGTCTTGTCGGCCCGGGCGCCGGCGAGCAGCGAGAGCGCGCCCAGGAGAATGCTCTTGCCCGCGCCGGTCTCGCCCGTGACCGCGGTGAATCCGGCCTCGAAGTCCAGCTCGACTTCCTCGAGCAAAGCCAGGTTGCGGATGCGGAGTGACTGGAGCATTTTTTAACCACGAATGGACACTAATTAACACAAATTCAAGCGCCGCGGCGCCGACGGGCCCGAATTGCGCGCCGCGGCGGAACTTTCCCGGCGAAGTACCCTGAATTATCCTTGCACCACTCCGCGCGAGTCGTTCACTCCTCCCCCTTCGCGGACCTTTAGCTCAGTTGGTTAGAGCGTTTCCTTGACATGGAAAAGGTCACTGGTTCGAGTCCAGTAAGGTCCACCATTTTTGCCATCCGCCCACGCCGGGGTTTTATCCCGGGTGACGCTGAGCTAGAGGAAAAATCGGTCGACCGCTGAACGGTCGGCGCAAAAGCCGTGCGGCAACCCGGCCAGGCGCGGAGCGCATCGTCCGCCGGAACCCGGCCCGGGCCCATGGCCGGCATGACCCGCCAAAACCTTGACGCCTGCTGCCTCGACGTAGGCAATAGCGCATGGCTTCCGCACCTCCGTTGTTTCCCCTGCGTGGCGCCCTCGGCATGTCGAGGCGTTCGTTCCTGGTCGGGTCGACCTCGTTCGCCGCGGCCGCCCTCCTCGCGAATCGCACGTTCGGCACGGTGACCGGATCGCCGCGCCTCCCCGGATACCCGTTCACGCTGGGAATCGCGTCGGGGGATCCCCTGCCGGACGGCTTCGTGCTCTGGACACGGCTTGCGCCCAGGCCGGTCGAGGTGGGCGGGGGCATGCCGGCCGAGCCGGTGGAGGTCCGCTGGGAGGTGGCGGAGGACGAGGCGATGCGCCGCCTCGTTCAGACCGGCACGGCCACGGCCAGTCCCTCCTGGGCGCATTCCGTCCACGTCGAGGTCGCCGGCCTCCGGCCGGATCGCTGGTACTGGTACCGTTTCCGCGTCGGTGGCGAGGCGAGCCCGGTCGGGCGCACGCGCACCCTGCCGGCCCCGGACGCCGTCCCGGAGCGGCTGCGCTTCGCCTTCGCCTCCTGCCAGAAGTACGACACCGGTTTCTACACCGCCTATGAGCACATGGCGCGCGAGGACATCGATCTCGTCGCGCACCTGGGAGACTACATCTACGAGAAGGCCGACGCCGAGGACGCCGTCCGCCGCCATGGCCTGCCCACGTCCATCACGCTCGACGACTACCGCTCCCGCTACGCCGCCTACAAATCCGACCCCGCGCTGCAGGCCATGCACGCGCTCGTGCCGTGGATCGTCACCTGGGACGATCACGAGGTGACCAACGACTACGCCGGGCCCTTCACGAAAAACAACCTCGTGCCCGGACCCGCCCGCGACCAGCTGCTGCTGCGCCGCGCCGCCGGCTACCAGGCCTATTACGAGCATATGCCCCTGCGCCTGACCGCGCGCCCCAGCGGGCCCGACATGCTGCTCTACCGGCGGCTGGCTTTCGGCCGGCTCGCCAACTTCCACGTCCTGGACACCCGGCAGTATCGCAGCCACTGGCTTTACGGCAACGGCAAGGACCAGCCTTGGGACCCCGCCATGCTCGATCCCGCGCGCTCGATTCTCGGCGACCGGCAGCGCGACTGGCTGTACCGCGGACTGTCGCAGTCTCCATGCGAATGGAATGTGCTCGCCCAGCAGGTCATGATGACGCGCATCCTGCAGTCGAACGATACCTACATGATGGACAAGTGGACGGGCTTCGAAGCCGAGCGCCGTCGCACTCTCGATTATCTCCGGACGCAGAAGATTCGGAATCCCGTGGTCATCACCGGCGACATTCATTGCAACTGGGCCAACGAGCTGATCGAGGATGTTGACCGTCTCGACGCGCCGCCGGTCGCCACCGAGTTTGCCGGCACGTCGATCACCTCCGGTGGGGACGAGGATGACACGCCGCCCAAGGGCGACCGCTTCTACGCGGCCAACCCGTTCGTGAAGTTCTTCAACGGCCAGCGCGGCTATGTGCACTGCGAGGTCACGCCGCAGGCGTGGCGGACGGACTTCCGCACCCTCTCCTACGTCTCGCGTCCGGGCGCCCCGCTCCACACGGCCGCCTCCTACCTCGTGGAGTCCGGTCGGCCGCGGCTGAACCGGGTGTAGTTTGCGCGGCCACCGCCTTTCTTCCTTGCCGGAGGAGCGCCGCGGCCCGCGCGGGCACGCCGTGCGCGGCAGGGCTGGCTAACGCCGCTGGCGGGAAGAAACAGGATTTTGTGATGAACGGGAGGCTGGTTCTGTTGGCCGGCCCCGCGATCACCCGCAATCGACGCGACGCAGTCGGCGCAAGACCGCGAGGTCGCCCCAGTCCGCGATGGCGGGCAGGCGTCTTGGGCCGGTGCGAGGGAAAGATCCGCCTTTGCGTCGCAAAGCTGCCAGGGCGGTGGCGACAAACGCCTGGGTGCCGAGCACGGCGCCGTCGGAGAAGTAGCGGACGCGGCAGTGCAGGATGGTCGTGAGCGGCAGTTGTCCGGCGGATTGGCGGGCCGCGAGGAAGTGTTCGAGCGGCAGGCTCCGTCCGCGCGCCCGGGGAGCCGAGGCCGTGCCGAACAGCAACAACCGGTAGGTGCACTGGCTCTCGGACCAACGCGAGACGGGTTCGCCGGTGACTTGGCCGATGCCCGCTCGGGCGCGCGGGGAACCGGCCACCGCCTCCGCATAGCCGCAGAAGCGATAATCCTTGGGGTCTTCGACCAGATTGGCCCGGACGCAATTCAGGTCGATGTACGCCGCGATGGTTTGGAGCAGGCGTTTTTTGCCCTGCACCAGCACGCTCTTGAACCGTTCCGACCAGAGTGTGCCGCAGCGGCGGTGGGTTTTGTTGAACCAGATGGAGAAGCGCTGTTTCAGGAGCTTCATGTATTGGGAGAGGTTGCCCATGAGCGCCAGCTGGCGTCGCCGCCAGCCAACCGCATCCGGACCGTTGGTGGCCAGCTGGGCGCGGATGACATCGAGGCGGGCGGTCTGGTAGCGGGTCGGACGCGGGTAGAGCACGCGGTAGCGTCGCAGCAGTTCCTCATCGGGTATGACGGTACGTTGCGGGATCCGGACGAGGATATGAAAGTGGTTGGCGAGGATCGCGTAAGTCAGGATCTCGACGCCGCAGAAGTCGGCGATGCGCCAAAGCTGCTGGCGCAGGACCTCCTTCGCGACGTGGTCGAACAATTTCTCCGCGTTCACAGTCCGGGTCATGACATGATACACCGCCGGGCCCTCTTCTGCCGGCACTGTTATACGCGCTCCTCGCATAAGAGGCCCGCAACAAGGCAGTCGCACCCAATCCCGGTCAACGCATTTTAGCCTGTCCCTATGCCAGAAGAAGGATCAGCCATTCGGCTAGAGTTTTGAATCGGCAGGGATCGCGTTGAGGTATCGTCGACATACCGGACAAGGCCGAATGCTGCTCGCGCAGGTGCACACGGTCGCACGCTCGGGCTTCCGTGAATCTCCTCGCGGGTTAACCCGGGCGGAGACCGTGGAGTGACGGTACTCGTCGGCCAGGGTCCAGCTTCCGACCCGCAGGGGCCGCTGCATGACAACTGCACTTTCTGTCGTGGCTGACATCGCAACCTCGCAGGCGGCAGCGCAGGGCCGCAGAGCTCTCACCTCCGCCGCGCCTGGTCGCCCGTCGCGTCGCGCTTGCCGGGCACGACCAGCACCGGGCACCGCGCGCGGCGCAGCACACCCTGGGCGACACTGCCGATCAACGCATCGTACACGGCCCCATGCCCATGGGACCCGATCACGATGAACTGGGCCTTCAACTCCATCTGCTTCGCGATGATCACCGGCACCGCCTGGCCCGTGTACTGGATCGTCTTCACGGTTTTCACGCGGCGGCTGCAGTGCTTGGCCAGCTGCTGCAGCTGCCGGGCGGCAAATTTCTCGCTGCCCGACAATGCCTCCACCATCGCTTCGTTGGCGATGCCATACGGCTCGATGACGATTGGGATCTGCACGACATGCAACAGCACCAGCCGGCTGCGCGTCGCCTTGGCCAGACTGCAGGCCGCACGAATCACTTCCGAGGTGATCGCGGAGAAATCTACCGGGGCAATGATGGTTTTCATCGCCCACTACTGTACTCCCCACCCGGCCAGGCGCCGCTCATACCTTGCCGAAACCGCCGCAGAACTTGCCTTCCGGGCCGCAGGCTATGCTTCCGGAAGCTCCGGCGCCCGCCGCCGCGAACGCAGCGGCCCCTCGCGCCGACGGCGCACCCCGTCCTCCAGCCGCCGTCGTGCCGCATCGAACGCATCGCGGATCGCCACATATGGGTCGCGATGCGGCGCGTCCACCTCGGCCTGGCGCGTCAGCTTCGTGGCCCCTTCGCGCCGCAACACCTGCCGCGCCGACGGCTCGTGCTGCACCACGATATCCCGGCCCGGAATCCGGATGTCCAGGTGCACCTGGTAGTGCCGGCCGTGGCGGTGATGCCGGTGCGGCGCGATGATCGTCGCCCGACAGGAAACCATCCTGCCGGCATAACGCCCGAGCTTCTCGAACTCGTCCTGGATCCGGGCGCTGACCGCCGGCGAAGGCTCCATATTGCGAAAACCGATCTGAATCGTGGGAAGCATGGGTTGGTTTTTCATCGGCGTTCCACCCTAAGCGATCGCCGCCCCGCCCGCTCCGCAGGACTTGCGAACGACCGGGCGGATCTTGCCCGCACCGCGCGGACACCGGGCCCGGAAACAGCAAGGCCCCGGCGGGGTTGTGTGCACCCGCCGGGGCCAAACTGAGGAGGGCGCTCGCCGCGCGCTCCTTCCGTTGCACACTGTTAGGCGCTCTCGCATTAGCGGGCCGTGCGCTCCCCGACGCCACTCTTCGCGGCAGGCGAAGTTTTCAGTCTCATGGCGGGACCGTCCCAGCCGTTGCCGGCTGGAAGCTTTGAGTGAGGCCTCTTCGCCCGGTTCGGTCGCTCCCTGCCGGGAACGGCGCGCCGGACGTGGTGCTGACACGCCTGCATGTGCCGCTTTCGCGTCGACACCTTGGCCGCGAGGACGGCGCCGGATTCTGGCCGGCCGTTGGCCCCGCGTTACGGGTCTGACCTCTTACCTCTCAGGCCGCATTCACATTGCAGTTGGGTGACGCGGTTTGTCGCACCACCCAATCGAGGAGCTTTTACGGGCTTTGCCTGACCCGCCCGCTCCCCGCGATCCCGTGCGCCTTGCGCGCCTCTTCGTGAGTGCCAAGAGGCCTTCTGGCGGGGGTCGCCCGCCGGGGCCCGTGATCGCGTCCTGGTCTGCGCAGTAGCAGCCATTACCCTCTGGGTAACTGCGTGGGCGGACGGATCGAAACTCCCCGTACGCCTGACTCGACTCGCACGCGGTTTCTGATCGCGGCTCGTCGCACAGTTCCTGGATCATGTCGTCGGCCGGTCATGACACCGGCCGGAGGAACTGGTGATATATGCCGACCCGGCGGTTGCCCGCCTGGAGGGGAAGATGGCACCAGTTGCCACCCTCCTTTCCCCGGTCGCCCGGGATTATCCCAGCCGTGCTCTCGGTCTTCCCTTCAGTCCACCGCACCGCGGCTGTGCTATCAAGGAACGCGGCGAAGATACTCCCGCCCGCCGCAACCTTCTCCTCGTTTTTTGGCAATCGTCCCGCATCGCTTGGCCAGCCGCTCCCCGCGCGAAAAAAAACGCTCAGCGCGGCGCCACCCGCACCCCCGCCTGCAGCTTGTCGCTCGGATGCACGACCACGGTCTCCCCGCCGGCCAGACCCGCGGTGATTTCGGCCTCGCGGTTGTTGCGCCGGCCGACCTCCACCCGCCGCAGCGCCGCCCGCCCCCTCTCGACCGCAAAAACGGCCCACTGCTCCCCCTCGCGGAAGAGCGCGCCGACCGGCAACTTGAGCACGTCGGCGCCCTCCCACACCACGATCCGCGCCTCCACCCGGTAGGCGTCGCCCAGGCTGCGGCGCGTCTCCGCCGGCCCCGTGAAGTCCGCCCGCACGATCACCCGCTGTTCCTCCACGCCCAGCGCCGAAACCTTCGTGAAGCCGGCCGGCTCGACCACCCGCACCCGGGCCGCCAGCGGAACGTCGCCGCCCCAATGCTCGATCATGACGCGCGCGCCGGGCGCGATCTTCACCGCCTCGCTCGACAACACCTCCACCTCGATCTCCAGGTCGGCCGGGTCTCCGAGCTCCACCAGGCGCGTGCCGGCCGCCACCACCGTCGCGCTTTCCTGGAAAATCCGCAGCACCCGTCCGTCGATCGGGGCGCGCACCTCGAAACGCCGGCCCGTCGCCGCCACGTTCGCCTCGTCCGGCTCCCCCAGCAGCGCCGCCCGCGCGAGCTCGAACTCATAGTTGGCGATCCGCTCCTGGAACTCCGCCGAACGCAGGTCGGCCGCCGCCACGGCCTCCCGCTGCTCCGCGGCGTCCAGCTCCTCGTGCGAGAGCCCCTGGCCAGCGTAAAGCTGCCGGGCGCGCTCCAGCCCGACCCGGGCGTACTCGAACGCCACGTGCGCCCTCTCCCTCAGGGGGCCCGCCTGCTCCTGCACCGCCCGGGCCGCATTGACGCGCGCCTCCGCCTGCGCGCGCGCGCGGGGGTCCAGCAGCTCCGGATCACCGGGCTCCAGCACCGCCACCACGGTCCGGCCGGCGGCCACCGGGTCGCCCGCCTTCAACGCCACCCGCAGCAGCCGCCCCGCCAGCGGCGCCGAGACCACATAACGTTCCTTGATGCGCGTGCGGCCCTCCTCGTCCACGGTCACCACCAGCGGTCCGCGCGCCGCGGGCGCGACGTCCACCGCCAGCCGGGGCGGACGGAAAGCCCAGGCGAGCGCCGCCGCCAACCCGGCGGCAAAGACGCCGACCAGCCAGTATCGGGACCATTTTTTTGCTGTGGGCATAAGCGTTCAGTCGCGGGATTTCAGCACGGCCACAAGGTCCAGGCCGTCGATGCGCCGCCGGACCACCAGGCCGGAAACCAGCGCCGCCGCCAGCACGGTGACTGCCGCGGCCGCGTAGGTCGACGACGCCACCACCAGGGGAAAACGCTGGGTCTCCGTTTCCAGCGCCTTCACGGCCAGCCCGGCCAGCAACCGGCCGAGCCCGAGGCCGAGCGGCAGCGCAGCCAGCGTGAGCAGCGCCACCTCGCCGAGCAGCGTGCCCGACACCTCCGCGCGCGTCAGGCCGATCACCCGCAGGGTGGCCAGCTCGCGCGCCCGTTCCGACAGCGTGATCCGCGCGGCGTTGTACACCACGCCGAACGCGATGATCCCGGCGAACGCGACGTTGAACAGCCGCATGCGCAGCAGGTTTTCCGACAGCGTGTCCTGGAAACCGCGCAGGGCCGCGTGCTGGGAGCTCGCGCCGGCCACGCGCGGGGTCGCCTTGAGCCGAGCATGCAACCGCGCCTCCGCCGCCGGATCGATCCGCAGGAAAGCTCCTGACAGCAACCGGCCCTCGCGCATGAAGCGGTTGAGCGCCGCCAGGTCCATGTACGCGGACAGCCCGGAAAAATCGCGCAGGGTGTCCGTGACCGCCAGGCTCCGCACCGGACGGCTTCCCTCCAGCACCTGGACCTGCAGGACGTCGCCGCGCCGGACGTCCAGCAGCCGGGCTAGCGCCTCCGAGAGCAGCAGGCCGTCCGCCGGCACCGCCACCACCCGCTCCGCCGTGTCCCGCAGCTGCAGGAGCTCGCGGTCCTCGGCCAGTCCCAGCAAGCCCGCGCGGTGGGTCCGCCGGCCGTGCGCCAGCCGCACGGGCACCGCCCGGTAGGGCTCGGCCCGCAACACCCCCGGCAGCCGCGCCAGCGCCGGCAGTGCATCCGGCGCGGCGGGCTCGTAGAGGGTGATCGTGTAGTCGTAGTGCTGCACCGCCCCGAACTGGAAATCGATGATGTAGTTGACCACGTCGCGCGTGAAGGAGCCGAGGATCATCACGGCCACCCCCAGCGCGACCCCGAGGGTCGACAGCGCCGCCCGCAGCGGGTGGCGCTCGATCTGCCGCACGGCCATGCGCATCACCTGCGAGAGGCGGCGCAGCAGCCCCGTCCGCTCCAGCCAGGTCACCCGGTAGCGAGCCGGCGCCTCGGGCCGCATCGCCTCCGCCGCGGGCAGCCGCATCACCCGCCAGAGCGCGGCCGTCACCCCGAACGCTCCCGCCAGCACGCTGAACCCGCCCGCCAGCAGCACCACCGCCGGGTCGAGGCGGTAGTCCATCCGCGCGAAGCGGAAAAAGCGCCCGTACATCTCCGCCAGCCCGCCGCCGAGCCAGCCCCCCACCGCCGCCCCGATGGCCACGCCGGCCAGCACGATGAGCAGCGCCAGTTGTCCGAAATGCCAGCCGAGCTCGGCCGGCGTGTAGCCGAAAGCCTTCAGCGCGGCGATCTGCTCGCGCTGGGTGGCGATGACCCGGTTCAGGACGACGTTCAGCACGAACGCCGCCACCAGCAGGAAGATCGCCGGCGGCACCGAGGCCATCGCCCGCAGCTGCGCCAGCTCGTCCGAGACGTAGCGGTGCGAGACCTGGTCGGCGCGGCCCACCGCGCCCAGCCCGCCGTACGGCGCGAGCAGGTCGTCGATGCGCCGGATCACCTCCGGCTCCACCGCCCCGTGCATCAGCGCGAACGACGCGTCGTTGAACGCCTCCGTGAGGTCGAAGGCCGCCGCGAGCGGCCGCTCGCGCATCCAGAACACCCCGAACCGCCGATCGTCGGGGAAGAGGTCGCCGGCGCGGATCTGGTAGATGTACTCGGGCGAGAGCGCCACACCGACCACCGTCAGCTCCTCCCGGCGTCCGTTCAGCAGCGCCCGCAGCCGGTCGCCGGGCTCCAGGCGGTGCGCGAGCGCGAAGGCCTCGTTCACCAGCACCTCGCCGCGCCGCTCGGGATCCGGCATCCGGCCGCGCCGCAGGTGGAGCCGATTCAGGGCGGGTTCGCCAAAGTCGGGAATCGAGACCATGCGGCCGACGGCCGCCTCGGCCATGTCGTCCAGGTCGAGCGACAGCTCCGCCACCACCCGCGTCTGCACCGCCGCCACCCCCGGGATCTCGGCCAGCCGCTCCGCCAGGCCCCGCGGGGCCCGCTTCACCTGCACGAACAGCTGGGCGAAGCGAAAGTCGTCGTAGTAGCGGTCGCGGGTCCGCTCCAGCGAACGCAGCACGCTGACGGACATGACGAAGGTCGCCACGCCGCACCCGATCACCAGCGCGATGGCCACCGCCTGCGTCCGCAGGTAGGCGAGGTCCCGGATGAGCTTGGTCTGGAGCGCGGTCATGGACGTTCACCAGACCAGCGACTGCGCGGCGATCCGGGCCGCGTTCCGGTACGACGACGCGATGCGGCCGTCGGAGAGCGTGATCACCCGGTCGGCCATCCCGGCGATCACGGCGTTGTGGGTGATGATGACCGTCGTGGTGCCGAGCTCGCGGTTGATGCGCTCGATCACCTCCAGCACCGTGATGCCCGTTTTGACGTCGAGCGCCCCCGTCGGCTCGTCGCAGAGCAGCACGTCGGGCCGCTTGGCGATGGACCGGGCGATGGCGACCCGCTGCTGTTCGCCGCCCGAGAGCTGCGCGGGAAAATTGTCCATCCGGTCGCCCAGCCCCACCAAACGCAAGGCCTCTTCCGGCGCCAGGGGCGCCGCGGCGATGTCGGTGACCACGGCCACGTTCTCGCGGGCGGTCAGGCTCGGCATCAGGTTGTAGAATTGAAAGACGAAGCCCACGTGCTCCCGGCGGTACCGGGTCAGCGCCGCCTCGTCCTCGCGCGTCAGGTCGTGGTCCCGGAACCGGACCGTGCCGGAGGTCGGGACGTCGAGCCCCCCGAGGATGTTGAGCAGCGTGGACTTGCCGCTGCCGGAGGGCCCGAGCAGCACGACGAACTCCCCCGCGTGGAGGTCCAGGTCGATGCCGCGCAGCGCCCGGACCTCGACCTCGCCCGTCCGGTAGACCTTGGTGACACCGCGCACCACGAAGACCGCGGCGGACGGCGGGGCGGCGGGCGGCGGGCGGATGACGGTCATGGGCGTTTCCCTCCCGGCCAATGGAATTCCAGTCCGGCGGCAGAGCGAGGCCGATCCCGGCGCGTTTCTTGCGAAAGGCTGGGCGTCCCCTGGCCGGCCCGCGGCCGTCCCGGGGATGGCGAACACGCAAATTATGCCTGCGGCCCGCCAAGCCATGCGCGGCGCCCCCGCGCGGCGGCAGGCATAGTGGCGCCCATGCTCGCCATGGTCCTTTCTTCTCCCGGCCAGCCGCTGCGGGCCGTCGACCGTCCCCGCCCCCGGGCCGGGGCCGGCCAGCTGCTCGTCCGGGTGACGGCCTGCGCGGTCTGCCGCACCGACCTGCACGTCGTCGACGGCGACCTGCCCCGCCCCAGCCTGCCGCTGGTGCCGGGACACGAGATCGTCGGCCGCGTCGAGCAGGCCGGGCCCGGCGTGGACGTCTTCCGCCCCGGCGAGCGCGTCGGCGTGCCGTGGCTCGCCTGGACCTGCGGCGAGTGCCGGCTCTGCCGCGCGGGCCGCGAGAACCTGTGCCCGCGGGCACGGTTCACCGGGTATACCTGGGACGGCGGGTTCGCGGAGTACATGGTCGCCGACGCGCGGTTCTGCCTGCGCCTGCCCGACGCGTACGCCGACGCCGCGGCCGCGCCGCTGCTGTGCGCCGGCCTGATCGGCTACCGCTGCCTGCGCCGGACCGGCGACGCCGCCCGGCTCGGCCTGTACGGCTTCGGGGCGGCGGCGCACCTGGTGACGCAGGTCGCGCGCCACCAGGGCAGGAGCGTGTATGCGTTCACCCGCCCGGGCGACACGGCCGCGCAGGAATTCGCCGTCGCCTGCGGCGCGGGCTGGGCGGGCGACTCCACCGCCGGCCCGCCGGAGGAGCTCGACGCCGCGATCATCTTCGCTCCCGCGGGCGAGCTCGTGCCCCCGGCGCTGCGGGCCGTGGGCCCGGGCGGCATCGTCGTCTGCGGCGGCATCCACATGAGCCCCGTCCCCTCCTTCCCGTACGCGCTGCTCTGGCAGGAGCGCACCGTCTGCTCCGTGGCCAATCTCACCCGGCGCGACGGGGCCGAGTTCATGGGCCTCGCCGCGCACGTCGCCCTCCGCAGCACGGTCCGGACCTACCCCCTGGCCGAGGCCAACACGGCGCTCGCCGACCTCCGTGCCGGCCGGTTCCGGGGCGCGGCGGTGCTGTTGCCCGGCTGACTCCGGCAACGCAAGAAATGCGGCATCTTTCCCCGAAAACGGGGAGCTGCCGCCGGCCCGCCGGGGCAACATGGAGGGCAGCAAACGCGCCATGAATCCGCACGTCCGGTGGTTCTCCGAAATCGGCCTGGCCGACCTGCCCCAGGTCGGCGGCAAGAACGCCTCGCTCGGCGAGATGTTCCGCCAGCTCACCGCCCAGGGCATCCGCGTGCCCAACGGCTTCGCGACCACGGCGGACTCCTTCCAGCTCTTCCTGGGCCAGGGGGGGCTCGGCGAGCGGATCCGCGGCCTGCTCGACGGGCTCGACACCCGCAACGTCGAGAATCTGCGCGAGCGCGGCGCCCGCATCCGCGACGCCATCCTCGGCACCGAGCTGCCGCCCGAGCTGGCCCGCGCGATCACCGACGCCTACGACGTCCTGAGCGGCCCCGGCCGCACCGCCGCCGTCGCCGTGCGCAGCAGCGCCACCGCGGAGGACCTGCCCGACGCCAGCTTCGCCGGGCAGCAGGAGACCTTCCTCAACGTGCGCGGACATTACGCGCTGCTCGACGCCTGCCGGCGCTGCTACGCCTCGCTCTTCCGCGACCGCGCGATCTCCTACCGCGTCGACCGCGGCTTCGACCCGTTCAAGGTCGCCCTCTCCATCGGCGTGCAGCACATGGTCCGCTCCGACCTCGGCGTGGCGGGCGTGATGTTCACGCTCGACACCGAATCCGGCTTCCGCGAGGCCGTGCTCATCAACGCCGCGTACGGCCTGGGCGAGAACGTGGTCCAGGGCAGCGTGACGCCGGATGAGTACTGCGTGTTCAAGCCCACGCTCCGGCAGGGCTTCCGCCCCATTCTTCGCAAGATCGCCGGCAGCAAGGAATTCAAGCTGGTCTGCGACAGCAGCGGCAGCAAGCTGGTGCGCAACGTGCCGGTGCCGCCCGCCGAGCGGGCGCGCTTCGCGCTCGATGACGAGGACATCCTGCAGCTCGCCCGCTGGGCGTGCCTGATCGAGGACCACTACTCCGCCCAGCGCGGCCAGCCGACGCCCATGGACCTCGAATGGGCCAAGGACGGCGAGACCGGCGCGCTGTTCATCCTGCAGGCGCGCCCGGAGACGGTGCAGTCGCGCCGCGACCCGACCGTCATCGAGACCCACCGGCTCAAGGCCACGGGCGCGCCGCTCGTAACCGGCCGCGCCATCGGCGACCGGATCGCCACCGGCCCCGTGCGGGTCATCCAGAGCGCCAAGCACCTGGAGCAGTTCCGCGAGGGCGAGATCCTCGTCACCGACAAGACCGACCCCGACTGGGAGCCGATCCTGAAGCGGGCGGCCGCGATCATCACCAACCGCGGCGGCCGCACCTGCCACGCCGCCATCGTCAGCCGCGAGCTCAACGTGCCGGCCATCGTCGGGACCGGCGACGGCACGTCCGTCCTGCGCGACGGGCAGGTCGTGACCGTCAGCTGCGCCGAGGGCGATCTCGGCCGGGTCTACGCCGGGGCGCTGCCGTTCGCCGTGGAGCGCACGCACCTGCCCTCCCTGGCCCGGCCGCGCACGAAGGTCATGATGAACGTCGGCAACCCCGACGAGGCCTTCGCCCTCTCCTTCATCCCGAACGACGGCGCCGGGCTGGTGCGCATGGAGTTCATCATCTCGAACTCGATCCGGATCCATCCGCTCGCGCTGGTGGAGTTCGCGGGCCTGGCCGACGCCGACGCCCGCCGGCAGATCGAGGCGCTGACCGCCGGTTACGCCGACAAGCCGCAGTACTTTGTCGATCGGCTGGCGCAGGGCGTCGCGATGATCGCGGCCGCGTTCCACCCCAGGGACGTCATCGTCCGGCTCAGCGACTTCAAGACCAACGAGTACGCCAACCTGATCGGCGGCCGGGCCTTCGAGCCGCGGGAGGAGAACCCGATGCTCGGTTTCCGCGGCGCGTCCCGGTACTACCATCCCCGGTACCAGGCCGGCTTCGCGCTCGAGTGCCGGGCGATGCGGAAGGTCCGCGAGGAGATGGGCCTGCGGAACCTGAAGCTCATGGTGCCTTTCTGCCGCACGGTCGAGGAAGGCCGCCGGGTCCAGGCCGAGATGGGGCGGCACGGGCTGGTCCGCGGCCTCAACGGCCTCGAGATCTATGTCATGTGCGAGATCCCGTCCAACGCCATCCTCGCCGACGACTTCGCGGCGATCTTCGACGGCTTCAGCATCGGCTCGAACGACCTCACCCAGCTCATCCTCGGCGTCGACCGCGACTCCGAGGTCGTCGCCCCGCTCTTCGACGAGCGCAATCCGGCCGTGAAGAAGATGATCGCCGGCGTGATCGCCGCGTGCCGCGCCCGGCGCCGCAAGATCGGCATCTGCGGCCAGGCGCCGAGCGACTACCCCGAGTTCGTCCAGTTCCTGGTCGAGCAGGGCATCGACAGCATCTCGCTCAACCCCGACACCGTGCTGCGCACCTCCGCCGCCATCCACGCGACGGAGCAGGCGCTGGCCCGGCCCCCGGCCCGATGAAAGTCTCCGCCCCCGCTGCCCCCGCGGTCCGGCGCCCGGCCGGCCTCGCGGCCGTGTTCGGCCCGCGCGCCATCGCCCTGATCGGCGCCAGCGAGCGGCCGGGCAGCGTCGGGCGCGCGCTGATGGAGAATCTCCGGGCGTTTCCCGGCCGGCTTTTCCCCGTCAACCCGCGTCACGACTTCGTGCTCGACCGGCGCGCGTACGCGGCCGTCGCCGCCGCGCCCGAACCCGTGGACCTGGCCGTCATCGCGGTGCCCGCCCCCGCCGTCCCGGGCGTCGTCCGCGAATGCGTCGACGCCGGCGTGGCCGCGGCCATCGTCATCTCCGCCGGCTTCCGCGAATGCGGGCCGGCCGGCGCCGAGCTCGAGCGCCAGGTCCAGGCCGAGGCCGCCCGCGGTCCGCTGCGGATCGTCGGCCCCAATTGCCTGGGCATCATGCTGCCCCACGCCGGCCTCAACGCCAGCTTCGCCGCCTCCGCCCCCCGCCCGGGTTCCGTCGCCTTCCTCAGCCAGAGCGGCGCCCTGTGCTCCGCCGTCATCGACTGGAGCCGCGGCGCGCAGGTCGGGTTCAGCGCCTTCGTCTCGGTCGGCTCCATGCTGGACGTCGGCTGGCCCGAACTGCTCGCGCATCTCCGCGACGACCCGCTCACCCGGAGCATCCTCCTCTACCTGGAGTCCGTCGGCGACGCCCGCGCCTTCCTGGCCGCCGCGCGCTCCGCGGCCCTGGCCAAGCCCGTCATCCTCCTCAAGGCCGGCCGCACGCCCGAGGCCGCCCGGGCGGCCGCCTCGCACACGGGCGCCCTGGCCGGGCGCGACGACATCCTGGACGCCGCCCTGCGCCGGGCCGGCGTGCTGCGGGTGGACACCGTGGCCGACCTGTTCGGCGTGGCCGGGCTCCTCGCGCGCCAGCCCGTGCCGTCCGGCGCGCGGCTGGCGATCGTCACCAACGCGGGCGGGCCCGGCGCCCTCGCCACCGACGCGCTCGTCCTCGGCGGCGGGCGCCTCGCGCCGCTGTCGCCGGCCTCCTGCAGCGCGCTCGACCACCTGCTGCCCGGCGGCTGGAGCCGGGCAAATCCGATCGACGTGCTGGGCGACGCGACGCCCGACCGGTTCGGGCGCGCCGTGGAAATCGCGGTCGAGGAACCGGACACCGACGGCGTGCTCGCCATCCTCACCCCCCAGACCATGACCGACCCGACCGGCACCGCCGCCCGCGTGCAGGCCATCGCGGGCCGCCGGCGCAAGCCACTGCTCGCCTGTTGGATGGGCGGCGAGGCCGTCGCCGCCGGCCGCCGGATCCTGCACGACGCCGGCATTCCCTGCTACGCGTATCCCGAGGCGGCGACACGCGCCTTCGACTACCTGTGGCGCTTCGGCGCCCTGCAGCGCCGGCGGCGGGCGGACGAGGCCCCCGCCGCGGCCGAGGCGGCGCCGCCCGCCGCCAGCAAGGCCGCCGCGCCGGTCGCGGCCCTGGTCAGGTCGCTGCGGGCGGCGGGGCGGACGACCCTGTCGGAATTCGAGTCCCAGCACCTCCTCTCGCTCTACGGCCTGGGTTCGGTCGAGACCCGGCTGGCGCGCACGCCCGACGAGGCGGCGGCGGCCGCCGCCGGCTTCGGCTACCCGGTCGCGGTGAAGCTCCATTCACAGACCATCACGCACAAGTCCGACGTCGACGGGGTGCGGCTCGACGTGCGCGACGAGGCGGGGCTTCGCGCCGCCTGGCTGGCCATCGGGCAGGCGGTCGCCCGGCACGCGGGGCCGGAGCATTTCCTCGGCGTGACCGTGCAGCCTATGGTGGCCGGCGACGGCCGGGAGTTGATCCTGGGCTCGTCGGCGGACGCCCAGTTCGGCCCCGTGCTGCTCTTCGGCGCCGGCGGCCGGTTCGTCGAGCTCCTCCGCGACTGCTCGCTGGGCCTGCCGCCGCTGAACCGCGCCTGGGCGCGGCGGCTGATCGAGGAGACGCGCATCGCCGCGGCGCTGAAGGGCGCGCGCGGCCGGCCGGCCGTCGACCTCGCCCAGCTCGAGGACCTGCTCTTGCACCTGAGCCGGCTGGCGGTGGAGCAGCCCGCCATCCGCGAGATCGACCTCAACCCGGTGGTGTGGTCAGGCAACCGGTTGCTGGCGCTCGACGCCCGGGTCGTCCTCCATCCCCGCGAGATTCCCGTCGCAGCCTGCCCCCGCCCCGCCCTGCTCCCCGCGGCGCAGCCGCCCTAGCCCGCCGTCCCGATCGCGCCGGAAAAAACCGTGTATCGTCATCCTGACCTGGAGGCCGTCCCATGCCTGCCGTTCTCTCCCCGGGTGTCACGCCCGCCCTCCGTTTCCTCGACCACCTCTTCGGTTCGGTCCCGCCGCGGGACGTCTCCTTCCGGCTGTGGGAAGGCACGGCCTGGCCCGACGCGCAACGGCGGCCGGCGACCCTGGTGCTGAAGCATCCCGGCGCCCTGCGCGCGATGTTCGGGCCCGGCAACGAGCTGGGCTTGGCGGAGGCCTACCTGGCCGACGATTTCGACATCGCGGGCGACGTCGAGGCGGCCTGCGGCCTGGCCGGACAACTCGAAAGCCGGCCGGAAGGATGGCGGGCGGCGCTGGGGGACTACCTGCATTTCCACCGTCTGCCGACGGCGGCGGGCTCCGCGCCCGGCTGGCGCACGTTTGCCACCGGCGGCGAGCCGCCGCACACGCTGGCCCGCGACCGCGCCGCCGTATCCTTCCACTACGACCTGTCGAACGACTTCTACCGCCTCTGGCTCGACGAGCGCATGATCTATTCGTGCGCCTACTTCACGTCGCCGGACGACGGTCTCGACGCGGCGCAGGCGGCCAAGCTCCGCCACCTCACGCGCAAGCTGCGCCTGCGGCCCGGCCAGCGCCTGCTCGACATCGGATGCGGCTGGGGCGGGCTGGCGCTGCACGCGGCGCGCGAGCACGGCGTGGAGGTCACCGGGCTCACCCTGAGCACCCGGCAGGCCGAGTTTGCCGCGCAGCGGGTGCGCGACGCCGGGCTCACGGGCCGCGTGCGCATCGAGCTGCGCGACTACCGCGAGCTGCGCGAGCCCGAGGGCTATGACGCCATCGTCAGCGTCGGCATGTCGGAGCACGTCGGAGCCGGCCGGCTGCCGGAGTACTTCCGCCACGCCGCCGCGCTGCTGAAGCCCGGCGGCGTGTTCCTCAACCACGCTATCGGCGAAGGCGCGCGGCCGCGGCGGCACCACGGACCGTCGTTCATCGAGAAGCACGTCTTTCCCGACGCGCACATCCCGCCCATCCCTTCCGTGCTGGCCGCCGCCGAGGCCGCGGGGCTGGAGGTGCGCGACGTCGAGAACCTGCGCGAACACTACGCGCTCACGCTCCGCCATTGGGTGCGCCGGATCGAGGCGCGGCACGCCGAGGCCCGGCAGCACGTCGACGAGCCCACCTACCGGATCTGGCGCCTGTACCTGGCCGGCTCCGCCCACGGCTTCGCCCACGGCCACCTCGCGATCTACCAGGCGCTGCTGGCGAAGCCCGACGGCGGGGGCGACGCGCACCTGCCCCTGACCCGCGACGACTGGTATCCCCGGCCATGAAGCCGCACTTCCAGGACCGCCCGGACGCCGGCGCGCAGCTGGCCGGCAGGCTCGCCGCCTATGCCGGCCGCCCGGATGTGACCATCCTCGCCCTGCCCCGCGGCGGCGTGCCCGTCGCCCGCGCCGTGGCCGCCCGGCTCGGCGTCCCGCTCGACGTGCTGGTCGTGCGCAAGCTCGGCGTGCCCGGGCACGAGGAGCTGGCGATGGGCGCCGTGGCCGGCGGCGGCGTGCAGGTGCTGAACCATGACATCGTCAATTCCCTCGGCCTGGACCGCGTGACGATCGAGCAGGTCGCGGCCCGGGAGCGCCGCGAGCTCGCCCGCCGCGAGCGGGCCTACCGGGGAGACCGGCCTCCGGCGCCCGTGGCCGGCCGCACCGTGATCCTGGTCGACGACGGCATCGCCACCGGGGCCACCGCCCGCGCCGCCCTGGCCGCGCTGCGCACGCGCGGCGCGGACCGGCTCGTCGTGGCCGCACCGACGATCTCCCCGGAGGCGTTCCGGCAGCTGCGCAGCTGCGCCGACGAGGTGGTGGCCGTGATCGTGCCCGACGCGTTCCAGGGCGTCGGCGAGTGGTACGACAACTTCACGCAGACGACCGACGACGAGGTGCGGGCCCTGCTGGCTCCGGTCGCAGCCTCCTAACACGGCGCCAAAATCCGCCCAGGTTCCGCCAAGCGCTGCGGAGCCGCGGGGAGGCGGCGGCGCTAATTTGGCTCACGCCCGCCGGGAATCCATCCGGCAACGCAAAACAGGAGAAATCCGCCATGAAAAACCAGATCACCCGCTGGAACCCGTTCCGGGAAATGGAGCAGGTCCAGGACCGACTGAGCTCCCTGTGGAACTGGGAGCCCTTCCGCCTCAACGGCCCCGCCGAGGAGGCTCTGGCCGTCAACGAGTGGAGCCCGCGCGTGGACATCGTCGAGGCCGAGCGCGAGTTCATCGTGAAAGTGGAGCTGCCCGAGATGAAGCGCGAGGACGTCAAGGTGAACGTCGAGGACCACCTCCTCACCATCACCGGCGAGCGCAAGCTCGAGCAGGAAGAGAAGAACCAGAAGTTCCACCGCATCGAGCGGCAGTACGGCAGCTTCGCCCGGAGCTTCACCCTGCCCGCGACCGCCACCGGGGACAAGGTGACGGCCGAATTCAAGGACGGGCTGCTGCGCGTCCACGTGCCGAAAGACGCCAAGACCGCCGCCAAGACGGTCGAGATCAAGGCCAGCTAGCTCCGTTCCCCTCCCGCCGCCGCGTCCGCCAGAAGTGGACGCGGCTTTTTGTTCCCCTCACCGCCCCGCCGTCTCCCGCCAGGGCGCGGCGCGCAGCCGGGCTTCGGGGATGGCGCGGCCCGTGACCGGGCAGATCCCGTAGGTGCCGCGCTCGATGCGGTCGAGCGCCCGGTCGATCAGCCACCGGGCCTCCGCCGGATCCGCCGGCAGGCAGCGCTCCAGGTCGAGATCGACCAGGTCGACGGCGTGCAGGGTCGGATGTTCGAGCGGCTGGGCCAGCTCGCGCAGCCGGGATCCCTGGCCGTGGCGCAGACGGAGGCGCAGGCCGAGCAACGTCCGGTAGTGCCAGGCCCACCGCGAGTCGATCGGCGAGGAGTGTATCCGCCCGTGCAGCCGCGAGGCGGATGTCCGGGCCGTGGGATGAGAGAGCGTCGCGACCATGGCGGTCAGACCGTCAGCACGGCGTTGAAGCTGCCGAACGGATTGGGCACGAGCTCGACGGCCTGCGGGTCGTCGCACCACTGTCCGTCGACGAAATAGCGGTACTCGTACCGGCCCGGCGGCAGTTCCAGCTCCGCGAGCCAGACGCCGTCGGCCTGGTGTGCCAGGGGATGCGCCTCCACGTTCCAGTCGTTGAACGTCCCGGCCAGGCTGACCCGCCGGGCAGCGGGCGCCTCGAGGCCAAAGAGCACCGTCCGGGTGGCGGGATGCAAGGTCAGCGGATCGAGTTCCAGCGCGCGCCAGAGAAGCGTGGCGGTGACGTCGCCGACGGCCGCGGGAGCCTCGACCCGGGATTCCCGGCGGGCGGGGCCACGCGATGATTTGGCAGTTGCGTGTTTCATGGCGGATTCTTCCCGTGCGAGGCACACCCTACATCCTCGGCCGGCGTTTGCCCGCGCATTTATTGCCCACCATTCCGCATGGTTTGTTCGGCGCGCGGCCGACGCTCAGCCGCCCCGGCGACCGGGCGACTCCAGGTGACTGGCGATCTCCCGCACGTACCGGGTCCAGGGCACCGCCCGCAGACGCGCGGCCGGGATTGGCCGGCCGGTCGCCTCGCACCGGCCGTAGCTTCCGTGCAGGATGCGCTCGATGGCGGCGTTCACCTCGTCCAGCGCCCCGGCCTCCTGGGCCAGCAGGGCCAGGGTGAAATCGCGCTCCTCCTCGTCGGCGGCGCGCTCGGCCGGGTGGTTGCCGCCGGGCGGCAGCGGCGCGGACGCCTGCTCGCGCGTGACGCGCTCGACGGCGACCAGGCGGTCACGCAACGCCACCAGCCGGCGGTAATGCGGGGCCCAGCGCCGAGCCACGTGCAGTCGGCTGCGGCGGCGGGAAGGACGGAGAGAGAAAGGCGAAGGGAGCATGGGATAAACCGTGCTCCATCCTCCCACACTGCCGCTGGCGGCGCACGCACTCCCTTGGCCATTGCTGCGCATATCCTGCCATTCGCGCCCGGGCGCGGGCGGGCGGCGCCGGTTTCCCGGATTCAGGCGGACGACGTCGAGCCCTGCGATTCGACCCAGCGGACCGCGTGGCGCACGAGCGCGGTCATGTCGCCCAGCCCGAGCTTGGCCTTCAGGTTGCCGCGGTGGACGTCGACGGTTTTGGTGCTGAGGCCGAGTTGTGCCGCGATCTCGCGGGTGCTCCGGCCCTGGCCAATGAGCTGGAAGACTTCGAATTCGCGGTCGGTCAGGCGCCCGAACGGGGAATCGGAGTCCCGCGTGCGGCGTCCGGCCAGGCTGTCCAGCAGCAGGGCCGACATGCGCGGACTGACGTACACTTGCCCGGCCAGCACCTGGCGGATGGCGGTGAGCAGGTTCTCCCCGCCCGCCTCCTTCATGATGTAGCCGCGCGCGCCGGCCCGCAGCGCACGCTCGGCGTAGATCAGCTCGTCGTGCATCGACACCACCAGGATGGGCAGGGCCGGGTGCAAGGCCTGCAGGTCACGGATGAAATCGAGTCCGCTGCGGCCCGGCATCGTCAGGTCAGTGAGCACCAGGTCCACGCCGCCCTGCGCCAGGCGCTGCAGGGATTCGGCCGGGTTGCCGGCCTCGCCGCAGACGACGACGTCGGGCTGCCGGTCGATGAGCTGCGCGAGGCCGGCGCGCATGAACGGATGGTCGTCGACGACGAGGATGCGCCGGCGCGCGAGCCCGGCGGACGGCGCGGGCTTGCCCGGGGCGGAAGGGCGCGGACGCGAAGGCTTCATGGGCGGAGCGGGAGCCGGCACCGGATGGTCGTGCCGCGACCGGGCACGGACTCCACCGCCAGTTCCGCACCGATGACGCTGGCGCGGTGCCGCATGACCTGCAAGCCCAGGCCGGCAGCGCGGCTCTCGACGAAGCCGCGCCCGTTGTCCGTCACGCTGAGGCGCAATTCCTGCGCGTCGCGGACCAGGGCCACGACGATGCGCCGGGCCCGGCTGTGCTTGAGGGCGTTGTTCACCGCCTCCTGCGCGATCCGGTAGAGCTGGACCGCGGCGGCGGCGTCGCTGAGGTGCACGACGGCCGGGCAGTCCAGCCGGCATTCCACGCGACCGAGCGAATGGGTGCGGTCGGCCAGCTCGACGAGGCTGGCCCAGAGCGCGTCGGAGCCGCCCTTGATCGGGGCCAGGCCGCGGGCCAGCGAACGGACCTGCGCGATGGACTCGCGCAGGAACTGGCCGATCCGGTCGACCTGCCGGGCGAGCCGGGGCTGGCCGGCCACGTCGGCCTTGAGTCCGGCACAGAGGATCTCGATGGCGGTGAGCTGCTGCCCGAGCCCGTCGTGCAGGTCGGCGCCGATGCGCCGCTGCTCGTTCTCGCTGATCTCGAGCAACTCGCGCTCCAGCCGCTGGCGCTGCTCGCGCTCGGCCGCCAGGGCCCGGTCGCGGTCGACCGCGCGCAGCGCCCGGCTGACCACGCCCGGCAGCAGGTCGAGCAGCGCGGTGTTCTTGCTCACGTAGTCGAGCGCCCCGCGGCGCATCATCGCCACCGCCACCTTCTCGTCGCCCTGGCCGGTGACCACGATGAAGGGCACCGCCAGCCCCTCCCGCTCCATGCGCTGCAGGAGCGCCTCGCCGCCGGCGTCCTTGAGCTTGAGGTCGAGCAGCAGCAGGTCCGGCCGGCCCTGCGCCAGGCAGGCCATGAGGGCCGAGCCCGAACGCGCGCCGCTGACCGCGTAGCCCTCGGCGCGCAGCGTCTCCGTCATGAGCATGAGGAGGCCCTCGTCGTCATCGACCACGAGAATCTGCCGGGGCTGGGCGGAGGTGGGCACGCGCCGGGCTAGTGTCCGTTCACCGGCGGCAGCAGGAGCAGCAGGATGAACATGCCCAGCCGCCGGATGGCCTCGGCGAACTTCTCGTAGTCGACGGGCTTCTGCACGTAGACGCTGCAGCCCAGCTCGTGGCAGCGCTCGACCTCGCGGGCGTCGTCGGTGGTCGTGAGCATGATGACCGGCAGCTTGCGCAGTTCCGGGTCCGTCTTGATTCGCCGCAGCACCTCGATCCCGTCAATCTTCGGCATCCGGATGTCGAGGAGGACCAGGTACATCCGGCCGTTCTCGCGCACGCGGCCGGGGCCGCGGCGGAAGAGAAAATCCAGCACCGCCTGGCCGTCGCGGAAATGCTCGACCGGGTTGTGCAGTCCCGCCGCCTCGAGGTTCTGCCGCATGAGGATGGCATGCCCCTCGTCGTCCTCGACGATCAGAATGACAGGGGGCTGGTTCATGACGGCAAGGGTGGCGTTTCGGCCGCGGCAGGCAACGAAACAAAGAAGGTCGCGCCCTCGCCCTCGCGACTCTCCACCCAGAGCCGGCCGCGCTGCCGCTCGAGCACGCGCTGCGCGATGGTCAGGCCGAGGCCCTCGCCGGGCGAGGCGTCGGGATTCAGCCGATGGAAGATCTCGAAAACCTTCGGCTGGTGCTCGGCCGGGATGCCGATGCCGTTGTCCGCCACCGCATACACGGCCTTGTCGCCCTCGACCCGGCCGCTGATCCGCAGCTGCAGGCGCCGGGCGGGGTCGCGGTACTTCAGCGCGTTGTCGACGAGGTTGGCGAACACCTGGCCCGTCTGGACGCTGTCGCCCAGGCACGGCGGCAGCGGCTCGACCAGCACCTCCGCACCCGCCTCGTCGAGCTGGAACTTGGCCGCGGCCACGACGCCGGCGATCAGCGCGTTCATGTCCACCGGCCCGATCGACATCAGGACCCGGCCGAGTCGCGAATAGCGCAGGAGCCCCGCCAGCAGCATCTCCATCTTGTGCACGCCGGCGTTGATGAAGCGCAGCGCCTGCGGGATCGATTCCTCGACCAGCGGCTGCAGCACCTCCGCCGGCACGCTCCCGCCCTGCGCGGCCTGGGTGATCTTGTCGCAGGCCCGCGAGAGCTGCTTGCCGAAGCCCTGCACGTTGACGAGCGGCGAGCGGAGGTCGTGCGAGACCGTGTACACGATCGTCTCGAGCTCCTTGTTCTTCTCGGCCAGGTCGAACGCGTACTGCTGCAGCTGGGCCTCGTCGGCCTTGCGCTGCGTGATGTCGGTGCGGATGGCGACGTACTGGGTCGGCCGCCCGGTCGCGTCGACGAACGGGAAGATGGTCGTGTCCACCCAGTAGTGGGACCCGTCCTTGGCCCGGTTCCGGATCTCGCCGTGCCACACGCGGCCGCGGCCGATGGTGGCCCACAGGTCGCGGAAGAAGGCCTTCGGATGGTGGCGCGAGTTGATGATCCGATGATCCTGCCCCAGCAGCTCCTCGCGCGAGTACCGGGAGATGGCGCAGAACTTCTCGTTCACGTACGTGATGCGGCCGGCCGCATCCGTGATGGCCACGATCGAGTGCTCGTCGAGCGCGGCCTTGATGTTCTTCAGCTCCGCCAGCGTCTCCAGCAGGTGCCGCTCGTCCCGCCGGCGCTCGGTCAGGTTGCGCACGACCTCGGTGGCCCCGGTCACGCGGCCGGCGCCGTCGCGGACAGGGATCGCCGAGGTGACCACGTCGACCAGCGAGCCGTCGCAGCGCGGACGGCGCGTCTCCACGTTGAGCACGCGCTCGCCGCGGGCGACGCGCTCGGGAATGGCCGCCTCGGCGGCCGCAGGCTGCGGCCACACCTCGTCCAGCCGGCGCCCGATGACGTCGCCCGCCGCGTGCCCGAAGATCTTCTCCGCGGCCGGATTCCAGCCGGTGATGACGCCGTCCAGCGACCAGCTGATGACGGCATTGTCCGCCGCCTCGGCGATCGCCGCCAGCTGCAGCCGCAGTTCCGCCACTTCGGCATCCGCCGTGCGCGCGGCCTCGAGCGCGAGCAGCCGCGCGACCAGTTCGTCGCGGGTCATCTTGGCGTAACTCATTGACGACATGGCATAACCGATAAGCGCGCCCCCGCTCCGGGGCAAGTCCGGACGCAGTCCCGGCCCGGCGGGCTCGCGCCGGGCGGGATCCGCACGCTAAAGGAATTCCCTAGTCCGATTTCGGCGGACCTCCAATACCCCCGCGCCGCGGGGCCTGCTATGCTGGCGGCACTATGGAAATTCCCACGCCTTCCATCGGTCAACCCCACGAATCCTCGCTGCGCGAACGCGCGGCTCTGGTCGCCCGGCTGCAGTCCTCCGACATCTTCCGCGACTACCAGCGCGCTTTCCAAGCCATCACCGGCCTGCCGCTGGCGATGCGGGCGGCCACCTCCTTCCAGGCCCCGATGCAGGGCACGACCCGCGGCAACGCGTTCTGCTCCCTGATGGCGTCGCGGAGCAAGACCTGCTCGGCCTGCCTCCTCGTCCAGCAGAAGCTCGAGGCGGCGGCGACGCAGCGTGCGGAGACCATGGCCTGCTTCGGCGGGCTCCATGAATCCGCGGTACCGATCCGCGTCGGCGAGAACGTCGTCGCCTACCTGCAGACCGGGCAGGTGCTGTTCCAGGCGCCTTCCGCGGCCGAGTCGCGCCAGGCGGCCCGCCAGGCCAGCGAGCTGGACCGCACGCTCGACCGCGCCGGCCTCGAGGCGGCGTACCGCGAGTCGCGCGTCGTGAGCCGCGCCCAGTACGAGTCGACGCTCCGCCTGCTCGAGATCTTCGCCCAGCAGTTGTCGGCGCTGAGCAACGAGCTCATGGTCAAGCAGGCCCTGGCCGAGGCCCCGGCCGTCACCCGGGCCCGCGCCTACATCGCCGCGCACCTGGCCGAGGACATCAGCCTGCCGCAGGTCGCGCGGGCCGTGGGCATGAGCCCCTTCTACTTCTGCAAGAACTTCAAGAAGGGCACGGGACTCACCTTCATCGAGTACCTCTCCCGCATGCGGGTCGAGACGGTGAAGCAGCTCCTCCTCAACCCCTACAAGCGGGTCAGCGAGGCCGCCTACGAGGCGGGCTTCCAGTCGCTGTCGCAGTTCAACCGCGTCTTCCACCGCATCACGGGCCAGCCGCCGTCGGTCTACCGCGAGCATCTGCATGGCGCGGCCGCCGGCACGCACGCCCACGCGGCGTGAGGCTCCGCGGGGCCGCCCATGAACCCGTCCTGGAAAGTCGGGCGGATCGCCGGGATCAGCCTGCACCTCCACGTCACCTTCCCGCTCCTCCTGGTCTGGGTCGGGGTGAACGCCTACCTGCGCGCCGGGCGCTGGGGCGACGTGGCGGACGGCCTGGGGTTCACCGTTTTGCTCTTCGCCATCGTCGTGCTGCATGAGCTCGGCCACGCGCTGACGGCCCGGAGGTTCGGCATCCGGACCCGCGACATCACGCTGCTGCCCATCGGCGGTCTCGCCCGGCTCGACCGGATGCCCACGCGCGCCCGGGAGGAACTGGCGATCGCCGTCGCCGGCCCGCTGGTCAACGTCGCGCTGGCCTTCGTCTTCCTCGGGGTCGCCGAGCTGCGGGGCGGCCCCGCCGTGCGGTGGGACGCCTCCGGCATGGAGGGGGATCTTATCGTCCGCCTTTTCTGGGCGAACGTCAGCCTCGCCGCCTTCAACCTGCTGCCGGCCTTCCCGATGGACGGCGGCCGTGTGCTGCGGGCGCTCCTGGCGCTGCGGCTGGACCCGGTCCGGGCCACCGACATCGCGGCCTTGGTCGGCCGCGGCTTCGCCGTCATCCTCGCGTTCCTCGGCCTGCTGGCGAATCCCCTGCTCGTGCTCATCGCGCTTTTCGTGTGGATCGGCGCCGGCGAGGAGGCCGGCGCCACCCGGCTGAAGTCGGCGCTCGCGGGCGTGCGGGTCGAGGAGGTGATGCTGACGCAGTTCCAGGTTCTCGCCCCCGAAGACACGCTCGGGCGCGCCGTCAACCAGCTGCTCGCCGCCAGCCAGCAGGATTTTCCCGTGGTCAGCGAGGGCCGGCTCGTCGGCCTGCTGCGCCGGCCCGAGATCCTGGCGGCCCTCGGCCGGCCCGGCGCGGGGGCCCGCGTGGGCGACGTCATGCTCCGCGCGTTCCCGAGCGCCCGGGCCGCTGAGCCGGTGGAGCATTTCCTGGCCCGCTGGCGCGAGCCCGACCGGTCGGGGGCGGTGCCGGTGCTCCGCGACGGTAGGCTCGTCGGCCTCTTCACCCTCGCGAACCTCGGGGAGTTCGTCTCCGTGCAGCTCGTGCTCGCACAGGCGCGGGCGCAGGAAGCGGACGGGGCCTGAACGGCCGTGGAGAGGAACAAGGCGCCCGCGGCCGGGTGCCGCCGCGAAGGCAAGATCTGCGGGGTATTTGCCAAGCACCGGCGGGCCGGCCGGCGGTGGGCGTGCTAATAATAAGCATGGCCGCCATCCCGCTCCTTCCGGCCGTCCCGCCCTAGCGCCCAACCCGCCATGGACGTCCTCACGGCCATCTACCAGCGCCGTTCGATCCGGCATTTCACCGACGCCCCGGTGCCGGCCAGCCTGGTGCACGAGCTCATCCGCGCCGCCACGCAGGCCCCCAGCGCCGTGAACCAGCAGCCCTGGGTCTTCGGCGTCATCCGCGGCCGCCGGCGGCTCGACGGCTATTCCGAGCGCGCCAAGGCCCACCTGCTCGCGATCCTGCCGCAGGCGCTGTCGCTGCACCGGCGCGCCGACACCCTGGCGAGCCACGAGTACAACGTCTTCCACCATGCCGGCACCCTCGTGTTCATCGCCGCCCGCCCCGCCCCGCACCATCCCGAGGAGGACTGCTGTCTGGCGGCGCAGAACCTGATGCTGGCCGCCCACGCCCTGGGGCTCGGCACCTGCCCGATCGGTTTCGCGCGCCCGTGGCTCAACCTGCCGGCCGTGAAAGCGGAGCTTGGGATCCCGGGCTCCTGCCACGTCGTCATGCCGCTGGCCGTCGGCTGGCCCGCGGGCCAGTCCGCCCCGGTCCCGCGCGAGCCGCCAGAGATCGTGTGCTGGCAAGAGGACGCGCGCCCGGCCGGTTGAGGCCGGCGGCGGCGGCGCGCACCATGAACGGCGACCACACCATCGCCTATTTCTCGATGGAGATCGCCGTCGATCCCCGGATCCCCACATATGCCGGCGGCCTAGGCGTGCTGGCGGGCGACACGCTGCGGGCCGCGGCGGACGAGGGCGTGCCGATGGTCGGGCTGACACTGCTGCATCGCAAAGGCTACCTGACGCAGCGCTTCGACCCGAGCGGCTGGCAGCAGGCGGAGCCGACCGACTGGGAGATCGAGCGTTACCTGCGCGACCGCCCCGAGCGGGTGACCGTCGACCTCGAGGACCGGACCGTCCGCCTGCGGGCGTGGCAGTACGAGATCACGGGCGTGGGCGGGCACCGCGTGCCGGTGTTCCTGCTCGACGCCGACCTGCCCGAAAACGCGCCGTGGGACCGCACGCTGACGCATTACCTCTACGGCGGCGACCCGCACTACCGCCTCTGCCAGGAAGTGATCCTCGGCATCGGGGGCGTGCGGATGATCCGCGCCCTCGGCTGCGGCCAGGTCGCGCGCTTCCACCTGAACGAAGGCCACTCGAGCCTGCTCACGCTGGAGCTGCTGGTGGAGGAGGCCCGGGCGGCGGGGCGGGCGACGATCAGCGAGCCCGACATCGAGGCGGTCAAGGCCCGCTGCATCTTCACCACCCACACCCCCGTGGCGGCGGCCCACGACCGCTACCCGATGGACCTCGTCGGCCGCGTGCTGCGCCGGGACCACGGCTATTTCGCCCCGGCCGGGGTGTTCGGCGCGAGCGTGCTCGGCCGGATCCTGCAGCGGGAGCCCGGGACCTACGACCCCGGCGACATCTTCCGGCCCGAGTACGCGCTCAACCTCACGTACCTCGCCCTCAACCTCAGCCACTACGTCAACGGCGTGGCCAAGCAGCACGCGGCGGTGTCCCGCCGGCTGTTTCCGAAATACCGGATCGACGAGATCACCAACGGCGTGCACGCCGCCACGTGGACGGCCCCGCCGCTGCGGGCGCTCTTCGACCGGCACATGCCGGGCTGGGAGGCGGACAACTTCAGCCTGCGTTATGCCGAGAACCTCCCGCTCGCCGACCTGGGGGAGGCCCATGCCGCGGCCAAGGCCGAGCTGCTGGAGCGCGTGCGCGCCGACACGCGGGTCGCGCTCGATCCCGCGGTGTTCACGCTCGGGTTCGCCCGCCGCTTCACGCCCTACAAGCGCGCCGACCTGCTGCTCACGGATCCGGAGCGCCTCCGGGCCATCGCCGCCGGCGCGGGCGGGCTGCAGGTCGTGTTTGCCGGCAAGGCGCACCCCGACGACCAGGGCGGCAAGGAGATCATTCGGCACATCCTGCGCCTGCGCGAGGCGCTGGCGCCGGCGGTGCGCGTCGTCTACCTCGAGAACTACGACCTGACCCTGGCCCGGCTGCTCACCGCCGGCTCCGATCTGTGGCTCAACACCCCCCTGCCCCCGCTCGAGGCCTCCGGCACCAGCGGCATGAAGGCCGCGCTGAACGGGGTGCCCAGCCTGAGCATCCTCGACGGCTGGTGGCTCGAAGGCTGCATCGAGGGGGTCACCGGCTGGGCGATCGGCGAACGCGAGCGGGAGACCGATCCGCCGCCCGAAGCCGAGCGCCGCCTCCGCGACGCCGCCCTGCTCTACGACAAGCTGGAGCGGGTCGTCGCCCCCTGCTTCTACCGGGAGCGCGCGCGCTACCTCGACGTGATGCGCCACGCCATCGCGCTGAACGGCTCCTTCTTCAACACGCAGCGCATGATCCAGCAGTACGTGACCAAGGCCTACTACTGAGCCGCCGCGGCTCCCGGACCCGGAAAAAGGGCAATTTCCGGCAAGATTGTCGCAAGGTGTGCGTTGCGGCCCCGCGGCCGGCGGATTATAGTGTGCCATCATGAAAAGGATCCTTGTTCCAGTCGATCTCTCGGGCGCCACGGTCCGCGTCTGCAACGCCGCCGCCGACCTGGCCAAGGCGGTCGGAGGCAAGCTGATCATCCTCCACGTGATTCCCCCGCCGCCGGTGGTGATCGGCGACTACTACGCCTTCGACCCGGGACAGATCGAGGATCTCTCCCGCGAGGGCCGCAAGCAGGCCGCGCACAAGCTGAAGGCGCTCGGCAAGTGGTTCAACAAGCGCTGTCCTTCGACCAAGGTGGTCATGCACCAGGGCGCGCCGGTCGCCGTCATCCTGCGCACCGCGCGGATCGCGGGCTGCGACTACATCGTCATCGGCTCCCACGGCCACACCGCCGCCTACGACCTGCTCATCGGCAGCACCACCCACGGCATCCTGCGCAAGGCGCCCTGCCCCGTCGTGGTCGTGCCGATCAACAAGGGCAAGCGGAAGGGCCGGTAGCGGGGCGAATGGGGGGATTGCCGTTCGGCGGCCGCCCGGCGTCGGGCGCCCATGCCCGCCTTTGCGCTTTACGTGTCCGGCGGCGGCCCTCAAAAACTGGGGCTCGTGGGCCTACCTCCGAAGCACGACGCCAAATCGATCCATCAAGCCATTGAGCGCGTTGCTTCCGCCATTGCCGCCCGGCATCGCGCGACCCGCCACCTGCTGCTCCTGGGCATCGCCAACGGCGGCATCGCGCTGGCCGCCCGGCTGGCGGCCCGGCTGCGGGAGGCCGGGCTCAAGCCGGGCACCGGAACGATCGACATTTCCTTTCACCGCGACGACATCGGCCGGCATCCGATCCCGAAGGAGTTCGCGCCGACCCTGATCCCGCACGACGTGAACGGGTCGGTCGTGATCCTGGTCGACGACGTCCTGCACTCCGGCCGCACCGTCAAGGCCGCGCTCGACGAGCTGTTCGACCACGGCCGGCCGGCCATGGTCGAGCTGGCCGTGCTGATCGACCGCGGCGGCCGCCGGCTGCCGGTCGCCGCCGACTACCTCGGCCTCAAGCTCGATGCGCCGCAGGACGAGAAGGTGGTCGTGCGTCTCGACGCCGCGCAGCCGGCCCGCGACTCCCTCACCATCCGGCCGGCGCCGCGCGCGCGCGACTCCGCCGCCCCCTTTACCGTCGCCTCCTAGCGCGTTCCCCCCTCCGCTTCCGTCCCACCGTGCCCTGGCATCGCAAACACCTCCTGACCATCGAAGAACTCAGCCGCGCCGAGATCGAGCGCCTGCTGGCCACCGCCGCCGCCTTCCGCCGGATCCTCGACCGGAAGGTCAAGAAGGTCCCCGCCCTGCGCGGCCGGACCGTGGTCAACCTGTTCCTCGAGCCGAGCACGCGCACCCGCATCTCGTTCGAGATGGCCGCCAAGCTGCTCAGCGCGGACGTCATCTCGTTCGACGCCGCCAGCTCCAGCACGACCAAGGGGGAAACCCTGCGGGACACCGCGCAGAACATCCAGGCGCTCAACGCCGACATGATCGTGCTGCGGCATGCCGCCAGCGGCTCGCCGCTCTACCTCTCCCGGGTGCTCGGCATCCCGGTCGTCAACGCCGGCGACGGCGCCCACGAGCACCCGACCCAGGCCCTGCTCGACGTCTTCACCATGCGCGAAAAGCTGGGCGACCTGCAGGGGCGCAAGGTCGTGATCCTGGGCGACATCCTCTTCAGCCGGGTCGCCCGCTCCAACATCCACGCGCTGACCAAGCTCGGGGCGGACGTCACCGTCGTCGGTCCCTCCACCCTCGTGCCGCACTGGTTCGAGGCCATGGGCGTGAAGGTCTCCCACAACCTGCGTTCCGCGCTGGCCGACGCCGACGTCGTCATGCTGCTCCGCATCCAGCACGAGCGGCAGGCTGCGGGCCACTTCCCCTCCGTCGGCGAATACACCAGCATGTTCGGCCTGAACAAGACCCGGGCGGAGTGGATCAAGCCCGACGCCATCATCATGCATCCCGGCCCGATCAACCGCGGCGTCGAGATCGACAGCGACCTGGCCGACTCCCCGCGCAGCGTGATCCTGCAGCAGGTCACCAACGGCATCGCCGTCCGCATGGCCGTCCTCTACCTCTGCGCCGGCGGCCAACCCGAGCACGTGACCGCCCCGGTCGAATGAACTCCGCCCGCCCCGACCCTTTCCAACCCACCCGGCCCACCATGATGACCGACCTCCTCCCGACCGCCCGCCGCGCGCGTCCCCTCACCCCGGCCTGCCGCGTATGAGCGTCCTCTGGATCAAGCAGGGCCGGGTCATCGACCCGGCCGCGAAGCGGGACGCCGTCGGCGACGTCTGCGCGGTCGACGGCAAGTTCGTCAAGAGCCTCCGTCCCGCG
>JAEUGX010000061.1 GCA_016795545.1 Opitutaceae bacterium
TCGCCACCTCCGACATCACGTCCGACGTCCGCGACATTCATCCCACCAACAAGCGCGACGTCGGGCTGCGTTTCGCGCGCCTGGCCCTGGCCGACACCTACGGCCGCGCCGACATCGCCGCCCAGGCTCCGCGCCTGGCGTCGTCCAAGCGCCCGTGGCGCGGCCGCGCGCTGGAGATCAGCCTGGCGCACGCCGACGGCCTCCGCAGCCGCGACGGGCAACCCCTGGCCGGCTTCACGATCGCGGGCGAAGACCGGGTCTTCCATCCCGCGGAGGCCGTGATCCGGGACGGCCGGCTCGTCGTCTCCAGCCCGCGGGTCGCGCGCCCCGCCGCCGTCCGCTTTGCCTGGCACGAGACCGCCATGCCCAACCTCGTCAATGCCGCCGGCCTCCCGGCGCTCCCCTTCCGCACGGATGCCTGGCCCCTCGTGCTCGAGGTGCCGAAGGCGCCCGCCGCCGACGCCCAAGCGCCCTGAGGCTGCCGCCCCCGCCCTTCGCCCATGTCCTCCGCCCCCTCCGTCTTCAACCTCGCCGGCAAAACCGCCCTCGTCACCGGCGCCGGCTCCGGCATCGGCCAGGCCATCGCCCGCGCGCTCGCCGCCGCGGGCGCCCGGGTTTGGGTCGTCGACCGCGACTCCGCCGCGGGCGAGGCGACGGCCGCCGCCCTCCGCACCGCCAGCGCGGCGGCGGAGTTCGCCCTCCTCGACGTCTCGTCCGAGCCCGAGGCCTTGGCCCTCGCGGCCCGCCTGGACGCCGTCGACATCCTCGTCAACAACGCCGGCATCGGCCATGTCGGCAACCTGACCGCCACCACCGCCGCCGACCTCGACCGCCTGCACGCGGTCAACGTCCGGGGTCCGTTCAATCTCTGCAAGGCCTTCGTCCCCGGCATGCTCGCCCGCGGGCGCGGTTCCGTCATCAATCTCGCCTCCGTCGGCGGGGTCGTGGCCGTCCGCGACCGGCTCGCCTACACCGCGACGAAGCACGCCGTCGTCGGCCTCACCCGCGCGCTCGCGCTCGACCACTCGCACACCGGCGTCCGGTTCAACGCCATCTGCCCCGGCCGCGTCGAGACGCCCTTCGTGCAGGCCCGCATCGCCGAATATCCCGACCCGGCGAAGGCCTACCGTGAGATGGCCTCCACCCAGCTCAACGGACGCATGGCGCGTCCCGACGAGATCGCCGCCTCCGCCCTCTACCTGGCCAGCGACGAGGCCGCGATGGTGACCGGCAGCTGCCTGATGATCGACGGCGGGTGGACGGCCGGGAAGTAGCCGGCCGCGGCGGTCAGCGCAGGAATTCGCGCATGAAACCGAAGGTCCGGTCCGGGCAGCCGGGCAGCTCCTCGTGGGCGAAATCCGGATAGATGACCATGTCCTTCCTGGCCTTGATCTTGTTGTAGGCGGCGAACTGGGTGCTCGGCGGGCAGATGGCGTCCATCAGCCCGGTGAACATCAGCACCTCGCCCTGGATCCGCGGCGCGAGGTGCTGGCAGTCGATGTAGCCGAGGCGGGTGAAGATCTCGTCCTCGCGCTCGTGCCGCGGGTCGAACCAGCGGAAGAAGTAGCTGAGCTCGAAGTAGGCCTCCTTCGCCTGGTCCATCTCCCAGACCCGGCGGTAGTCGCAGAGGAACGGGAAGACCGGCGCGCAGCGCTTGATCCGCGGCTCGAGCGCCGCGCAGGCCAGCGCCAGAGCGCCGCCCTGGGAGCGGCCGAAGCAGCCGACCCGGGCCGGATCGACCTCGGGCCGCGCCATGACCACGCGGGCCAGCTGCACCGTGTCGAGGAAGACCTGGCGGTAGGCCAGCTTGTCCGGGTCCGGATCGTCGAGCCCGCGGACGATGTGCCCGCGCACCGTCGTGCCGCGCACGGGCACGGAGTCCTCCGAGCGGCCGCCCTGGCCGCGCACGTCCAGGGCCGCGCCGACGAAGCCCGAGCCGGGCCAACCGAGCTTGTCGAACCATTCGCCGCTGCTGCCGTAATAACCGTGGAACTGCAGCACCGCCGGATGCGGGCCCGGCCGGGCCGGGCGCAGGTACTTCGCGTAGACGCGCGCGCCGCCGACGCCGGTGAACCACAGGTCGAAGCACTCGACGCCGGGCGCCGCGAAGCCCGCGGGCTTCAACTCGGGCCGCGGGTCGACCGTCGCCAGCTCGCGCAACGCCCGGTCCCAATAGGCGTCAAAGTCGGCCGGCCGCGGGTTGCGGCCGGAATAGTTGCGGAGCTCGGACAGCGGCAGGTCGATCAAGGGCATGCAGGACTGATGACACGATTTCCCCGCCGACGACAAGGCGAACCCGGGGCGGCGCGCCGCCGGAGGTCCGGCCGGCCCCCCGGCCGGCGCTAGTGCCGCCGCCGGACCGCGTGCTTCTGCGGCACGACGCTGGCCAGGTAGGCGTCGGCCGCCGGGGCGGAGAACCGGTCGGGCGAGAAGGCCGCGATGTCGATCGAGGTGCGCCCCGTGCTGACCAGCTCCGCGAGCAGCAGGCCCGACACGGGATTGTAGCTGAAGCCGCCCGAGTGGAAGGCCAGGCCGACGAACAGGCCGGGGGCCGCCGCCACCGGACCCAGGATCGGCTCGCCGTCCATCGAGAAGGAGATCAGCCCGACCTCCGACGACTCCCAGGCCGTCGCGCCCAGCTCCGGCAGGAAGGGACGGAACCTTTCGACCGTGCTCTCGCGCAACCCAGCGGGCGCCGCGAGGTCGATCATGCGGAAATCGACCGTGTTCACCCTCCACTCCGTGCGCTCCGCGGTCTCCACGCCCAGCAGCAGGCGCCCGCCCGCCGCGGGCCGCACGTAGCCGCCGTACGGATCGGCGTTCACCGGCGGGAACGCCGGCGGCGACGACAGGGGCGCGCTCACGTAACGCTGGTGCACGAAGTGCTTCACCGGCAGGCGCAGCCCCAGCGGGGCGAGCGTGGGCAGCGTCCAGACGTAAACCGTCGCCACCACGGCGTCTGCCGGGAGCTCCCCCGCCGCGGTCCGGACGCCGGTGACCGCCCCGGACTGGTCGCGCCGGAAGCCGGTCACGGTCGTCTGCTCGCGAATCTCGACGCCGAGCCCGCGCACGGCCCGCTCCAGGGCGCGCAGGTACTCGGGCGGCTCGCTGTAGCCGCCGGCGGGATCGTGCAGCCCGAGGAAATCCGGAGGCGGGCGCAGGCACGGCCAGCGGCGGCAGATCTCGGCGGCGCTGAGCACGCGGTACGGCGCCCCGAGCCGGTCGTACAGCGGCAGCAGCCGCTCGCGGTCGGGCCAGAGCGCGGGACTGAAGAGATTGAGGCAGCCGTGCTCGTCGTGGTAATGGTAGCCCGGCAGGGTCCGCGACAGCTCGCGGAAGAGCCCGAGCCCGATCTGGCGCGCCTGCACGCCAGTCTCGCTCCACAGCAGCCCCGTCGTGATGCCCGCCGCGCGGCTGCTGGAGCCCGCGCCGACCCGGTCCTTCTCGAGGACCACGATGCGACCGTACTGGCGCCGGGCCAGCTGGTAGGCGGTGCTGAGGCCGGTGACGCCGCCGCCGATGATGACAACCGTGCGAACGCTCATGAGGAAGGAAAGGGACTGACGGCGGCAATGCCGGCCGGAAAGGCCGGCCGACCGGCGCCGCGGGAAGAATCCCGAAGTAACGGCGGTTGAACAGCGGAAAATACGGCGCGCCCGCGGGTCAGCGGGTCACCTGCACGAAAGTGCCGTAGATGGTGTTCAGCGCGGCGGGTTCGTTCGCGGGATTGAGCCCCCAGCCTTCGACGAACGGCAGGTGATCGTAGACGACGAGCAGCCGGCCGGGCTCGACTTCCACCAGGCCGGTGTAGCAGGTGCTCTTCTGGCTCGCATGCGCCAGGCCGGGACGGGGGTTCTCCAGGCCGCGGGTCAGCGGCGTCGGGTCCGTCCAGGTCTGGCCGCCGTCGACGCTGCAGCGGACCGACACCGCGTCGGGACGTCCCGTGGACAAAGCCAGCGTGCCGTCCCGCATCACCATCATCGCCGGCTCGACGCCGCGAAACCCGAGGGAATCCGGATCGCTCCAGGTCCGGCCCTCGTCGTCCGACCAGCTGCGGTACATCCGGTTGTTGCTGCCGCGGCGCATCACGATGAAGAGCCGGCCGTCGGGTAGCCGCACCATGCGCGGCTCGCAGAAGCCCTCGGACTTGGGCTCCCCCTCGCGCGCCAGCGCCGCCGCCGTCTGCTCGTCGCCGGCGACGGTGCCGACGTAATCCCACTCCTGGCCGGCCGCGCCCGAGCGGACGATGAGCGTGCGGAAGCCCCGGTCGCCCTCGAACTTGCCGTACATGGCGGTCAGCCAGCCGCCGTCGCGCGCCGGCACCATCGTGCCGCTGAACAGCATGACCGCCGCCTCCTTGATCCGGCCGGGGCCGAGCGCGGCGAAATTGTCCGTCTGGACATCCATCTTCACCCGGGCCGCCGGCTGCGGCAGGCGGATGCCGACGTCCCAGGCATACCGCGCGGTCCGGCCCTGGTCGCTCAACCGGCACGAGGTCGCCCGGAGGTTCCGGTAGTCGTCACCCGGGCCCGGCAGCGGGTAGCCGGCCACCATCAGCAGCGAGCCATCGGGCAGCGCGGGATCGCGGGTGTAGGCGGCCTCGCGGTAGATGCAGCCCCCCGTGTAACGCATGCCCCAGGTGCGCCCGCCGTCGGTGGAAACGACGTAGCCCCAGAAGCTCCCCTCGATGTCATCGGTGTCGGCGTTGAGGCTGAAGTCGCAGATCAGCTCCCCGGTCGACAGCTGCTGCAGCGACGGGAAGTAGCCGTAGCGGCGGCTTTCATGGATCTTGACGGTGTCGAGGACCTCGACCTTGAGGCCGGCGGCGGCCAGGGCCGGCCAGGCCAGCAGCGCGGCCAGCGCCAGCCCGAGGGGGCGGAGACGGGTTTTCATAAGCAGAGCGGAGCGCCGGCGGGGCTCAGCGCCGGCCGGCCGCCGCGGGCGGCAGCAGCTCGGGCGTGTGCTCCCGGCACCAGGCGAGCACGCCGGCGACGTGCGCGGGGGTGCCGCTGCGGTACGGCGACTGGCAGCGGACGCCGACGTCGACGCCGCCGGCCACGCGCTGGATGCGGTCGACCGCGGAATCCCAGAGCCCCTGCTCCTTCACGAGCGGCAGCAGGGCCCCGTGCAGGAAGCGGCGCACGGCGTCCGCCAGCGGCCGGGCCTCGCGCCGCCGCCCCGCGGCGCACAGCCGGTACAGCTCCACGATCTTCGGGGCGTTGAAGCCCGTGATCGAGCAGTAGCCGCCGCGGCCGCCGGCCGGGATGCGCTCGTAGAAGTCCTCGCCGCCGAAGATCGCGATGTCCGGCGCCGCCCGGAGCAGGCGGCGCACCTGCGCGACGTCCGCGCCGGTGTCCTTCGTGCCGATGAACGTCGGCACCTCGGCCGCCAGCTCGCCGAAAAGGCCCGGCTCGATCTTCCGCTTCGAGCGGCTGGTGAGGTACAGCACGAGCGGCGTGGCGCCGGCCTCGGCGGCGATCGCGCGCACGAACGCCTTCACCTCGTCGTCCTTCAGTTCGAGCCACATCGGCAGCGCGATCTGGATCGCGTCGGCGCCGGCCCGCACCGCCACCCGGATGCGCTGCCGCGCGGTGCGGGTGCTCAGGGCGGTGGCGCCGATCTGGATGGGCAGGCCGACCTCGTGCGCCTGCTCGCAGGCGATGCGCGTGATGCGCTCGTACGTCCGGTCGTCCTGGGCGTAGAACTCGCCCGTCGTGCCGCCGGTGTAGACGCCGTGCACGCCGGTGCCGCCGTAGGCGCGGACCTCCCGCACGAAGCGGCGGGAGTCGAGTTCGTCGCGGTCGGTCCAGGGCACGATCAGCGCGCTCCACACGCCGTGGAGATTTTTGCGGGTCAGGCGTTTGATCTTGGCGGGCATAGCTGGGTCAGGCGGCCGGGCTGGGCTCGCGGTCGGAATCGCGCATGTCCTGGAGCCGGGGCTTCGGGTTGGAGGGCAGCGCGAAGATCACCAGCAGAGTCACGCAGGACAGGATGAAGAGCGCGGCCCAGAAGCTGGCGCGCAGGCTCCAGGTGTCGGAGATCCAGCCGTAGAACACCGGCGCGAAGCCGACGAGCGTCGAGATGAGCGCGAGGAAGGCGATGTTCCGTCGGACCTGGGACTTGGGCGAGGCCTGCGCCGGGTAGTTCATGTAGTAGACGCCGAAGAGCTCGCCGGCGCCGTTGATGCCGAAGGCGATCAGGAACCAGTAGCCCGGGACGAAGAGCACCCAGAGCACGCCGAGGATCTGTAGGCCGACGGTCACGAGCAGCGGCACCTTGGGATTGGTGCGGGTCAGCAGCCACCCGAGCAGGAAGCCGCAGAAGATCTTGAACGTGAAGCGCAGGGTCAGCTGGTAGCCGGCCAGGTCCTCGGGCATGCGGCCGACGGCTTCCTGCGTGAAGATGCTCATGTTGATCTGCACCATGTTGCCGCTGTAGACGAGCAGGTAGGCGATGCAGGCGATGAAGAGGATGCGGTAGCCGAGCAGGGACTTGAAGCCGTCGACGACCGCCACGCGGAAGCTCTCCCGCTCGACATCGACCTTGGGCAGTTCGATCCGGTAGAGCCGCGACAGCAGGCCCGCCACCGCCATGCAGGCCGCGCTGATCCCGAACAGCACGCCGTAGCTGTAGGGGTACGGGACGCTCAGCCATGGCGGCGCCGTCCAGCCGAACAGCTTGCCGTCCAGCAGCAGCTGGGCGCCCAGCGAGCCGACGACGGCGAAGCACGGGCCCCAGCCGAACGCCAGGCCGAGCGCCTTGCCGCGAAGTTTCTTGGAGACGCCGCGGTCGAGCACTTCCCAGCCCAGGACGTTGGCCACCGGATTGGCGGCGCCGATCACGGCGGCGTGCGCGATGATGGCGGCGATGAGCACCGGCTCCGAGACGTCGGCGAAAAGCGCCAGCGCCACGAGCCCGCCCATGAGCGCCATCAGCCAGTAGGAAAGGCCGATGATGCGCGTGAGCGCGCGCGCCTGCGGAAACAGCCACGCCACGACCACCGGGGCCCAGGCCATGGACAGGAACACCGTGCTCGGCAGGTTGGCCACGGTGTCCGAGGTGTGCATGTGCTTGAACAGGCCGGCCTGCACAAAGCCGATGTAAAGGGCGGGGGCGGCCAGGTAGATCAGCGAGATCTGCGCGGCGTAGAGCAGCGCGTTGCGGTTCTGCAGCTTGGGATCCAGCCGGCAGTCGCCCGTGAGGTCAGCCGGCGCGGGCGCTTTCGCTTCGTTCGGTTTGTCAGCCATGGCGGGCAAAGCTGTCAGATGCCCGCGTGGGATCGAGCCCGAAGAATTTGAGCGCGTTGTCGCGCAGGATCAGCTGCTTCGCCGCGGCGGGGATGTCGGCCGACTCGACGCGCGCCCGCTGGGTGGCCGCGTGATAGAGCGGCGTGTCGGTGCCGAACAGGAGGCGCTCGGCGCCGATCTCGGCGACGGCCCACTCGATCAGCCGCGGCAGGATGCTGCGGGAGCTGGAGGTGTCGACCCAGAGGTTGCCGTGCTGGGCGGCCTGGATGGCGCGGACCTGCAGGTCGGGCCGCTGGTTGTCGCCGCCGCCGTTGCCCAGATGTGCCAGCAGCAGCCGGACGGTCGGGTAGCGGTTGGCGAAGGGCACGAAGTCCGCCGGCACGCTGTTAGGGCAGCCGCTGTGGGTCATCACCGGCGCCCCGACCTCGGCGAAGAACCGGAACAGCTCCTCGCCGCGGTCGGCGATGCGGTAGCAGTGCTCCTCGGGGTGGATCTTGATGCCGACGCACCACTTGGCCTTCAGCATCTCCCGCGCCTGGTCGTAGGTCCGGGGCTGGAGCGGGTTGACGATGACATACTGCAGCAGGCCGGGGACGGCCGGCACCTCGCGGAAGGCCGCCGCGTTGCCTGCCACGACGTCGGTCGTCGTGCCCCGCGGCAGCAGGCCGGCCAGCGGCGAGACGACGGTCCAGGCGATGCCCGCGGCGCGGGCGCGGGCGGCCACCTCCTCCGCCGGGGCGCTCATGAATCCGCAGGTCAGCGGATTGGAGCGCTCGATCGCGGAGCTCGGTGGATAGATTCCATAGTGACCGTGGGCGTCGATGGCAGGGAGGGGGGAGGCAGGCATGGGAAGAGGGGTTCGGGTCAGGGGCTCTCGGTCCGGGCCAACACCGTGAGGATGGTCCAGGCCGCGCCGATGCGCGCGTCGGCCTCGGCATGTTCCAGCAGG
>JAEUGX010000065.1 GCA_016795545.1 Opitutaceae bacterium
CATCGCCACTAGCCGATTTTCAGCGTCCCACGTATATGTCCACCGCGCGTCAGCCAGCAGGTTGCCATCGGCGTCGTAACTGAATACCTCCGGAGTTTCAGGTACGAACGCACTGCGAGTGATTTCAGTCACTGCATCCTCGCCCCCTCGCCTTCCAACTCCATCCGCAACGCTCCAGCCATGCCCGACAGTTCGCCCTCCTTCGCCCAGACCGTCTACTACAAACCACCATCGCCTGAGCTCAGTGCCCGTGCCCGAGCACGATGAGCAGTCCGCCGAGCAGCGTGAAGAGCAGCCCGAGCAGCCCCGACTCGAAGCGCTCGAAGCTTTTCACCTGCACCCGCTCCAGGCCGACCAGGGCCAGCCAGGTGAAGATCATCATGCCGGCCAGCGTCGCCAGGGCCAGGATCAGGCTCAGCACGATGAAGCCGCGCCAGCCGAATTGCACGCCCGACAGGTATACGGGCAGGAAGCCCTCGCAGGGGGAGAGCGTCAGCATGACGAAGAGCCCGCTGACCGCGGTCCAGTCCGTCGTCCGGTCCTCGACCAGCTTGCTGCCCTTGAGCTCATGGTCCCAGTGCGTGCTGTCGGTCTCCTGCCCGCATTGTTCGCTCGGGTGGTGGGGCGCGCCGAGCACGTGGTGGTGCACGATGCCGCCGCGCCACTGCCGCCAGAAATAGTAGGCGCCGATGGCCAGCAGGATGCCGCCCGTGATCCAGGGGAAGACCTCCCCGAGTTCGGCGTCGATGCGGAAGCCGAACCACGCGATCGCCAGCCCGATCAGGCTCGTCAGGGCCACATGTCCGAGGCCAGCTAGGGCGGAAACGGCCAGCGTCTTGCCGCGGCTCCAGCCCCGGGCCCGCGACACCAGCACGAACGGCAGCCAGTGGGTCGGGATCGCCGCGTGGGAAAAGGCCACGGTGAAGCCGGTGGCGGCGACGGTGGTGAGGAGGGCGGCGTTCATCAGGCGGTCGGTCGGAATCGGCGAAGTAACGGGGGGCGAGTCGGGGTGTCCACCCCGAACCATAACAAACTCGTCAAGCCGGCCCGAGTTTTCGCTCGTTCTGCGGCCCGGACTCGACTTCGATGACCGCGGCGGACTATGAAAGGACCGCCCTGTTTCCATCATGTCGCCCGATCTCGAAGCCGTCCGCGCCTACCTGCTGGGTCTCCAGGACCGGATCTGCGCGGCCCTGGAGCTCGAGGACGGCGGGCGGTTCGAGGAGGACAACTGGACGCGGGCCGAGGGCGGCGGCGGCCGCTCCCGGGTGCTCAGCGACGGCGCCGTCATCGAGAAGGGCGGAGTCAGCTTTTCCCAGGTCAGCGGCGCCGCCCTGCCTCCCTCCGCGACGGCCACCCGTCCGGAACTGGCCGGGCGGCCCTTCCATGCGCTCGGGGTGTCGCTGGTGATCCACCCGCGCAACCCGTATGTGCCGACCAGCCACGCCAATGTCCGCTTCTTCGTGGCCGGCGAAGGCCCCTCTGCGGTCTGGTGGTTCGGCGGCGGCTTCGACCTGACCCCCTACTACGGCTTCGTGGCCGACGTGGTCCATTGGCATCGGACCGCACGCGCGGCCTGCGATCCCTTCGGGCTGGAGCTCTACCCGCGCTTCAAGCAGGCCTGCGACGAGTACTTCTTCCTGAAGCATCGCGGCGAGCCGCGCGGCGTCGGCGGCCTCTTCTTCGACGACTTCAACGCCCCCGGCTTCGACCGCAGCTTCGCACTGCTCCGCAGCGTCGGCGACGCCTTCCTCCCCGCCTACCTCCCGATCGTCGAGCGGCGCAAGGCCACCGCGTTCGGCGAGCGCGAACGCGACTTCCAGCTCTACCGCCGCGGCCGCTACGTCGAGTTCAACCTGGTCTGGGACCGCGGCACCCAGTTCGGGCTCCAAAGCGGCGGCCGGACCGAAAGCATCCTTATGTCGCTGCCGCCCCTGGCGGCCTGGCGCTACGACTGGACCCCCGAGCATGGCACGCCCGAGGCCCGGCTCTACAAGGTCTTCCTCCAGCCTCGTGACTGGGCCAATTACACCGAGTGACCTCCCGCGAACGTTTCCTCCAGGCCTGCGCATGCGGGCCGCTCGACCGTCCGCCCGTCTGGATCATGCGCCAGGCCGGCCGCTACCTGCCGGAGTACCGGGCGCTCAAGGCGACCTCTTCCTTCCTGGAAATGGTCCGCACCCCGGAACTGGCCGCCGAGGTCACCCTCCAGCCGCTGCGGCGCTTCGCCCTCGACGCCGCAATCATCTTCTCCGACATCCTGGTCATCCCGGAAGCCCTCGGCCAGGGCTACAAGTTCCGCGAAGCCGGCGGCATCGCGATGGACTACCGCCTCGAGTCGCGGAACCAGTTGGAACGGCTCGATCCCGCCGGCGTCCAGTACCGGCTCGCCTACGTCGGCCAGGCTCTTGAACGGGTGAAGGCCGCGCTGAAGGGCGAGCAGGCGCTCCTGGGCTTCGGCGGCTCTCCCTGGACGCTCGGCACCTACATGCTCGAAGGCGGCAGCGCCGACGAGTTCGAGCGCAGCAAGGCCGTGTTCTACTCGGACCGCGACTTCTTCAACCGGCTGATGGAAAAGCTGACCGCCGCGCTGATCGAGTATTTCCTCATGCAGATCCGCGCCGGAGCCGACGCTATCCAGATTTTCGACTCCTGGGGCGGCATCGTCGCCGGACAGGACTACGAGGCGGCTTCCCTCCGCTGGATCCGCGAAATCATCCGTGCCCTGCCCCAAGGTTTCCCGGTGATCCTCTATGCCAAAGGCACGCCGTCGCAGCTAACCGACCAGGCGTTCACCGGCGCCAGCGTGCTCGGCGTCGACTGGACCGTCGACCTGGGCGTCGTCCGCCGCCTGGTACCGGGCAATGTCGCCCTCCAGGGCAACCTCGACCCGGTGCTGATGAACACCACCCCGGAGATCGTCCGCCACGAGACCAACCGCCTGCTGGAGACGATGCGCGGGGCCCGCGGCCACATCTTCAACCTCGGCCACGGCATCATGCCGCAGGCCAAGATCGAATGCGTCGAGGCGCTGGTACAGGCCGTCACCACATGGCGCTGAAGCGACCGCACGCGGCGGCCCGGGCGCGCCTCGGCCGCTCCCCCGCTCCCTGACGTGGCTGCCTCGGCCCCTCCCTCCCTCGCCGTGATCGGCGGCGGCCTGACCGGCCTCACGGCCGCCTGGCGGCTTCACCGCGCCGGCTGCCGGGTGACGCTTTACGAACGCACCCCGCGCCCCGGAGGCGCCATCGTCACGCATGCCGAAGACGGCTGGCTCGCCGAGGGCGGGCCGAACTCGCTGCAGCTCGTGCCGGAAGTCGCCGGGCTGATCGCCGAGCTCGGACTGGGACCGCGCCAGGTGGCCGCCGGCGCGGCCGCCAAGAAACGCTTCATCGTGCGACGCGGCCGGCTCGTGCCGGTGCCGCTGTCGCCGGCCGGGCTGCTGACGTCACCGCTGTTCTCACCCGGCGCACGCCTGCGCGTGCTGCTCGAGCTGCTTCACCGGCCGCGCGTCCGGACGACGGACACCAGCCTGGCCGCCTTCGTCGGCGCCCATTTCGGCCAGGAGATCGTGGACTACGGCCTGAACCCCTTTGTCAGCGGCGTCTATGCCGGCGATCCCGCGAAACTTTCCGCCCGCTACGCCTTCCCCAACCTCTGGCAGCTGGAGCGGCGCCACGGCTCACTGCTCCGCGGCCTGCGGGCGCAGGCGGCCGAGCGCCGGAGCCGCGGCGAAGCCGCCGGCGTCCACCCGATCGTGTCGTTTGACCGCGGCCTGGAGGTCCTGCCCCAAGCGCTCGCCAGCGCGCTCCCCGACGGCGCGGTGCAGGCCGGGGTCACGGTGACCAACCTCATCCCCGGACGCCCTTGGAAGGTCATCACGACCCGCGGCGGCGAAGTCGCGACCTCCGCGTTCGACGCCCTGGTGCTCGCCCTGCCGGCCGGCGCCCTGGCCCAGCTGATATTTGGCACGCTGGGCGAACGCAGCCTGGCCTCGCTCGACCACCTGCCGATGCCGCCGGTCGCTTCGCTCTTCCTCGGCTTCCGGCGGGACCAGGTCGCGCATCCGCTCGACGGCTTCGGCGCCCTCGTGCCCGCGCGCGAGCAGCGCAGCCTGCTCGGCATGCTGTTCAGCTCGACCCTTTTTCCCGGGCGCGCGCCCGCGGACCACGTGGCGCTGACCGTCTTCGCCGGCGGCATGCGCCAGCCCGAGACCGGCCGGCTCGCCGCCGACGCGCTCGCGGCCCGCGTCCTGCCCGACCTGCGGGAGCTGCTCGGCGTCCGCGGCGACCCCGTCTACTCGCGCCACACCTTCTGGCCCCGGGCCATTCCGCAGTACAACCTCGGACACGAGCGCTTCCTGGAGCCGCTCGCCCGCCTGGAGGCGCAGCATCCCGGCCTGTTCATCGGCGGCAACACGCGCGACGGCATCTCGCTGCCCGACTGCGTGCGCTCCGGCGCCGAACTCGCCCGCAAGGCGGCGGCCTACGCCGGCCGGGCGTAGCGTCGTTTTTTGCGCCTGTCCGGAGCCGCGCCGCCCGCGCCGCGACCGCACCCTCTCGCCACTTGACTACCCCCCCTTATCAAGTAGCCTGCCGCCCCCTATTTCCCGATGGCGCAAGACCTGAAAGAGACTCTCCTGCTTCCCAAGACGGACTTCCCGATGCGGGCCAATCTGGTGCAGCGCGAGCCGGCCCGGGTCGCGCACTGGGACAAGCTGGGGCTGCATGACGCCATCCAGCGCCGGCGCGCCGGCGCGCCGGCGTTCGTGCTGCACGACGGGCCGCCGTTCACGAACGGCGACGTGCACATCGGCACCGCGCTCAACAAGACGCTCAAGGACATCGTCAACCGCTACAAGTCGATGCGCGGCTTCCGCACGCCCTACGTGCCCGGGTGGGACTGCCACGGCCTGCCGATCGAGCAGAAGGTCTCGCGCGAGATCCAGGAGCAGAAGCTCAACCTGACCACCGCGGAGCTGCGCGCCCGCTGCGACGCGTTCTCGGAGGGCTGGATCGCCAAGCAGAAGGCCCAGTTCAAGCGCATCGGCGTCCTCGCTGACTGGGAGCACGAGTACAAGACCAAGGCGCCGGCCTTCGAAGCCGACATCCTCCGCACCTTCGCGGCTTTCGTCGAACAGGGTCTCGTGTACCGCAGCAAGAAGCCGGTGTACTGGTCGATCCCCTTCGAGACTGCCCTCGCCGAGGCCGAGATCGAGTACAAGGACCATGTCTCCCCCTCGATCTGGGTCCGCTTCCCCGTGCCGCCCGACGAGGCCGCCCGGTTCGGACTTCCCGCCGACAAGCCACTTTTCATCCTCATCTGGACCACGACCCCCTGGACGATCCCCGCCAATCTCGCGATCGCGCTGCATCCCACCGTCGACTACGTGGTGGCCGATCTCGGGGCGGAACGCATCCTGGTCGCCCAGGCGCTGCTCGGCTCGGTGGCCGCCGCCGCCAAGCTGGCGAACCCGCCGGCCGTCGTCCTGACGCTGCCCGGCGCCCGGCTCGAAAAGCTCGCGGCCCGGCATCCCTTCATCGACCGCCCCTCGCCCGTGGTCCTGGCCGACTACGTCACCACCGAAAGCGGCACCGGCTGCGTGCACACCGCGCCCGGCCATGGTGCGGAGGACTACCACACCGGCCTCAAGTACGGCCTCGAAATCTATTGTCCCGTCGGCGACGACGGACGCTACCTCGACGACGGTCGGATCCCGGCCGACCTGGTCGGACTGACCACGCTGGAAAGCGTCGAGGACCTCGCCGCCAAGAAGACCTCCCCGGCAAACGTCGCCGTGTTGCGGAAGCTCGACGCCGCCGGCGCGCTGTTCGCCCGGCAGCGCTACGAGCACCAGTATCCCCACTGCTGGCGTTCCAAGACCCCGATCGTCTTCCGCGCGGTCGACCAATGGTTCGTGTCGCTCGACAAGGCCGGCCATCGTGCCAAGGCCCTCGCGGAGATCGCGAAAATCTCCGCCAACCAGGGCTGGATCCCGGCCTGGGGCGAGGCGCGCATCCGCGGGGCCGTGGAATCACGGCCCGACTGGTGCATCAGCCGCCAGCGTTCCTGGGGCGTGCCCATCCCCGCCTTCTTCGACGAGCGCAAGCAAGCCTACCTCGACGCCGGCGTCGCACGCGCCGTGGCCGACAAGATCGCCACCCGCGGAACCAATTTCTGGTACGACGCCACTGCCGCCCAGGTGCTCGAGGGTGTCACCCTCCCCGCCGGCTGGCCGGACCCGTCGCGCCTGACGGGCGGCCGCGACACGCTCGACGTCTGGATCGACTCCGGTTCCACCCAGGCCGCCGTGCTCCGGCCCGCCCAGGGCGGCACCCACTGGCCCGCCGACCTCTACCTCGAAGGCAGCGACCAGCATCGCGGCTGGTTTCAGTCCTCACTCTGGTGCAGCGTCATCGCCTTCGGCGGCGCTCCGTACCGGGCCGTCCTGACCCACGGCTTCATCGTCGACAAGAACCGCCAGAAGATCTCAAAGAGCAGCACCTACCAGAAGCCCCAGACAGCCGACGCCTACATCGCCCAGCACGGCGCCGATGTCATCCGCCTCTGGATCGCCTCGCAGGATTTTCGCGACGATATCCCCGTCGACGACGAGATCCTCAAGAACGTCGGCGAGGCCTACCGGCTCTTCCGCAACACCTTCCGCTTCCAGCTGTCCAACCTGTTCGACTTCGATCCCGCCCGGCACGCCGTTCCTGTGGCGCAGCTGGATGTCCTTGACCGCTGGGCCCTGCACCAGGCCGCCGCACTCGTCACGGAATGCACCCGGGCCTACGACGCCTACGAGTTCCACCGCGTCTACCAGCTCTGCAACCAGTTCTGCTCGGTGACCCTGTCGGCCACGTACCACGACGTCCTCAAGGACCGGCTCTATACCCTGGGCGCCACCCACCCCCTGCGCCGGTCCTCCCAAACCGCCATTCACCAGATCTTCCACGTCCTCGTCCGGATCCTGGCCCCGTTCATCACCTTCACCACCGACGAAGCCTGGGGCTTCGCCACCGCAGGCAAAGAATACGTCAACGACTCCATCCATCTCCAGGATTGGCCTGTTGCCCCTTCCGAATGGACAAATCAAACGGTCGAGTCCGATCTCACGCTGCTGCTCAAGCACCGGGCGGCCGTAAACGAGCGGCTCGAGCCGTTGCGGCAGGCCGGCACCATTGGGAAGTCGCTGGATGCGGTCGTGAGCCTGGCTGGCGATCCTGGGGACCCGGCTTATGCGGTCCTGGAAAAACACCGCGACTTTCTACCCGAACTCTTCATCGTCTCGCATGTCAGGGTGGAGCCCAGGGCCGGTTCCGCCCTGGAAATCACCGCCCGCCATGCCCGTGAGGCCGGATTCGTCCGCTGCCCGCGCTGCTGGCGGTGGGTGCCAGAATTAAAGCAAACCGCGCACGGAGAAGTTTGCCCTCGGTGCGCAGAAGCCCTTAACTCCTAACCCGTCCCTTTATGGCCACGAAGAAAAAGCCCACCGCAAAGAAGCCCGCAGCCAAGATCGTCCCGGCCAAGAAGCCGGCGAAGGCTCCGGAGAAACCCGTTGCTCCCAAGCCCGTGGCCAAGGCGGACCCGGCGGCACCGAAGGCCGGGCCGACGAAGGCGGCCGCCGACCTGAAGCGTCTGCTGCTCGAACGCAAGTCCGCGCCCAAGGCCATCGCCTTCAGCCTCGACGAGGTGCGCGAGATCGCGAAGAAGAACGAGAAGCAGGTCGAGAACGCCGCCAAGACCGGCAAGAACGGCAAGCCCGGGACCGCAGCCAAGACCCATGAGGTCACCGCGCAGCTGGAAAAGCCGCACAAGCCGCATCACGTGAAGCCTGCCTCGCTGGCCGACATCCTCGGCTTCAATCCGGGCAAGGGCCGCAAGCCGTCCGCCATCGTCGACGAGTCCGAGGTGCCCGAGAAGTTCCGCCGCTACTACCGGCTGCTGCTTGATCTCCGCAACCACGTGCTGACCCAGCTGGGCGAGCACACCGAGGAGACGCTGCTCAAGTCGGCCAAGGACGATTCGGGCGACCTTTCCGGTTACGGTCAGCACATGGCCGACGCGGGCACCGACACCTTCGACCGCGATTTTGCACTCAGCCTCGTATCCAACGAGCAGGAAGCCCTCTCCGAGATCGAAGCCGCCATCAAGCGGGTGCACGACGGCACCTACGGCGTCTGCGAGATCACCCAGAAGCCGATCGCCAAGGAGCGGCTGCTGGCCGTGCCCTTCACCCGGTACTCCGCCGAGGCCAAGAAGGAAGTCGAACGCCACTCCCACCGTTCCGTCGAGCGCGGCGGCCTGTTCGGAGACGGCTCCGAGGAAGAGGCCGGCAAACTGTCCGGCGAAGACAGCGGCGACGAATAGTCGCCGCCGGAACCGGGTCCGTGGAATCTCCCTTGAAAGGATCAGCCGCCCCTCCCGGATCCCCGTCGCCGGCTCCCGCCTCCCCATCCCCCGCCCCCGCGGCACCGGCACGCGCCGTCTCCGTCCTGCACCGCATCCTGGCCTATCGCCGGTTCTGGATCCTGGCGCTGGTCATCTTCGGCCTCGATCAGCTGACCAAGCAATGGATCGACGCCCGCCTGCCCCTCGGCAGCTATGGTCCCGGGGCGCGCATCGAGATCTTCCCCTCTTTCCTCTATTTTGTGCACGTGGGCAATACCGGGGCCGCCTGGAGCATGTTTTCCGGGAACAGCCTCGGCCTCGCCGTGCTCGCGTTCGGCACGCTGGCCGCCCTCTTTTTCTGGCGCCGGCACCTCGGGCTCAGGCAGACGACGGCCCAGATTCCCTTCGGACTGCTCTGCGGCGGCATCGTCGGCAACCTGGTCGACCGCCTCATCCACGGTCATGTGATCGACTTCATCGACGTGCACTTCGGCAACTACGTCTACCCGACGTTCAACGTCGCCGACTCCGCCATCTGCATTGGCGTATTCTGGTACATCCTTTGGTCGCTGAAGCAGCCAGCCTACGGCGAAGCGGCCGGGTCCTGAGCGGGCCGGGAAGAGTCGGTTTTCGAGTCCTCCCCCGCCGCTCCGCATCCGCGATAGGCCTGCGGGGCGGACCACGGCGGCCCGAGACGGCTACTCCACGTTCGCCACCTGCTCGCGCACGCGCTCGAGCTCGTTCTTGAACTCGATCACCTGCTGCGAAATCTGCAGATCGTTCGCCTTGCTGCCGATCGTGTGGATCTCCCGCCCGATCTCCTGCAGAATGAATTCCGCCTTCCGCCCGATCTCGCCTGCGGAGCGGAGCAGCTCCTTCAGCTGCGTGAAGTGGCTGCGCAGGCGGGTGATTTCCTCGGTGACATCGCAGCGGTCGGCGAAGAGGGCCACTTCCTTCAGGACCCGCTCGTCGGCGACGTCGAGTTCGAGCCCGGCCTGGCGCAGCCGCTGCATGAGCTGCTCGCGATACGCGCCGCTGACCTGCGGCGCCCGGCGCGCGATGGCCTCGAGCGCCGAGTGCAGCTTCTCGATCCGGCCGAGGAAATCCACCAACAGCGCCTCGCCCTCCTTGGCCCGCATGACGGCCAGCCCGTGCAGCGCCGCCTGCAGCGCCTGCTCCACCGCCGGCCACGCCTCGGCCGGTTCCGGCAGGTGGGCGGCCCCGCCCTCGTCGCGCGCGATCTGCCAGAGCAGTTCGGCTCCGGGGGTGAACGGCAGCCCGCGGGCCCGCGCCAGGGCCTGCAGCCGGTCGAGCGCGGCGAACACCGCCGCCTCATCCCACCCGGCCGCCGTCGGGCCGCTCTCGGCCTCGACGACCACGTGCACCTTGCCCCGCACGACCACCTTCCGCACCGCCTCGGCGACGGCGCCCTCGAGCGTCTCCCAGGCGTCGGGCAGCGAGACGCTGAGGTCGAGGCCGCGCCGGTTGACGGAATTGACCTGCACGGTCAGCGCCTGGTCCCCTCGGCTCGCCGCGCCGCGGCCGAATCCCGTCATCGAGTTCATAACCGGACGCCGAGCAGCTTCGCCACCTGGTTCACGTCCTTGTCGCCGCGGCCCGAGAGATTGATGACCAAGACCTGGTCCCGGCCGAGCTGCTTCGCCCGCTTGAGGCCCTCGACCAGCGCGTGCGTGGATTCCAGAGCCGGAATGATGCCCTCGAGCCGCGAGCAGAGCTGGAAGGCCTCCAGCACCTCGTCGTCGGTCGCGTAGGCGTAGGCGATGCGACCCTGGTCGCGGTAGTAGGCGTGTTCAGGTCCGATCGCGGCGTAGTCGAGCCCCGCCGAGACCGAATGGGTCAGCTCGATCTGCCCGTCGGGGTTCTGGAGAATGTAGGTTTTGCATCCCTGCAGGACGCCCAGCTTGCCGCCTTCGAAACGCGCCGCGTGTTCGCCGCGGCGGATGCCATGGCCGCCGGCCTCGACGCCGATCAGGCGCACGCCGGGGTCGGACAGGAATTCGAAGAAGCACCCGATCGCGTTGCTGCCGCCGCCCACGCAGGCGACGATTTCGTCGGGCAGTCGGCCCTCGCGCTCCAGGATCTGGCCGCGCAGCTCCTGCCCGATCACCCGGTGGAAATCGCGCACCATCATCGGATACGGGTGCGCCCCCAGCGCCGAGCCCAGGATATAGTGCGTGCCCCGGACATTCGTCACCCAGTCGCGCATCGCCTCGTTGACCGCGTCCTTGAGCGTCTTCTGTCCGGCCTCGACCCCCACGACCTTGGCGCCCATCAGCCGCATGCGGAACACGTTCAGGGCCTGCCGCTCCATGTCGACCGCCCCCATGTACACCACACACTCGAGCCCGAACTTGGCGCAGACCGCCGCCGTCGCGACGCCGTGCTGGCCGGCGCCGGTCTCGGCGATGATGCGCTGTTTGCCCATCCGCCGCGCCAGCAGCGCCTGCCCGATGGCGTTGTTGATCTTGTGCGCTCCGGTATGCAGGAGGTCCTCGCGCTTGAAGTAGATCTTCGCCCCGCCGCAGTGCTGCGTCAGGCGTCCGGCGAAATACAGCTCGGTCGGCCGGCCCGCGAACTCCTTGAGGTGGTGGCGCAGCTCCCGCAGGTACTCCGGGTCCTGCCGGGCCTGCTCATAGGCCGCGGTCAGCTCGGCCAGTGCCGTCATCAGCGTCTCGGGCACGAACACGCCGCCATAGGGGCCGAAATGCCCGGACGAATCGGGCAACTGCGCGGGGGGAACGGAGGCGGGCTTCGTGGCGACGGACATGCCCCCGGATTCATGAGGCCCGGGCCGGCAAACGCAAACGGGATTTCCTCCGGTCGCGTGCGCAAACAAAGGATTGAGCCGCGGCGGAACCTCCGTTGCATCGCAGGCACCGCCCCATGCCGCATCCCCCCCTCCTGGCCCCCTCCCTGCTCGCCGGCGACCACGCCCGCCTGGGCGACAGCGCCCAGGCCGTCGCCGCCAGCGGCGCGCCCTGGCTGCACTGTGACATCATGGACGGCCATTTCGTGCCGAACCTGACCTTCGGTCCGGAGACGCTGGCCGCGCTCCGCCGCTCCGGCTCGAGGCTGTTTTTCGACACCCACCTGATGCTGGCGGAGCCGTTCCGCTACCTCGAGCCGTTCGCGCAGGCGGGCGCCAATCTCATCAGCATCCACATCGAGCCCGCCTACGACCACGCCGCCACGCTGGCCCGGATCCGCGGGCTGGGCTGCCAGTGCGGCATCGTGCTGAATCCCGGCACGCCGGCCTCGGCCGTCGCCCACCTCGTCGACCAGGTGGACCTGGTTTTGGTGATGACCGTCCAGCCCGGCTTCGGCGGCCAGCCGTTCCGCCGCGACATGCTGCCGAAGCTGCGGGAGATCGACGGCTGGCGCCGCGCCCGTCAACTCGGGTTCCGTCTCGAGGTGGACGGCGGGATCGACCTGGCGACCGGCCGCGAATGCCGCGAGGCCGGGGCCGACACTTTCGTCGCCGGCACCTCATTCTACCGGGCGCCGGACAAAGCCGCCTTCGCCGCGGCCATGGCCCGGCTGTGACGATGGCCGCGGGGGAACAACACCACGCAGGCTACCTCGTTTCCGACGACCCCGCCCGGCTCGATCCGGTCGCGGTCCACGGGTACCTGACCCGCTCGTACTGGAGCCCGGGCATCCCGATCGACCTCGTGCGCCGGGCGCTCGCCGCGTCGTTCTGCGTCGGCGCCTACGCGGCCGACGGCCGCCAGGTCGGGCTGGTGCGGGTGATCTCCGACCACGCCACCTACGCCTACCTGTGCGACGTGTATGTGCTGGAGGAGCACCGCGGGCGGGGACTGGCGCAGGCGATGCTGCGGTTCACGCTGGCCCATCCGCGGCTGCAGGGCCTGCGCAGCTGGAACCTGCGCACCCGCGACGCCCATCCGCTGTACGCCCGCTTCGGCTTCAAGCCGGTCGAGCAGCCCGAGAACCATATGACGCTGCGTTTTCCCGATCCCTACCGGCAAACGCAGCCGGACTCAGGCCGTTGATCGAAGATCCAATCGGACGGCCTTTTCTGCCACGGCCATCCGCTGGGATAAAGCCCGGGAAGTCGGGAGAAGCCGGAAAGTCAGCTCTTCACTCTCCCACTCCACGTTCAACCCAACGTTCCCGCTTTGCTACCGGGCGGAGGCCCGCGCCACCTCGGCGGCGCGGGCGTACTGGCGGCGGAAGTGATTGGCCAGCTCGTTGGCGAGCCGGATCTCGTCGACCTTGTTACGGGAGTTGAGCGCCTGCCTGATCCGGCCGCCCACCTCGGCGTAGGAGACCGCCGACATGTCGCTCATCACCGCGATGGCCTCGGGCGGCTGGCCGGCGCGGATGATGGCGCGCCAGGCCTCGACCAGCTCCGGGTGGGCGTCGAGGCACATCACGCGGATGACGAAAGCCATTTCGCGGAAGATGCCGCCCGTCCAGTTGCCGTTGTAGATGAGCGGGTTGGCGCCGGCGTACGGGTTGACGTCGGGATCGGACCGGTAGGGGGCGAATTCCGGGACGTAGAAATCGCGCCGGATCGGCAGCCGGCGCAGGGCATAGCGCTCCGTGCCGCCCGGGGTGCCGGCCTTGAAGTTCCACAGCTTCTGGCCGTCCATCGACAGCGCATACTCCATGAAGGCCAGCGCGGCCGCCGCGTTCGGCGCGCCGCGCAGGACCGCGATCGGGTCCGGCTACAGCACGGTGCCGTCCGGGGGCGAATGGTAGCCGATGCGGGGCCGGGGGGGGGGGGCGCCGGGCGGGGCGGGGTGGGTGGCGGGCCCGGGGGACTCACTGCTCAAGCCCCCCGCCCCGGTGCCCCGGCTCACGACGCGCGGCGGC
>JAEUGX010000006.1 GCA_016795545.1 Opitutaceae bacterium
CAGGGGATGTCTCGGCTTTCGACCACCTGATTCGCAAATACCGCGAACGGGTCTTCGGCGTCGTTTACAACCTGACCGCCAATCGTGAGGACGCCTCGGACCTGACCCAGGACGCCTTCATCAAGGCCTTCCAGTCCATCAATCGCTTCCAGGGCCATTGCGCGTTCTTCACCTGGCTCTACAAGATCGCGGTCAATACCACCCTTAGCCACTTGCGTAAGAATCGCTTGAAGAGCTTTTTCAGCCTGGAAAAGCTGCATGAGGACGGGATCAATACGCAAATCATTGACAAATTGACGGATAAGAACGGAGCGGACCGGGATGTATACCTCAGGGAGCTCCAGGAAAAATTGAACGAAGCGCTTCAAAAACTGTCTATCCCACACCGAACAGTGATTACCTTATTCGAGATCGATGGCCTGAGCCATTCCGAGATTGCCGAAGTCATGGGCTGCTCCGAGGGCACTGTTCGTTCCCGTCTCCACTACGCCAAGCAGTTCCTGCAGGGCGAACTCGGCAAGTATCTCCGATCCTAAATCGCATGTCCCATCGCCCACCGCCTTCCAAGGTCACGATCGAGGACCTCCTCAAGCTCAAGCGGGCCGAGCGGCCGGATGCCGCCTTTTGGGCCGGTTTTGAGCGCGAGCTACGTCAGAAGCAGTTGTCGGCGCTCCTGCAGAAGCGTCCGTGGTGGCAGCAGCTGCCCCAGTTTCTTGCCCGGCGCGCCTACATTCCGGTCGGAGCCACGGCGGTTGTCGCCTTCACCTTGATCGCCGTCAAATTCAACGCCCCGGCCTCGGTGGCGGCCGACCCGGTGGCGCCGGCGGCCGGCTCCGGCGTGGCGCACAGCGGTCGTGCCGTCTCGGCTCCGGTCGGCGAGGTCGGGATGCCGGTCAGTTCTCCTTTGGTCAATCGCAGCGAGCCGGCCGTGCCCCAACCCGACCAGCGGATGGTGGCGATGACGGCGGCTAATGCCGAACTGGAAACCGCGGAACTGATGCCGACCATGCTGCCTCCGCGTGAGGTCGAAAGCCCGTCCGCGCGTTCGATCGCCGCCAATCTTGCCCGTCTCGAGCAGGCCGAGCCCGATCTCCTGAACGCCGTGCTCGGCGGTCGCCTCAGCGGCCCGGCCCGCGTCCAGACGGCTTCCGCCAGCATGTCGGATCTGGCTTCGCTGCCCACGGCTTCGTCCCGGCGCAATCGCCTGCTGGTGCATTACAGTGACCGGCAGGTCGGCCCCGAGCCCGCGGCGCCGGACATCGTGCGCGAACGCCTGGCCCGGCGGCTCGGCGACACCGACCTCAACGACCGCCTCACCCGCCTGGGCGTGCAGGGCGACCGGGTCTCGTTGAAGTTCTAGCCGCGCCCGCTGCGCCCCGCCGCTCCGACCCGCCCTCCCGGCGGGTTTTCTTTTTTGTGTTCGCGGGACCGCGCGCCTACCTTCCCGTCATGCGCACCCAACGCGACTCCATGGGCGAGATGAACCTGCCCGACGACGCGCTTTACGGGGCCTCCACGCAGCGGGCGGTGCTCAACTTCCCGGTCAGCGGCCGGCCCCTCCCGCCCGGTTTCCTCCACAGCCTCGGCCTGGTGAAATGGGCCTGCGCGGGCGCCAATGTCGCCCTGGGGCGGCTGGCGCCCGAGAAGGGCCGCCTCATCCAGGAGGCGGCGCTGGAGATCGCCGCGGGCCGGCTCGACGCCCATTTTCCGGTTGATGTCTTCCAGACGGGATCCGCCACCTCCACCAACATGAACGCCAACGAGGTGATCGCAAACTGGGCCAGCCGGCGGGCGGGCGAGCCGCTGGGTTCGGGGCGGCCGCTGCATCCCCTTGACGATGTCAACCTCGGGCAGTCGTCGAACGACGTGATCCCGACGACGCTGCACGTGAGCGTCGCGCTTGCGCTGCACCGCGATCTGATCCCATCCCTCGAGGGGCTGGAGGCGGCGCTCGCGGCGAAGGCGGCGGCCTGGCAGGGGATCGTGAAGCTCGGGCGCACGCACCTGATGGATGCGACGCCGCTGACGCTGGGACAGGAGTTCTCGGGATACGCCGCGCAGGCGCGCAAGGCGGCCGGCCGCTGCCGCCGCGCCGTGGCCGCCCTGGCGGAACTGGCGGTGGGGGGCACGGCGGTCGGCACCGGACTCAACACGCCCGCGGCCTTCGGAGCCACGGTCGCGCGGCTGCTGACGGAACGGACCGGACTGCCGTGGCGCGAGGCCGAGAACCACTTCGAGGCCCAGGCCGCCCGCGACGACTGCGTCGAGGCCGCCGGCCAGCTGGTCGCGATCGCGACCGCCCTCGCCAAGGTCGCGCACGACATCCGCTGGCTCGGCTCAGGCCCGCGCGCGGCGCTCGCGGAGATCCGGCTGCCTGCCGTCCAGCCGGGCTCCTCGATCATGCCGGGGAAGGTGAACCCGGTGATGGCGGAGATGCTGGTGCAGGTCTGCCTCTACGTCCAGGGCCTCGCGCACACCATCCAGCAGGCGGGGCGCGACGGGCACTTCGAACTGAACGCCACCCTGCCGCTGCAGGCCTACTGCTTCCTCGATGCGATCCATTGCCTGGCCAACGGCGTCCGCCTGTTCACCGAACGATGCGTGGCCGGGCTCGAGGCCGATCCCGCGCGCTGCCGCGAACTGGTGGACCGCTCGCTCATGCTCGTGACCGCGCTCAACCCCCTGATCGGCTATGACGCCGCCGCCGCGGTGGCGCAGGAGGCTTACGTGACGGGCCGGACACTCCGCGAGGTCGTGCTGGCGCGCGGGCTCGTCGATGGGGCCGTGCTGGACCGCGTCCTGGATCCGCAGGCGATGACCCTTCCGGGAGCGGACGCCCCGGGGGCGGGCGGAGGCTGACATGCAGCTGCACCAAGCCAATCTGGCCATCCGCACCACGGGGCGCGGACTGCGGGAAATCACCGGCGACGTCGAACGCGCGCTGCGCCGGTCCGGACTCGTGACCGGGCTGGCCAGCGTCTTCTGCCCGCACACCAGCTGCAGCCTGGCGCTGATGGAAAACGCGGATCCCTCGGCCCGGCGGGACCTCGAGGCCTGGCTGGACCGGCTGGTGCCGGAGGACGATCCGCATTTCACCCACACCGCTGAGGGCGCGGACGACATGCCCAGCCACATCCGGATGGTCCTGACCCGGAGCAGCGAGAACATCCCGTTCGCCGCCGGCGGCCTCCTGCTCGGCGCCTGGCAGGGAATCTTTCTGTGGGAGCACCGCCGCATCCCGCACACGCGGGGCGTCGTGCTGACTTTCCTCGGGGAATAGGCGGCGGGGCCGGATCAGTTCTTGTCCGGCACGCAGATGCCGCAGTTGTTCACGAAGAAGTCGTTGCCCTTGTCGTCGACCAGGATGAACGCCGGAAAATCCTGCACCTCGATCCGCCAGACGGCTTCCATGCCGAGCTCAGGATACTCGAGCACCTCGACCTTCTTGATGTTGTCCTGCGCGAGGATGGCGGCGGGTCCGCCGATGCTGCCGAGGTAGAACCCGTGGTGCTTGCGGCAGGCGTCCGTGACGGCCCGGCTGCGGTTGCCCTTGGCCAGCATGATCATGGAGCCGCCGTTGGCCTGGAAGAGGTCGACATAGCTGTCCATGCGGCCGGCGGTCGTGGGGCCGAACGAGCCGGAGGCGTAGCCGGCGGGGGTCTTGGCGGGACCGGCATAGTACACCGGGTGATTCTTGAGGTAGTCCGGCAAGCCCTGGCCGGCATCCAGTCGCTCTTTGAGCTTCGCGTGCGCGCTGTCGCGGGCGACGATCATCGGGCCGGTCAGCGAGACGCGGGTGGTGACCGGGTAGCGGGACAGCTCGGCGAGGATCTCGGGCATGGGCCGGTTCAGGTCGATGCGCACGATCGAGTCGTCCTTGAAGGTGCGCAGCTCCGCCGGAATGAAGCGTCCGGGATCGGTTTCCATCTGCTCGACGAAGATGCCGTCGCGGGTGATCTTGGCCTTGAGGTTGCGGTCGGCGCTGCAGGAGACGCCCATGCCGATCGGACAGCTCGCGCCATGCCGGGGCAGCCGCACGATCCGCACATCGAGGGCGAAATACTTGCCGCCGAACTGGGCGCCGATCTTCGCCTGCTGCGCCAGCTGCAGCACCTTCGCCTCGAACTCGACGTCGCGGAAGGCCCGACCGTGCTCGTTGCCGGTGGTCGGGAGGGCGTCGAGGTATTTGGTCGTGGCCAGCTTGAGGGTCTTCATGCACGCCTCGGCGCTGGTGCCGCCGATCACGAACACCAGGTGGTAGGGCGGGCAGGCGGAGGTCCCGAGCAGCTGCATCTTGTCGGTGACGAACTTCTCGAGGCTCTTGGGATTGAGCACGGCCTTGGTTTCCTGGAACAGGTAGAGCTTGTTGGCGGAGCCGCCGCCCTTGGCCACGAACAGGAACTCGTACTTCGCGCCCTCGGTGGCGTGCAGGTCGATCTGGGCCGGCAGGTTGGTGCCGGTGTTGACCTCCCGGTACAGGTCGAGCGGGGCGACCTGCGAGTAGCGCAGGTTTTCCTTGGTGTAGCACTCGTACACGCCGCGCGACAGCCACTCGGCGTCGTTGGCGCCCGTCCAAACCTGCTGGCCCTTCTTGGCGAAGATCGAGCAGGTCCCGGTGTCCTGGCACATCGGCAGGATGCCGCGCGCGGCGATCTCGGCGTTCTTGAGCAGGGTCAACGCCACGTAGCGGTCGTTCGCCGAGGCCTCCGGGTCCTTCAGGATGGCCGCGACCTGGGCGAGGTGGGCCGGCCGCAGCATGAAGGAGATGTCGTGGAAGGCCTCCCGCGCCAGGTGAGCCAGCGCCTCGGGCGCCACCTTCAGGATTTCCCGGCCCTCGAAGGAGGCCGTGCTGACGCCTTCCCGGGTGAGGAGGCGGTATTCGGTGTCGTCGGCCCCCAGCGGGAGCGGATCCTGATAGACGAAGGGCGGAGTGGGCATGGGATGGCGGATGACTATGAGCGCTCCGCGCCGGAAAACAAGCAGCGGTGTCGCGGGCGGGCGCCGGATCCCCGGCCCGCGCGGCGGCGCTCAGAGGATCTTCAGTTTCGGCAGGTCCTGGACGTCGATGTACCCGACGGGGCGGTGCCGGGAGTCGACCGCGAACAGGTCGGAGATCTTGAATTTCTGGAAGACCTTCAACGCCTCCACCGCCAGGGCCTCCACCGGCACGGTCTTGCCGCCGCGCGTCATGAACTCGGTCACCGGCCGGCGGAGGAACTCCCCGCCGCCGGTCAGCGCGCTGCGCCGGAAGTCGCCGTCGGTAAACACGCCGGCCAGGCGGCCGCGGCCGTCGACCAACGCCACCGCGCCGGACTTGGCCCGGGTCATGGCGAAGATGGCCTCCTGCACGGTGGTCCGCGCCCCCTTCAGCACCGGGCAAGCCTCGCCGGTGCGCATGATGTCGCGGACCCGCAGCAGCAGGGTCATGCCGAGCGTGCCGGCGGGGTGGTAACGGGCGAAATCCTCGCGCGTCAGGCCGCGGCTCTCGAGCAGGACCATGGCCAGGGCGTCGCCCAGCGCCAGCGCGGCCGTGGTGCTGGCGGTGGGGGCCAGGGCCAGGGGGCAGGCCTCGCGGGGCGCCGCGTAGAGCAGGCGGTAGTCGCAGCCGCGGGCGAGCTCGCTGTCGGGCGCGCCGGTCAGGGCCACGGTCTGGAGGCCGAACTTCTCGAACAGGGGCAGCAGGCGCAGCATTTCCGCCGTGGCCCCGCTGTTGCTGAGCAGGACGGCCAGGTCGCCGGCGGCGCACAGGCCGAGATCGCCGTGCAGCGCCTGGGTCGGGTCCAGGTAGCAGGAGGGCACGCCGATGCTGTTGAAGGTGCCGGTCAGCTTCTCGGCGATGTGCGCGTTCTTGCCCACGCCGGAGAAGATGACCTTGCCGCCGTCGCGCACGACGGCCTCGACCGTCCGCACGACGGTCACGAACTCGGCTCCCAGCACCTTCGCGGTCGCTCCCAGCGCTTCCCGTTCGATGGCGAGGCATTGGCGGGCTTTGGCGAGGATGGTAGTCGGATCCAGGGGCATCAAAAACTTGTGTTGGCTTGGGTCAGGCGCAAACGTAGTTCTCGCTGGTCATCGTTCAATTCATTTTCCGCCGTGCCGCGTCTCGCCCTCGTCTTTCGCCGTCTGTTTCCGCCCGTGCTGGCCGGGATCCTCCTGCTGCTGGCCGGTTGCGCCGACCATGACCGCCTGTCCTACGCGGCCGAAGTCGACGAGCCCAACTACCGCGAGGGCCAGTCGCTGCTCAAATCGGGCCGCCGCCAGGAGGCCCTGACCTCCTTCCTCAAGGTCATCGACAAACGCGGGGACGACGCCCCGGAGTCGCACCTGAGCGTCGGGCTCATCTACGCGGAGCACATGAACGACCCGCTGTCGGCCATCTACCATTACCGCAAGTACCTCGCGCTGCGGCCCAACAGCCCGCTCTCCTCGCAGGTCAAGCAGCGCATCGACGCGGCCACGCGGGAGTTCGCCCGCACCCTGCCGGCCCAGCCGCTCGAGGCGCAGCTGCAGCGGGTCGACCTCGTGGCCGCGCTCGACCGGCTCAAGCGGGAAAACGACACCCTCAAGCAGGAGCTGGCCGACCTCAAGGCGAGCCGCAACATCCCGGCCGCGCCGGCCGACGCTCCGGGCGATGCCGTCGAGGGCGTGAACTTCAGCGTCGACCCGGGCGCCATTCCCACGGTCCGGACCCGGCCGCTCCCGCCGTCCGCGGCCCCGCCCCGGCTGGCGGCGCCGACCCGGCCGGGTGCCGCCGCCACCCCGCCGAGCCCGGCCGTCGCGGACAGCCGCGCGACGGCCCCGCGCCGCCACGTCGTCCAGCCGGGGGACACGCTCTCGAAGATCGCCCTCCAGTATTACAACAACCGCGCGAAATGGCGGGACATCTACGCCGCCAACCGCGGGGTCATGAAGCACGAGTCCGATCTCAAGGTGGGCATGGAACTGCGGCTCCCGTAGCCGCGCCGGAGGCGGCTCGGCCGCGAGCCCGCTCAGCGGGCGAGCACCTGGCGCAGGGCGCGGGCCTCCGCGAGCAGCTCGCGGGCGGCCGCCAGGGCGTCGCTGGGCGGCGGCGATCCGGCGGCCGGCTCCGGGTCATCGGGGTCGCCCAGGCCCGCGGCGCGGAAGAGCCGCAGGCGCTCCAGGATGAGGTCGCGGATCTCCCCGGCGTTGTCGACGCCGTGGAAGATCCCGGTGTGCAGCGAGTCTCCCCCCTGGGCCTCGGGCCGTTCGCCGCCCCCGCCGGCGGACTGCACGCGGACGTCCGCCAGCCCCAGCAGGCGCTGGAGCGGGCCCTGCTTGACCTCCACCTGCTGGAGGTTGGCGAAGCTCATGGTGGATTCCTGCAGGCGGAACAGGCCCGTGCGGATCCGCAGGCTGCGGTCGGTCACGATGTACCAGTGCAGCTCGTATTCCAGCCGGACGGCGGCGAAGGTCACGGGTATCTGGAGGAGGAAAAGCAGGATCGCGCCGTATTCGAGCCAGTGCAGCGCGGTCAGGGTCCAGGGCGGCCAGCCGGCGACCGTCCGGACCAGGCTGCGCCGGGCCGGTTCTTCCCGGGCGCGTTCCCGCCGGTTCGGGGCGCGCGGGGTCGCGGGCGCGGCGGAATCGGCCCCCGAAGCAGGGGACGTCACTGCCGCCGGCGCCGGGGAGCGCAGGGCGGTGGCCGTCTCGTCGAGACCGTGAAGAAACCACAGGGAGAAGCAGATGCCGGCCACCGCGCCGGCCTGGCCGGCCGCCCAGCCCAGCAGCCGCAGGTGGTAGAGGTTGCGGCCGGCCCGGAAAATCCGCACCGATCCCGGCGCGCCCTGCGGCGGCTCCGGGTCGGCCGGGACGCGGGCGAAGCGCAGGACCTGCCGGCGGATACGGTCAAACATGACCGGAGTCGGACGCCGGCGTGGCGCGGGCGGAGGACAGCGCCTCGCGCGTGCGGCGAAGTTCCTGCGCCACCTCGCGCAGCGCGGCGGCGAGCTCGGCCTCGCGTTCGCCGGCCGGCGCACCGTCCGCCGCCCGGTGGGCGTGGTCCTTCACGCCCCGCATCTTGAGGTACAGGAAATCGCGGACGGCCTCGTATTGCTTCAGGCCCTCCAGCGACATCTCCGCCGCCGCGTTGCCGCTGGCGGTCTGGATGAGCACCTTCGCCAGGCCCAGCCAGCGCTCGACGACGTTCGAGCGCAGGTGGATGTCCTGGATGCGGGCGTAGTTCACGATGATCTCGCGCCGGAAGAGGATGCCCCAGCGCATGGAGATGCCCTCGGCGGTGAACCGGTAGCGCATCGTGTGGTAGCGGAACCACGCCGGCAGCACGAGCAGGGGAAACAGCGGCGGCACGACCAGGCAGCCTAGCAGGTAGTAGGTCCAGAGGTCGCGGTGGGGGCGTTCGATCGCCAGGATCGCGGCTTCGTCGGGCGGCGGCTTCATGGCGTCACAACGCCCCGATGGCCTCGTCGAGCACGGCCAGCAGGAAATCGGCGTCGGCGCGCGTGATGTTCATCGGCGGGGCGAAGCGGATGGTCTGGCCCCAGAGCCCGCCCTTGCCGAGGAGGAGGCCGAGTTCGCGGGCGTTCTCCACGGCCTGGGCGCAGGCCTCCTTGGCGGGCTCCTTGGTCGCCCGGTCCTTGACGAATTCGATGCCGAGCATCAGCCCCTTGCCCCGCACGTCGCCGATCACGGGGTACTTGGCCTTCAGCCTCTCCAGCCCGGCGAGGATGTAGGCGCCGAGCTCCAGGCAGTTGGCCTGCGTGCGTTCGCGTTCGATGACCTCGAGCACGGCCTGGCCGATCGCGCACACCACGGGATTGCCGCCGAACGTGTTGAAATGGACCTTCTGCGCCAGGACGGCGGCGATCTTCGGGGTCGTGACGACCGCCGCCAGGGGGGCGCCGTTGCCGATGCCCTTGGCCATGGTCACGATGTCGGGGATGACCCCCTGGGTCTCGAAACCCCAGAAATGCGTGCCGGTGCGGCCGAAGCCGGTCTGCACCTCGTCGGCGATGCACACGCCGCCGGCCGCGCGCACGTGCTCGTAGGCGTGGCGCAGGTACCCGTCGGGGAAGACCACGAAGCCGCCGACGCCCTGGATGGACTCGGCGATGAAGCCGGCGACCTTGCCGGGCGTCGCGTACTCGATGAGACTCTTCACGTCCTCGGCGTATTTCCGTCCCGCCTGCGGGTCGTCGTAGCCGTAGGCGCCGCGGTACGGGTACGGGGCCACGGCGTGGTGCACGCCGAAACTGTGAGGGACGTTGAATTTCCAGGTGCTGTGCGCGGTCACGCCCATGCCGGAGGCGTTGCCGCCGTGGTAGGCGTTGCGCAGCGCGATCAGGTCGTAGTTCCCGGTGTAGAGCCGCGCCATCAACAGGGCGAGGTCGTTGGCCTCGGACCCGGAGTTGACGAAATAGCAGACTTTCAGCTCCCCGGGCAGCTTCGCCGCCAGCTTCTCGGCGAATTCCGCGATGCGGGGCTGCAGGTAGATCGTGGTCGAGTGCTGCAGCGTCTCGTTCTGCCGCTGGGCCGCGGCGACCACGTGCGGATGGCAGTGGCCGACGCTGACCGTCACGATGCCGCCCAGCCCGTCGAGGTAGCGTTTGCCGGTGTCGTCCCAGACATACTGCATCTTGCCCTCCACGATCATGATCGGCTGCTTGTAGTAGAGGAACAGGCCCGGGTTGAGGTACTGCCGGCGCAGAGCGAGGACCTGCGCGGCGGACGGGCCGGCGTACGGGGTCGGCCGGTGTGAGGTGGGCGGGAGGGGGATCGGCTTCATGATGGGGAGACTAGGGGAAGGTTGGGGGCGCGGGGAATCAGGAAATGGGTTCGGCCGGCCCGGGGTTTCGGCGGCGGGCGCCGGCGTCAGCCTGACGCGGGACCGGGTCACGAGTCCGGGGCGAGCCGGCGCAGGACCAGGTAAAGGCCGAACGACAGCCCGAAGCCGACGAACCACGCGTAGCTGTAGAGGTGGAGGAGGAGAGGCGGCACCCCGGCGGGGTCGATCAGCTTCACCGCGGCCAGAAAACCCGGCAGGCTGGGCGCCGCGCCGGCGGCCAGGGATCCGATCGCCACCCAGCTGAAGCCGCCGCGGTAGGAGTAGCCGCCGGTGGCGGAATAGAGCGCGGCGACGTTCAGCTCGCGCTTCCGCACCACGAAGTAGTCGGCGATCATGATGCCGCCGATCGGGCCCAGGAGCGCGCCGTAGGCGATGAGCCAGGTGAAGATGTAGCCCGAGGGATCCGCGACGAGCTTCCACGGCATCATCGCGATGCCGATCACGCCGGTGATGAGCCCGCCGATCCGGAAGGAGATCCGGCGCGGGAGCAGCTGGGCGAAGTCGTTGGCCGGGCTGACGACGTTGGCCGCGATGTTGGTCGCCAGGGTGGCGAGACAGAGCGCGAACATCGCGACCACGAGCACGACCGGGTTGGTGAAGCGCGTGAGCACGTCGACGGGATCCCAGATCGTGCGACCGTAGATGAGGGTGGTGGCGGAGGTGACGGCCACGCCGATGAAGGCGTAGAGGGCCATCGTCAGCGGCAGGCCCAGCGCCTGGCCGAGGGCCTGGTCGCGCTGGGTCTTGGCGTAGCGGGAGAAGTCGGGGATGTTCAGCGAGAGCGTGGCCCAGAAGCCGATCATGCCGGTCAGCGCCGGGAAGAAGAAGCCCCAGAACGCGCCGGCCTTCGGCTGGCCCGGGTCGAAGGCCGAGGGCTGCGAGAGGATCGGGCCGAAGCCGCCCGCGGTGCGGTACGCCCATCCGAGCAGCACCAGGCCGAGGGCGATCAGCAGCGGCGCCTTGATGTTGAGGAGCAGGCGGATGGAATTGATGCCCTTGTAGATCACGAGCATGTTGATGCCCCAGAAGAACAGGAAGCAGGCGAACTCCGGGCCGCTGATCCCGAGGTACCGGGCGGCCCCCGGCGCGGCCAGACCGGGCCAGAAGACGGCGAGGATCTTGTAGATCGCCTCGCCGCCGATGTAGGTCTGGATGCCGAACCAGCCGCAGGCGACCAGCGCCCGCAGGAGCGCCGGCACGTTGGCCCCCAGGGTGCCGAACGACGCGCGGCAGAGCACCGGGAACGGGATGCCGTAGCGGGTGCCGGCGTGGGCGTTGAGCACCATGGGCACGAGCACGATCACGTTGCCGAGGAAGATCGTCAGCACCGCCTGCCACCAGTTCATGCCGCCGTCGATCAGCGACGAGGCCAGCATGTAGGTCGGGATGCAGGCCGACATCGATATCCACAGCGCGGCGAAGCTCAGCGTGCCCCATTTCCGCCCGGAGGCGGGCACCGGGGCGAGGTCCTCGTTGTAGAGGTGGCTGGTGGCGATGTCGGCCTCGACATCGGGAGCGTTGGCGCGGAGGCCGGCGGAGGAGGACATGGCGGGAGGGGCGCGGGGGCGGACGGAGGCGGCGGTCAGAAATGGCCCGGGGTCCGCGCGAGGAACCGGCCGCGCCCCGGCTGGCCGGTGAAGCGGCCGTCGCGCGCGGCGACCTGGCCGCGCACGGTGACGACGCTCGCCCGGCCCTCGAGCGGCCAGCCCTCGAACGCGCTGTAGTCGACGTTCATCGACTGGGTCCGGGCGGAGATCGCGCCGCGATAAGCGGGGTCGAACACCACGAGGTCGGCGTCGGCGCCCGGCTGGATCGCGCCCTTCCGCGGAAAGAGGCCGAACGTCTTGGCGGCCTGCGTGCTGGCGACGTCGACGAAGGTGTGCAGGTCGAGGCGGCCGGCGCGCACGCCGTGGGTGTAGAGGAGGTTGACCCGCTCCTCGAGCGAGGGGATCCCGTTCGGGATCTTGGTGAAATCGTGCCTCCCCAGCGGCTTCTGCGTCGCAAAGTCGAACGGGGCGTGGTCCGTCGCGACGGTCTGGATCAGGCCGTCGCGCAGCCCGTGCCAGAGCACGGCCTGGTTCCGCGCGTCGCGCAGCGGCGGGGACATGACGTACTTCGCCCCCTCGAAATCCGGCCGCTCGGCATAGGTCTTGTCGAGGAGCAGGTACTGGATGAGCGTCTCCACGCTGACCCGCACGCCGCGCTGCCGGGCGGCGATCGCCTGCGCGAGCGCCTCGCGGCAGCTGAGGTGGACGATGTAGGTCGCCGCCCCGGTCAGCTCGGCGAAGGTCATCAGGTGGTGCACACCCTCCGCCTCGACCGTCGGCGGCCGGCTCTCGTGGTGCTGGCCGGGATCGGTCTTGCCCGCGGCGAGCAGCTCCCGGCTGCGCTCGGCGACCAGGGTCTCGTTCTCGCAGTGCGCCGTGACGATCACGCCCAGCTCGCGGGCCAGCCGCAGGGTGCGGTACAGCTCGGTGTCGTCGATCCCGAACGCGCCCTTGTAGGCCAGGAAGATCTTGAACGAGCTGATGCCGCGCCGGACGATCTCCCGCAGCTGGGATTCGGCCCGGTCGTCGAAACGCGTGACCCCCATGTGGAAGGTGAAGTCGCACGCCGACCTCCCCTCCGCCTGGGCCCGCCACAGCTCGAAGGCTTCCAGGGCGTCGTCCGTGCGCCCCGGGCAGCACATCTCGATCAGCGTCGTCGTGCCCCCGACCAGCGCCGCGCGGCTGCCGGTCGCGTAGTCGTCCTTCGCCCGCGTGCCCATGAAGGGCAGATAGATGTGCACGTGCGGGTCGATGAAGCCGGGAAAGACGTACTTTCCGGCGGCGTCGACGACCTCGCAGCCCGGCGGGGCGGGCAGGTGGCGGTCGATGCGCGTGATCTGCTCGTCGGCGCAGAAGATGTCAGCCACGTAGCGGGCGTCGGGCGTGACAATTTCGCCGTTCTTGATCAGGAGGCTCATGGGCAGGGGCGGGCGCGGGGCGTCATTTCTTCCAGACATCGCCCACGTCGCCGCCGAACCAGCGGGACGAGACGACCTTCGGCCGCGTGTAGAACTGGACGCTCTCCTTGCCCTGGATGTGCAGGTCGCCGTAGAACGACTCGTCCCAGCCCGTGAAGGGGAACATCGCCATCGTGGCGGGCACGCCGACGTTCACGCCGACCATGCCGGCCTTCACGCGCAGGGTGAACTCGCGGGCGGCGGCGCCGTTCTGGGTGAAGATCGCGGCGCCGTTGCCGTAGGCGGACTGGTTCGCCAGCTCGATGGCGGCGTCCAGGTTCGCCAGGCGCATGACGTTCAGCACGGGGCCGAAGACCTCCTCGCGGGCGATGGTCATGCCGGGCTGGACCTGGTCGACGACCGTGGCGCCGAGGTAGAACCCGTGGGGCGCCTCGGCCACCTTCACGCCGCGGCCGTCGGCGACGACCTTCGCGCCCTGCTGCTCGCCGCCGGCGACGAGCTGCAGCACGCGGTCGCGGTGGGCGGCGGTGATGACGGGGCCCATGTCGGGCTGCGCAGCCCGGTCGGTGGGGCCGACGCGGATGGCGCGCGCCGCCCGGACCAGCTCGGGCAGCACGCGGTCGGCCGCGGCGCCGACGGCCAGGGCGGTCGAGCCCGCCATGCAGCGCTCGCCGGCGCAGCCGAAGGCGGCGGTCGCGAGGTTCTCGACGGTCTTGCCGATGTCGGCGTCGGGCATGACCACGATGTAGTTCTTGGCGCCGCCGTTGGCCTGCACCCGCTTGCCGTGGCGCGTGCCGGTCTCCCAGACGTGCTTCGCGATGGGCGTCGAGCCCACGAACGAGACCGCCCGGACCAGGGGGTGGGTCAGGAGCGCGTCGACCGCCGCGCGCCCGCCATGGACCACGTTGAACACGCCCCGGGGGCAGCCCGCCTCCTCGAGCAGCTGGCCGAGGAGGACGGCGCTCAGCGGCACCTTCTCGCTCGGCTTGAGCACGAAGGTGTTGCCGCACGCGATCGCCATGGGGAACATCCACAGCGGCACCATGGCGGGAAAGTTGAACGGGGTGATGCCTGCGCACACGCCGAGGGGCAGGTGGATGGTGTCGCAGTCGACGCCGCGGGCGAGGTTGCGGAGCGAGTCGCCGAACAGGAGCGTGGGGATGCCGCACGCGTACTCGATGTTCTCGAGCCCGCGGAAGACCGAGCCGCGGGCCTCGGCGTGGGTCTTGCCGTGCTCGCGCGACACGGTCTGGCAAAGCCGGTCGAAATGCTGCTCCACGAGGTGCCGGAAGCGGAAGAGCACGCGCGCCCGCTCCACGGCGGGCGTGTCGCGCCAGGCCGGAAAGGCGGCCTGGGCGGCCTCGACGGCGGCGGCGACCTCCGCGGCCCCGCCGGCGGGGCACTCGGCGATCACCTCGCCGGTCGAGGGATTGTAGACGGGCGTGCCGGAAAGGCGGGGCGTGAGCCATTCGCCGGCGATGTAGTTGGGGCAGGGGGCGAGGGCCATGGGGGTGTGCGGGGTGAGGCGGACCGGGCTAGGGGTGCGGTGGAAGGGGGGCGATCTCCCCGCGGGCCAGCCGCTCCTGGTAGTCGCTCCAGGTCAGGGGGGCGCCGCCGGGCGCGACCTCGGTCATCGTGATGCAGTCCTCGACCGGGCAGACCAGCGAGCACAGGTTGCAGCCGACGCAGTCGGCCGCGCGCACCTGCGGCAGCGGCTTGTGCGGGATGCGCCCGGGGCCGAGGCCGACGCCGAGCTCCTCCGGCGTCCGGAGGTCGATGCACTGGTGGGCGCCGTCCTCGCAGGCGATGTAGCACAGGTTGCAGCCGATGCACCGGTCGTAGTCGATTTGCGCCACGCGCCGGAAATGCAGGTCGAGGTGCTCCCACTTCTGCAGCGAGGGCACGGCGCGTCCGCGCAGCGCGGCCAGCGACGGCAGGCCCTTGGCGTCGAGATAGTCGCTCAGCCCCTCCGTGAGGTCGGCGGCGAGGCGGAAGCCGTAGTGCATGATGGCGGTGCAGACCTGCACGTTGGTCGCGCCGAGGGCGATGAACTCGGCCGCGTCGCGCCAGGTGGCGACACCGCCGATGCCGGAGATGGGCAGCGCCACCTCGGGGTCGGCGGCGCAGGCCTGGACCATGTGGAGCGCGATCGGCTTCACGGCCGGGCCGCAGTAGCCGCCGTGCGCGCTGCGGTTTCCGACCCGCGGTTCGGGCACGAAGGTGTCGAGGTCGACGTTCGTGATCGAGTTGAGCGTGTTGATCAGCGAGAGGGCGTCGGCGCCGCCGCGGCGGGCGGCGCGGGCGGCCGCCGTGATGTCGGTGATGTTGGGGGTGAGCTTGACGATCACCGGGATGGTGGCGGCCTCCTTCACCCACGTGGTGATCCGCTCGGCGACCGCGGGCTGCTGCCCGACGGCCGAGCCCATGCCGCGCTCGCACATGCCGTGCGGGCAGCCGTAGTTGAGCTCGATGCCGTCGGCGCCGGCGTCGATCGACCGCCGGACGAACTCGTGCCACTGCTCGCGGGTCTCGACCATCAGCGAGGCGACGACGGCGTGGTGCGGCCAGCGCCGCTTGACCTCGGCGATCTCGCGGAAGTTGGCCTCGGGCGAGCGGTCGGAGATGAGCTCGATGTTGTTGAAGCCGATCATCCGCTGCGGGCCGTGGTGCAGCGCCGAGTAGCGGGACGCCACGTTCACGATCGGCGCGCCGATCGTCTTCCACACCACGCCGCCCCAGCCCGCCTCGAACGCGCGGTGCGCCTGGTAGGCGGTGTTGGCCGGGGGGCCGGAGGCCACCCAGAACGGGTTCGGGGACTTGATGCCGGCGAGGCTGCAGGAAAGGTCGGCCATGGCGGGGCGGGCGCTTACGGTTCGAGGGCGGCCTCCAGCTCGTGCGCGCGGATCGGCGCGAGCAGCCCGGCGCCGGCGGCGCCGCGCTTGGCGCCGAGGCGGGAGGGCTGGAGCGGGGGCGAGATCGCGTCCTGGGTCAGGAAGACGTGGATGCCGTGCGCGGCCTTCTTGCCCTCGCCGACGGCGTTCACCACCTCGCGGCCGCCGTTGCCGCAGTCGCCGCCCACGAAGATGTGCGGGACGTTCGTCTGGCCGGTCAGCGGGTCGTGCGCGATGACGCCGCGGTCGTCGATCACCAGGTCCGGGAACAGCCCGCGGAGCAGCGCGACCTGCTTCTCCTGGCCGACGGCCCGGAGCACCTGGTCGCAGGGCTCCACCCATTCGGAGCCGGGCACCGGCTCGACGCGGCCGTCGACGACGCGCGTGCGGACGAGGCGAAGGCCGGCGACGCGCCCCTGCTCGGCCACGACCGCGACGGGGGCCGCGTTGAAGAGGAACTGCGCGCCGTCGTGCTTGGCGTGCTCGTACTCGAAGTCGTAGGCGGGCATGTCGCCCTCGGTCCGGCGGTAGACGATGAACGCCCGCTCCGCGCCCAGGCGCCTCGCCTGCGCGACGGCGTCGATGGCCGTGTTGCCGCAGCCCACGACGGCCACCCGGCGGCCGACGCGCACCTGCTCGAGAGGGCCGGTGTGGAGCTGGGCGATGAAGTCGAGGGCGTCGAGCACCTCGGGCAGCTCCTCGCCCGGGATGCGCAGGCGGGCGGACGCCCCCAGGCCCACGCCGAGGAAGATCGCGTCGAAGTCCTGCTCCAGCTGCGCGACGGTCACGTCGCGCCCGACCCGCACGCCGGTCCGCAGCTCGACCCCCAGCGACTGGACCAGCCGGACCTCGGCCAGGCTGACCTGGGGCTTCAGCTTGTAGAACGCGATGCCGTAGGTGTTGAGCCCGCCGGGCTGCGCCCGCTGCTCGAGGATGGTGACGGCGTGTCCCAGCTGCGCGAGTTCCGCGGCGCAGCCCAGGCCGGCCGGGCCGCCGCCCACCACCGCGACCTTAAACCCGGACCGCACCGGCGGCGCGGCCGGGAGGACGTTGATCCCGTGCGCCGCGACGTGGTCGGTGGCATACCGCTGGAGGCGGCCGATCTGGATCGGCTGCTCGTCGCGGTCCTCGAGCACGCAGGCGCCCTCGCAGAGCACCTCCGTCGGGCAGACGCGCGCGCAGGAGGCGCCGAGGATGTTGGCGGTCAGGATCGTGCGCGCCGCCCCGGCCGGGTTCCCCTGGGCGATCTTACGGATGAAGGTCGGCACGTCGATGCCCGTCGGACAGGCCATGATGCAGGGGGCGTCGAAGCAGTAGAGGCAGCGGCTGGCCTCCACGAGCGCCTCCTGCGGCCGCAGGGGCGGCTTGATCTCCGCGAAGTTGGCGGCGAGGGCGTCGGCGGGAAGCAGCGGTGAAAGGGACATGGCGGAAGCCGGCGGGAGCCGCCGTCGCGGGCACGGGAGAAGTCAGTCCACCTGGCCGGCTATTCCCAGGGTCGCGACATGGACGCCAACCGGAAACGAAGATGATCTTGGGCTGCCCCGATACCAGCGGAGTGGCCGATTCTTTCCAAGCCGTAAGTGAGCGCCGTGCGTTTCCAGCTGGCGCCGCCGCCCTTTTCGTGTGGTGATGGCGCTCCCGCCCGCCGCCCCCGTCCCATGCCCCCCGCCGCCCTCGATCCCCAGCGCACGCTTGCGGAGCTGAAGGAGCTGCGCCGGCTCACGGGCGACGAGCTCGGGGCGCAGCGGGTGGCGTTCACCCGTCCCTGGAACGTCGCGCGGGCGTGGTTCCGGGAAAAGCTCCAGGCGCTGCCGGTGGAGGTGCACGCGGACGCGGCCGGCAACCTCTGGGCGACCCTGCGCGGCGAATCCGCGCGCGAGCTCGTCATCGGCGGCCACCTCGACTCCGTGCCCAACGGCGGCTGGCTCGACGGCTGCCTCAACGTGCTGGCGGGGCTGGAGGTCCTGCGCCGGATCAGCGCGCAGCATGCCGGCCGGCCCCCGGTGACGGTCCGGCTGGTGGACTGGGCCGACGAAGAGGGCGCGCGCTTCGGCAAGAGCCTCTTCGGCTCCTCGGCGTGCTCGGGGAACCTGGACATGGAGGAGGCGCGGCGGCTGAAGGACCGGGACGGCCTCGGGCTGCCCGCGGTGTTGCGGGAGATCGGGGTCGATTTCGAGCGGGTGAAGGACAGCGGCCGCGAGCTGGCGCGGGCGGCCGCGTACCTCGAGCTGCACATCGAGCAGGGCCCCGTGCTGCTCGACCTCGGCCTGCCGCTGGGCGCCGTGCTCGGCACGTTCGGCGTGGAGCGGCACGAGCTCACCTTCCACGGGCAGGCGGCCCACTCCGGCAGCACGCCGATGAACCGCCGGAAGGACGCCTTCCTGGCGGCGGCGCGGATGGCGGAGGAAATCTACCGCATCACCGACCGGCACGGCGGCGTCTGCACCATCGGGTCCTGCACGACGCGGCCCGGCATCGTCACCAGCGTGGTGGAGGAGTGCCGGATCACGCTCGACCAGCGGCATCTCGACGCCGCCGCGCTCGCCCGGATGCTGGCGGAGGCGCGGGAGGCCAGCGAGCGGTTCGCCCGGGAGGGCGGCGTGCGGGTGGCGTGGAGCCGGATCTGGCGGATCGCGCCGATGCCGTTCCACCCGGAGCTCATCGAGCTGTGCGACCAGGCCATCGCCGAAACGGTCCCGCGGTCGCACCGCCTGCCTTCCGGCCCGCTGCACGACGCCGCCGAGGTGGCGCGGGCGGGCGTGCCGACGGTCATGATGTTCGTCCAGAGCCTGCACGGGATCAGCCACAACCGGATCGAGGACACCCGCGAGGAGCACCTCGAGCTCTGCGTGCGCGCCTTTGACCGGCTGGCGGACAAGGCGATGCGCTGGATCGCGCGCTGACCCGGCGCCGGCCGGCCAACTGCGTCACCGGCGTCTTTTTTGGCTGCGGCCGGCCGGCCGGATGTGCGTGGATGTCGCCATGCCCCGCACCTCCCGGCGCACTGCCGTCTTCACCGAATCGCTGATCCGCGAGATGACCCGCGTGGCGCTGCGTCACGGCGCGGTCAACCTCTCGCAGGGTTTTCCCGACTTCAACCCGCCGCGGGAGGTGCTCGAGGCGGCGAAGGCGGAGATGGACGGCGACCACCACCAGTACGCCATCACCTGGGGGGCGCCGCCGCTGCGGCAGGCGCTGGCGGAGAAGCTCACGCGCTGCACCGGGCTGCCGTGCGACCCCGAGCGCAACCTGATCGTCACCTGCGGGGCGACGGAGGCGATGATGGTCGCGGTGATGACGGTGGCCGACGTCGGCGACCGCATCGGGCTGTTCTCGCCCTTCTACGAGAACTACCGCGCCGACGCGATCCTCTCGGGCGTGCAGCCCGTCTTCGCCACGCTGCGGCCGCCGGACTACACGTTCGATCCGGCGGAGCTCCGCGCGGTGTTCGCCGGCGGCATCAAGGCGTTCATCCTGTGCAACCCCTCCAACCCCACGGGCAAGGTGTTCACCCGGGCCGAACTCGAGACGATCGCCGGCCTGGCGCGCGAGTTCGACGTGTGGATCATCACCGACGAGGTCTACGAGCACATCGTCTTTCCGCCGCACCGGCACGAGTACCTGTCCGCGCTGCCGGGGATGGCGGAGCGCGCCGTCATGTGCAGCTCGCTGTCCAAGACGTTCGCCATCACCGGCTGGCGGCTGGGGTATGTCATGGCCTCGCCCGCGTTCGTCGACCAGGGGCGCAAGGTGCACGACTTCCTGACCGTGGGCGCGGCGGCGCCGCTGCAGCACGCGATCGTCGCCGGCCTGCGCCTGCCCGACCGCTACTACGCGGGCCTGGCGGCGGAGTACGCCGAGCGGCGGTCGATCCTGCTTGGCTACCTCGACCGGACGGGACTGCGGTACACGCAGCCGCAGGGCGCCTATTTTGTGATGCTCGACATCTCCCCGTTCGGTTATGCCGACGACGTGGAATTCGCGCGGTGGATGACGCGCGAGATCGGCGTCGCGCCGGTGCCGGGCTCGGTGTTCTTCCACGAGCCGGAGCACCGCTACGTGCGGCTCAACTTCGCCAAGAGACCCGAGACACTCCACGCCGCCGGCGAGCGCCTGCTCCGGCTGCGACGCGGATGAAGACGGCCTTGATCGCCGGCGCGACCGGATTGGTGGGCGGGCTGCTGCTGCGGCAGCTCCTCGACGCGCCGGAGTACGGCCGGGTGGTGGCCGTGGGCCGGCGCGCCCCGGAGCTGACGCACCCCAAGCTCGTGCCGGTCGTGACCGACTTCACCGCGCTGGACCCGCTGGCGGCGGACCTGCGCGGCGACGACGCGTTCTGCTGCCTCGGCACGACGATCAGCGACGCCGGATCGCGCGAGGCGTTCCGGGCGGTCGACCACGCCGCGGTCCTGGCGTTCGCCTGGCTGGCGCGGCGCACCGGCGCGGACCGTTTCTTTGTCGTATCGGCGCTGGGCGCCGATCCCGGCGCGCGGGTGTTCTACAGCCGGGTCAAGGGCGAGACGGAGCAGGCGCTGGCCGTGCTGGGCTTCGCCACGCTGGCCGTCTTCCGGCCCGGGTTGCTGCTCGGCCCGCGCGCCCGGCCGCGGCTGGGCGAACGCTGCGCCGCCGCCGCGCTGTGGCTGCTCGATCCGCTGCTGCTCGGCCGCCTGCGCAAATACCGGGCGATCCAGGCGCAGGTGGTGGCCCGCGCGATGATGCGCTGCTCGTTCGGCCGGCCCGGGCAGGGGTTGCTCGTCTACGAGTCCGACGAAATCCAGGACCTCGGCGGATTCGGCCCCTGAAGGGCTCGGCGACGGGAACGTCGAGCGCCGGCCTTCATCTCGCCTTCCTTTCCGCCTTCCGGGGCTTCCGGCCTGCGACCTGCGGCCTTTCCGCGCCTGGGCTCTGGCCTCAGTTTGCCTCCGGGGCCGGCTCCGGCACCTGGCGCATCGGGATGGTCTGCTTCTCCTCCCGGTCGCCGATTTTCAGCGTGAGGTTCGCGTCGACCTCGGTGTAGTCGCCGCCGAGGCGCGAGGTCATGGGCTCGAAGGCCGCGCTCTGGCCCGGCTCGAGCACGAGCGACTCGGGCAGCACGACGAAATTGCCCAGGACGGACGCGAAATCGGTGGCTGCAACGGTGACCGGCGCGGAGCCGTGGTTGGTGAGCCGGAGGGTGATCATGACCGGCGGGCCGCCGGCTCCCGGTCCCATGGCGCCGCGCGGCGGGCGCGGACGCGGGCCGTCCTGGTCGCCTATTCCGGGTCCGCGGCCGCCCGCATAGCCGCCGCCGTCGGGTCCGCCCATGCCGCCGCCCATCTGCAAGCCACCTCCGCCGCGGCGTCGGCCACCCTCGTGCCCGCTGCGCCCCGGACGGTCCATACGCCCCTCCGCCGCCTGACCGAAGCCGGCGCCCAGCCGCAGCTCGGCCAGGAGCAGGCCCTCGAAAAAGGCCTGCTGTCCCGCCAGCGGCGGTTGCGACTTCCGCCGTTCCCGGGGCCGCTCACCCGGGCCATCGCTGGCGCAGCCGGTGAAATTCAGGAGCAGGAGGACGGCGAGGACCACACCACCGATCGGGACGGGACGGGACAGGAGCGAGCGCATCGGGGCCCTGAGACGCCTTGGCGGGACAAAGGTTGCAGGATTTTCCGCGGCGGCGCCCTTAGGTCCAGTTGTAGTTGAAACTGACGCTGATCCGCTCGGCGGTCGTCGGGTTCGCGGCGACCTCGTGTCGCAGCCAGCTTTCGAACAGGATCACGTCGCCGGCGCGCGCCGGATAAGTCACGTAAATCTGGTTGGCCGGCCGCGCGGGGCTCTTCCGGGGAGGCGCCGCCATAAAACGGCTGAGGCGCGGATCCTCGAACTTGAGACCCGGACTGCCACGCGGGGTCGCCACGTAATAGGTCCCGCTGATGAACGACAGCGGGTGCAGGTGCAGCCCGTGGGCGGTGTGCTCCGGCATGATGTTTACCCACAGGTCGGTCAGATGGATGCGGCGGCCGCGCAAATCGAGGTCCAACTGTGCGGAGAACCGGCGGACATGGGCGTCCAGCCAGCCCTCCAGTTTGGCGAAGGTCGACGAGAATTGGTGCAGCCGGTTGAGCGAGGCGTAGGAGGTGTAGCCGCCTCGGTAATGCTTGGCCGACCAGCGCCGGCCCGCCGCATCGTACTCCCGCAGCTGGTTGCACTCGGCGGTCAGTTCCCGATTGAACGATTCCAAGCCTCTGCGCCGCAGGGGTTCATGATAGATGAAAGTGGAGAACCAGGCTCGAGAAGGCATGGTTGAAGTTATCCGGCGCCCCGGCGCAGGTGCAACCTGGAAGCCTAAGGAGGGAACGGATTGAACAGACAGGGGTTTAATGATTGATCTACCCACCCCTGCTTGTTTGAAACGCCGGCTTTTTATGCAACATCCGCACCTGAAAAACCTCCTCCGCACCGCGCTCATGCTGGTGCTGTCCGCCGGAGCCGCCTTGGCCGACCGGGTCGAACTGACTGATGGCTCGGTCGTTATCGGCAAGGTCCTTTCCGCCGAGGGCGGGAAGTTCAAGGTCGAGACCGGTTTTGCCGGCACGATCGAGATCGCCCAGGACAAGATCAAAACATTCACGACCGACGAGGCGGTGAACGTTTCTCTGGCCGCCGGCAGCACCGTGCTCGGCACCGTCCAGGGTACCGATGCAGGCATCGCGGTGGTGGCGAACGATGGCCAGATGTCGGCCCAGACGGCCAAGGTCGCCGCGGTGTGGCGGGTGGGTGGCGAAAGCCCGGAAGCCCGCAAGCTGAGGGAGGAGGCCGAGAAGGCGAAGCGTCGCTGGAAGTACGAGGCCTCGGTTGCGATCAACGGCCGCACGGGCGGTTCCGAGAAGTTCGGGGGCGCCGTCGGATTCAAGGCCACGCTGGAAAGCTCGCAGGACAAGCTGGTGTTCAATCTCGCGGCGGAGAAGGCCGAGGACAACGGCATCGAGACCGCCAACCGCCAGTTCGGCAGCGTCGACTATTCGGCATTCTTCTCCGAAAACAACGTCTGGTATGTGCGGACATCGGTGGAAAAGGACTCCATCAAGGCCCTCGACCTCCGCTCCACCACGGCGTTCGGTATCGGCCGCAAGCTCATCAAGAAGGAGATGCAGGACCTCGAGCTCCGCGCGGGTGTGAGTTACCTCTACGAGACCTACGCCGACGGTTCGAAGTTCGACTCGCCCGGTCTCGATATCAGCCTGATCCACGCCTACACGTTCAAGAACGGCAAGCTGAACAACGTCCTGACCTACACGCCGGCCTTCAAGGAATTCTCCAATTACCGCCTCCACCACGAGTCCTCCTACGAGATGCCGATCACGGCCTCGATGTGGAAGCTGAAGACGGGTGTCATCAACGACTACACCAGCGTGCCGCAGCCCGGCATCGACCGCCTCGACACGCTGTACTTCACCAGCCTGATCCTCAACTGGCAGTAAGGCGCGGGGTAGCCTGCCTCCCGGGCAGCCGGACCGGGCCGTCCGACTGCCTGGCGCGGAGTGGCCGTTCGCCGGCTATTTCGCGCTATTCCGCCGGCTGATGGCGCCGGAAAGCGCCACGGCCGGACCCCACCACCCGCGGCGGCGCAGCTGCTCGGCCCAGCGGACGGGGCGCAGCAGCGAAACGAGCGCGATGAGCACGAAGCCGACCGCGACGAAGCGCAGCACCAGCCAGGCGATCGCCTCCCAGGAACGTCCGCTCGCAAGCAGGATGGCGGCGACCACCCCCAGGGGCAGCCAGAATTGCCATCGGCCGAACTCCCGCAGGCGGCGCGACCAGCCCGGCCGGGGTGCGGTTCCCGCGGCTGCGGTCGCCGGGGCGCGGGCGGTTTCCTGGTCGATGATTTTTTGCAGCGCCGCCGGGGGGCGGCGCAGACGCCAGGCGGTCAGCGCGGCGCCGCCGGCCACCGCGGCGTGCAGCCCGGCCCAGGCGCCGACCAGCCAGGGCAGGCCGGGAGCGGCGATCTGCCACTTTTCGGCCAGCCACAGCACGACGGCGTCGTAGGCCCGGACCATTTCCTGTCCCATCATCAGGTACTGAAGGGCGAAGCCCTGCAACGCGGCCCAGGCGCCGACGAGCGCGCCACCGAGGCCGAGCGCGATGACGTTCCAGCCGAGGGCCTGGACGGAGGCGCCGAAAAGCAGCCCCTGCATGATGATGGCGATCATCGGCCGCACGCGGTTGCCGGCGGGTGACAGCGCCTTCAGGCCGCCCGAGATGAATGGCACCCACACCACGCGGCCGGGCTGGCTGAGTCCGGTGCCGGCAAAAACCATCATGGCGGCCTGGAGCGACGAGAGGGCCAGCCCGCGGAGCGGCACCTTGGCGGCGTGGAGCGCGGAGCCGACCGTCATCTCGATGCCGCCGGCGGCGCCGCCGAACAGGCCGAGACGCGTCCATTCACCGTAATCCTCGCACGCCTGCTGCAGCCGGTTCAGCGCGTCGGGAGCGTCGGCGGGTATGGCGGCGTCGAACCGACGTCCCAGGGCCCGCTCGACGTCGCGCACCAGGTCGGGGCGCACCGAGACGACCACGATGTGCGGCGCCGCGGCCGAGAGCGTGGGCCAGAGCGGCATCAGGCCGCGGCCCTGCAGCTCGAGCGGGCCGAACTCGTCGAGCAGCAGCAGCAGCGGCGCCGGCGGCAGCGTGCGCAGCCCGTCGGCCCACGTGCGCAGCTGGAGTTCGGTCTCGGGATCAAACGCATAAGGCGGGCTGAGCGACTCGTCGCGCACCGCCCAGGGCAGTTCGCGCTCGCCGCCGATCAGGCGCAGCCGGTAGGTGCCGGCTCCCTTGGCGGGCTGAGGGCGCTCCCCGGCGAGGGCGAGCACGCCTTCCACGCGCTGGCCGCGGGCCAGCTGTCCGGTTGCGAGTTCGGCCAGCAGGCGCGTCTTGCGGGAGCCGGGCCCGCCGGTGACGGCGAGCATCAGGCCGGGCTCGGGCAGGGCGGCGGGAGGGCGGGGGGGCGGCATGACGGTGAGCCCAGCAAACGGCCTGCCGGCCTGCTGGCAAGAGCCGCGTGGCCGCGGACTCCCCCCGGATTAGAGGAATGCCGCGCCGAGCAGCGCCGCGGCGGCGACCACCGCCCAGACGGGAACGCGGCCCGAAAACAGCGCGACGGCCGCCGTGACGGCGAGGCCGCCGGAGCGGGCGTCGGCCACGCCGGTGACGCAGACCGGCTGCCAGAAAGCGGCGAGCAGGACGCCGACGACGGCGGCGTTGGCGCCCTGCATGGCGGAGCGGAGCCGCGGCCGGCTTCGCACGGCCTGCCAGAAGGGAAGGACGCCGGCCACGAGCAGGAGGGCGGGAAGGAAGATGGCCGTCAGGGCCCAAAGCCCCCCGGTCCAGCCGCCGGGACCGTGGCTCATCACGGCGCCCAGGTAGGCGCTGAACGTGAAGAGCGGCCCCGGCACGGCCTGCACGGCGCCGTAGCCGGCCAGGAACTGGTCGTGCGTCAGCCAGCCGGGCGCGACCACCTCGCGCTCGAGCAAGGGCAGCACCACGTGGCCGCCGCCGAAAACCAGCGACCCGACCCGGTAGAAGCGATCGAACGTGTCGGCCCAGCCTGGCGGCGTCAGACGGGCCAGCGCCGGCAGCGCGAGCAGGAGGACAAGGAAGATCGCCAGGCATGCCGCGCCCTGCTTCCGCCCGCTCCCGGCGGGCGCGGCGCCCGGCGCGCGGCCGGCGCCCGGGGCGCCCGCGGGCAAGCACGCGCCGGCCAGGGCGCCGAGCGCGATCACGGCCATCTGGTTCCACGCGGACGGCAGCCATAGGACGAACGCCGCGACCGCGACCGCGAGGAGCCGACGGGGCCAGTCCGGGCAAAGGCCCCGGCCCATGGCCCAGACGGCCTGCGCCACCACGGCCACGGCCGCCGTCTTCAGGCCGCGCAGCCAGCCGGCGGCGGAAAAATCGGCGAGGGCGGCCACTCCGTAGGCGAAGCCGATCATCAGGAGCGCGGACGGCAGGGTGAAGCCGAGCCACGCCGCGATCCCCCCCGCGAGCCCGCGCTGGAGGTAGCCGATGCCGAAGCCGGTCTGGCTGCTCGCGGGGCCGGGCAGGAACTGGCAGAGCGCGACGAGGTCCGCGTACTGCGCCTCGTCGAGCCAGCGCCGCTGCTCGACGTATTCGCGGCGGAAATACGCGAGGTGGGCCACCGGCCCCCCGAATGAGACGCAGCCGAGCCGCAGGGCGACCAGGAAGATCTCGACCACGGAAGGACGGGGCGGCATCGGCTCCGAATCAAGCAGCCGTCCCTCGCCCGTGCACGCCAAACTTTGTTAATTCGGCGGCACCGGACCCCTGTGAACGGAGGTCTGAAAGGGGAAGGCCGGAAAGTCTGCGGGCGGGAGGTCGGAGCGGCCCGGCCAGCGTGCGGGCCGAGAATCTGACCGCGTTGCGCGACGCTCCATCCCGCTTTCAGCCCTGGCCGGCGGGCGCGGTCACCTCCACCGCGTGGAGCCACCACCGGCCATCGGCGCTGCGGCTCATGAGGCCTTTGATGGCATCGCCCGCCTTGACCCGCTCCAGCACCGCGGGTTCGACCTGGAACATCATGGTCATGGCACGCATGACGCCGGGTATCTCCTCGTGTTTCACGAGGAGCGCCTGCTGGTCGGCCAGCACGCTCACGACGACGCCTTTCAGCGGGTGGGATTTGGCGGGCGCTTCGTCGGCCCGGGAGGCGAACGCGATGCCGGAGGAGGTCGGGAGGGGGCTGCCGGCCAGCGGGACGCACAGCAGGACGACGAGGGGGAGGAGGCGGGTGTTCATCGGGAAAAGGGAGGCCGGTTCTCGGGCGGGACAGGGTGCGGCAGGGTCACGAGTGATCCGCTAGTTCGTGAGCTGGAACACGAAGAGCGCGCCCTTCTCGGTGCCGACGGCGAGGAGCGAGTCGTCGGCGCGCCAGGCGAATTTCGTGGCGGTGGACGGCATGCGCACCTCGGCGAGCAGCGGGTTCTTGCGCGTTGGCGACCAGAGGCAGAACTCGCCGTCGGCGGCCGCGCTGGCGAGCAGGCCGTGCCGGTGCTGGAAGGCGACGGCGCAGACGCGGGCCTGGTGCGGCAGGAGCAGCGGCTCGCGGCCCTCGGGGCCGGCGCCGGTGCAGTCCCACACGCAGACGTCCTTGCCGCCGCCGGTGGCGAGCCACTTCGAGTCGTGGCTGAACGAGAGCTCCTTCAGCTTGGTTTCGTAGCCGCTCATCTGCAGCTCGAGGTCTTCCGCGGGCGCCCAAAGGTGCACGGCGTTGTCCTGGCAGCCGGCCACCAGCCAGCGCCCGTCGGGCGACCAGGTGAGCGCGTGGATCGCGTTGCCGTAGGGAAACTCCTTGGCCGCGGCGAACGTACCGGCGTCCCAGACGGCCACGCCGCCGAAATACGCCGCGGCGACGTGCCGGGAGTGCGCGGCCAGCGCGGTGAGGGTCTTCGGGGCGTCGGCGAAGCGGTGAGCGACGGCGGCGTCGGCCCGCAGGGCGACGAGGCGTCGGCCCGCGGTGGCGAACAGGAGGGGTGCGCCGGCCGGGGTCGCGTCCGGCGCCGCCCACGCCAGGTGTTCGACCCAGGCGCCGCCGAGCGCGGCCTCGCCCGCCGGCGCGCCGGTGCCGTCCCGCCAGAAGCGGACCGCACCGTCCTGCCCGCCCGTGGCCAGGAGCGCACCGGCCTCGGGATCGGGCGCGGCGGGCTGCCAGGCGAGGGCGTTGGTGCCGCCGTCGTGACCCGGCAGGGCGTGCCGGACGGCGCCGGTGGCGGCCGCGAACAGCGTCACGCCGCCCGAGGCCGAGGCGGCCGCCAGCACGGAGCCGTCGGGCGACCAGGCGAGGTCGATGGCGTAGTCGTCGAGGCTCGCGGCCCAGTGCTTCGTCAGGTTCATTCAGGGCACGAGGCAGGCCTTGAAGCCCTCGGTCAGCGCGGCGCGGTCGAGGTTCTTGCCGATGAAGACGAGCGTGTTGGTCCGGTCCTCGCCGTCGCGCCATTCCCGGTCGAATTTCGCGTCGAAGAGCATATGCACGCCCTGGAAGACCAGGCGCTTCTTGGTGCCGCGGACGACCAGCACGCCCTTCATCCGGAAAATGTCGCCGCCCTTCGTCTGCAGCAGGTGCGAGATCCAGTCGTTGAGCTTCTTGCCGTCGAGCTCGCCGGCCACGCGGATGCCGACGGAGGAGACCGCCTCGTCGTGCGAGTGCTCGTGGCGGAACGTCCGGTCCCAGGAATACTTCAGCAGCTTGCCGTCCGGCGCGTAGAGGTGCGTCGGCACGTCGTGTCCGGTGAACAGCAGGTAGCGCCCCGGCCGCTCGACCGGCACCGCGAACCGCCCGTGCTCGTCCTTGAGCTTGAGCCGGTGCAGCCGGCCGTCGGGCGTGACGGCCTCGCCGGGCAGCGTGATCTTCTCCCAGTCGGAGAACGCCAGCACGGCGGCGGCGACCGCCCGTTCGTAGGCGGCGGTCATCGCCGCGTCGTCGCCGGCCGTGTCCGGGAGGGGGGCCACTACGACGTCGATCTGGCTGTGGTCGCAGCCCGGCGCGCACTCGTGGTGGTGGTCGTGCCCGTCGTGGTCGTGGTGTCCGAGGTCGAGCTCGTGGCGGCCCGGAGCCAGCGAGTACGCCCCGGCCCATTCGAAGGGGTATTCCGTCTCGAGGAACTGCGGGTCGAGCGCGACGGCCCGGTCGAGGCTGAAGCCGCCGACGTTGATGACCTGGGCGACGGGGACGTCGGCGTTCCGCGTGCGGTGGATCCGCGCGACGGCGTTGATGCCGTGGAGCCGCTGCTCCAGCGCGTCGAGTTCGGCGGGCGTGACCAGGTCGGTCTTGTTCAGCAGGATCACGTCGGCGAAACCGATCTGCTTCAGCGCCTCCGGCGAATCGTCGAGGTGCAGCAGCACGTGGCGGGCGTCGACCAGGGTGATGATGGCGTCGAGCTGGAACTGCTCCTTCATCTCGGCGTCGGTGAAGAAGGTCTGGGCGACGGGCGCGGGGTTGGCCAGCCCGGTGGTCTCGATGATGACGGCGTCGAGGCGGTCCTTGCGCTTCATCAGCCGGGAAAGGATGCGGAGCAGGTCGCCGCGGACGGTGCAGCAGATGCAGCCGTTGTTCATCTCGAAGATCTCCTCGTCGCTTTGGACCACGAGCTGGTTGTCGACGCCGACCTCGCCGAACTCGTTCTCAATGACGGCGATCTTCTTGCCGTGTTGTTCGGTCAGGATGCGGTTGAGCAGCGTGGTCTTGCCGGCGCCGAGGAAGCCGGTGAGGACGGTGACGGGGATGGGGGCGACGGGCATGGCGGGACGCGGGTGAGTGGGAGCAGGCGGGCGGCGGGAGTCAGAGGGTGGGGGAAGGGTAGCAAAGCCGTCAAACCGGGGTTTGCAACCGGGCGGAAGTCGTCCGGGCGGGCCAATCCGCCCTCGCCAATCCCGCGCCGGACTGCTGCGCTGCGGGCATGGATCCGCTTCCGCCTCTCCCGACCGAGCCTCGGCCGGGGCTCTATCGCCACTACAAGGGCCAGGCCTACCGGGTGACCGGCCTGGCGCGGCATTCCGAGACGCGGGAGCCGATGGTGGTCTACCAGGCCCTTTACGGCGAGGGCGGCCTCTGGGTGCGTCCGGCCGGGATGTTCGGAGAGACAGTCGAGGCCGGCGGCCGGTCCGTCCCGCGCTTCACTCGGGTCGGGGACTAAGGAGCAGGCGTTGCATGCGCCCTGGGCGGTTCACCTGTCCGGTGGTAGCAACCGTCGGCCGAAAATCTCGTTGCCCTCGGCGCAGCAGCGCCGGGGGCCGAACCCGCGGATCACCCGCGGCGGAATTTGGATGGATTGCGGGTTACGGGACCGAGCGCAGCTGGATGCTGTCCACGCGGCGGTCCTTGGTCTGGACGTCGGAGACGATGACCAGCTTGTCGCCGTCCTGGATGCGGCCGAGGCTGAGGAGCGAGGCGATGGCGCGCTCGATGGTGGCTTCCGGCTCGCCGAAGGGACTGAGGAGGAACGGCTCCACGGAGCGGACCAGGCGCAGGTGCCGCAGGGTCTCGGGGGAGTCGGTCACCGCGAGTATCGGCGCGCGCGGCGGCCGGTGCGCGGCGATCCCGGCGGCGTTGGTGCCGTGGCGGGTGAAGACGAGGATGAGCGAGCGCGGCAGTTCGTTGGCCAGCACCACGGCGGCGCGGAAGACCTTCATGCGCTCGTTGAGGAAGACGGCCGGCTCGGGAAAGTCCCCGGCCTGCTCCACCTCGATGCGGCGGGCGATGCTGTCGAGGACCTGCACGCATTCGACCGGGTACTGCCCGACGGTCGTCTCGCCGGAGAGCATGACGCAGTCGGCCTGCTCGAAGACCGCGTTGGCGACGTCGGTGATCTCGGCGCGGGTCGGCATCGGCTGGCCGATCATCGACTCGAGCATGTGGGTGGCGATGATCACGGGCCGGCCGATGGCGAGGCAGGTGCGGACGGCGCGCCGCTGGATGACGGGCAGCTCCTGCAGCGGCACCTCGATGCCGAGGTCGCCCCGGGCGACCATGAGCGCGTCGGTGGCGCGGATGATGTCGTCGAGGTTGTCGATGGCCGACTGGTCCTCGATCTTGGCGATGATGCGGGCCCGGCTCTTGCGTTCCGTGAGGAAAAGCCGCAGCAGCTCGACGTCGGAGGCGTCGCGGACGAAGGAAAGCGCGATGAAGTCGACGCCCTCCTCGATGCCGACCAGCGTGTCGGCGCGGTCCTTCTGCGTGAAGGAAGGCAGGTTGACCTTCACGCCGGGCAGGTTGATGTGGCGGCGCGAGGTCAGGGAGCCGGGCGTGAGGACCCGGCACCGGATGTGGGCGTCGTGCTTCTCGAGCACCTCGAGCCGGATCAGGCCGCTGTCGACGAGCACGGTGTCGCCGACCTTGATGTCGTTGACCAGGTCGCGGTAGTTCACGTCGACCGAGCGGACCTCCTCCGCGCGCTCGCGGCTGGCCCCGGGCTTGACGGTGAAGTCGAAGATCTCGCCCGGCTTCAGCTCGATCGGCACCTCCACGTCGCCGGTGCGGATCTCCGGGCCCTTGATGTCCATCATGACCGCGACCTCGCGGCCGGCCGCCCGCGAGGCCTCGCGCACGCGGCGGATGATCATCCGCGTCCAGTCGTGCTTGGCGTGGGCCATGTTCAGCCGGATGACGTCGACGCCGGCCTGGATGAGGCGCACGAGCATCGCGGGGCTCTCGGTGGCGGGCCCCAGCGTGGCGATGATCTTCGTGCGGCGGATGTCGAGGGGCATGTCAGAGTTCGTGGAAGGGGGTGCCGGCGCCCGGCGCGACGATGGAGCAGCCGCACCCGCGCGCGGCCAGGACGGGGCCGCACGCGGCCTCGACGGCGGCCGGGGAATTGCAGTCGCGGCTGAGGTGGGCGAGGAACACGTGGCGCCAGCGCGAGCCGGCCACGGCGGCAAGCAGTTCCCGCGCCGCGGCGTTCGACAGGTGCCCGTGGCGGCCGCCGATGCGCTGCTTGGTGCTCCAGGGGCGGCGGGGGTCGGCCTCGAGCATCTGCGGGCAGTGGTTCGACTCGACGACGAGGACGTCGGCGTCCCGGACCCGCTCCTGCACCTGGCGCGGGGCGTGGCCGAGGTCGGTGAGCCAGGCGAGCCGGCGGCGGGGCGACAGCAGATCGTCCTCGCCGTGCGCGAGGAGGAAGCCGACCGGATCCTGGGCGTCGTGCGGCACCGCGAACGTCCCCACCTCCAGGTCGCGGAAGCGGAAGGTCGCGCCGGTCTCGAAGAGCTGCCACTGCGGGCGGTGCTTCAGCCCGGACTGCAGGGCCGCCGCCGTGGCGCGGTTGGCGAAAACGCGGATTTGCGGGTGGCGGGCGAGCCCGGCCAGGCCCGCTGCGTGGTCGCCGTGCTCGTGCGTCAGCAGGACGGCGTCGACCTGCTCCAGGCGTTCGCCCACGCCTTCCAGCAGCTCGGCCAGGCGCCGGGCGGAGAAGCCGGCGTCGATCAGCACCCGGGCATGGTCGGTCTGGACCAGGGCCGCGTTGCCGGCGCTGCCGCTGCCGAGGATGGTGAAGCGCATGGCCATCGGGCGGATTGAACGCGCAACCGCCCGGCGCGGGCAATGGTTAATTTGGAAGCCGCGCGGATCCGCTGCCGCCGCGCCGGGCGGAGGTCGCTTTCGCCCGGATGGGGCACTTTCCCTTCTTGCCGCCACTGGGAATCTGGTTTCGCTTGACCCTCCATGCCTTCGTCGGCCTCCACCCGCAAGCCGCCGGCGCGCCGAGTCCGCGCGCTCGCCGGCACCGTGTACATCACCCGGCAGGTGCATTTCAATGCGGCCCACCGGCTGCACAATCCGGGCAAGAGCGCCGCGTGGAACCGCCGGCAGTACGGCCTGTGCACCAACCCGCACTGGCACGGACACAACTACGTGCTCGAGGTGACCCTGCGCGGCCAGCCCGACCCGGAGACCGGCTACATCATGGACCTGGGCGAGCTGAAACGGGTGCTGCAGCGCGCCGTCGTGGACCCGTGCGACCACCGCAACCTGAACGAGGAGGTGCCGTTCCTGCGCGGGATCATCCCCTCCACCGAGAACCCGGTGATCGCCTTCTGGGGGCGGATCGCCCCGCGGGTGCCCGCGGGGAGCCTGCACCGGGTCCGGCTTTACGAGACCCCGCGCAATTTCGCGGATTTCTACGGTCCGGACCGGCTGTGAACCGCGGCCTCCGGACTCCCCACGCATGAAACAGATGTACCTCCACCGCTCGAACTGCGGCCAGCCGCCCCTCCTCAAGCGCGCCTACGACCGCAAGTTCAAGCCTACCGCGGCCTACCGGGCCTCGCTGCCCGACATGATGGAGGTCGCGCACGAGGCCATCCAGGGCGCGCACGTGCCGATCCAGCAGGTCGGCATCCACAATTTCAAGCTGCCGCTGAAGTACCGTACCAAGACGGGCCGGGTCCTCACCCTCGAGACCAGCGTCACCGGCACCGTCTCGCTCGAGGCCGAGCTGAAGGGCATCAACATGAGCCGGATCATGCGCTCCTTCTACGAGCACAAGGGCGGCGTGACCACCGGCGAGTGGATGGGCCGGATCCTGAAGAGCTACCTGCGCAACGTCGACAGCAAGGATGCGCGCCTGAAGATCGCGTTCTCCTATCCGATGCTGCGGCCCAGCCTGCGCAGCGGGCTGGAGGGTTACCAGTTCTACGACGTGGCGTTCGAGGGTGTGATGACCCGCGACGGCCGCTACCGGCGCTTCATTCACTTCGACTTCGTCTACTCCTCGGCCTGCCCGTGTTCCGCCGAGCTCTCCGAGCACGCGCGCGCCAAGCGCGGCGCCTACACCGTGCCGCACTCGCAGCGCAGCAAGGCGCGCCTCACGCTGGAGGAGGCGGAGGGCCGCAAGATCTGGATCGAGGACGTGCACGCGCTCTGCCTGCGGGCCCTCCAGACCGAGACGCAGGTGATGGTGAAGCGCGAGGACGAGCAGGCGTTCGCCGAGCTCAACGGCGCCTACCTCAAGTTCGTCGAGGACGCCGCGCGGCTGCTCTACCTCGAGTTCGACGCCGACCGGCGCATCCGCGACTTCCGCATCGCGTGCTCGCACCTCGAGTCGCTGCATTCGCACGACGCCGTGAGCGTCATCTGCAAGGGCGTCCAGGGCGGCTTCACGGCCGACTTCATGGATTTCGGCTCGCTGGTGTGCTGAGGGGCCGCGCATGAAGGGGCCGGTCGTCCTGGTCACGGGTGCCTCGCAGGGAATCGGGGCCGAGGTCGCGCGGCTCTTCGCGCGCGAGGTGCGCGGGGCGCGCCTGGCCCTGGTCGCCCGGAACGGGCGGAACCTGAGCGCCGTCGCCCGGGCCTGCGCGCGGGCGGGGGCGGAGGCCGAGGTCTTCCGCTGCGACGTCGCCGACGCGGGGCAGGTCGAGGCCCTGCGCCGGGCCGTGACCGCCCGGTTCGGCGCGGTCGACGTGCTGGTCAACAACGCGGGCCGCTTCGCCGGCGGGCCGTTCCTGCGGCTGACGGTCGCGGACTTCGACGCGCAGGTGGCGGCCAACCTCCGCAGCGTCTTCCTGGTCTCGCGCGCCTTCGTGCCCGGCATGGCGCGCCGCCGGCGCGGCGACGTCTTCAACCTGAGCTCGATCGCCGGGCTGCAGGCCTACCCGAACGGGGCCGCCTACTGCGCGGCCAAGTTCGGGGTGACCGGACTCACCCAGGTCATGCGGGCGGAACTCCGGGACCGGGGCGTCCGCGTGTGCGCCGTGCATCCCGGCGCCACCTGGACGCCGTCGTGGCACGGCAGCGGTTTCCGGCCGGAGCGGATGATGCCGGCCGGCGACATCGCGCGGGCCATCCTGGCCGCCTACCGGCTCGACCGCCGCACCGTGGTGGAGGAGATCGTGCTCCGGCCGCAGCGGGGCGACGTCTAGGGCGGCTGCAACTTGCGGGCGGTGCGTCGCGGGTCCTTGCAAGATGCCGGACGAAAAAGGTTCCCGGCCCGCGCGAGATAGTTTTATGCCGCTCGGAGAGCGGGCGTTGCGGCGGCTCGGCGGGTCCTGGCACGGGGGCGGCATGGACCCGGGGCATGAAATCAAGCGATGCCTTGGGCTTCCTGGTCCTCGGGCTGGTACTGGGCGCGGCGCCCATCGCCTTCCCGGAATTCTTCCCGCCGAACGCCCGCGACGGCTCGAACGCGAGCGCGCTCTGGCTCGGGTTGATGGGCGGGGTCAACGCCGTGCTCGGCGGGGCGCTGCTGGCGACCGGCCAGCTGCGGCCGTGGCTCGGACGCAGGCCCGCGGCCGAGCGGGCCGAGGAGCCCGCGCCCGTGCTGCGCCCGGCGCTCGACGGGTATCCGCCGGCGGAGGAGGCGGGACCGCGGCGGCTGGCCGCGTGAGGCGCGCGGCGGCTAGGCGTCGCCGAGCCCCCTGGGATCGGCCTCGACCTCCTGGCAGGCGCGGATGAACGACGCGGCGGACCAGGCCTGGAAGGCCTTGCCCATGGGGCGTCCGGTCTGGCCGTGCGCCCATTCGTTGAACTCCCATTCGTGGTCGCGGCCGAGCTGGTTGAGCTGCGCGAGCCGGAGCAGCTCGCGGCAGGCGACCTCGTGGAAGCCGAGCCGGTGGATGAAGCGCACCCACATGCCGCCGATGAAGGGCCAGATGCCGCCGTTGTGGTAGTGGTGCGGCAGGTTGAGCAGGTTCACCGTGTAATAGGCGCGCCAGTCGGGATCGCCGGCCTGGACGACGGGGTAGAGGTTGGAGACCGGCCAGGGCTGGTTGACGCCGACGCCCCACATGAAACGGAACGCCGTGCGGGCGCGTTCGATGTCGAGGACGTTCATGAGGAAGGCCAGGACGTTCGCGTACACGTCGCAGCGCCAGTTGAAGGCGAACGGGGTGATCTCGGCGAGCAGGTACTGCGTGTCGCCGAGGCCGGCCTGGCGGTCGGCGAAGCGGTTCTGGCGCAGGCCGGCCTCGGGCGGCGTGGTCGTCGGCCAGAAGATGTCGAGCAGGCGGGTCCGGATCCTCTGCGACCAGCGCAGGTAGTCGGCCGCGCGGTCGAACTGGCCCATGAGCTCGAGGATGCGGCCGTAGCAGACGTTGGTGTGGTACCACAGCACCTCGTCGTAGAGCACGTTGTAGCTGCGCCCGAACAGGTCGGTCCAGTCGCCGGCCTCGGGGATCTCCAGCAGGCCGTCGTTGTTGCTGTCCTGCGCGCTGAGCCAGTTCATGACCGTCTGGAGCCGGCCGGCGTGGCGGTAGAGCAGCGAGTGGTCGCCCGTGCGCACGGCGTAGTTGTAGATGGCGATGATGACCCAGAGGCCGCTGTCGATCGAGGCGATGCTGCCGACGCCGGAGTAGTCGGGCTGGCCGGTGTCGATGCGCACGTTGGCGGGGATCTGCCCGGTCGGGGACGCGGCGTTCAGGAGCGTCTCCAGGGTCGCGAGCTGCGCGGCCCGGATGTCCTCGTCCTCGAGGTGCAGCGTGCACCAGACCGTGATCGCCCCGTCGCGGGCCCAGACGCTGCGGTAGTTGACGTCGGTGCCCGTCACGGTGTTGTCGGCCAGCGAGCAGGCCGAGAACCCGAGGGGCGTGAGGTTGCGGCGCAGGGCGGCGAGCGCCTGGCCGTAGGCCGTGGCCAGGAAGGCCCGCTCCTTCTCGCTGAGCGAGCCGAGTCGCGTGCCGGTGAAGAGCATGCGGAAGCCGGGGGCCATCTCGGCCCGCGTCACGCGGGTCTTCTCCTTGGTGGGCACGACGCAGACGACCCCGTAGTGGCAGAGGCCGTCGAGGACGCCGTCGGCCAGGATCTGCCGGGAGCTGTAGGTGGGCACGTCGACCGTGGCCTCGAAGAGCTCGGGCAGGGCGTTCTCGACGATGATCCCGCGCACGCCCGGCAGGCGGAACATGCTGGCGTCGTTGCCGGTGTCGCCGGCCACCAGCACGGTGTCGAGCGGCACGCCGAGGCGGCCGCACAGCCAGCGCAGGGCGCCGCCCTTGGTGGCGTGGTGGGGCAGGACGTCGAGGTCCCGGTCGCTGGAATAGACCAGCTTCACCGCGAGTCCCGCCTCGGCCAGGCGGCGCTTGAGCTCGCGGATGGCGGCGGGCGAGGCGCGCTCGAGGAACCAGCTCGACTTGAACTCATGCTGGAACTGGTCGGGCTGCGGCCGGACCCCGGGGAACTGCGCGGTGATCGCGCGCACCCGCGCGAGGTCCCAGCCGTCGGCCAGGTGGTCGCGGAGCTCGTCGAGCCCGCGGCCGGCGCGAACGTCGAAGACCTGGGTGCCGACGCCGCCGATCAGGTATTCGGCCGGCGGCAGCGTGCCGTCGTCGATGAACCGGCGCAGGTCGTCGACCAGCCGGCCGCTGTTGTATACCAGCAGCGGCCGTGCCTCCGCGGAGAGCGCGGACCAGGCCGCCTTGAAGCGGTGGGAGGATTCCGGATTTCCCAGCAGCGTGCCGTCGAGGTCGGAGCTCAGGAGCCGGACGGGGGTCGGATCGGGCATGGCGGTGGGGGGCGGGAGGAGGCGGCGCCGGCGCTCAGTCGCCGTCGTTCCACGGCTCGTCCCACTCGTTGTCGGTGAAGGCCAGGGCGGTGGCCCGTTCCTCGATGAGGCTGGTCAGCTGCTGGGCGATGCCGGTCCAGGTGAACAGGCTGCGCGCCTTGTGCGCGCCCATGCGCGAGAGGCGGTGCGACAGGCGCGGGTGGCGCAGGACCTTGACGATGGAGATGCCGAGGTCCTCCTTGTCGAAGGCGTCGGCGTAGAGCGCGTGCCGGCCGAAGGTGATCGCGCGGTAGAGGCCGCCGTGCGTGGTGACCACCGTGGGCGTGCCGCAGGCCATCGCCTCGATCGCGGTCATGCCGAACGGCTCGTAACGGCTGCTGAGGACGAACACGTCGGCGGCGCGGTAGTGGTCCGCCAGGTCGGCATCGGCGACAAAACCGGAGAAGCGGACGCGCTCGGTGAGCCCGAGCCGGGCCACCTGCCCCTTCAGCTCGTCGAGGAGCGTCTGTTCGTTGGCATTGAGCGAGTTGCCGCCGACGGCGAGGTGCAGCACGGTCTCGGGGATCCGGGTGGCGACGAGGGCGAAGGCGTCGATCAGCAGGTCGTAGCCCTTGTTGCGCGCGAGCCGGCCGATGGCGAGGACGACCTTGCCCTCGAAGCCGAGCCGCTGCCGGATGGCCTGGCGCGAGGCGGCGCTGACCGGGTAAAAGCGGTTGTCGTCGTAGCCGGGCGGGACCATGTGGACCCGCTCGGCCGACGCGCCGTAGTCGCCCACGATCATATCCACCTGCAGCGGCGTCGTGGCGATGACCTCCGCGCAGTTGCGGTAGAGCAGGGTCTCCTCGTTGATGCGCTGGGTGAAGTTGTACTTCTTCTCGAAGTTGGCCGCGTCGTCCGGGAAATCCCGCTCCATCAGCTGCTTCTTCCACAGGCCCAGGGAGTGAGGGGTGTGCACGTGCGGTACGTTCAGCGCTTCGGCCAGGCGCTGGGTCGCGTAGCCCGCGTCCCAGTAGTGGCTGTTGAAGAACTGGTAGTCGAGGCGGTGGCGCTGGATGAAGCGGAGGGCGTGCTCGGACCACTCGCCGAGGTGGCGGACGAGGTATTCCTTGTCGAGGAAGTTGCGCCCGCCGCAGGGGACGCGGAGGACCCGGACGCGTTCGTTGACGACGTCCATCTCGGGCTGGTCCTCGAAACGGCGGGTCCAGATGTCCACTTCGAAGCCGAGCTGGGCGAGTTTCTTCGACAATTCGAGCACGTACACGACCTGGCCGCCGGTGTCGGCGGCGCCAAGGGGCGGTTCGGCCGCGACATAGCCGTGGGTGGATACCATGCCGATGCGCGGAAGCGCAGACTCAGGTAGGCTGACTGACATAACGTTGGTGGGTTTTGCCGCCGCAGGCTGTGAGTCGCAGGCGGTGGCAGGTTGCGTTGACACGGCCAGAAGCCGCGGTGTGCCGGAGAGGCCGGCACAACTGACGCCGTTCACGTCACCGGAGCGGGCGCAGCTGGACTGCATCAGCGGGTTGCTAGACGTGAACGACCCCGAGCAAACGACATGCCCATGCGGGGGCAGTGCCAAGGAAAATCTTTGGCGGCCCGAAAGATTCCTCGCCGGCCCGGTGCGCGCGCCGGGCCGGCAACGCGGCACTTGCCACCCCGCGGCGCCGGTGGCACAACGCCCGCGCATGCCGCCGCAGCGCCAGACGATCCTCGTGGTGGAAGACGAGGCCGCCATTGCCGAGACGATCACGTATGCCCTGCAGACCGAGGGCTTCGTCCCGCTGTGGCAGGCGACCGGCGGCGCGGCGCTGGCGGCGGCCGCGGCGCAGCCCGTGGCGCTGGTGGTGCTCGACGTAGGCCTGCCGGACATGAGCGGGTTCGACGTCTGCCGCGAGCTGCAGCGGCGCGCCGCGGTGCCGGTGATCTTCCTGACCGCCCGCAGCGGCGAGGTGGACCGGATCGTGGGGCTCGAGCTCGGCGCGGACGATTACCTGGCCAAGCCGTTCAGCCCGCGCGAGCTCACCGCGCGCGTGCGCGCCGTGCTGCGGCGCAGCCGGGGTGGCGCGGCCGCTCCGGCGGCCGGCGCCGCCTGGGACCACGACGCGGCCCGCTGCCGGATCACCTACCGCGGGCGGCCGCTGGAGCTCACGCGCAACGAATACCGCCTGCTGGCTGCGCTGCTGGCGGCGCCGGGGCGGGTGTTCAGCCGCGACCAGCTCATGGCGGCGGCGTGGGAGGATCCGGGCTCGGCCCTCGATCGCACCGTCGACGCGCACGTCAAGACGCTCCGGGCCAAGCTGCGCGCGGCCGGGGCCGAACCCGACCCGATCGCGACACACCGGGGCCTGGGCTACTCGCTCCGGGAGGAAGCGTGAGCCTCCGGCTGCGGCTGCTCCTCGTGCTGCTGGCCGTGTATTGCGCCGGCGGCTACTACCTCACGCGGTGGGCGCTGGACCAGGTGCGGCCCCGCTACATCGAGTCGATGGAGGAGACGCTGGTCGACCTGTCGGTGCTGCTGGCGGCGCTGCTCGAGACGCAGGCCTCCGCGGCCGGGCCCGACCCGGCGGTGCTCGAACGCGTGTTCGCCTCGGCCCGGCAGCGCGAGTTCCAGGCGCAGGTCCACACGCTGCGCAAGACCGCGGTGGACCTGCGGGTGTACGCGACGGACCCGGCGGGCCGGGTGGTTTATGATTCCGCCGGACAGGATGTCGGCCGTGACTACTCCCACTGGAATGACGTCGCCCGCACGCTGCAGGGCCGCTACGGGGCGCGCTCGACGCGCACGACGCCGGGCGACGACCGCACGCACCACATCTACGTCGCCGCGCCGGTCCGGAGCGGGGGCCGGATCGTGGGGGTGCTCGCCGTGGGCAAGCCCACCAGCGGCATCAACGAACTGGTGGCGGCCGCCGAGCGGCGGCTGCTGCAGGGGGCGGTCGCGGGCGGCTTGGCGGTGCTGCTCGGGCTCATGCTCGTCGCCGCCTGGATCATCTCGCCCCTCGAGCGGCTGACCGCCTACGCCCGGCAGGTGCGCGACGGCCGCCCGGCCGCGCTGCCGCCGCTGCCCGGCCGCACGCTGCGCGAGCTCGGCACCGCGTTCGAGGAGATGCGCGACGCGCTGGAGGGGCGGCAGCACGTCGAGCGCTACACCCAGGCGCTCGCGCACGAGGTCAAGGCCCCGCTGGCGGCGATCCGCGGCGCCGCGGAACTGCTCGGGGAGGAGATGCCGGCGGAGCAGCGCCGGAGGTTCCTGGCCCACATCCGGGACGAGGCGGCGCGCATGCAGCAGGCGCTCGAGCGGCTCCTGGAACTTTCCTCCCTGGAGGCGCGCAAGGCGCTCCGGCAGACGGAGCGGCTCGATGCGGCCGGTTTGCTGGACGAGGCGGCGGCGGTGGTGGCCCCGGCGTACGCGGCCGCCGGCCTCCGCCTGGCGCGGCGGGCGGAGCCGGCGGCGGTCACGGGTGAGCGCGTGCTCCTGCGCGAGGCGCTCGTGAACCTGCTGCAGAACGCCCTGGAATTCTCCCCCGGCGGCGGCGAGGTGGCCTTCACGGCGGCGGTGGCGGACGGGCGCGTGGTCTTTGCGGTCGAGGACCGCGGTTCCGGGGTGCCCGACTATGCCCTGGACCGCGTTTTCGAGCGTTTCTACTCGCTGCCGCGTCCGGGCTCGACGCGGAAAAGCACCGGCCTCGGCCTGGCGCTGGTGCGGGAGATCGCCCACCTCCACGGCGGCGACGCCGCGCTGGAGAACCGGCCCGGCGGCGGCGCGCGGGCCACGCTGTGGGTGCCGGCCGCCGGGTGACCGGCCGGACGCGGCCGGGGCGATTTCCCGGAGATTTCATCGCCGCTGCACACGGACTTCATGCTCGTCGGTCAGGATGTGGGTCATGAGTTCCGCACCGCCCCCCGTCATTCCCACCCCGGCGTCGCGCCGGCTTACGGTCTTCCTGAAGCTCTCCGGCATTTGCCTGCTGATCGTCCTGCTGCACGGCCCCCTGGCGCTGACGCACGGGGTGCTCCGGGAGCGCCTCGGCTACCAGGCGCAGGCGACCGAGGAGATCGCCGCCCGGTGGGGGCGGCGCCAGCTGGTCACGGGCCCCGTGCTGGCGGTGCCCTACGCCTACCAGGCGCGGGTGATCCGGTCCAAGGTGGTCGGCGGTCGCGTGGCCCAGGTCGAGGAGACCGAGCTGACGCCGGCGATCGCGTATTTCCTGCCGGAGCGGCTGGCCGTTTCCGGGACCGTCGCCCCGGAGGTGCGGCACCGCGGCATCTACGACACGGTGGTGTACAGCACGAAGCTCAAGCTGGCGGGCGAGTTCGTGCCCGATTTCGTCGCGGCGGACATCGTGGCGGACCGGATCGACTGGGAGAAGGCCCGTGTGCTACTGGGGGTGTCCGACCTGCACGGGCTCCGCTCGGTCGGCCCCGTGAGCCTGGCCGGCCGGGCGGAGGCGCCGTTCGAGCCGGCGGATGCGAAGGCGGAGGATTTTCTCCCCCTCGCCGCGGCGGTGGCGGGCGTGACCGCGGGCGCGAAGCTGGAGTTCGCCTTCGACGTGGGGCTGCAGGGCAGCGAGCGACTGGAAATCGCTCCGCTCGGCAAGGCCACGACGGCGGCGCTGGAGTCGGCCTGGGCGGATCCCTCCTTCACGGGCGCGGCCCTGCCGGTGTCGCGCCAGGTGGGCCCCGGCGGGTTCCAGGCGGCGTGGGAGGCGTCCCACTTCAGCCGCGGCTTTCCGCAGAGTTGGACGAACCGGTTCACGAAGTCCGCGGACATGGCGGCGCGCATGGAGGGGGCGGCGTTCGGCGTGCGCTTCGCGCAGCTGGCCGACGGGTACAGCATGGTCGAGCGGGCGCAGAAGTACGGCGTGTTGTTCTTCGTGCTGAGCTTCGCCGTGTTCTTCCTCTTCGAGGTCACGGCGGGCCTGCGCATCCATGCGCTGCAGTACGCCCTGGTCGGAGCCGCCCTCTGCCTGTTTTTCCTCGGCTTCCTGGCCTTGTCGGAATTCTGGCCGACCGGCCGAGCCTACGGGGTCGCCGCGGCGGCGTGCACGGCGCTGGTGTCGTTCTACGCCTGGAATTTCCTGCGGACCGGCCGGCGCACGCTGGTCATCGGCGGCGGGCTCGGGGCGACGTACGGGTATCTCTATTTCGTGCTGCAGTCGCAGGATTACGCGCTGGTGGCCGGCACGGCGGCGCTCTTCCTGGCGCTGGCCCTGGTGATGTACTGCACGCGCCGGATCAACTGGTATGCGGTGGAGGTGAACTCCCCGGTGTCGGCCCCGTGAGCGGGCGGGCCGGCCCTCAAAGCAGGGTCGGCTGCCCGGCGCGGGCGGGCGGCAGGCCGATGGCGTGATAACCCTTGGGGGTCAGTACGCGGCCCTGGGCGGTGCGGGCGAGGTAGCCTTCCTGGATGAGGAAGGGCTCGTGCACCTCCTCCAGGGTCTCAGCCTCCTCGCCCACGGCGATGGCGATGGTGCCGAGGCCGACGGGGCCGCCCTGGTAATTCTCGGCCATGAGCCGGAGCACGCGCTTGTCCATCTCGTCCAGGCCGGCCGCGTCGATCTCGAGCAGCTCGAGCGCGGCGGCGGCGACGGGCTGCGTGATGCGGCCCTGGGCCTTCTCGGAGGCGTAGTCGCGCACGAAATTGACGAGGTTGTTCGCGATGCGCGGCGTGCCGCGGGCGCGGGCGGCGATCTCGCGGGCGCCGCCGTCGTCGAGCTCGACCTGCAGCAGCCCGCAGCTCCGGCGCACGATGCCCTCGAGCGTGGGGCGGTCGTAGTAGTCGAGCCGGGTGTTCAGCGTGAACCGGCTGCGCAGCGGCGCGGTGAGCAGGCCGGAGCGGGTGGTCGCGCCGACGAGGGTGAACCGCGGGATCGAGAGCCGGACGCTCCGCGCGTTGGGGCCCTGGTCGATCATGATGTCCAGGCGGAAGTCCTCCATCGCGCTGTAGAGGTACTCCTCGACGGTCTTGGGGATGCGGTGGATCTCGTCGATGAAGAGGATGTCGCCCTCCTCCAGGTTGGTGAGGAGGCCGGCGAGATCGCCGGCCTTCTCGATGACGGGGCCGGAGGTGATCCGCACGTTGCGGCCGAGCTCGTGGCCGAGGATGAAGGCGAGGGTCGTCTTGCCCAGGCCCGGCGGGCCGGAAAGCAGGACGTGGTTCAGGGCCTCGCCGCGGCGCTTGGCGGCGCCGACCATCACCTTCAGGCGCTCGACGGTCTTGGGCTGGCCCGAGAAGTCGGCGAACGAGAGCGGGCGCAGCGCGGATTCGGCCGGCGAGGCGGGAGCGGTGAGCGCCTGGGTGATGAAGCCCAGTCCGGTCGCCGGCGTTGCCGGCGAGGGGGCGGGCGGCGGGGGGCGGGATTTGGCGCGGGACACGGGCGGCGGGTGGGCGGGGACGTTGGGCGGGGGGCGGTCCGGTCGGGTCACTTCCATTCGACGTCGGCGCCGAGGCTGCGGAGGTTTTCCACGAAATTGGGGTGGGCGCGGCGAATGGTGTCGGCGTTCTTCACCACGCTGCGGCCGGGGATGCTGGCGGCGACCATGTAGAGGGCGACGGCGGCGCGGATGATGTAGGGCGACTCGACGACGGTGGGGCGCAGCGGGCGGTTGCCGAAGACGATGATGCGGTGCGGATCGCTGACGACCACGTGGGCGCCGAACTTGGACAGCTCCGACATCCACGTGAACCCGCCCTCGTAGACCTTGTTCCAGAACTGCATGGCGCCCTCGGCGCGGACGGCGAGCGCGATCATGCAGGGGAGGAGGTCCACGGGGAAGTACGGCCAGGGCGCGGCCTCGATCTTGGGCAGGAGATTGGTGGTGAAGGGAGCCTCGACGGCCAGGCGCTGCCCGCGGCGGACCAGCGCGGCGCCGGCGCGGTGCTCGAGCTTCACGCCCAGCTTGGCGAAGGAACGGTTGATCAGGTCGAAATGCTGGGGCAGCGGGTGCCGTACCCGCACCTCGCCGCCGGTGATGGCGCCGAGGGCGAGGAAGGTGACGATCTCGTGGTGATCCGTGCTGATGGTGAACGAGCCGCCCCGCAGGCGCGGCACGCCGGTGACGGAGATCTGGCTGGTGCCGATGCCGGAAATCCGGGCGCCCATGGCGGCGAGCACGTTGCAGAGGTCCTGCACGTGCGGCTCGCTGGCGGCGTTGATCAGGATCGAATCGCCCTCGGCCAGGACGGCGGCCATGACGAAGTTCTCGGTGGCGGTCACCGACATGTAATCGGGCCAGTGCCGGGCGCCGCGGAAGCGGCCCTTGAGGGCCAGCCGGAGATCGCCGCCGGGGCGGCGGCGGGTCGACGGGGTGAGGGAGATCCGCGCGCCCAGCCGCTCCAGGATCTCGAGATGCGGGTCGAGCTCGCGGATGCCGAGGGAGCAACCCTTGGCGTTGGTCGGCAGCGTGATCCGCTTCATCCGCTGCAGGAGCGGGGCGAAGAGCAGCACGGACGAGCGCATGCCCGCCGGCAACTCGCCGTTCAGCCGGGCGGCGTCGAAGGTCGAATGATCGATGACCATCCGGCCGGCGGCGCGTTCCCATTCGATCCGCGAACCCTGCTCGGTGAAGAAGGTCACCAGCTTCTCGACATCCGTGATGTTCGGCACGTTGGCCAGGGTCACCCGCTCATCCGTCAGCAGCGTGGCGCAGAGGATGGGCAGGACGGAATTTTTGTTGCCCGACGGGGTGATGGTGCCGCTGAGGGGTTTGCCGCCGTGGATGATGAGGTCGGCCATCGAGGAGAGGGAGTGCGGGAGAAGGTGGGAGAGGGGCGCGCGTGCTAGGCCGGGCGCGAAAAAAAGGCGTCCGCTGGGAAGCGGACGCCTGATAATGCGGTTCGCGCGAGGCGCGTTGGCAAGGATTAAGTGGCCGAGGCGCCGTCGCCGCCACTGCGATGTTCGCTGTGATGGCGGCCGCGTCCGCCGCGGCTGCGGCGGCGCTGGCCTTCGGCCTGGCCGCGACCGCGTCCGCCGCGATGGCGACCGTGGGAACGCGGGCCGTCATGGCGCGGCTCGCCGGCGTGGTTCTCCTCCGCGGCCGGAGCCTCCGGGGCGCCGCCGAAGAGGGACTTCAGCCACCCGAGGAAGCCACCGGACTTGGCGGGAGCCGGGGCGGGAGGGGGAGCGGAGGCGCGCGGGGCGGCCGGGGCGCTTTCACGCGGGGCGCCGCCGTAGTTGGACGGCGTCGGCACGTAAACATGCCCGGGACGGACGTAGAGGAACTTCTCGGGCGTCGGGATTTCCTGGCGCGGAGCGCGCTCGGGGCGCTCCTCGCGGCGGGGACGATCGGAACGCGGTTCGCGCTGGGGCCGGAACCCCTCGCTTTCCCAGGTCTGGGCCGGCACGGCCTTCGGCTGCTCGGGCTCGAGGATGTTAAGCTCGGCGGGAGTCTCCTTTTCCGGCGCGGGAGCGACGGAGACGGGGGATTCGGGCTCGGCCACGATCGGAGCGGCTATGGGAGCCGGTGCGGCGGCCGCAGCCGGTGCCGGGGCGGGGTCCGCTGGCGTTTCGGCCGGAGCGAACGGGTTCTGATACTCACGCGGGGCGTTGACGACTTCGATCGCGGTGGGTGTGTATCCGGGGGTGGCCGTTGTGGCCGCGGCGGCTGTGCCGGCCGACGGACGTTTTCCCCGGGCGAGGCCAGAGCCGCGGGTGGAGCCGAACGTAGGGAACTCGGCGGCAGGCGCCGGTGAGGTCGCGGTGGCTTCGGCGGGAGCACCTGACGATTCTGTGGAGGACATGTCTATGTTGTTGGTTGAAAGCGCCTGCCTTAAGGCGGCGGCGCGGGTTGTGATGCCAGCCGGAGCCAGGAAATCTCGCTCAACACCGCGACGGAGCGCGGCGTAGACAGCGGCAATAACGTTACAAAGTCATCCAGGTGGCTGACTAGGGCAACCTAATTTTTCCCGGGGGACGGGCTTGCCAGTGGCGGGGGCTGCTCCCACGCTCGCGATTCATGGATAAACTCGAGGAGATTTTTCGTATGCAAGACGCGCTGAATAAGCGCATTGGAGTAAATCTGCCACCGCCGTCCGACGAGGAGAAGGCGAAGTGGATTTTGAATTACACGCGGGCCATGCAGCAGGAAACGGCCGAGCTGATCGACAGCGTGCCTTGGAAGTGGTGGGCAAAGTATCAGAAATTTGATGAGCAGAACGCCAAAGTCGAGGTGGTGGACCTGTTTCATTTCCTGGTGTCGCTGGCGCAGACGCTGGGCATGACGCCGGACGATGTTTACCAGGCCTACGTCAAGAAGAACGCGGTCAACCACCAGCGGCAGGAATCCGGCTACGTGAAGAAGGACGAGGCGGATTCGAAGCACATCTGAGGCGGACCTCAGAGCAGGGCCACGAAAGTGCCGTGAAACTTGACGGCAGGTTTGCCGTTGTGGCCCTCGACGAGGGAGTCGAGTTCCATGCGGGCTTTCTGATTTCGCCTGAGATCGGAGAAGAAGTCGGCAATTGTTTCGGCCGGAGGACGGGTACAGACGGCACGGAGGGGGCCTTTGACGGCTTGGCGGTAGTGGGCGCAGCTTTTTTTCACGACGACGTGGCCGTCGAGCCCCGCCTCGCGCAGCAGCATCCAGAGGGCGGCGTAGCAGGCGAGCGTTGGAAGGGCGTGCAGCGAGCCGCCGAAGGCGGAGCCTAGGTGATTGATGTTTGGCTCGAGCGGGGCTTCGAGGATGAGGCGCTGGGTGCCGCTTTCGATGACGCGGATGCCCATGTTGCGAGTGAGGGGGATCTTTTCGTGAAGGAAGGCTTCGAGGACCGAAGGTTCCAGGCTGGAAGGATTATCTGGGCTCATGCACGCGTTTGACGAAAAGAGAAAAGGCGGGTTTGGGGATGACTCCAACAGCAATCGATAGAGCCGATCGGATTGAGCTCAATCCAAGTAGGGACAGACTGCTTTCCGTTGACTGAGCGTGGCGCAAATTCGCATTTTTCCGACCTCGCATGCGGCAGGCCCGGATCAAGGTTCCGTCGGACGAGGGCCCGGGGACGTACCATGTCATTTCCCGTACCGTTAACGGCGAGCGTCTCTTCGACGACCTCGCCAAGGAAGTCCTCCGCAAGCAGCTCCGCCAGGTGGCCGCATATTGCGGTGTCGAGATTTTCACTTACGCGATCCTCTCCAATCATTTCCATGCCCTCGTCTACGTCCCGCGTCGCGTGCCGCTCAACGACGCGGAACTCCTCCGCCGGCACGCGATCCTTTATCCGCGGCTGACCCCAAGCCAGAAGGCCCGGCTCGACGCGATCCGCGCGCAACTGGCCGCCAACGGTAAGGAGGCCGTGGCCTGGCGCCGCCGCCAGCAGGCTCTCATGCACGATCTCTCGCCGTTCATGAAGCTGCTCAAGCAGCGCTTCTCAATTTGGTTCAACCGGCGCCACCACCGCTTCGGTACGCTTTGGGCCGAGCGATTCCGCAGCGCGCTCATCGAGCCGAAACGCCAACTCCTCGAAACCGTTGCCGCCTACATCGACTTGAACGCAGTCCGTGCCGGCCTGGCGGTTGATCCCAAGGATTATCGTTTCTGTGGTTATGCGGAAGCGGTCGCGGGTTCGACGGCTGCGCGCCAAGGCCTTAGCGCCGTGTTGGGTGCCCGTGATCAGCCGTGGTCCTGCGTCCAGGCGGACTACCGGCTGCTGCTTTTCGGGACCGGAGCGGCGCCCCGGTTGAGCGCCAACACGATTTCCGCGGAGTCCACGACCGGCGTGATCCGCGCCGGTGGCCGGCTCACTCGGCGGGAGATCCTGCGCTGCCGCCTGCGGTATTTCAGCGACGGTGCCGTGCTCGGTAGCGCGGCCTTTGTTTCCGCCCAGCTCGCCCGCCTGCGGCGTCGGGGTCTCTTGCTTCCTCGCACCGCCCCCCGCCGGCTGCCGCGGGGCTGGCCTTGGTGCGGGCTCACCACACTGCGCCGGCTTCGGGGGCCGCCGCTGCCGGGCTGAGCGCCGGGCGCGAAGGGTATTCGCCGCCTACGGGCCGAAATTCCAGAGCGGCATCGGGTCGCCGAACGACACCACTTCATCCAGGTAGCTGCCGGTCTGCGGACTCGGCGGCAGGATGAAATGGGTGTTCTCCTTCCACTCGAGCATGCGATAACCGACGAGCGCGCGCCATTTTCCGTCGGCCAGGCGAACGATGCCGCCGGTGCCATGATCGGCCGCCCAAACGGTGCCGTGCGGCGGCAGACCGAACTCGGTGCGCGGGTCGCGGACGATGAACTGCGCATCGAACCCGTTGCGACCCTCGTTCAGCGGCCAGAGGCAAAGCGTGCTGCGTTCGCCGCGCCAGCCCACGGGCTCGAGCCGCGACACGCCGCCGTCGGAGTGGAGGGTCGGTGGCAGGAAGAACTGCGGCTGATAAAGGTTGGCGACAAGGTAGGGCGTGCCGTCGACCGCGCGGTTCAGCGTCACGGGCACGCTGGGGATCATGCCGTTGAGGTTGAGGCGGGGCTCCCAGGGAGCGCCGGCCGACGCCTGGCGCCAGAGCCGGATCGGTGGTCCCATTGCGCGCGGCGCGCGGGCGTGCATCAGCAGGCTGCCGTCCAGGTCGCGGATGATCGACGGCTCCATCGAGCTGTCCTCCGGCGTCACCGGCTCGTAGCCGAGCGGCCGCCACTCGCCGTCGACCCGGCGCCAGCGCGTGAGCCCGGCGCCGTGGGTCGCCGCGCCCAGCCGGTGCACGGTCAGGCCCGTGAGCAGGTCGTCCCCGTCGGCGATGGCACACGCCATGCCTGCGCTGCTCACCCGAAAGCCGGGGAAGAAGTCGGTGTCCGCCAGCTTCACCGGCGCGCTGATGGTGAAGTGCGCTCCGTCGTACCGGAGCTGGTAGACCTCGAAGAAGCGGTAGCGGCGGGCGTCGCCATAGGCGGCGTAACCGATCCGGTCCGGGGCCGTGTACAAGACGGACTCGCTGGCGTCGAGCGGCCACGCCGCCGCCGTCGACAGGGCAAAGCCCGTGCCGGCGTGCGGGTGGGGCGAGCCGTCGGGACGCCGCGCGCCCAGCGGCACGAAGCCCAGCAGTCCCGGATATTTCATCATGATCGCCGGGCGGCCGCCGTTGTTGGGATTCGGCGCCACGTAGTTGCGCGACACGAGGTGGGTCGACCGGGCGGAGAACGGGCTCGCCTGGTCGAAGAGAATGATGTCCGAGCCGCCCTCGAAATCCTGGCCCGGTCCGCCGCACATCTTCAGGTTGCAGTAGAGCCCGGCCAGGTTCGGCGCCACCTGGAACGGGTAGCTCAGCATGTAGCGCCAGGTTTCGCCGGCGGGCGCGTCCGGCGGCGACTCGAGCGCCTTCGGGTTGCGGATGATCCGGTGAATGCCCCGGCGGAGCGGGGCGCCGGCCGGGGCGGCCGTGCCGGCCCGTGCGCCGGCCGCGCCCGCGCCCAGGGCCAGGGCGCCGGCGGCGAGGCCGCGGGCGAAATCACGACGAGTGAGGGCGGAGGAATCGGGCATGGCCGGTGGCGTGTTCGCGGGAATCAGAAATTCCAGAGCGGCACCGGGTCGCCGAACGACACCACTTCGTCGAGGTAGCTGCCGGTCTGCGGGCTGGGCGGGAGGATGAAGTGGGTGTTCTCCTTCCATTCGAGCATGCGGTAGCCCATGACGCAG